>JBBRMK010000027.1:0-49495 GCA_038230875.1 Pseudanabaenales cyanobacterium
ACGAGAAAACTTGTTTCTGTTCTTGGATGACCCGACCATACCGCCGACAAATAATTCCAGCGAACAAGCTCTGCGTTGGAGTGTCATATTTAGGAAAATCACGAATGGATTTCGCTCTAATTGGGGACGTGATTTATTTGCGATGATTCGTTCTATTGTCAATACTGGAAAAAGACAAGGTTTATCCACTTTTGAATCCATTCTTACCGCTTTAGACCCTCTTCAATCCTTATTTGCTCTAGCTTGAGCTATTACAAAAAATGAAAATATATCCATACGCAAAATGTGAGGCGCAAAAGTTAAAGCAGCTATAATTAATGAAATAGACTTCTGTTATTGTTTACAAAGTCAGGATTACCTCATGTCGTATAGCGAATTCAAAACGATCGCTCAAGTACAGGAAAACTTTGTCTTGAGGAAGAATCTGAGAACCTATTTGCAGATATTCAGCCCTTAATAGTCAGTGATTATCTGCAACAAACCCTTAAACGTAATCTTCCACTTGCTAATGGTGTTATCGCAGTTTTCAATGAAAAGAGGACATAGAGTAGTATAGGAAAGCAACAAATAAAGGACAAAAAATATGTCAGGAATATCGTTGGATTTGCGCCAAAAAATAGTAGAAGCATATGAACAAAAAGAGGGCTCAATGAGGTGCATTGGGAAACGGTTTAAAGTGGGAAAAAACACGGTATTACGCCTGACAAAGCAAAAAAGAGAAACGGGTGATCTAACACCCAAAGCTAAAGGGGAAGCAAACCAAAGCAAACCACCCCAGAGAACCAGATTTTAATTAGCAAGATTCTGCTAGAGCAAAACGATGCGACCCTATCAGAATTATGTGACCTGATGTCTGCGGAGACGGAAAAGCCAATCAGTATTAGCAGTATGCATAGGTTGATCGAGAAAATCGGTTGGACGCATAAAAAAACTATGCACGCGACAGAACAAGAAGAGACAGAAGTAATCGAGGCGAGAAAAAACTACAAGGTATGGCTATGGTCTGTACTAGCAGAGAAATTAGTTTTCATTGATGAGACTGGGATGAGATTAAATATGACTCGCAGTCATGCTAGAGAGCATAAAGGAATGAGAGCAAAAGGGTCACAACCGAAAAAAAAGGGTAAGCACGTCACCATGATCGGCGCAATGGCTCTATCAGGAGTACTAACCAGCGTTTTACTTGATGGCGGTACTAATGCTCAGGTATTTTTGAGTTTTGTTGAACAATTTTTGCTACAAGTGTTGTGGGAAGGGGCGATTGTGGTTATGGACAATCTTAATGTTCACAAGCAAGAAGCAGTGAGAACTTTAATTGAGTCAGTCAAAGTTAAGGTTATATTCTTACCGACTTATTCCCCTGATTTCAACCCGATTGAATTATTGTGGTCAAAATTAAAAGCTTTCATTCGTAAGCAAAATCCACATTCTCGTGAAACCTTAGATAATGTCATTACTGATGCTCTCGATTCTGTATCCACTAAGGATATTTTGGGATGGTTTTCCGAAGCTGAAACTCGTACACTTATTGACTGAAAACCGCAATAGGTATCTTATCTAGCCCTTTCCAAGTCTATTTCTCATAAGGAATTACTAGTGATGTTTTTGCGATCGCCTTTTGCGTTTATCCAAAAGCGCAATCATAATATCACAAACTCGTAATGCGATCGCCTATTCTTTTGCTTGATACAGTGAGTTTAGGTAAATATTACTTTGTTCTATGAAATTACCAAATGGAGATCGGGCTGAAATCTCTATACAGAACTTCTCAAATACGTCCTTAAGCTTGCTCAGACGCAGACATAGGAATTTCAATCCGAAACTCAGTACCTTTGCCTAGCTCAGATTGACATTGTAAAGATCCGCCATGCTTTTTGATAATAATCTGGTAACTAATCGCTAAGCCCAAACCTGTTCCCTGTCCCACAGGCTTAGTGGTGAAGAAAGGATCGAATAGACGCTTTTGAGTTTCTGCGGTCATGCCTGAGCCGTTATCAGCGATCAAGATGACTACGCGATCGCCTATTAATTTCGTACTAATCTGAATTGTAGAATTTTTGGCAAACTTAGGAAAAGCATCGATCGCATTACTGAGGATATTCATAAATACTTGATTGAGTTGACCTGCGTAGCATTCTACTAAAGGTAAATCTCCATAGTCTTTGACAATGTCAACTGCGATATTTCCCGCTTTGCTCTTCAGGTTGTATTGCAAAATTAAAAGCGTATTATCAAGCCCATCATGAATATTGACAGCTTTGAGATCGGCTTCATCAAGCCGTGAGAAGTTGCGGAGAGAAAGCACAATTGTAGTGATCCGATCCGTGCCTACTTGCATTGATCTTAATAGCTTTGGTAAATCCATCAAAATAAAATCAAGATCGATTTCATTAATTTTATTGAGAATTTCTACAGCAGGTTCAGGATTATATTTACCATAGAGATTGATTAAATCAATCAGCTTCGTGATGTAATTAGATGCATAATTGACATTGCCATGAATAAAATTGACAGGATTATTAATCTCATGAGCAATCCCTGCAACAAGCTGTCCCAAGCTAGACATCTTTTCAGTTTGAATCAATTGTGCTTGAGTTGACTGTAAATCTTTTAGAGCTTGTTCTAAGTCTAAAGCTTGTTCCTTAAGGCGAGATTCGGAAGCAACGAGAGTGGCTTCGGCTAGCTTGCGCGAGGTAATGTCAGTATGGGAACCTGCCATGCGATAGGGAGTTCCATGCACATCGCGCAAAAGTGTCCCCCGTGAGAGTATCCAGCGATAGGAAGCGTCTTTATGCCGCAGCCGATATTCGCTTGCATACTCCGCGATCGCCCCTTTGAGATATGCTTCCATAGTTGATTGAAATTGCGCGTAATCATCAGGATGAATGCGAGATTCCCATTCTTGACCATCATCCTTAATTTCATCCTCTGCATAACCTAACATCTGATTCCAACGCGCCGAAAAGAAAACTTCATTAGTTTCCATATTCCAGTTCCATAAACCATCATTGGAACCTTTAACCGCTAGATCAAAGTTAGTGCGATCGTTATCAGTATAGACTCCTAAGTTTAGTTCTTTTTGACATTCATGAATCGATTCATAATTAAGAGGAACTGTCCAACCTTGTGAGTTTGCAGCTAAAGCGGCTTCAGGATTAAGTTTTGCCATTTGTAATAGGGCGATCGCCACATCTTCCATTATTTCCATATCAACTTGATGGCTAGCGGCAAAGGGCCATTCTGGATATAGGCGAGTACTCAGCGCAAAGGGAAACTCATCTCCATATTGAGTCTGTTGATTAATAATTTCAAAATCTTCAAGTTTGATTTTGCCTTCCTCAGCCATGTGTTCTAAAGTATCAGTTTGCACTGATCCAGCATCAACTAAACCATCCCTGACCGCGTAGACGACATCATCATGGGTTCCCGAAAAACGTAAAGAGAGAAAGTCGCGATAGGGATCGATTCCTACGGCTTTAATCTCACGCCAAGCGGTTTGCCATGCCCCAAAGGAATACTCATTAGCTCCTGCAAAGTTTTTTCCCACTAAGTCAGTCAAGTTCTGGATATCAGTACGTTCTCGTCTTCGCAAGATTACGCCCCCAAAAACAGTATAGGCTCGACCCATTCTCAAATTTTTGAGGGTAGCCAAGCGATTGAGATTATATAAGGATTCAAACTCCACATACATACTAGAGTTAGTCACCACAAAATCCATGCCCCCTGCTGCCACCGAGACCCACATCTCCTCGAAACTTAAAGGGGCGATCACAAAGTTGTAATTGGGTAATTGTTTATTTAAATAGTCGGCTGTTGGTTGCCACATTTGCAGGGCTATTTCCACTCCTCGATGTGCTAATACGCCTATTTGCAAAGTCTTTAAGATTGATGGGTCAGCGATCGCATTGCTATGCAAATGGTTTAAGTTATTTAAATTTAGACGTAAAAAGTTACGTTGAACTATTTGTTCTCCTCGCATGTTTTAGTGATTCCCGATTATGTTGATTTTAAGATTTAACGAAAAAGCTTGAAAAGTTTGAATATAGATATCAATATAGGTTTTCTGACAGTATTTCTTTATTTTAAATAAATTTTAAAAACGTAAGAACCATCAGCATTTGCAAATTCAAACCGTAACATAAATTACAAATATACAGCAAATTCCGATCAAACCAAAACATAGTCACACAAAGAAGGACATACGCAAAAATATCAGCAATTTCTAGACAAGCTAAGACTTACTCGCGATCGACTTTTCCGTTTATTCAAAAGCGCGATCGCTACATCACTAACTCGTAATGCGATCGCAAATTAACGTCCCAATTTGCTTAAGTCCCTGTAAAACTTGAATACGCTCTTGCATGTTTTCTAGTAAACGATAAGTTTGCGATCGCGTATTAAGTTTGCGATCGCGTATATTGTGGCGTACTTTGACTGCGATCGCATTTCAAAAACAAAACTTCTCTTCCATTTGTGACCATCCCAAAGCTATTTACTTGAATATTGGGAGCGCTCAACAAATAAGTCAGTGCTTGCGGAACTCCCGCCGTTACATCAAGGCGTGCAGGTTTGGATTCAATCACAATCACCCAAAATCTATCCTGTAATACGAGAATATCAACTCTGCCTTGAATTGTTACAGAATCTGCTTCATCAGAAACTTCAATGCTAGTGCTGACTTCTGTTTTTACCAAAAATGGCGCTTGATAGAAATCTGTTAAATCCAGCAAAGGCGAAACAACTACTAGTTTCACAACTTCTTCTAGGGGTGGTTCTTTCTGACTAAGATAAATATAATTACGACTAAGGCGATCGAGTCCCTGCTGTTCTGATTCTGTCAAGGTTGGCGCATTTTGCAACCACTCATCAAAAAAGCGATCATTAGAATTGAGTTGCATCTTAAACTTTTGTCGAAGATTTTCAAGAGTAAGGCTACTTGAATTAGTAATCATGGTTAGCTCCTCATTTATTTAGATTTTAGGTCAATATTGTTAAACTGAGGTAATTGCATATTTAAGATTGCGATCGCATTCCCACCCCTGACAAAATCAAAGCGCGATCGCAATCAAAATTACGCAGCGTTGACAACATTTCATTTATTCGACTTCGTGCCAATGATATAGTAAACAAGATCGTTTCTTTATCACTCCAAAGTTTTGTATGCCAAAGTCAACCAGTGAAAATGATTCTAGTCGAATTATCGCTAAGCATCCTGTTGCGTTTTGGAATAAATCCTTAAAAGTCAATTTTGTGGACTTATTTAAAGGGATTGGGAAACTAACTGTAGATGCGACTTTTCAAAACTGGAATAATGTAGGACTTGATATTGTTGAGTCATCGGTGGCTCTTGGATTGAATGCCACGATTGAAGAAACGGCATGGCTGCTGATTTATCGGGCGACTGCAAAGGCATTACTCGATCTAGCGCGTGAGAATATCAATTTGATGATAGTTCAAGTACCTAATGAATGGGATTTGGGTGCTTTGACGGAGATAATTGATCGATCTTTGGAAAATTCAGAGTTGGAAATATCGAGTGAATTTTTCAAACGTCCTAAAGAATTGCTTTTAGTCAATCTGATAATTGAAGTTTTTGAGAAGTGGTTACAGGATTTTGGAATAACGGAAGTACAGGCTCGGATGATTGCAGGACGATTTCCTGCCTACTTTACTTTTGCGCTGAACCAAGAATGGCAAGAACACCCCAAAGACTATTCTAAAATCCAAGAAGCACTCAATACACCGTTTAGTCCAGCAATCGAACGAGAAAGGGGATGGAGGCTTTATTGGGCACGGCTGCAAAAGCAAGTTGATAAACCAATGTTTGCAGAGGCATTTGGATTAAATCAGGTATATGTTCCGCTTCGTGGCTATTACGAGTGTAGAGTCGAGAAACAAGACTCAGATAGATTAAAAGAATGGATTTATCAACGTACAGTAGTAGATTTGGCAGAGGAGTTAGAAAAATGGCTACAAATCAGAGATCGTAATGATTCAATTCGTGTTATCACGGGTAGTCCGGGAAGTGGGAAGTCTTCCTTTGCCAAAATGTTTGCTGCTCGACAAGCAGAGCTTAATCGCTGTATTTTATTTGTTCCTCTACAATCTTTTAATCTTACAGAAGACTTGATAGGAGCTTTGGGAAAATTTGTCAAAGAGCGTGAATTACTTGCAGCAAACCCACTCGATCCTGAATTTCGGGAAGCGTCTATATTAGTTATTTTTGACGGACTAGATGAACTAGCAAAGCAGGGGAAAGTTGCCGCCGAGGTTGCTCAGCAATTTGTGGATGAAGTGATGCGTACAGTTCAAAGTGTCAATCAAGAGGAAACTCGGTTACAGGTCATTATCATTGGTCGAGATCTATCTGTTCAAGAGGCTGAAAGTAAATTTCGCCAACCTAAGCAGATTCTTCATTTATTGCCTTACATCTTGACCCGTGAGGAGCGAAATGAAAGAAATGTTCAATATATTGATGAACAAAACTTGCTTAGCTCGGATCAACGCCAAGAATGGTGGGTGAGATATGGGAAATCGAAGGGTACTGACTATGCAGGGTTACCCGATGAACTTAGTAAAGATAACTTAACGCCTATAACGGCACAGCCTTTGCTGAATTACTTGATTGCTTTGAGCTATGAGGGTAAACGAATTAACTTTTCTAAGGAGACAAATCTCAATACAATTTATGCTGATTTATTGGATTCAGTCTATGAACGTCGTTATGAGCAAAGTGGCATCCATCAGACAATTCAAGAAATTGATAAAGAACGTTTTATCGGAGTTCTTGAAGCGATCGCTATAGCTTGTTGGCATGGCAATGGTCGGACAGCTACGGTTGATGATATTGAGAAACAATGTGAGTCTTGTGGACTAAAAGAAACTTTGCATCAATTTCAACAAGGAGAGCAAAACAGTAAGTCAAGTGTTACTAGACTTTTAGCTGCCTTTTATTTTCGCGAGAGTAATGATTTGCGTGACCACGAACAGACTTTTGAGTTTACTCATAAAAGTTTTGGTGAATATTTGACAGCAAAGCATTTGGTGTTAGAACTACAGTCACTTTATGAGGAGTTAACTGAACGAGAGCATAATTTCCGTAAAGGAATTGATAAACAAGAAGCTCTAAAACGCTGGGCAATTCTTTGTGGTGCAACGGTGATAGATGACTATCTATTTCGCTTTATTCTAGACGAGGTAAAGCTAAAACAACTTGAGGATGTCCGTAATTGGCAAAAAATGTTGTGTGATTTGATTGAGGCTCTACTCGAATGTGGAATGCCAATGGAACTTTTAAATCTAGGAAGTTTTCGTGAGATGAATCGCCAAGCAATAAATGCTGAGATGGCTTTACTCAGTTTTCTCAATATTTGTGGTTGTGCAACACGAGAGTTCTCAAACATTCATTGGCAAAATTCTGGATCATTCTATACATGGATTTCTCGTCTACAAAGCCAATGGGTCTTGAAGGGTATAGAAATAAATCAGCTAAATTTACGAAATTGTGAACTATCTTTTGCGAACTTATCACTAATTAGCTTTTTTAATGTAGATTTCGATGGAGCAAATTTATCTCATGCAAATTTATCTGGTACAAGTTTTCATAGTTCAAACTTAAAAAACGTTAATCTAACTGGTGCAAATATTTCAAATACAGCCATTGAAAGCTCAAACTTTACAGGCTCAAACTTATGCGGAGTGAATATCTCTGAACAAACAAGTATTTCTGGTTCAGATTTTTCAGAGGTTGATCTTACTAAAGCTAATATATCCAATGTATCTATTAACTTTTCATCGTTTATAAATGCAGATATTAGGGGGGTAAATGTCTCCTATACAAATATTCAAGCCGCGGAATTTATAAATGCAGATATTAGTGAAGCGAATATATCTAATACAAGTATTTCCGACTCTAACTTCAAAGAGGTAAATCTTAGTTGGGCTAACATCTTTAATACAAGTATTACCAATGCTGATTTCAAAGATGCAGATATTAGTAGCAGCTATATCTCTAACACTAATATTAATGGCTCAAATTTAGAAAATGTTAATTTTGCTCAAACTGTTATTCAAGAATCAAATATTTCTAATGTAAAATCTCAACAAGATTTACTAAGTAATGCAATTATTATTAATTCTAACTTTAAAGATACAAGTGTCCCTTAAAAATAATAGGTATTGAACTGCGATCGCCTAAACTACCAAACCTGCGATCGCCTTTAAAATCTGTAACACATTAAAATGATATCCGCGATCGCCCCAATTACAAGATCGCGATCGCTTGTTACATTTAGCCAAAAGTGCGATCGCCTCTAAATCGTCTAATGTCGTCATGTTAAACTGGCAATTATTTAGATGTTTTTGCCAACAACAGGACAAAAGATGTCAACCAATAGCCCCACCATATTTGCAGAAGAACTAGCCAATGAGCTAGATAAAATCCCTGAACAATATTGGTCAAACCTTTTACAGATTATTCGCCTATTCCGTGAAAGCGTTACACCAGTCTCAGAAAGCCATTCTCAAGATCCTGCAATTGTCGAAGCGATCGAGGATTTGGGACTTGTCCATGCCATGCTAGAAGTTAGAGATGAAAAGCCTCTTAGCCTCCAAGAAGCACTTGCTGAAATGGAAAGAGAATGAACGTCAATTATCTTCCTAGCTTTCTGAAAGAACTAAAAACGCTCAGAAGTACACCTTATTTCAAACCCATAAACACCCTTGTATTTGAGGATATTCCCAAACTTAATGGGTTGGCGGATATTAAAAATGTCAAAAAACTACATGGCTATGAAAATGCGTATCGAATTAAAGTAGGAGATTATCGAATTGGCGTAATTTTTGAAGGCGAAACCGTTACATTTTGCAAGGTATTGCATCGTAAAGAAATTTATCGCTATTTTCCATAAACTAACTCTCCCATCACTGCCAAAATCACACTCTGTTCGCGTCGATCCTTGATGGCAGCGAAAAGCTTCCTCGCCTGAACGGAAAAAATAATTTTATATTCCATGACTATCTTAGAAACCTAATTCTAATTTCAAGGCTTCTAAACTAACCGTTTGCCCTAAATCTGCTTGTCGGATACCTTCTCTCAAATCCGACATGAACTCGCGATCGCTTAAAATTTCAATTGTTTCGACCAAAGAAGCAAACTGTTGCATACTCAAGGCAACAATTATAGGCTTACCATCTTTCGTGATAATCGCTGGGTTTTTGAGATTCCTAGATAGCGTCGGCAACTTTTCCTGCGCTTCAGCAACAGTTAAATAGTTAGGCATAACATTTTTGTCTGAATGACTATCATCATTCTAGTAAATTTCAAGTTGTTAAGATTGTAAGATATCCAATCAAGCGATCGCCTGTTACGTTTAGCCAAAATTGCGATCGCCTCCAAAACATCTCATACATCAACTATTCATCAATAACTCAATCTCTTGAAGCAAAAAAGGTAAGTTGGGATATGTAAAGCTGAGATCTGGTGCGGGAATTCGATTACGCCTTATTTCAGGTGGGATGTGCTTGTGATGCGGAAAAGTTGAAGCAAGAGACAAATCTTGAGAATGGGGGAAATCGTCATACCAATATAGCTTCTCATTGCCTCGATAAACCTCATAGCCATAGGATGCAATTAAAGCTGAATCAAAATCCAACTCTTCTCTCATTCGCAATCGAAGATTTCCTGTAAAAAACACCTCACCCTCGGCAGTCCCTGTATATGGACTGTTTGACCAAATCACAAGCGTGGAGCGAATGACATTAGCCCGATTAAAAATTTGTGACACAAACTCGCTATATACAGCTAAAGAAATTAGTGGCGATTGAGATTTGCTCATATCCTAGTAAGTTGGCTGAAACTGCAACATTTCTGAGAATATACATACCTTCAATTGCTCTGTATATGAATGCTTTCGCCGCCGCCATGTCTCATAAATCCCCTTCCATCGACTAAAATCTATACGAGTTTCGTCATACTCATCATATTCAGCCAAACTACCAGACATCAGCGCCACATAAAAATCCTCACTCAACACCCCATATTTTTCCTCATAGAGTGTCAAGCGGCGCTCTAACAGTTTCATTTCAATGACTAGTTCACGGATTGTCATGATAATCTCCTGATATCGATATCCTCATTCCAAACTAACCCATAACCTCCAGTCTCAATCTTAAAATTCTTAAAAAAACTAGGATTTATTAAAGGTGCAAACATGGGTTTATCTAGCAAATTAGAAATATCGTACTTCTTAAACTCACTGTCGCTAAACTCGATCAACAAAATGCGATCGCCTATAACTTGAGCAGAAATAATTTTAGGTGGTCTCATAAGAAATATTATTTCAAAAGTTTTTCAAAAAAGGCGGCGCAATGCGCCGCCTTTTTTTATTTTTACTCTACACCTTCGATGCGATCTTCGAGTTCCTGATATAGCTCACGAAGTCTATCCAGATTCTCTTCACTGGTTTCCCAATAACCGCGACCATTGACTTCTAAGAGAGTACCGACAATCTTACGGAACGAATTGGGGTTGAGATTTTTGAGGCGATCGCACATCTCTTTATCGTTCACATAGACATCATTGACATCTTCGTAGACCCAGTTATCCACAGCGCCAGCCGTTGCCGACCAGCCCATCGTGTTCACAAGGCGCTTCGAGATTTCGCGCACACCTTCATAACCACTCTTGAGCATTCCCTCATACCATTTAGGATTGAGAATCTTAGTGCGGGTATCGAGGCGCACGGTCTCTGTGAGGGTGCGAACTTGAGCATTAGCGGTGGTGGTGTCAGCGACAAAAGAAGTGGGCTTTTTGCCATCTTTACGAAGGCTGCCAACGAGTTTTGTGGGGTCAGAGTCGAAGTAATGCGAGACATCGGTGAGACTGATTTCTGACGAGTCGAGGTTTTGGAAGGTCATGTCAACGGTCTTCAACGAAGCTTCGTAAAGTTGACGCTGTTGGGTGTTGCTGACATTGCCACCAAAAGCAAAGGACTTGCGAGACAGATACATCTGTTGTAATTCTTCTTCGTTTTCCCATGTGCTGTTTTCCACAGCGAGGTTAACGTTGGAAGAATAGGAACCCGATGAGTTACTGAATACGCGGGTGGCGGCTTGGTTGATGGTTAAGCCAAATTCCTCTGCTTGCGCGATCGCGTGTTTGCGAACAAAGTTCATTTCCAAAGGCTCATCGGCTTCGGCTGCCATTCTCACAGCGCGATCGATTAAGTCCATTTGATTGACGAATAAATCGCGGAATACACCTGAGCAGTTAACCACGACATCCACGCGAGGTCTTCCCAATTGTTCGAGCGAAGTTAGCTCTAAGCGATTGATGCGACCAAGCGCGTCAGGCATAGGCTTCACGCCAATCATGCAGAGAACTTGAGCGAGGGATTCGCCATAGGTTTTGATGTTGTCAGTTCCCCAAAGGACGACGGCGATCGTTTCGGGATAGACTCCATTGTTGTCACTACGTTGACGCTCTAGGAGTCGTTCGACTACGACTTCCGCAGCTTGCACGGCGGCGCTGGTAGGGATTGAGTTAGGGTCGAGGGCGTGCATATTCTTGCCAGTCGGTAATACCAAGGGATTACGGATCGGGTCACCACCAGGGCTAGGCAAAATATAGTCACCTTCAAGAGCTTTAATCAATCCACCAAGTTCATTGTCGGCAACGATTTGTTTGAGACAGAACTCTAGAAATTCAAATAACGGCTTGATTTCATCTTTATTGATGTTGGCATAACCCGCTTCTTGGAATACTTCGATCCAAGGTTCGACTTTACCCATTCTAAAGAAGTTGAGAACGGAGATCTTCGAGACTTTACCATCATCATCAGCTTTGGCTTTGACCAATGCGCCAACGGCTTTGTTAGCCACGGCACGAATGGTTGCTAGAAGTTCGACATCAGCGTAAATGCCTTTATCGCTGGATTTGTAAAGTTGTTCGATGTCGCGTCCGATACATTCACACATCGTGCGAAGCAAAGACTTCATCTTGTCTTCGGGGCGATCGAAACTGGCGATACTGGTCAAGACATCGGTAACATCTTCGACTTTAGGAGGTTCGCCGACAACGTGCAGACCGCAAGGCAGAACTCGCGATTCGATTTCCATCAGTTTGTTGTAAACCTGACCGATCACGTTATCGCGCTCTTCCATATCCATGACTTTCGCGTCTTTGTCTGGAAGTTGGACATCTTTATCGAGATTGACTAGGCGCACTTTATCCATAATCGTGTTGGTGATTTGGATACCGCGACTGCCTGTACGCAAGTCTTTGTAAGATGCAATCAATTCGCTTAGTTCTTGCAAATTACGGCTCAGACCTGCATTTTCAGGTGCAGGAGTGATGTAACTGATGATCGTGGCATAACCGCGACGTTTGGCGATCGTTGCTTCTGATGGATTATTAACGGCATAGTAATAGATATTAGGTAGCGCGCCAATCAAACTGTCAGGAAAACATTCTCCCGACATCCCGACTTGTTTACCTGGCATGAATTCCATTGAGCCGTGAGTTCCGAAGTGGAGGACAGCATCGGCTCCCCAGATATGATTGAGATAGGTGTAGTAAGCAACAAATCCGTGATGAGGTGATGCAGATTTACTAAATAGTAAGCGCATCGGATCGCCTTCATAACCAAAGGTTGGTTGTACACCTACAAATAGATTTCCGTATTGCTTCCCGTAAATGAGCAAGTTCTGTCCATCGGAATTGAGATTCCCAGGTGCTGCGCCCCATTGCTCGATAATGCGATCGACGTAGGGAGTGTTAGCTTCGTATTCGGGTACAGACATCTTATAAGCGACATTGAGTTCGGGGCTACCGACCATTGCTTCAGGATTATGCAGGATATCTTCCATCATGTCGTGCGATGTTTTGGGTAAGCCTTGGACATCGTAACCATTATGAGCGAGGGCTTCAGCAACTTTGTGAATGGAAGAAAATACGTCCAAATATGCAGCCGTCCCAATATTGCCTTTGTCTGGTGGAAAACTAAAGATTGTGATTGCTAGTTTCTTTTCGTGGCGAGGTTTGCGGCGTAGATTTGCCCATTTGATCGCACGATTAGCGATCGTCTCTAAGCGATCGCCGATCGCATGAGAACGACCTGTAGCACTATCGCGACCAGAAAGCACAATTGGATCGAGTCCACCGTCAAGTTCTGGTAGAGCGACTTGCAAAGCGACTTGGACAGGATGCAAACCAAGATCGCTATCTTGCCATTCTTCAGTAGTTTGGAATACGAGGGGTAAAGCTACCATATAGGGACGATTTAGCTTTTCGAGCGCTTTGATCGCCTTAGGATGATCTTGTTTAGCGGGTCCACCGACTAGAGCGAAACCTGTAAGTGAAACTACGCTATCGACGATCGCGCGATCTTTTTGTTTGGGGTCATAAAAATATTCTTCGACAGCATTAGAGAAGTCCAGACCACCATTGAATACGGAAATTACTCTTGCCCCTAGAGATTCTAATTCTTGTACCATCGCCACATAATGGGCGTCATCGCCTGTGACAAGGTGTGTCCGTGCCATCAGTAGCCCCACACATGGCGCTAGAGGGTCTTTCATGTCGTCAGGAATATCTTCGCGAGAGTTAAACCAGTTTAAATAATCGGTAGTGTTCTCAAACATCTTCGGCGCGAGTGGATGCCACAGCCCCTTTTCCAAATAAGTAACAGGCTCTTTAATGAGGAGAGTACCAGAACCAGTTTCTTTAGCTCTTGCCTTGACTGTAGGCAGATAATTTTGCGCCAACATTAACAAGAAATTTTCTAAGTTTTCAGTCGAGCCACCTAGCCAATACTGGAAGCTCAACATGAAATTGCGAGCATCCTGCGCCTTATCCATTGGCATATATTTGAGAATCTTCGGCAGGGTTTGCACGACCTTGAGCATACTGTCTTGAAAAGAACTCCCTGATTTTTCTTTGCGCTTCCGCATAAATTGCGCGATCGCACTCTTGGACTGCCCCAGATTTTCCATGCTGAATGTGCCCATCTTGTTTAGGCGCATCACTTCTGGCATTGATGGGAATACTACGCAGGCTGATAAGCGATCGCGCTGAGGTGCAACCGCTAGAGCAATTTTCGTAGCAAGATCGTCAATAAAAATGAGTGAGGCGATAAAAATATCGGCACTTGCAATATCTTCTTTGAAGGCTTCGTAATTTTCAGGACTACGAATGTCTTCGATCAAATAACCATTTACCTCGATCGCTAGGTTGGGATTATTCTTATTAATTGACTTTACAGCCGCCGACATAGCGCTCTGATATTGAGGTTCAAGCACTACATAGACCAACTTCATTAAGACCCGACCCTGTAGATTTTCGGGAATGATACGTCTACTTGATAATGTTGCGATCGGTGAAACAGAAGTGAACATGCAGTCTCCTTAAATTACTGTCCTGATTTTTTGGGTATTTTATATATTTTGTTTTTATTTGTCGCTCAAAGTGTTATAGGGCATAACAATTAGCAATTCAAAGATTTATACCTACTCCCTATTTAATACCAGACAACCTATGCAGTGGTTGATTTTGAGCAATAAATTCAATAATTTGAAATTGATTTGTTTACATTTTGTTATATTTCTTAATCTTTATGACAACAAAAAGCAAATATTTTTTAAACCTTTAGAACTTACGCAAGAACTATAGGAATAGCAGCAACAGAGTCAAATAACATCGTGGTCATATAGCGCTCAGCCCATTCTGTACCAAAGGATTTTTCTAATACCCGACGGGTTTTGTCATTTTGTTGCTGTTTTTTGCAGTAATACTGTTGACCAGCGATCGCCTTAGCAATATCGAGATCGCTCGTTAAGGCTATTTCGGCATTGGCAATTTGACAATGTAGAGTCAAAAAGTCACGCACGCGCTGCAAAAATGCTTGCTCTTCCACAGAATCCATGGGACGCACAAATAAACAAAAGTCTGAGAAAATATCTGCCCAATCTGGTAAAGCGCGAGGCTGAGCGAAGTTAGACTTAGGCAATGCTGACAAAGCTTGGTGATATTTGGTGGGTAGCGATCGCTCGGCACTTATCGGCGAGAGATCGGCGATCGCGGCACTAATACCTCCACGTCCACCCACAATATCCGCACCAAAAATGGGGATAGCATATTCGGGATTAGGAAACATGACACAGTGCAGGATATCTAAATTGTTGCCAACTTGCGCCAGTTCTAAATGCAGTTTACGAAATTGCGGTGCTTGATAACAGCAATTTTCGATTACCAGCTTTTCACCTTCTAGGTGACCCTCGATATAACCTAATCCCTCTGGGACTTTATAGGGCGCTAGTTCTAAGTTGGTTTGCCAAATTTCCTCAATACAGTCGGCTAACTGGCAAATCAAAGTATGTTGGCGATTTCGCAATGATGCTGGCATGGGACTTCAGATATTCGTTTCTATCTGAGTATAAAACGATGATTGTAAAAATTATAAATAAAAAACGTAAAGCTATATATCAGCACCGTAAGTGTCAAAATAAATTTTAACGTTGCGAGATTGAGGCGAACTGATGTCCCTGAAAGCTGGCAAAGAGGCGTTACTGCGAAAACATTACACCGAAGCGATCGCCCTCTTGACTGAATATAGCCAACAGCATCCCGATCCCAATGCCAAAGACTGTGTACAAGCGCAAATTTGGCTGATTTCGGCATATAAAAAAACAGGTCGTGCTGATAAGGCGATCGCTATTTGTGAACGCCTAGAAGAATATGACGATCCGCAGTTACAAAAGTGGGCACAAAAGTCTTTAATTACACTTCGCTCTATTTTGAATGAGCCACTAGATGATCGCATCAAACGTAATGAAGATGTCGCATCAGTGATTAAGTCTAGTCCTCGTCGTTATCGCAAAAATAACGTTACCTTAAACCTCCCCCCGATATATACATATTCTCTGATTGCCGCGATTGTAATCACGATCGCCGCGATTATCGGGCTGCAATTTTTAACTAGCTATGGAATTTCACGGATTTTTACGGATCATTTTTCCGATGCTTGGGTAAAAACAACTGTAATTGTGGCAAGCGTATTTAGCATTTTGCTATTTTTTATGTCGCCTTGGATTATTGACATTACCCAAAAACAATATCACCGCATTCAATGGATTACTCTTGCTGATTTGGATGAGAAAAGTCCTGAATCGGTGGAAATCATTGAGGGCTTTTGTGAAAAATACAATATATTTGTGCCGCGATTGGGATGGATAGAAGACGATGCACCCGTTGCTTTTACATATGGCGTGATCTCCAACTCAGCGCGAATCGTGGTTAGTCGCGGCTTGTTTGATTGTCTGGATGATGATGAAATTGCGGCGGTCTATGCATATCAACTAGGACGGATTCGAAATAAGAGCTTTGCTGTTTTAACTTTTGTTTCTGCTCCTGTTCAAGTTCTCTACTTTGTTTATGTATTACTCAGCCGACACAGTTATCGTGCCAAAAGTGCGAAGCAAATCTGGCAAGTTGCGGCAACTTTTGCCAATGTTCTCTACTCGCTCAGTAATTATTTGTTAGTTTGGCTTTCTCAATCCAGTACGATTGTCAGCGATCGCTTTGCCTCAGAGATTACAGGTAATCCTAACGCCTTAGCCAGAGCATTGCCAAAAATGGCGCGGCAAATGCTGCCTTATAACCAGCCGGCAATGCCAACTAATCGACTTTTAGAATCGACTAGAGCGATTGGCATATGCGATCACCAAACGATGACAGCGATCGGGTTAGCGATGGAAATTGCCCATGTCGGACAAACCGATCAAGACCCATATCGTGTATTTCTATGGGAACTTTTTAATCCGTGGCAGCATTGGTTAGAGATTCATTCCACGCATCCATTAGTTGGACATCGACTCAGATTTCTATCTAAATATTCTCAGCAATTGGGGTTGCTAACCGAATATGATTTTGCAGAATTACTAAAAGAAGAAAAGAAGCTCAATAAAAAACTTTTATATCGAAATTTTTGGCGCGACTTATTAATTCAAATCTCGCCATTTGTTGGCGTAGCGATCGCGGCGATCGCCGCCATTATGTTATCGCAACTATACAACCGATGGTTATTACTAAGCTTGTCGATGATTGGTTTAGGACTAGGATTTATGCTGCAAGGCAGTTTGCGTTATCCCGACTTTCGCCGAGTTGCTGATACTGATTTAGTGAGCTTGTTGATCGATCCCTATGCTAGTTATGTGCAAGGTGCTCCTGTCCAAATCCCAGGCGAATTACTCGGCTATGGTACTGACGAGTTTTATCTTGGCTATGCAGTGCGTTTAGAAGATCAAGGCGGACTAGCATTTCTCAACTACATTCCCAATTTTCGGCAATGGATTATCGATCCTTCTAATACGATTAAAAATCTTGAAATGTTATGCGATCGCTCGGTAATTGCCACAGGTTGGTTTAGGCGTGGTAAGTTCCCAATTATTGATCTGTCAACATTGCAGCCAATCATGGAAGATCGCCCTAAACAACGCGCTTCACTCACCAGCCATCATCAATTTTGGAATAATATCGGTAGCTCTATTCTAGTTTTACTAGGCTTATCGCTGTTATTGCTAACTTCGAGATTGTTTTAATAGGACTTACCCAAAATAATGAAATGTAAAGACAATTTATAAATTGCTCCTATATATAGTATCTATAGATAAATGCTTATGATAAGAGATGTTGTCATATAGCAAATTTTTTGCAATAATCATAGTAATTTAATTATGGTTTTCGCAAAATCAATAGGTTTTCTATGATAAATAACTGGCTAGACAATATCTGGCTAATTCCTTGTTATTCCCTTATTGGAGCGATGCTATCGATCGCTTGGTTTCCTGCAATTACACGTAAAACGGGACCAAGACCAGCAGGATATGTCAATATCTTGATGACTTTTTGTTCTTTTATTCATGCGATTGGTGCTTTGACACTCATTTGGGGACATCCAGCCTACTCACTATCCTTTCCTTGGTTAAGTGTGAACGGGCTAAACTTTACCATTGACTTACAGATCTCTGCTGTGAATATTGGTGCGATCGTCTTAATTAGTGGGCTAAATCTACTTGCTCAAATCTATGCCGTCGGTTATATGGAAATGGATTGGGGCTGGGGACGTTTCTTTGCTCTCCTAGCACTCTTTGAAGCAGGGATGACTTCCTTGGCGCTATGTGATTCCCTCTTTTTTAGCTACGTCATTCTAGAAATTTTGACATTAGGAACTTATTTACTAGTTGGTATTTGGTACAACCAATCACTAGTAGTTACAGGAGCGCGAGATGCTTTTTTAACTAAGCGGGTTGGTGACTTATTTCTATTAGTTGGTGTGGTTGGCTTATGGCCATTGACAGGAACTTGGAACTTCAGTGAGCTAGCGGAATGGGCAAAAACTGCAGATGTGAATCCGACCACAATTACCCTAGTAACTTTAGCGCTGATGGTTGGGCCAATGGGTAAATGCGCTCAATTTCCCTTGCATCTTTGGCTAGATGAAGCAATGGAAGGACCTTTGCCTAGCACAATCATCCGAAATTCCGTAATTGTAGCAACAGGTGCTTGGATACTGATTAAACTCCAGCCTTTAATTGCCCTGTCACCTTTTACACAGCAAGCAGTAATTGCGATCGGTGCATCTACGGCTCTCGGCACTGTACTCATCTCAATTGCTCAAATTGATATCAAGCGATCGCTATCTTATTTGACCAGTGCTTTCATGGGACTGATCTTTATAGCGGTTGGTGTTGGCGAAATTCATAGTGCCTATACTTTGATTTTGGCTCATGCCTTAGCGATCGCTTTACTATTGATGTGCATCGGCAGCATCATTTCTAACACAGTAACTCAAAATCTGACCTTAATCAGTGGATTATGGAAGCGTCGTCCCATATCTGGGCTGTGTTTCTTGATCGGGATATTGGGACTGATTGGGTTCCCTCCCTTCGGTGGATTCTGGGCAATGGTGGATTTAATATCCCATCTTTGGGAAAAGAATGCCGCTTTAGCGGAATTATTGCTACTGATTAATGGACTGATTGCCTTTAGTTTAATGCGCGTATTCGGACTAATTTGGGGTGGTAAGCCTCAACAAATGACGACAAGATCCGTAGAGCCACTGTGGCTGATTGTCTTACCGATGACAATTCTCGCGGGGCTAGTCTTACATACTCCACAATTACTCGCTAGTTTGGGAATTATTACTGACTGGTCAGTTTTACTTAGTGCTGATGCGCTCATGCTTTTAGGTTCTAGTACAGTTGGCTTAGCCGCAAGTGCATATCTATATCTTAATGAGAAAGTCAACAAGCCGATTCAGATTCCTTGGCAAGGACTACAGAACTTCTTTGCCTATGATTTCTACACTTCAAAACTTTATAAGGTGACGATTGTAGGCTTAGTAGGCGGAATATCAAATCGGATGTACTGGTTTGATCGCTTTTTTGTTGATGGTGTGGGTAACTTCTTCGGATTAGCAACTCTCTTTAGTGGTCAAAACCTTCGATACAGCACTTTTGGGCAATTACAACTCTATACCCTGACAATCATGGTCGGCATTGGCGTTCTTCTATTATGGCTATTCAACCGTACTCTCTAAATCTGGACTTTTTATAAACTTTTTATAGACTTTTTATTCAAGAAAAAACTATGCCCAATATACTGAGTGCTTTAATTTGGTTGCCTGTGATCGGTGCTTTAGCGATCGCCCTGCTACCCCAAAATCAATCTAAAAAAGGAGCCGTAATCTTCGCCAGTGCGATCCTGATTCTTGACGTTATCCTCTTAAAACAATTTGATACTAATATTTCCGCTTTCCAACTATCTGAAAATGTCCCTTGGCTAGAAAATCTCGGCTTAAACTATAGCCTTGGTGTTGATGGGCTGTCTTTACCTTTAGTTGTTCTCAATGGGTTACTCACTTGGTTAATCATTTGTTTTTGCGAGCGCCAAATCAAATTTCGCTCCAAATTTTTCCAAGTATTAATGTTATTGATTCATGCAGGTGTAAGCGGAGCCATGCTTTCAACTAATACGCTCCTGTTTGTTCTTTTCTATGAAATAGAACTAATTCCACTCTATCTCGTAATTGCGGCTTGGGGTGGATTACAGCGTAGCTATGCAGCAACCAAGTTCCTGATTTTTACCGCAGTTTCAGGGATTCTGATATTAATCGGCGTCTTGGGTTTAGGATGGCTTACTGCTAATCCCACACCAATTTTTGACTATGCTACTTTGCAAACTCTTTCCTTACCGTTAGAAGTTCAAATTATACTTTTGTTGGTTCTATTACTGGGATTTGGGATCAAAGCTCCATTTGTGCCCTTCCATACTTGGCTTCCTGACACCTATGTAGAATCTACTACTCCCACAGTCATGATGCTCGGTGGTATCGTCTCAAAATTAGGAACTTACGGACTATTTCGCTTCTGCGTTGGTTTATTCCCCGATGCTTGGACTCTCCTATCACCTTATATTGCACTCTGGGCAGGTTTAAGCATTTTGTATGCAGCAATAGTAGCGATCGCCCAACGAGACATCAAACGTATGGTTGCCTACAGTTCGATCAGTCAGATGAGTTATATCCTCTTAGCCGCCGCCGCTTCAACTCCCCTAAGCTTGAGCGGTGGTATCGCGCAGATGGTTAGTCATGGCTTGATTTTATCCTTACTCTTCTATCTAGTTGGTGTGATCGAAGAGAAGGCTGGTACAAGAGATTTAGATATTCTCAATGGTTTGCTAAACCCATTGCGTGGTTTACCGACTACCAGTGCCCTGTTAATCCTCGGTGGCATGGCAAGTGCAGGCATTCCTGGACTAGTGGGATTTATTTCGGAATTTCTAGTATTTCAGGGCAGTTTTGCAAAGTTTCCAATTCCCACCATTTTTTCGATTATCGGTACAGGTTTAACCGCTGTTTATTTTGTAATTCTCCTCAACCGTACCTGTTTTGGTAAATTAGATAACACCACTGCTTATTATCCGAAAGTAAGTGGGCTAGAACATTTGCCAGCTTTGGTTTTAACAGGAATTATTGTCTTTCTCGGAGTGCAGCCAGTATGGTTAACTCGATGGAGTGAAAAAGCCACAGTACAAATTAGTGATCGCCTCCCTACAGAAGAGATCGTTAGTGAAAGCCGAAAGTCATTGACCCATGAGAAAATATCCTTAGAGTTTACTAGAGATACAAAATGATTACCGTACCTCCTATTTATGAAGATATCGATTTATCAGATTCAACTCCCGATTTAAGTTCTAATCAAGAGGTATAAGCCATGACAACCACATTACTCGAAGCCGCTACAAAGCTACCATCATCAAAGCATCCTTATGCCGATATCATCCATCGCTTAGAAGCAGGTGGCTCCATGCTCCCTGATACACCTGAAAACTTGATGCAAATAATCGGACTCTATAAGGCTTATGCTGTGCCGATGGATTTCTACTGGCGAGATTTGCTATACATAGCGGAGCAAGTATTTCTAGAGCCAATTCCTGCATTTAAGTACTTTTTGCCGCAGGAATATCTCGATTTGCCTAATCACTACGCAGGCGATGAGGCCGACTTGCGCTTCTGGCGTGGTCAGGCGACTGCCCATCCTGAATTATTAGAGTTTATGGAAAAGGGAGAATTAAAAGCAAAGATGCCAAAACTCTTCCATCATCTCTATCATGATCGCATTAATATGGAGTTTGCTGAAGAATGTATGCGAGCGATGTTATGGCATCATGGGCTAGGCGGAGAGCTAGAACCTTATATGGATTCTGCAGAATATCGCCAAAATGCCGATCGCGCCATTCGAGCATTCTTTAAAAATAATCCCGTGATGTTGGGACTGTATAAGCTTTTCCCTGAAATGTTCTTAGAGCAGTGTCGGCAATCAACCATGACTTCTGTACTAGGACTGTTCTGGGAAATCATGGCTCCTGTGTTCTTCGAGATGTCTGATATTTACGATGAAGGCGGCTTTAAAGGCGTTCCTGATGCGATGGATTTTTTGGTAAATGGGATCTTTGCGATCGCAGGTCGTCCCATCTATCACCGTGTAAATATTGGGGATGAATGGTTTGATATTGTTCCCAAATCCAAAGGATTTACATGGTTATACGAAGCAGCATTTCCATATGTTGAGGCTGTATTTTATCGTACCTCACCTTTCCGAGGTACAAAATCCTACAATGCTCAAGCCAATGAAGTTCCTACTGATCAAAATGATTTCCACTATGGGATTTTATATGCGGATAAATTTCCCGTCGGTTCTGCAGGGATTCCGCCAACCCTATTGCATCAGGATATGTATCACTTCTTACCGCAATACCTTGTGGACTATTACAAACAATTTTGTCGTGGCGAAGATGACATGCTGATTCAGCTAGCCGTCAGTTTTCAGCGATCAATGTTTAATGTCACTTCGGCAGTAATTCAAGCAGAAAGAGCCGCTTTTCTTTATCCGCTTGATGATCCCAATCCCAAACATTTGTTAGCCAATCGTCATTATTTTGAGGGGCAACTCAATCGCTTCTGTAACCCTAAATATGGTATGGACAAAGCCACGAGATTGGGAATGGTTCAAAATCAAGACTACCGCTAAATACACTAAATATTTGTGGCGTTTCACGTCACAAAATTGACTAAGAACAAGGAATTAATTATGACCACAATTGTTGATATCGCTGTAAATAATGAAGGATTCTCTACCTTAGTCACCGCAGTCACAGCGGCGAGTTTAGTAGAAGCGCTGCAAAGCCCAGGACCTTTTACTGTATTTGCTCCCAACGATGCGGCCTTCGCCAAACTCCCTGATGGCACAATTACCACGCTAGTTCAGAATATTCCTCAACTATCGCGTATTTTGACTTACCACGTAGTTGCAGGAAGGTATACAAAAGAAGATTTAATTGGTGTCAAATCCCTTACTTCCCTTGAAGGTTCACAAATTGACTTGGATATCTCAGAGCAAGGGTTTGAGGCAAATAATGCCACAATCATTGCTGCTGATATTGAGGCAGATAATGGCATTGTTCATGTGATTGATACAGTTATGCTGATGCGTCCCCATTGGTTCTATCCAATTATGGAGTCAGGAAAAGTTGGCATTTTAAAAGATTGAACTAACCTAAATTAATCAGCCGTATGTTAAATCACTTACCATCTTCAATTGTTAATGTTCTGAATAGGTCACCGAATCCCAATGTCCTATTTAAGACTTTACTGCCTGAGGTGGGAGCATATTTAGATTGCGATCGCTGTTTTCTTTATCTGCGAGATCCAAGCTCAGGTTTAGGCAAAGTACCATTTTGCTGGGTACGCGATGACAACATTCCCATGGTTTATGATGAGGGATGGAAGCCCAATTCACCTTCTCTACCTGATCGCGATCCCATGTTTGCAGCAGCTTTGCGAGCAGAGCCTTCTATTGTAATTGAGGATGTGGAAACGGCAAGTTCTGATATTTTAAACAAACAGTTTGAACGCGAAAACTTTGGGCATCGGGCACTAATCCATGCTCATATTTGTTGCGAGGGTAGGCTTTGGGGCGTATTGCAGCCCAGTATCTTTGGTCGCCCTAGACAGTGGACACAGCTAGAACAAGCAGTGATCGAGCAATTAGTACAAGTCATTACTCCCAGCGTTGTTGCATATGTGATGTCTTACAAGCCAACAGTGGAAGACAATTTCAAATCTGCATTTATTGATTCTACATTTATTGATAATGAAGAGGGGATTAATATAGAATGATATGAACATACTGCGGTTTACAAAAAGGCGATCGCGATTATGTCTGCACAGTACCAAATCCATAAAGACACCATTGATCAAGTAAGTCAACGGGCAGACATCGTAGATATTGTCTCCGAACATGTTGTCCTATGCAAAAGTGGCGCGAACTTTCGAGGTGCTTGTCCTTTTCACAATGGAACAAATGCTTCAGCCCTGTCGGTTAATCCAGTTCGGCAGATGTATCACTGTTTTAATTGTGGAGCAGTGGGTGGGGCGGTGAAGTTTTTGATGGAGATCGAGAAGCGATCTTTTTCTGATGTGGTTTTGGACTTAGCGAAACGTTACAACGTTCCCATTCAAACTGTTGAACCTGAAAAAGCTAAAGAAATCCAGCGTCAAATCTCCCATCGCGATCGCTTATATGAAGTGATGGCATTGACTACCAGTTTTTATCAACATGCGCTATACGCACAGCAAGGTCGCGACGCTCTAGCATATCTGGCTGAAAAGCGTAAAATGAGCAAAGAGACAATCCAAAAATTTCAATTAGGTTATGCACCTGCGGGTTGGGAAACCTTATGTGGATATCTGGTACAACAGAAACAGATACCTGTAAGTTTAGTTGAAGAAGCAGGTTTAGTTGTACCGCGCAAAACTGGCAATGGATTTTATGATCGGTTCCGCGATCGCCTGATGATTCCCATTAACGATACGAGAGGGAGGGTGATTGCTTTTGGGGGAAGATCGCTAGGCGATGAAGAACCAAAATATTTAAACTCGCCTGAAACAGAACTGTTTAGCAAAGGCACAGTTCTATTTGCAATGGATCATGCACGAGATCCGATTTCCAAATCTGATCAAGCGATCGTAGTGGAAGGATATTTTGATGCGATCGCGTTACATCAAGCAGGAATTGGTCAAGCGATCGCGACGATGGGAGTTGCGCTGAATGCTGAGCAAATGAAACAGCTTTTGCGTTATACAGAATCGAAGAATGTAATCTTAAATTTTGATGCTGATAAAGCGGGAATTACGGCGGCAGAAAAAGCGATCACGGGTTTTAAAGAGTTAGTCTTTAACGGAACGGTGCAATTGCGAGTTTTGACGATGCCTGATGGCAAAGATGCCGATGACTATCTCAAACAACATAGCGCCGATGCTTATCGCGATCTGCTTAAAAATGCGCCGTTATTCCTTGATTGGCAAATCGATCAAATCCTCTCAGGTCAAGATCTCAATCAAGCCGATCGCTTCCAAAAAAGTAGTCAAGCGATCGCGCAATTATTAAACAATTTGCCCGTTGATTCGTTTTTTCGCACCCATTATATTCATACTTCGGCTCAACGCTTATCTCAAGGTAATTCTTATCTCGCATTGCGCCTAGAGCAAGATCTCCGCCGCCAGTTACGGAACACACGCTGGAATAGTACGAAACCTTCTCCATCTCTAACGCCTGCGGCTAATGCTCTCCATAGTGCCGAAACTCAGCTTTTACAAATCTATCTACATTTTTCACAACATCGGGCTTATGTATATGAGGCGCTTGAAGAAGAAAATATTGAGTTTAGTCTTTCCAATCATCGTTATCTTTGGTTAACCATTCTCAATCTTATCGATCAGAAAAAAACTTCCCTTGCTGCGGAAGAACCCTATGCTGAGCATTTAGTTCAGCAATTACAGATTCTCTGTGCGGAACAATTGCAAGTTGCAGAACAACTACAACATCTACTTTGGCTCGATGATAATTCGCGGATTGGTTTATTACGTCCACAAATGGTCGTCAGAACTGCGATCGCTAAAATTCAATTTGTGATGTGCGAAAAGCGCGAAAAGCATTGGTTAGAGTTATTCAAAAGTAAAGATGTTATTGCTGATCCAGCGTTTGGTCATCATTGCCAAGCAAAAATCCAAGAAGAGAAGCTCCGCAAAACAGAAATCCATAAACTAATTGGCGTTAACTATCTTGATCTTTCAGGAACTGGAACCAATGAAAAAAATATTATTGAGTTTTGAGAAATCAACTGATCGCAGCTCCTGCAATCACTAACCAAGGCGAATTAATGTTTGGGAATTTGAGCAAAATTGCTTAGTACAGGACAAAAAGTTGCAAAAGCAGAGAGGAAGGGGTTTTATAAAAAATAACTACATCAAAAACAAAACCCCATTAAAGAGACTAACCTATTACGAGAAATGTTGCAGCAACACTTGCAATGGAATGGAGCAAGACTAACCTTTGTACCAGCATTTTTAATAGCACTAATCCGAGTCAAAACGGTGAACATGGTAGAACTTGTGACAGGATTTAGCGGCAAAGCAAAAGTTGAATCTCACTACAAAAGGCTCCAGAGGTTTTTCAAAGACTTTGAAGTGGACTACAGCAGCATCGCCTTAATGGTGGTCAAGGTGATGAAAATCCCAGAACCATGGGTAATCTCCATCGACTGCACCGACTTGCTCTTTGGCAAAACTGTATTCAATGTGCTGATGTTGGGAGTGGTATATCATGGAGTTGCCTTCCCCTTAGTATGAATCATGCTGGACAAGAAGGACAACTCTAACACTTGTAGGCGGTGTGAGCTATAGAATCGCTTTTTGGATGGGTGCGACCTTAATATAGCAATCCTAAATCATTTGTGGACAAACAAGGGGGCTTAAGCCCCTTGTTATACGCCTTATATTTCCACCACTCATTTAGGATTGTTATATGGATCGCATCGGGATTGTCTTTTACGAGCAGGATGAACAATAAAAGCAAGAGCAATAAGAGCAAGAGCAATAAGAGCAATATATTTAATGAGCAACGAATCCAGGTCTAATTTCTAAAGTCTGCAACTTTGCAAACATCCTCCGCGATGACGGCGTAGGCTATGGCGACTACCTCGAACAAATCACCTATCTGCTATTCCTGAAAATGGCAGATGAAATGTTCAAACTGCCCTACAAAAAAAATCGAATTTCCACGCATTAAAGACACCGACGGCAACGAAATCGCAGAGAGCGAAATCTGTAACTGGGAGGCCCTCACCAATAATAAACGCGGCGCAGAACTCGAAAGTTAGTGGAAACAATCAATGCGATCGCTGCATAAAAAGTCAACCAGAAGCAGCTTTTATTATAAAACCCTTAATACTGTAGGAATACTATGCAATGTCAGCAACTCCCTAATTGCAGCGATCGCTTGTTGGAAGTTGTACTCGCTCACACGTTGAGTTACAACAACAATTTCGGCTAAGCCATCATGAACAGTCGTTTTTTGCAAAATCGCATTCAAGCTCACGCAGTGCTTACCAAAAGCGGTTCCCAGATCGCCAATTACACCTGGTTTGTCATGAGTAAGTAGTCGTGCATAAAACTGCGTTACCGTGTTTTCGATTGGGGCAATTTTGGCGTAATGTTCGTGAGAGCATCCCATCAATTGATTAATTTGATTGGGCATAGACTTCAATGCTGCTACTACATTAATAATGTCCGCAACTATGGCGCTAGCAGTTGCCCCCGCGCCTGCACCTGGCCCCGAAAATACAACTTCTCCGATCGGATCGCCTTCGATGCGAACAGCATTAGTCACACCATTAATATTCGCAAGAGGATGTTGGATCGGAATCAAAGTAGGATGTACGCGAATTTCTAGATTGTTACTATCTTTGCTTTCAGTCCGTCGTGCAATTCCTAATAGCTTAATCGTAAAGCCAAGCTCTTTAGCATAGCCAATATCAGCACTAGTGATCGAGCGAATACCTTCGCGATAAATGTCTTCAAGTTTAACGCGATCGCCAAAAGCTAGACTCGCCAAAATCGCCATCTTGTCCGCCGCGTCATAGCCATCGACATCGGCAGTGGGATCAGCTTCGGCATAGCCTAACTGTTGCGCTTCCGCAAGGGTTGCATCAAAATCTGCCCCCTCAAAATACATACGGCTCAAAATATAGTTGGTTGTACCATTGACGATCCCTGTCAATTCACTAATGCGATTGCCCCCAAGACTTTGTTTTAGCGCTTGGATTACAGGAATACCACCACAAGCCGCCGCTTCGAGCATCACATATACGCCCTTCTGTTTCGCGGCTGTAAAAATTTCATTGCCATGTCTAGCGATCACAGCTTTGTTCGCGGTGACAACATGCTTGCCATTAGCGATCGCCTTCAAAATTAAACTCTTAGCTGGCTCGATCCCGCCGATAACTTCAACAACAATATCAATCTCAGGATCGCTAACAATTGTCTCCAAATCGTCTGTGACAAGGTTGGAAGCAATCTCCACATCACGTTGCTTAGTTAGCGATCGCACACCAACACGTGCGATTTCAATTTCAGGAAGCAAGGGATGACGCCCCTGAGGGGCTTGGAAGATTTTGGCAACGCCTGTGCCAACCGTTCCTAATCCGAGAAGTCCAACTTTATATGTCACAGTCTTAATTTATTTTGATTTATCGCGTCGATGTCTATTAACTTTCATTGTAGTTTTTTTAGACACTATAAAACCCAGAAAAAAAGAAGGTGGCGCAAAGCGCCACCTTCTTTTTTAGATAGTTAAAATATTTATATCTAAGCAGCTACTGAAAATATATCTTGAAAATCTCTATTCGCTTCTTTTACGTTTGGGCGATTTTGGTTCATATTAATATCTGTGGTAATAACTAGCTGAGAGCAGGGGATCGTATCAGCATGGACACAACTAAACATAGCTCCTTCATAAATTTCTAACAATGCATCTATAGATGCAGAAAACTGAACGCATTGATTTGGTAATATCGCTCTTTCAAAAAAAGCACTACTAGGTTGAGATATGCGGATGATTTGCATAAATTCGCTTTCGTTGCGATAAATACAGGTTAATTGCTTAAGCTGAGCTTCTAAGATTTGGTGATTAATCTTGCGTGATTGAACATTAAACATTTTTTTAAGCCTGTAAATAACAGCTAAATTAGTTAATTTATAGCTCCACACTAAAAGATCGTCTCACGACAAGCAGTGATTTAGCGCACATATTCCAAGTTTCTTAACCTTTGGGATCGCAACGTTGTTTGATTTGCTGCATTTTGTTTGCAAACTTAATTTGTGATTTTTTGCGATCGCTTGACCATGTATTTAGTCAGATCTACAAAAGTATCACGACGCAAATAAGGATAATCTCCAACCCAAAAATTATATTGGGGAATATAAGCATCCGAAGTTTGGCGACTAACCCGACCAAATCGGCGATCGTTAGAAAACAGCAACATATAGACTGTTTGCTCAATTTTTATGCGCTTGAGTTCACGCTTCATCGGCAATCTTAAAGTCGTTATAAACTCTGTCTCATCGCCAAGCTCAATATTTAAAAAACTCTCAGCATCGTAGCTAATATCCATCCTCCCTCGCGAGTTGACCTTCTCAGCACGAGCAAGCACTTCTTGAGAAACATATACATCAATCACTTCAGCTTGCCAAAAACCACAATATGCAAAGCGCCGTAACTTAGCATTACGAAAACTTGCTAGTGCTACAGGCTCGAGCATCCAATATAATCCGCCTAAGGCAGCGCAGACAAACATCGCTAAAGCCGCAAAACTACTAGGATTATTTTCATGAATACGGTTGTAAAGGATCGTGAACACAATCACACTAGCGATCGAAATAGCAATGCGCCGAAATACGCTCTGTCCATCTCCCCAATAGTACTGATACTGCTCTGCGGTAGGAACAGCAGGAATAAGCTCGTCAAAGTTTTTGCGCTTGAGTGGGGTAATCATATGCCCAATGTAAGTTCTTGGAGATAAGCACAGCTTATCATTAAACTAAAAGGCGTGCTTTACATGGTCTTTACTTTTCGTCTTTACATTTCGCCTTTACTTTTAAAATTTTACAAGCGATCGCCATACCTAAGATTTTTCTATCGGAATATGTTTTTCTAAACAAGTTTTCAACATTTTTACATCAAATAAAACTGGCAAGAAATGAATGCTTTTTACTTCTTTAAAATAAAACAAGATGGGAAAATCCAACCAGAAAACTCGCCAATTTTGCCATTCTTGATACGGGAAAGTACGGAATTTCTCTTGTGATCGATAAACCTCTAAATCTGTCTCAGTAAATACTAAACGAATCGTAGCAGCTTGATAAGCTAAAAATATTCCAAAAATTGAAACTATCGCTCCAGCAATTGGTTGAACTATAAATAATGGGATTCCTACCAACAAAAGTACAACTGGTATTGCATAGTTTGAATTTAATTCTGTAGTATCTGATGCATTATTGGGATCAACAGATATGGGATTAACAGATATGGGATCAACAGATGGATTTGAAGTAGTCATGGTAATTTAAACAATTGATTTTTATCTATGGGTATACATTTAATTTTAAATCTATGGCTTCTTTATTGGAGTGATAAGATAAATAATGCCAAGCGAAAAATATACTTTAACTAAATTTATATAAATTTATATTTAAATAAGGTTTTTTTTGTAAGCTATCGTAATCCTTACACAAGTTCAGGAAATGTCTATGAAGTTATCCTTAACAATAAATGAAAATGACTTGGATCTACCTTTGTTGAACGAAGCGGCAAAAGATCCTAAAGTCTGGATTAATCTCAAACAAGCGATCGCTACAAGTTCGGGATTTGATAAATGGCAGCGATCGCGTCATGGCGATCCCAAGGATGTTTTGGTATTACAAGAGAGCGTTCTTGATGATCTCGTTCGTAGCTACTTACGTGAGACACTAGAAACGTTAGCTTATTAATTGTGAGATTTTTTTGTGAGCGAAGCATTAGAAACTCAGTCTGAATCTTTATTTGAATCTTTAAGGGAGCAACTAGCTGCAGATGATATGGGTATTCGTATGAAAGCTCTGCATGCTAGTCGCTCTCTTCTCATTTCCGAACGATTTATTTTACTTTCGATTGCGGCGATCGACTCTTATGCCCGTATTCGTTATGACGCTGTCAGCCAAATTGGTTCTGTTGGTACTGTCAATTTACAAAAGTCTTTAGAAATCTTAAGCGATCGCTTATGTGTTGATCCTGAACTTGATGTGCGGGCTGCTGCGGCTGCTTCACTTGGCTCTCTACAACTTGTTCAATCCTTTGATATGCTCAAAAGCGCATACGAGTCCACTAATGATTGGATGTTTCAATTTAGCATCATCGCTGCGATCGGTGATTTAGGCGCTCCTCAAGGATTTGATTTCCTAGTTCTAGCCTTAGAAAACCCTAACGAACTTGTTAAGATTGCTGCGATCGGTTCGCTAGGTGATCTAGGCAATCCTAAAGCTGTCTCTATTTTATTACCCTACATTGATGATCCCGATTGGCAAGTCCGCCATCGTGTTTCGCAATCTCTCGCTCATCTCGGTGGCGCGGAAGCTAAAGTCGCTTTAGAAAAACTTGCTAATGACTCCATGCCCCAAGTTGCTGAAGCAACGCGATCGTTGCTAAGCTCAATATAATTTCTGCTAAATAAGAAATTTACTGCATAGTATTTATCAAAAAATAAGGAGAGGCATAAAGTGCCTCTCCTTATTTTTTATTTAACTGACTAAATCCTAGAAGGAGAAAGTAGTACGAAGTACGCCAACAGTCGCTGTGCCATTAGCACTTGAACCGTTTTGGTTAAATACGAAGAATACACCAGGAGTGATGCTGATATTCTTAGAAACACGGAAGCGATAGAATGTTTCCAACTGATAAGTAGTATCGAGATTACCTGCTGCACCAGAAACGTAAGTTCTGTTCAGCGGCTGACCGAATGAAACCGCAGCAAGGTCACCTTCAGTAAATAAATCTTTAGCAGAGAGAGCTGCTAACCAACTAGTAAAGGTTGTATAAGCGGACGATGTGCCAGTAGAGTTAGCAAAGGTGTAAGAACCCCATCCACTCAAAGTAAACTTCTTAGTGATGTCGAAAATCAAGCTGCCGACAACGGTATCGCTATTGATGCCAGTAGTGCCAGGAGTAATGCCACCAGGAATACCGCCAAAAGAGTCAGCATTTAAGCCTGATGAAAGAGTGTTGCCAACTGTGTAGGCACGAGCGTAGCCAATACCTAATGTAAATGCATCAGATGGCTTGAGAACTAACTGAGCAGCAAGTTTTGTGTCATTACCAGTTAGACCACCTTGTCCAGTGGGGGTAGCAGCATTAGCAGCACTGTACATCAGTTCAAGAGTTGCTTGGTTGTTAAACTTAAAGGCTAAACCAGCAATTGCTAAACCAGTATCACGACCACTAGAAGCGATGCGGATTAAAGGATTGAAACGACCAAAGCGAGAAATTGTACCTTGGCCATCGCTTTCAAGAGGATTTAAAGGGCTGAGAACATCTTCAGGTTGACCAATCGGTGCAATGTAAGCGGTGATGTTGTCACCGACTGGGAAGCGATAGAACAAGCGGTTAATTTCAAAAGAGTTGTCTGATCTACCGCTTTCATAAGACAAACGATTACCATTCCAAGGAGCATTATTAGCAGTAGGAGGAATAATGCCATTACTTAACGATGTAGCAATATTCGGAGTGTTGCTCGCTTGTAAACGGGTTCTCAATAAATCCTTGCCAGTAAAACTGGTGTCAAGGTTGAGGCGAACACGGTAGCTAAAAATTGTATTGGTTTTGTCAATACCAGCAGCACCATTAACAGTGTTAGAAACACCATCAGAAGCAGCAGCAAGTCCAAAGATTGCTTCGCCGCGTAGCTTGGTGGTGGTGGAGAACTGTTGAGCTTCGAGTTTAGCAGTCTTAGCATCAAGAGCATCTACACGACCGCGAAGGGTTGCGAGTTCGGCGGCAAATTCTTCTTGAAGCTTTTGTAAAGTGGCGAGGTCTTCTTTGCTGACCTTATCAGCCAAACCTGCGGAGATGATTTCGTTGATCTTGTCTAAGCAAGCATTTAAACCAGCAGCAAATTCGTAGCGGCTAGTTGCTTGTTTGCCACGGAAAGTGCGGTCAGGATATCCAGCGATACAACCGTAACGCTCTACTAAGGATTGCAATGCGGTGAAAGCCCAATCAGTAGGACGAACGTCGCTGAGTTGTGATACTGAGGTTACGTTTTGAGAAATCGCACTAGGACGCAATTGTACTTGTTCGACAAGTGCATCTGCGTTAGTAGACTTAGAAGAAGGTTGGGTTTCTGCATTAGCAACACCGCTAATAAATGCAGATGCAACTACGGCAGCTGAGATTACTACTGGAGTAACTAAACTATAATTTTTCTTAGAAAACTTAGACATTTGAAATACCGTTCCTCACATTGAAAAGATAATACACCTTAACTACTGTTAATTTAGCAACAATATTAGTAAAAAGTTAAGTGTTGTTAGACACATTAACTAAGTATTTATAAGTATTTATAGCTAAACCTCAAATCACTGCCTTAAATCACTGTCTCAAATCAGGGTAAATATTTAGGAATAGTCACTAACCTCAAGCACTAAAACCTAAAAACTAGATGAGTACAAAGCACACATTTAGTTTTCAGGTTTTAATAAAATTTCTTTAGAAAATATTTGCTGGAGTAATTGGGCTAAAATAATATGCGTAGGGGAAGGCTATATAAACAAACTCTGCAAATTCGTAGTTACTTTAAGTTCTACAAACATTAGAAAAGGCTAAAGCTAGACTTCCTGCAGAAATAATCAAAAATCCTCTTGGAATGTTTTTGAGTCTGTAGTGATATCGCAGAGCTATCAAGAACGTCTCTAAAACGAAAGTTCAGCTTTCTCTGTTTCGTTTCGATGAGGCGGACTGCTCAGAATTGAGGTTCTATGATAGGTCTCGAAATCTTGCTTTCGATAATTTAGGCTGTTGATTTGTTTTTCTAGCTTGTGTTTGTAGGCTGTTATTTTGTAATCCCCTTGTTTGATCTAATTTACTCACCTTAAACAATCGTTCGACCTTCGCCTCATGGAATTCTCGATTAATCAACTGTTAGATAACTTCTCTGATGACAAACTAGTTACGCCGAAAGCGATCGAAAAAAAACTTGGAATTGGCGACGATAGCAAAAGCGTTCGTAGGCTCCAAGTATCTCTTGATGCTCTTGAGAAAATTGGCATTCTTGAAAAAGACAAAGGACGATATCGCCGCATTCATGAAGAAGGTTTGGTGGAAGGTCGTTTGCGCTGTTCAAGTAAAGGCTTTTGTTTTGCAATCCAAGATGTTGAGGGTGCAGAAGATATTTATGTTCGAGAGAGCCGTCTAAGCAATGCGTGGAATGGCGATCGCGTGTTGGTACATGTGACTAAGGATGGGGTGCGGCGGCGATCGCCTGAAGGGGAAGTAAGGTTGATCCTTGAGCGATCCAATCCGACTTTGCTCTCGACTGTGAAATTGGTAGACGATAGTTATCGAGCTGTGCCACTTGACGATCGCTTATTGTTTGAAGTTGAGTTAGTGCCAGACGAAGAAACCCCTGATCTCAGCGTTGCCGATGGCAAACTAGTGCATTTGGAAATGGTGAGATTTTCATTGGGCAATCACTTGCCAATGGGCAGGATTTTACAGGTTTTAGGAGATGATGCTGAATCAACTAATGATATTGATCTAGTATGTTGCAAACATAATTTACCAAGACGATTTAGTGCTAAAGCTTTGACAGCAGCGGCAAGTTTGCCAAGGGGAGTCAGAAAAGCGGATCTTAAACATCGTCTCGATTTACGCAAAACTCTGACAGTGAGAATTGGTAATGCCACGGCGATCTCTATGATGCAAGTTGAGTCTGGCTGGGAATTGGGTGTGCATATTCCTGATGTCGCTACCTACGTTACTTCAGGTTCTCCATTAGATTTAGAAGCTCGCAAGCGTTTGCGGTCATTTTTCTTAGGTGATACGATCTTGCCGATGTTACCTGAGATGAATGTGTTTAATCAGGCTGAATATCTAACGATGTCAGTATTGATTAAATTGGATCATGACGGCAATATGCTCTCTTTTGAGATTCAGCCATCAGCGATTTGTGTTCGAGCTAATTTAAGTTATCAGAGAGCGCAACAGATTCTTGATGGGAAGGTGGCGGTTGACAAGGATGCACCTAGTCAAGAAATTGATAGAGAAGTTGAAGAGTTGGTGCATCTGATTGCGAAAGTAGGAGCGCTACTGCAAGAGCGCTCCAATGCGATTAGGTTAGTATTGCCACAGATTCCTTCTCAAGAGGCTGATGAGGGAGTGCGCGGATTAACTGTGGTTCCATTCACCTTGCCGATTTCTGGAACTGTGACTGAAGTAATGATTTTGGCGAATAAAATGATCGCTTCTCATTTGCAGTCTTTAGCAATTCCTGCAATCTATCTATGTCAAATTCCTCCCGATCAGGGTAAAGTGGATGATTGGATAAAGCTGCTGGAAAGCATGGAAATTTCTGTTCAGCTAGAAACTCCTGAACAGATTCAGGTTGTCGATTTACATCGGATTTTGCAACAGTTGAGCCAGGTCGAGCAAGATGCTACTCGTGATATTCTCAAATACTTGCTGCTATCAATGTTTAAAACTAATGAATATGTGCTGGCACCTGCGCTGCATTTTGGGTTGGGATTGATTGATCAGCCATACTCGCATGGAGTGTTTCCGCAAAATCATTACGGAGATTTATTAGTTCAGCGCACTTTGCATACCGTGTTTGAAGAGGGGCGCGATCGCCGTAGCATTCGTATCAAAGATGGTGTGAATTTGCGAAGTTCTAGCGCTCATGGTCAAGTAAATTGGAGTGTTTTACCTCCTGATACAGAGCGTCAGTTGATTGAGGATTTGGAAGCAGTTTTACCAAAGCTCAATCAATCTGATGCCTTGTATCATCGCTCAATTTCTGATCTTGATGGATTGCGTAAAGCCGAGTTTATGAGATCACATACAGGCAGTAATTTTTACGGCATTATTACTAACGTGCAGTCCTACGGATTCTTTGTAGAGATTGAATCTTTACTGGTTGAAGGTTTGGTGCATGTCAGTTCGCTTAAAGATGACTGGTACGAGTTCCCATTGATCAATGGCAAAGGTAGAGCCAGAGCTTCGACATTATTGGTTGGTCGTCGTAGTGGTCGTCAATATTGCTTGGGCGATCGCGTTGAAGTTCAAGTAAAAGGCGTAGATTATTATCGTCAACAAATTGACTTGGTAGCAGTCGTAATACCTGAAGATGAGCGTAACTCTTCTAATTTGGAATCTAATTTAGAATCTAACCCAGAATTAGACAATTATTTAGAGATTCCTGAAGAAATCGACTCAGAAACTACAGAATAATCTCTCTAGTCTAGGGTCTCAGTCTAGTTAATTTCTAAGAAGTTCCAGCCAACTACTCAAGCTACACTTACATCCTCCCCACAAGTTCTCCGCCATGTCGCTTTCCCGCCTACTGGTGACTGTCTTAAACCGTCTTCAGCCATCTGCGGAGACGGTAATGCTTGTGTCAGCGATCGCTGTCGGCATGATCAGTGGCACTGCGGTAACGCTATTTCGTAAGTTGATTTTATTTGCCCAAGAGATCTATTGGCATCAGCTAGCTGTGGTTGTCAGTGCAAAGTGGCATTGGGCAAGCATATTTATTCCGATGATAGGCGCGCTAGTTGTCAGCATATTCCGATTCAAGTTAGATCAAGCAGAAGCGAAAGCTTCGACCCGTGATGTGGGGCAATTACCATACTCACAAATCCCCCTGAAAACAGTAGCAGCCGCACTTTCGCTAGGCTCAGGAGCTTCATTAGGACCTGAAGGTCCAAGCGTTGAGCTAGGCAGTAATATTGGATCTTTGCTAGGGCGAATGTTGCAGTTTTCTAGTGAACGCATTCGACTATTGATAGGCGCGGGGGGAGCGGCAGGGCTAGCCGCAGGCTTTAATGCACCGATCGCAGGTGTATTTTTTGCCCTTGAGGTTTTGCTACGCGATTCTTATCGCACTAATAAATCTAGTCCTAATTCTGATGTAAGTGTTGTGGTAATCGCCTCGGTGATTTCCGCATTGGTATCTCAAATTAGTCTTGGTGAGCGTCCAGCGTTTAGTTTGCCTGTTTATGAAGTGCGAAGTTATTGGGAACTGCCGTTATATTTAGGTTTGGGGGTGCTAGCCAGTGTTGTGGCATTAATGTTTACGTATGCAGTTAAGCAAGCCAAGAAATTTTTTGCGGGAGAATGGGCGATCGCCTCGTTTATGCGACATCTACCGATGCCGATTAAATTGCTAATGGGGGGATTGTGTGTAGGAATAATCGCTTTGACTTTTCCTGAAGCGATCGGGATTGGCTATGAAACGGTGGAATCGATCTTACAAGATACTCCTTTTACTATTCCTCTATTGAGTATTTTGCTAGTAATTAAGCTTTTGTTAACGGCAATTAGTTCAGGTAGTGGTTTTGTGGGGGGGATTTTTGCACCTTCGATTTTTTTAGGAGCAGTGCTTGGTAGTTTATATGGTCAAGCGATCGCCAGTTTTTTGCCTGCCTCGATCCCAATCGCGGCTTCTCCCGCTTATGCTTTAGTTGGCATGGCGGCAGTTTTGGCGGGAACAGTTCGTGCGCCTTTAACATCGGTTTTGTTATTATTTGAAATGACTCGTGATTATCGGATTGTTTTGCCGCTGATGGCAGCCGTCGGACTGTGCGCATGGGTACTTGACCAAATTGACACATCGAGACCCGATCGCATGATCATGCAATGGTCAGACTTACCCGCTGATATTGAAGTCCTTGAAAAAATTAAAATTGCTGAAGTAATGACTCTAAATCCTGCTTCGGTCAAATATTCGATGCCTTTGCTTCAAGCCGCGCAATTTATTACTAGTGGCTATCATCACAGCGCTTTAGTATTTGATGACATTAACCATTTGCAGGGTATTCTTACAACTCAAGATATTAAGCGGATCCTATCTGCACCTGTAGGCAATCCATCGATTGAGGAAATGACTGTTCAAAATATTTGTACGCGCGAAGTGATCTGTACATTTGCCGATGAATCCCTTGCAGAAGCTCTCAAGCGCATGGCAACGAGGGACTTACGGCAAATGCCAGTAGTTGATCGCAATCAACCTAAGCGAGTACTGGGTATGGTTGATCGACTTGCGATTACGACAGCTTATAATACAGCCCTAACAAAACGGGCGATCGCTGCTAGAATTACAGCGACTAAAGCAAGTATAACTATTGCTTCTACTGTTACCCCAGTAATAGCCAATACGCTAATTAGCGCTAATACCAGCGTTAATACTAATGCTAGTAATAATAACGATCAGCATAATGATGATCATAATCAAGCTGATCATAATCAAACTGATGAAATTGTTAAAAGCAATGGTTCTAGCAATAATGGTAATGACAAGAGCATTGATAAAGACAATAATTTAAATAACTCTTTGAATAACTCTTTGAATAATAATTTAACTAATACTCCAAATAGAGAATTAGATATTCATAGCTCTGAGGTAGCTTCGTCCTAACATTTAATCAGAAATTGTCTTAATCTAATAACTAGCCCATGCAAGGATCTTATGAATAGCGAAGAAATACTAATTGAATTTGTGGCAAATGGCGATCGCGCCAGTGGCAAGTCGATTAAAGCGATTAGCACTAGCAAGGTTAAAGACAGCATTCAGCGACTAGCCAACTTAGTGCAGCAACTTGCAACCGATAGCTCTACCGTTTCAGCTAATGGGCTAGCTTTAGATGAAGTCGAAATTGCAATCAAACTCACAGAATCTGGTGAAGCAATTTTGTTGGGTGATGGAGAACGCAATGGCACTATGACTTTACGGTTTCGCCGCTCTAGTACATCGGTTATTGCAAATAGAGAAGTATCAAGTTCTGAACCCTCACTTATATCTAGCACATCGGTCAACTACACCAAATTACGAACTTTGCTATCTAGTGGTAAATGGCAGGAAGCAAATCAAGAAACATGGAATGTGATGTGTCAAGCGGCTCACAAAAATCTGGGTTCTGTATTATCAACTGAGGATATTAAGCAAATTTCTTGTGATGACTTGCAAATCATCGATAGTTTGTGGCAGCAACATAGTCAAGGTCGTTATGGATTTAGTGCTCAAAATCAAATCTATATGTCATCAATTCTCGGATAAGTAAGAGAAGTGGCAGAACTCGCCGCTTTTGCAATAAATAACTGTAATAAATAACAATTCAACATTAAAGGGGTTAGCATCATGGATCAGGATAAGCAAAAACAGATTACGGGGTACTTCATAGAGGAAGCAAAGGAGCATCTTCAAACAATTGAATCAGGGCTGCTCAATTTGCAATCACTGATGCAGGATTCTGAAGCCGTAAATGAAATATTTCGCGCCGCCCACTCTATTAAAGGAGGAGCAGCGATGCTAGGATTTAGCAGCATTCAACATGTTTCTCATAACTTTGAAGACTATTTTAAGGTTATGCGTGAGAACAAGAACTTGAAGGTTGATCAGCATCTTCAGACACTTTTTTTACAAGCATTTGATAAATTGCAAGAGCTAGTAATTCTTCTCCAAAGTCCTTACGGACTGACCAAGGATTCAGTCGATGCAATTATGTCTGGTTCCGATCAAATCTTTGCAAATTTAAAAGCGCATCTTCAAAACTTGATTTCAGGCAAAGCAACCGAAACAAAAACTTTGGGTGTTCCTAACATATCTGCCAAGTCAGATATCAAGAATGATCCAAGAGTGATGTTAGCAGTTTTTCAGTCTGAAGTCCCGAACAAGTTGCGGAGTATGTTGGAGTTGTTTAAGCAGCCTGACAGTCCTCGGAGTCGTCAAAACCTAGCAGCAATCTGCAATCAGCTACAGGAGATGGGCGATCGCTTTGGTTTAGGAGCTTGGTCAGTAATGGTTCAATCGGTAAGTTCTGCAGTCTCAAATCCCAATAATCAATTCCGCGTTCTTGCACCAATTTTAATTAAAGAAGTAAAACAAGCTCAAGAGCAAGTTTTAGCACAGAAAGCAAATCAGATTAAAGTTTCATCGCAGTTGTTGCGATTGATTCCCTCCCAACCATCTAGTCTGTCTGCCAAGCCTACTACCCAAGTTTCTCCTAGTTATGCTGGAAATAGCTTGTCCGACGAAATGAGTGATATTTTTGGTGCAGTAATCGAAGAAGATAAAGCAATGAAAGGTTGGCAAACCTTTAGCGATCAGGTAGGTTGGCGACAAAATGGAACTTGGATTGGATCTAATTCTGTATATCCTCAGACTCCACTACCTGATGGACATTTCCCAACACCTCTCTGGTTAGCAGCTTGGCATCAATCTAAAGATACTAAAGCCAAAGAGTTTCAGTCTCAGTATGCAACGCTTTTAGCTAAGATTGCTAGCTGCAATTTGTCCTAAACTATAGGATGTGCTGCCCAACGAGCAGTATATCCTATAGCGCTTTGCGAACAAACGACCACAATATTTTTGTAAAAGCCGCGCGAAGCGCGGCTTTTACAAAAATCTAGGTTTGGTTTTATCACAAAGCGCTGTAAGTATTGTCTTGAATTTGAATTATATAGAGGGTTTTAAGTGAGGAGTTTGTTTTCCACGATTTTGGCAATTAGTGCCAGTACATCGGCTTTGCCTGCGATCGCTACTTCGGTTAGTGAAATATCTGCAATTCGTCAAAGCTCAACTAACTATCTGAGCGCTTTACCTGCTCAACAAAAGGCTAGCCCTACTGATGTCCCTACGGCTACTTATACATTTACACAGCGTTCTCTTAATATCGCTAAACAGATACCTAGCGATACGATCGGCTTGCTGATTGTCGATCTTGATCCGCTTTCTTGGCAAGCTTTTGATCAATTCAAGTTGCCTATTCCAAGCCCAATCTCGGCTTTTGACATATTGTTAAACTTTTTAGGTGAATCTCCTCCCATCTCAATTGCTAAAGATGTGCAACCTTGGTTGGGTAAAGAAGTGATGATCACTTTTTTAAATAATCCAAACAACAAAGCAGAGTTGTTATTTGCCGCTTTGTCTATGGTTACTAATGATAAACAGTTTGAGGTTTTTATTGAGAAAGTAAAAGGACTTATCACTTTAAAACCCACTGAAACACTATATCAAAACGTAAAAATTTTAGAATGGGAGTTTAAAGACGAAGTTGAAGAAGATAAGCCAGAATCTCTCCAGAAATCTCCCAAAAAATTAAATACTTCTCAGGCACTCCGCCCGCTCTCCCAGATCAAACATCATGAGGAGACTAAGCCTAGTTTCCCAGATTTTAGGTTCAAACGTTTGGCGATCGCTAAATTGCCCAGTGGATTTGCGGTAGTCGCTTCTAATCGTGAAGCTATTCAGAAAATGATTGATATGTCAGCTACTAGTTCTGAACTTCAGTCACCATCTCTAGCTGATAATCAACTCTTTTTGCGATCGCTTAATAACCCATTGTGGAATCGTTCGTTGCTTGTAGGCTATGGAGATTTTAAAGGGCTTGGTCAGTTTTCAGAGCTGTTGGCTGCTGATTTGCCCGAGACTTCCGAAATCCCAGGATTTAGTCGAGCCGAGTATATTCAGAGTTTGAAATACACTTTGTCACAATATAGTAGCTTTGATTTGTTTGCATGGGTAACGCCTAAAGGCTTGCGAAGTCAAAGCAGTAGTTATTTCTCAGAAGTGCGAGCACCTCAGCCCAAAGACACCCAGACCCGCGATCGCCTTTTGTCATATTTGCCATCAAATGTTTACGGTTCAATTAGCAGTCGAAATTTTAACCGTCAATGGCAATGGTTTGTCGAAGCGTCAAAACTTGAACCAACCTACAAAATTTTTGTTGAGGGATTACGAATAGTTGCCCCGATGATTTTAGGAGCAGAGTCAGGTATTGACATTGAGAAGGATATTATCTCTTGGATGGATGGGGAATATGCTTTTGTGGCTTTTCCGAGCGATCGCTCTCCGCTCAAGCAAATTAGTGTCCCTCTGACCGCAGGAATGTTAATTCGGACATCGAAGCCTGAAGCCGCAAATGCTGCGCTTGCCAAATTAACAAAATATTTTACCAATTTAGGTAAAGGTACTTTTCAGGTCAAAAAGCGCCAAGTTGGGACAACTTTATTAACCAGTTTTGAGTTTCCTGATTTTCGAGAAGAGGGTAAAACTCAAAGCGTTTTCGCATACGGGTGGCGCGATCGCCAAACTTTAATGCTCACTTTCGGGTCAGATACTGCCGCTGATTTTATACCAACGCCTAAGCCATCGCTGGCTGAGTCAGAGATGTTTCGTGACGCGATCGCCGATATGCCTCAACCAAATTTTGGTTATTTTTATCTCAATGCCAATGCGATCGCTAAACTAATCCTGACTGGTTACCTCTCGTTTTCTGAAGGATTAGCTCCTGATAATGCGCCAAATTCTGATGATCTTAACAAATCATCTAAATCAAAGTCAGCCGTACAAATCCAAAAAGCCATTGATAAACTTGGTGGCTTAGTTTTTGTTTATTCAGAAACTAGCGATCGCTTCCAAGCAGATGTCTTCCTTGGGCTGAAGCCATAATGTAATGCTAAAGCCATAATCAATCAACCTATAGAATATGGCGTTACAGCGCTTTACGCTTTTGTAAAACCCAGAGAAATTTTTGAAAGTACCGCTTCGCGGTACTTTCAAAAATTCCTCTATATCTTTTAAAGCCTCAATAGGCTGTAACTCATATTCTATGGGTTTTGATTACAATAAGATTGATTAAAAATGATGGTCTAAGAAATGTCTGATATATCAACTCAACTCCAAAAATTAGTAATTACTAGTTTGGTGATTGCAAGTGGAAATGCTGGAAAGGTAAAAGAGTTTCGTGCTTATTTAACAGACTTAGGCATAACTCTCATCCCTAAACCTGACAGCATTGATGTTGAAGAAACAGGTGTAACTTTTATTGAGAACGCTCATCTCAAAGCTTCTCAAGTGGCGATCGCCACTAATGAATGGGCGATCGCTGATGACTCTGGGCTAGAAGTGATCGCCCTTAATAGTGCTCCAGGAGTACTGTCGGCAAGATATGCAGATACAGATAACGCTCGTATCAATCGAGTTTTAAATGAACTCGCTAAGCACTCTAATCGTGAAGCTCAGTTTGTTTGTGCGATCGCGATCGCCTCACCAGATGGCGATATCGTTGCCGATGCTGTTGGTATTTGTAAAGGATCGATCGCTGAAGCTCCTCGTGGCTCTGGTGGATTTGGATACGATCCAATTTTCTTAGTGCCAGAGCTGCAGCAAACCTTTAGCCAAATTTTGCCTGAGGTAAAAGCTAAGATTAGTCATCGTGCCAAAGCTTTAGCGATCCTTCGCTCTAAATTAATGTCACTGGTTGCATCACATTATTCCGCGTAATGATATCAATCAGTTCCTTTTTAACTACTTCGGCTCGATCATTTTCGACCTGACAAGTTCCCGCGTTGGCATGTCCACCGCCTTCGTACCGCAACATCAACTCACCGATGTTAATAGGACAGGTACGATTGAGAACGGACTTTCCTGCCGCAAATACTGAATTTTGTTTTTGCCTTCCCCACATTTGATGTATGGAGATATTGCACTCAGGATATAACGCATACACCATAAAGCGGTTACCAGCATAAATAGTTTCTTCATTCTGCAAATTAACTATCACTAGCTTGTCGTAAACTTCTGAGCAATTCTGAATCTGTTTTTTAAAGATTTCCTGTTGCACAAAGTAAAGCTGTACACGCTCTTTGATATTGGGAAGATCCATGATTTCTTCAATGGTCATACGGCGACAGCCTTCCACTAATTCCATCATCAACGCATAGTTAGAGATAGTAAATTCGCGAAATCTTCCTAAACCTGTGCGTGAATCCATTAGAAAACTCAATAATACCCAGCCTTGAGGATGAAGAACATCATCGATATCAAACTGAGCAGAATCACATTTGTCTACAGCTTGCATCATCGCTTGCGAAATGTGCGGAAATTTTAATTTGCCACCGTAATAGTTATAAACAACCCTTGCAGCTGAGGGTGCTTCACCTTCGATAATATGATTTTCAGGGGTGTCATAGACCCGCATTGTTTCACTTGTATGGTGATCAAAAATTAAATGAGCACCTTCTATGTATGGCAAATTAGTCAGAATGTCGCGATCGCAAACCTCGACTTTCCCGTCTTGTACATCTTTTGGATGAACGAAGAGGATGTCATCGATCATATCTAATTCCTTTAGCAATACGGCGCTGACAACACCGTCAAAATCACTACGGGTAATCAGTCGGTATTTTTTGGTTGCGGCTGACATAAGCTGATGCCCCTGATAATCTTCTTGCAAATATTCCGATTCTGCCAATAACTATAACGCTTTGCGCTCTAACTAAAACCAAATAGTTTTTAAAGTCCTTGTAAAATAAGGCTCTTAAAAATTACAGTAACTTACCTTTAAACCCGCCACAAATGTAATATAAAACCATTGTAGAGCTTCGCCCTGCGCCCCTTTTTGTTTGGCACCGTTTTTCCTTTTTGGGTTTATTTTAAAGATGGAGTCGCTATAGAGCGCTTTTGTAGGCAGCCCAGCCTCCAAGATCAGAGATGTCAATCCAGTTAAACTGTTCGATTAATTTTTGAGGATAAAGAAAAGCGGTTAGAACTTCTCCATCTTCTAAATAAACATCCGCAGGATACATATTTGGCGGTTCATTGGCGGCTAAATAATCAAATTCTGAATTTTGCATCTCATAGACTTCGCCAGGAATGGAAATGCCGCCAGTCGTAACTTCGTAAATTGCAGGATGCCAACCATCACCTGCCGCATGAAGTCGATAACGTAATTGAGTACGTGCAGGACGGATAAACTTAGCGTCCTGCAAATTTCCATGATCGGGCTGTCCACGCAGAGCCGAACCGCAAATAAATACTCTTCTTGTCCCGTTGGATGCTGTCATAAATAGCTAGGTTAAAATTATGGAAAGCGTGAATTTGTATATTAGCTTAATGTATACAGTATACAGTTGTGAAGTAAAATATTTTGGTAGACAATGCAAAGCAAAACATCGTCGATCAAAATGTCAATCAAAATAGTTAGTCTGTTAAATCATGTCTGGAAAACTCTCAACTCACGTTCTTGATACAGTGCATGGATGCCCCGCCAGAAATATGCAGATTGAATTGTGGACGATCGCCGATGATCAAAAAAAATTACTTAAAACTTTGTACACAAATCAAGATGGCAGGACAGATGAGCTATTACTAAACGAAGAAGAGATGCAGGTGGGAATATACGAGATTTGGTTTAATGTCAGTGATTATTTTGCAGGTTTTAAAGTATCTCAAACAGAACCTGCTTTTTTAAGTCGTGTTCCTATTCGATTTGGTATTTCTAATGTTAGCGATCGCTACCACGTCCCTTTATTAGTCTCGCCTTGGGCTTACAGCACTTATCGCGGCAGTTAAATTAATTGTTCTACTTGAGAGCTTGCTAGCATCGCCGCAAGTTTACGACGCATGACTAATCCTGGGCGATCAGTCATCATATGCTGCTCAAGCTTCGCATCTAACGGTACATCGTAATCGGTTGATTCTAAAATTACTTTATCTTCTAAAGTCACTTGACGATCAAAGGCGATCGCGTCGGCGGCTTTCGTTTGTGCTTCGGTGTCATTCCGCAGACAAAACTGGACAATTTGAGAAGACTTATCATCAATTGGAGTTGCTGTATTCACGATGATATGTACTAACCCATTCGGATAATTGATCCGTAACTTGCAGGTAAAAGGCATAAACCAATCCATCTCTAGCTTGCGATGAGTGATATTGCTATCCATTTTTAAATTCTTTTGCTGAGATTCTGGATTGACAACACCGAGAATTGCAGTTGCCTTGATCCCATAATCAGTTTCGATGATATCTAGTTGTTCGGGAATTGGATGATCAGTGCTGCCAAAAGTAGTTGTATGCACAAAAGTTGGATGGGCTAAATCCATTTCATTTTCCATTACCCGCAATCCAGCACAATTCCACACTTCATAAAACTCTGGAATCAAACGAAATTCTGGATCGTTCGCTTCAGGAATCTCTGGGATTTTATTAAGTGGATCGCCCATACATAACCACACATAGCCATAGCGTTCTTCGCAAGCAAAAGTATTGATGCGATAATTTTTAGGAATAGCGGTGTCGGTTGGCAGTTGAGGAACTCGTACACAGTTGCCACTGCTGTCATATTGCCACCCATGATAAGCACAAGCGATCGCCCCATTTTCGACTTTACCGAGTGAGAGATGTGCTGAGCGATGACAACAGCGATCAGCCGCCGCTGCAGGTTTACCTTCAGAGCCTAACCATATAACAATTTTTTGTCCAAGAAGTTGAAAACTTTGGGGCTTATCTTTTACCAGTAAGGACATTGGTATGACGGGATACCAAAAACGTTTAAATAAGGGCTGACTAGTAACTAGCATTTGTATACTGTATACATAACTCTAATTATTTAAGTCGAGTGAAGTCAAATATTCTGTGTTTGTAAATACAGAAATTCGATAGTTACTAAGCCTTCCTGCCAATTTCTGGGTTGTAATCTGCAATACAGAAAGCGATCGTAAATCTAACGTTTAATCGCCTTAATTTGGATACTGTATACAGTATCCAAATTAAGGCGATGTTTTGAATTTAATTTTTTGGATTTATACGCTCGTTGCTCATGTAGTTGGTTTGAGGATTTATGTCAAAAGCTTTCAATAATTCGCTTTCATGTCTAACAATGTTTGGTGCGATGTTTGCCACTGTATCGGCTTTGGACAATACATCTATAAATGCTGCGCCTAAAACTGCTGCGCCTGAAACTTCAGGAACTTTATCTAAGGATTCATCAACTAATTTACCGACTGTTGATTTATCGATTCCATCGCCACCTGTTCCACAATCAATTAGTAATTTAATTGATCGCCAAGAATCGGCTGTAACGCTCCAACAAAATCTATCTTCAAGTTCATCAGTCAGTAACTTAGAAGTAGATAAGCTTGTTGAAACTTCTGATGTTACGGCAGTTACCTCTGTTTCACAGCTATCTGATGTGCGCCCAACTGATTGGGCTTTTACCGCTCTACAATCTTTAGTCGAACGTTATGGATGTATTGCGGGTTATCCAGACAGTACTTTTCGAGGTGGTAAAGCTTTAGCAAGATATGAGTTTGCGGCTGGGCTAAATGCTTGTTTGGATAAGATCAATGAGATTATTTCCGCAGGGCTAGCGGATAAAGTATCTAAAGAAGATCTTGCCACTTTACAAAAACTACAAGAAGAATTCGCGGCTGAATTAGCAACTCTACGCGGTCGAGTGGACGCGCTTGATGTAAAGACTGCTAAGCTCGAAGCACAGCAGTTCTCAACCACGACTAAGCTTAATGGGCTTGCCTTCTTTAATATGACAGGGGCGGCAGCTTCTGGAGATGTTATTAGAGAGACTGGTGCACGCAATCCTATAACTAGACAGCCTTTAACCAACACAGCAGCACGCCCTAACCTAACTTTTGGTTACTATCTATTTCTCAACCTGACCACATCATTTACTGGCAAAGATACTTTAGTAACTCAACTGGTGACTGGAAATGGGAACTCTCCAGCCAATAACTTTGTCTCGTCTGGCTTCTTCAATTCTTGGGGAACTCCATTCCTTGATCAGACAGGTGTCCCAAGTGCAAACGTTTTTAATATTCGTGAATTGTTCTATAGTTTCCCCGTCGCAAGTAATATCAATATAGCGATCGGACCACGTTTAAATTTCTATCGTTATTTTGATGGTAATCGCTTTACAAACTTCTTGACGGGTGCAACTAGCTTTAACTCAAATGGAAGTACTTTGTCAAATGCCGTTGATCGCGGTTCTGGAGCAGTCGTAACTTGGACACTCAATCCGCAGTTTAGGCTTACTGCTGCTTATCTTGGTGAAAACACAGAATTTCTACCAGCTACTAATCCTAACTTCAATACTTCCAGCAATCCTCAACAAGGCTTGTTTGGCGGCACAAATACATTAACAGCAGAGTTAGTATATTCGCCAAGTCGGGATGCCAACATTCGCTTCTTATACACGCGATCTAATATTAAAACCACTAACGTTGGCACTGCTACTGATCGGGTCACTGGTGCAACTGCCGAACCTCTACCATACGGTGTTGCTGATGATGGTCAAGGCGGTGGAATCAACAATGCTACGGCAGATACAATTATCTTGAACTTTGATTGGTTGATTACTAAAGGTTTTGGCGTTTTTGGTCGCTATTCCTACGGTAGTACTAATATTTCGCCTCTTAATCCTGCTATTCAGGGTGGTAGCGTTAACGTTAATGCATTCCAATTTGGTTTAGCATTTCCTGATCTGTTTAAGGAGAGTTCGTTGGCTGTACTTTCTTTTGTTGTCCCTCATAGTTACAGCAGTGGACGCAATTTTCTTGCATCAGGTGGTGGCAATGGCGCTACTCAGTATGAGTTTGAAATGTCATACTATTATCCGATTAGTAAAAATATCGCGATCGTACCTGCGGTTTACGCAATTTTTAATCCTAATAGTTTCTCGACTAACCCAACTGTATTTGTTGGTAATCTCCGAACTCAGTTTAGCTTTTAGTAAAATCTCAAAAAGAAGAGTCGGCGCAAAGCGCCGCCTCTTCTTTTTACAGCAGTTAGAGACATACGGGGAAATAGAGTACCAATCAATGATGAGAAATTACAATCTCCCATTTTGGCAGAGTTACAGAAGGTGTCCAGAAATCTTTGTACTGCTGCAAATCCTCAGGCACAACTTTTATTTTCTTCTCGTAGATTTTGGTGATTAAATGCACAATTGGCTTAACGCCTTTCCAAGCTATATTGCTAGCCCATTTTACAGCAGTGTCAATGGAATCTAAAATTGACCCATTCCAATACTTTTCCAGTGCAGCCCAACATCTTTCAATGGCGTTGTATTTGCTGGGATAGGGAGGATAGTAAATCAAACGAATCCTCAGTCCTATTTTCGTGGGCTAGCTCAATGATACGTTTAATAAACTGTGTCCTGTCACTGCGGGTTGCTGAACCGCCATCATGATCGATTACTAATTCCTCATGATGTGCGTAATGATCTTTATGCTCTTCCCACCATTGACTCAAGCAATCTACGATAAAATTGCTAGTCTCGGCAGAACTGCCAGAATAGATTGACAACTTATTTGTCTCTAGGTTGAGTATACCAAATGGTACAAGTATTGCTGACCAGACATGATCGTGGTCATCCGCTACGTTTTCTACCAGATTTCGCGATTTGCCGTTACGACTTAAATTACCAATTTTTACCTTGGCTTTACTATCAATTGATATTATTAAGGATTTGCTATTCTGGTTTGATTCTTGGTTGACTTGATGCAAGTTCTCAAAAATTGCGTTCGTTTCAGGGATTTTTTTCAAGGGTTTCAGTTTTTGTGTTTTTTTAAGCAATATCCCATGCGATTCATCACTTCTCCTATCGTCTGTCTTGTCACTAGTTTTTCATACCCTTTCTCTAACATCAAAGCTTCCCGTACTGCCCTTACACTTATCTGGGTGTAGGCAAAAGTTGACTGCATTTTCGGGGCTGGTTGGCTTTGGCAACCCACCAATTCCTTGATGTCCTCTTCTAAATTTGGTAGCTTCTTTTCGCTTTTATAGCTATAGCCAGCTAAGTTAGGACGCAGCAAGAGCAAGAACGGAGTCGATAGCATCATGAAGATTATCGGAATCACAAAGAAGTTTACGGATGCGAGATTTCAGCCAAGCCCAACATTTTTCAATGCGATTAAGGTCTGGAGAATATGGAGGTAAATAAACGACCTTACATCCTGCTGCTTCGATCAAATCCTGAATGCGTCCACCATGATGAAAAGT
>JBBRMK010000028.1:0-49080 GCA_038230875.1 Pseudanabaenales cyanobacterium
CTTTCCAGCTCTTGCCGAAAAAAACTTACAATCCCGTCAAAATTATTTGCCTGTTTCAACTGTTTTACGCTTTTAGCTTAAAAATACGATTATCTTTATACTCTTTTTTGCATAGCTTTTTTCATAATGAGAATTGCTGGCTTCTCTCTGTACCTGTTTCTTAATTCTCTTTGGGCTTCCATTACGAGCGGAATGTGGGTTGTATAGTTGTTTTGTTCTTAAAAGCAATTATTTAGAGATAATCCGATTAATAGTTGCGATAGCTAATTCAACATCACAATCGAAAAGTTCATTACAATCAACTAAGGCGTTGTGTAAAAATAACTTAATTCTATTTTGTCGAAAAACTGGCTCAAGGCAGTCTTAATCCTGCAAATTCTGCTTAAGTTATTTTTACACGCTGCCTAAGCGACCTTGCTTCCAATAAGATTTAGATACTCTGTAGGGACTGAGGGTTTGATGTACATGGAACTCAATCCGCCCTGCTCTATCGCATTGTTGGGTAAATTGAATTTGCCAATCATTACTGCCACCATATCCAAATCTATTTAAACTATTCTCTCTCCCTGAAGCATCTTTTGCTGTTCCTATCTTGACTAATTTGCTACTTGAATCCTTTGCAACATATATAGTCCCTAAATCATCATATCTTTTTAGGAACGCAAGGTTATGAGTACCACATTGGACACAATGACCATGTCTAGTTCTAAGCGTATGCCCTAATGCATCACATGGAGTTACTCCAATTGCAACAACCATGCCAATATCCTTCATTATTTGCTTATATTCACTTGATTTCATACCCGTTGCGTCAAAAACTTGAGACAATGGTATACCTTGTGTTTTTAGGAATTTGGTCTGACTATCAGTTAGTTTAGCCATAAGCTGTATCGTATATTTTTTGACTAAAAAACAAAAGCGAGCACCTATTTATTAAGATTATTAAGACCTAATCAAAATCAACAAGCGATTTTACTTAATCTGATAAATATAGCCATCATCAGCTCTCACCCCATTAACCATATTACCCGTTAATCTTCTACCTGATAAATTGCCATTCCATTGCAATTGTGACTGGCGTAAACCCTCAATTAATTCATGTTTAGGACTGACCGCAATAAGTGAAGTCCAATCAATTTTTAATTCTGGTTGAACATCACGAAATACTGTCAAAATCTCTTTATAAGCTTTCAGAGTACCTTCGCGATCGCATATCTCTGAAGTCAGCATTAAGTGCCAAGATTCTGAATCAGAAGAGTAAATCCAAAGTGCCGAATCAGTAGATAGCCCTGCTAAATTCAAAGCATCAATTAGTCTTTGTCCTTCTTCAAGCTCATAATTTAGTAATGTTGCTGTAGCCATTGAAAAACTCCATAGTCGGGATCAGCAATTGCTGAGTACATATCGCGAGATTCTTGTTCAGTGTAAGTTTTGTAGCGACTTTCTGGCTTCCAATGTTCTATAACTAATAACCAATTAGAGCCAAAATTTGGATCGCTACGACGAGATGCTAATTCTTTATCAAGTTTAGCATTTTTAACAAGTTTGACTAAATCATGGGTGTGACTGTCTATAGCAACTTGCTTATCAGGAAAATCAAACTCTTTGGTATGTCTAGCAATGCACGCTTTCAAAGCGCACTCTACTACATAGCCACTGAGATAGTAAGCTCCAGAATATTGACTGTTTTGGAGCAGTATTTCGGCTTCTTTCATTCGCATGAAAGCTAGGTTTTGAAAATCTTGTCTATTCAAAGAAATAGAATGCTCTTATTAGATTTGTGCGTTTCAGGATTTTACAGATGAATAATAAGCGATCGCGTATTTATTAAACTTAATCAAAATCAATAAGCGATCGCTAGATATTACTTAAACTAAGCAACGCACAAAACCTTCTCGGAGATTCTCCTTATCCAAATGTCGTCCGATGAAGACTAATTGATTTTTGCGGAGTTCATTGTCCTTCCAAGGGCGATCGCGTGTTGCATCAAACTGCATATGTACACCTTGAAATACAAGACGTTCTTGCGATCCAGAGAGATTGATAATTCCTTTACAACGAAAAATATCTTGACCCTGAGTTCTCAATAATTCACTAATCCAAGCTTGAAACTTGTAAGGATTAACTTCACCCGTTTCCAAAATGCTGACAGAGCCAACCTCCTCGTCATGGACATGATGATGCTCGTGATGGTCATGTTCATGCTCGTGATGGTTATGCTCATGCTCATGGTCGTGGTCGTGGTGGTCATGGTCATGCTCATGCTCGTGATTATCTTCCACTTGAGTGGCGAGAAACTCAGGATTTTTTTCGAGAATGCGATTCAAATCGAATCCGCCAACATTTAGAACTGTATTGAGAACTTTGTTGATACCATCTTCTGTATTAGATTGATTTAGCTGTACGCGATCAACTCTTGCCAAAACATTTAGATGCTTGATTTTAGCTTCAAGTTCTTTTAGTTCCGCAGTTGTAACTAGATCGGTCTTATTAAGCAAAATTACATCCGCAAAGCCAATTTGTTCGATAACTTCGCGATCGCCCCAATGTTGTTGGACATGTTTAGCATCTACTACTGTTACAACCGCATCGAGTGCAACTTGCTTGTGAATGTCTTCATCCATAAAAAAGGTTTGAATCACGGGACCTGGATCTGCCAAACCAGTGGTCTCGATCAAAAGATGATCGAATTTATTACGCCGACGCATAAGATTACCAATAATCCGCACCAGATCGCCACGCACAGTACAGCAAATACAACCATTATTCATTTCAAAAATTTCTTCGTCTGCACCAATCACGAGTTGCTGATCGATACCAATTTCGCCAAACTCGTTGACAATCACGGCGACTTTTTTGCCATGCTCGGCAGTAAGGATATGATTGAGCAATGTGGTCTTACCTGCGCCTAGAAAACCTGTTAGAACAGTAGCGGGAATTTGTGATGATGCGATCATTGTTTGTGCCAATTGCTGGCGATGCGGATATAGGATATGTACTCAAATTATAGCGTTATCAACTATCTAGAGCTTTAGGTTCTAGCTATAGTTTTAATCTGATTATTTGGTGACGTTATCTATTAAAGCAGTTGCAGCCGCACTGTCTAATGGAAAAGATAAAAGGTATCCTTGTCCAAAGTTACAGGAAAGCGATCGCAAGATTTGTTTTTGTTCTTCCGTCTCAATTCCTTCGGCGACAACATCCATATTCAGCCCATGCGCTAAATTGATGATCGTGGAAACAATACTATTTTTGGTGTTAGATTCTAACTCTTTCACAAATACACGATCAATTTTTAAGGTATGGATGGGCAATTCATGCAAGCGGCTAAGCGAAGAATATCCTGTGCCAAAGTCATCAATGCAAAGCTTGATATCGAGACTTTTCAATTGTTCCAAAGCCGATACTAACAAATCATTTGACTCTAAAAGACAACTTTCAGTGATTTCTAACTTTAGGCAGTTGCTGGGTAAGTCTGTATTCTCAAACAGTTGTTTGACATTTTGAGCGAAGTTGGGCTGTTTAAGCTGAATCGGTGAAATATTAACATTAGTTACCAAAAAGTGATCGAGGCGATCGCTAAATTGTTGATGCCAAACTTGCATCTGTCTTAAGGATTCTTGTAAAATCCACCATCCCAACGCATTAATCAATCCAATTTCTTCAGCGATCGGAATAAATTTCATCGGTGATATTAATTTACCAGAAGGATGATTCCAGCGGACTAAAGCTTCAAATCCATATATTCGATTAGTTTTTAAGCAAAAAATCGGTTGATAGTGCATACAAAATTCTTCGCGTTCAATTGCTCGCCGCAAATCATTTTCTAATTCTAATCTGGCGATCGCAGTGTTACGAGTAAGGGGATTAAATACATCATATCGACCGCGTCCTTTATTCTTTGCCTGATACATGGCAATATCAGCATCTCTGAGAATATCTTCGGGTTGCTGGTAGTCTTCAGTACCTAAAGTAATGCCGATACTAATACTTACAAACAACTCATAGTTGTATAACTTAAAGGGAAGTTTTAGTTCTGATTGAATCTGATCGGCAAGATTAGTTGTTTCCTCAAGATTTTCAATATCTTCAAATAAAATTACAAATTCATCACCACCAAATCTCGCTAAAGTGGCCCGAGCGGGGAGAGATGATTTAAGTCGGCGCGTTGCTTGTTTGAGTACCTCATCGCCAACTAAGTGCCCCAGACTATCGTTAATTACTTTAAAGCGATCAAGATCGGTAAATAAAACCGCGTAAAGATGCTTTTGCGTAGTTAAATATTGCAGTCGTTGCATCAACCAAGCGCGATTTGGCAAGCCTGTAAGTGTATCGTGAAAAGCATCATAGGCAAGTCGTTGCTCTCTCAACAATAACTGCGCCTGTACATCTTGCAAGTCTGATAGAGCATCCGACAGTTCTATTGTGCGCGCTTTGACGTGCCCTTCCAACTCTTGAGTAAGATTTTGTAACTGGAGATTTTTTTCTCTTACTTGTTTAGTCAAGTAGTTAACTTGGATATGGGTTTTCGCTCGCGCGATTACTTCATCTCGATCAAATGGTTTAGTGATGTAATCTACAGCCCCCAAATCAAATCCCTTAACTTTATCTAGCGTGTCAGAAAGTGAGGTCATGAAGATTATGGGGATTTCGCAGGTTTCTGGGTTGCCTTTCAAGATTTTGCAAGCAGAAAATCCGTCCATGATCGGCATCATTACATCTAAAAAAATTAAATCTGGTTGTGTATAGATTGCTTGCTCGATCGCACTTTCCCCATCCACGGCAATCAAAATATCCCAATTATAATCAGCTAAAGTTCCAGATAAAACTTTTAGATTATTGAGGTTATCATCAACTATTAAAATCTTGCTTTTTAAAAAAGTTTCTTTGCTCATGACATTAATTCAAAAAATTGATAATCCTAAATTAGGTTTAGGTAAGCCAAGATGTTGCAGAAACATAGCTTTTGACAAATTTTTAATTCTGCTCATAGTGGGGTATCTCGATATGACTTGATCAATTCTTTGATTTTTTTAATTTGAAATTCATTTGCTAGTTTTTGTAGTTCTGTGGCAAAGGGGAGCAAATTAACATCTTGAAGTTCAAGTGCCATAGCCCGTTCTACAATACTATTGATGTTGCCTTGCATTGCTAAATCTAAAAGAATTTCAATTTCTTCAGTTGGTGGGGCAGTCAGCAAAGGAATAGAATTTGAAGTGGTGATTTTATCAATGCTATCTATATCTGTCAAAGCAGACATTTTCGGTAAACTTTTTTCTTCGTATATCCACTCTATTCCCAGATACTTCTCAATTTTGGTTAATAGACTATCGAAATGAATCGGCTTAGGTAAAAAATCATTGCCGCCAGTCTCTAAACTTTGATTTTCGTCTTTGCTAAAAGCACTGGCTGAAGTAACAATGATCACTGTATCTTGCAAATCTGGCGATCGCCGAACTTGCCTGATCATCTCAAATCCATCCATTACAGGCATAACTAAATCAGTAATGACTAGATCAGGTTTATTTTTAATAGTTAGATCGAGAGCTTCTTGACCATTACTAGCTTCGATAATTTTAAACCCAATCTCTTCAAGCAGTTTGACTAACACTGTGCGATTTTCCCACTTATCATCCACTAATAAAATTGTTTGACTTCGACCCGTAAATCCAATTATTTTAGGGCTTGAGTGTTGTCTATTTATTTGAGCCCAATCAATAGAGTCTTGTGCAGCTTTTAAATCCAGATCAAACCAAAATGTACTCCCTTTACCTGATTGGCTTTTCACGTGAATTGAACTTCCCATAATCTCAACGATTTTTTGGCTGATCGCTAATCCTAACCCCGTACCCTCAGCATTTGCTTTGGCATTACCCGCCTGCTCAAATGGCAAAAAGACGTTTTCTAATTGCTCGTTACTAATGCCTATGCCTGTATCTTCAATTTGGAAGCGAACTTTATGTATAGTATAAGTTGATTGATCGCTAGCATCGCTCTCAGGGATGGATATACTAGAGCCAATCTCATCGACTTTAAAAGTAACTCCACCGTCTTCAGTGAACTTTATCGCATTGCCTAAAAGATTGAGCAATACTTGGCGTAGTCGCTTTTCGTCAGTTAAGACTCCAACTGGTAAATTAGCTGAGGGCAAGTAAGTAAAAGTGATGCCTTTTTGTGCCGATCTGACTTCACAAATCTCGATAACACTATGTAGAAAGCTTGAAAAATGGAAATCACTTTCTAGCAGTTCCATTCTTTTTGCCTCAATCTTAGAAAGATCGAGAATATCAGCAATCAAATTGAGCAAATGATTACCGCAGTGTTTGATCACATTAACTCCTTCGATTTGTTTGGGTGTTAAGTTGCGATCGCGTTGAAGAATTTGCACATAGCCAAGAATCCCATTAAGCGGCGTTCTCAATTCATGACTCATGTTCGCCAAAAATTCACTCTTAGCTTTATTAGCAAAATCAGCGGCTTCTTTAGCTTTAGCAAGTTCTAACTCAGCTTGTTTACGCTCTGTAATGTCAGTATAAGAGCCGACCATTCGCACGGGCTTGCCATCTTTAAAAAGAGCCATACCCCTTGCTAAAACCCACTTATACGAACCATCTTTACAACGCGCACGATGCTCAGTAATGTAATGCGGAGTTTCGTTCACCCAATAATTATTGATCGTAGACATCACTTGGTCGCGATCATCTGGATGCAATAACTGAGTCCAAGAATCAATATGGGGAGCTAAATCGCTATCTAAATAGCCCAACATAGTTTTATAACGAGTCGAGAAAAACACCTCATTAGTGATGCAATCCCAATCCCAGATTCCATCATTATTCCCTTCAAGAACGAGTTCCCAACGGTTTTCGCTCTCTTTAAGCTGCTGTTCTGCAAGATTGCGATTATAAGATTCGATCGCTAATATCGCTAAATCGCCAATCGCTCTGGCAAAGCTCTCCTCTTCTAAAGTCCACTTTCGAATCGATCCAACATGTTCTATACACAAAACTCCAACTGTTCGATTATTTTGGCGAACTGGGATTTCCAACATTGAAGCAATCCCATGCACTACAAGATAACTTGTACTAAGTTCACAAGTCCGCGGATCTTTTAAAGCATCTGAAACTGAAAGCACTAATTCATTTTGTAAGGCTTGATAATAATTAGGTAATTGGGCGATCGCTAAATCGGGTTCGATAGAGTGTCGTTCGGGACTCAAAACAAATTGATTAAGACATTCCCAGAAAACGCTATCTTGCTTTGCTAACCAAAGACTAACTCGTTCAGCATTAATTGTTCTGGCAATTGCCTCTGTTAAGATCTGAATATTAGCTCGTAGATCCCCAAGTCTTAATTTCTCATTGCTTGCCACCTGGGCTAATACTTGATTGTGCAAGCTGAGGGTAGCCGCACGGTTCTTTAATTCCTCTTCATATTTTCGGCGCTCAGTAATATCAGTATGCGAGCCAATCATCCGCAGGGGAACATTGTTCTCATTAAAGAGGGCTTTTGCTCTAGCCAAAATCCATTTATAAGTACCATCTTTACAGCGCAATCGATATTCCACACTATAAGTAGGTGTTTTATTTTCCAAATAATCTTTAGTAGTTTTTAAAACCAAATCTAAATCTTCAGGATGGATTAGTCTAAACCACGCATCATTATGAACGCCTAGTTCTGTCTCTCCATAACCAAGCATAGTTTGATAGCGCGGCGAATAAAATGTTTGATTTGACTGGCAATCCCAGTCAAAAATACCATCATTGTTACCTTCTAGGGCAAGTTGCCAACGTTCCTCACTCTCTTTGAGCTGCTCTTCAGCAAGATTACGATTATAGGATTCGATCGCTAAGGCAACTAAATCACCAATCGAACGTGCAAAACTTTGTTCCAATAAAGACCATGTTCGAGGCTCGCCAATATGTTCTAGGCTTAACATACCAACTATGTCATTATTCTGACGTAGGGGAATTTCTAAAACTGAGGTAATACCAAGCTGGATTAGATAGTTATCTGTTGATTCGGATATTCGATCATCATTAAGAGTGTCATTAACTGAAATTACTAATTCAGTTTGCAGTTTTCCCATATATGTTTGAAAAGAACTTGGCAAAAAATCAGATTCAATAATATGTGTTTCTGAACTTCGTACAAATAAATCTAAGCAAGTCCAATTAACCCCTTCATCTTTAATTAACCAAACGCTACTTCGCTCAGCATTTAAGGTTTTTGCCACAGCTTCAGTTAACTTTTGAATGCCAACCGAAAGATTGCCATGGCGCATAGATTCATCTTTTGCAAGCTGGTTCAACACTTCATAATGTTGATTTACGATAACGGCTTTTTCTTGTAATTCATTCTTGATAGCTGTACGATCGCTGATTTCTTTTTCTAATTCGCTAGTTCGCTCTGCGACTTTGAATTCAAGCGATCGCGAGTATTCTTGCAATTCAGCGCGAGACTGTCCAACCTGTTGTCTCATCTGATTAAATGCGGTCGCAAGTATGCCTAGTTCTGCTATCCAACTGCTAGAAACAGGTTTCTCAAAGTCATCGTTAGCGATCGCTAAGCTGGCATCTCGCAATTGAAAGATAGGTTTGACAATCCAGTTTGTAGTTTGAATTCCCAAAATGATTAATATTCCCACCACACTAATACTCATCCATACTAATGAGATAATGTCAGGATTAGACTGAGATAGAATATCAGACTCGGGAATAACCGTAAAAATATACCAATCTAGCCCAGCCGAGTCTTGGTAGGGAAATATTTCAATAAACTGTTTTTCGCTGCCAGTTTGACTACCAGTTTGACTGCCAGTTTTATTAACCGTGTCTTTACTAATATTAATCTCAAACTTCTGAACGCCTTGAATATTTTCTATTTCCCCAAAATGCTTATTTGCACCAATCATCGTTTCCCGAATCAAAGGATTATTGTTATCAATAGCCCTTATCCTTTGCGACCTCCCTTGCGAATCGATCTTTAAGAGTGGCTCTTTGGTTGATGTTGCCACCAAAAGTCCTGACCTCTCCACAATAAAGGTTTGACTAGCAGGACTAACTCGATTTGCTTCTAGAAGCTTACTAATTCTGTCAAGGTTTAGACTTGCGGCAACCACATACTGGGGCTTGCCTTGTTGATTGAAAATAGTTTTAGTGGCAGAAATACCAATATCGGCACTGTTAACAAATGTATAAATATCGCTCCATATATGATCTTTACTACCGATCGCCTTCTGATACCAAGGACGAGTTCGAGAATCAAAATTTTCTTCGATTTTCAACAAAGTCCCAAAGCGATTTTCTAAGCTACCTTCCGATTTGCTTTCCAATTTATTCTGTGGATCGAGCAAGTACCGTTTTCGCTTTGGAAAGTCTTCAGTAATCTCTACGGCTAACCTATTATCCTCTAAACGAATAACGCCAATAAAATTTCCTGCTACGTCACCTAAAAAGACTGCACGTACCGATGGAAATATATTGATCAGAGTTTTAAACTCCTGAATGATCTCTACAGGTTTTTGAGTATCAAATAATTTATCTTGTTTTGCTTCAGTATTAAGCTTGACAATTTGCATTAGGGGCTGCAAATAATCAGAGATCTCACTTTTTAAGGATTTAATTGTATTAGTTCGAAATTTATCGCTAAAGTCATTTACTGTTCTTTGTTGGTTTTGAAAAGAAAAATAGCCAATAATCCCCACCGCCAAACTTAACTGAATAACAAAAGGAAAAGTCATCAGCGCCTTTATAGAAACCTTCCCAAGTCTCCGTTTTTCCAGCCCAATTGTATTTTGAGACATTTCTTAAATTGATTTATGATTTATTGAATCGTAAATTGAGTCGTAATCCGAAAATCTCAAACTTGTGTATATTTTGGCTTAAAACATTAACATATGGAAGTTATCTACGATACTTAATATTTGGAAAGCAAAATGCACATCGCTTACCCTGCTTTCCATTCAGCCCCCTCCCACAATCGTAACGATCTCTAAGCGATCGCTGTTTTGAATAATTGTCTTTTCCCATAATTGACGATGTAAAATTTCACCGTTATATTCCACCGCCACTAGGCGAGGGTTCAGCCCCAAATATTTCAGCAATTCGATCATCGTGAGATTTGGTTCACATGTGCGATCATCACCATTTACTTGCAACGTAATCATAGATATTAAGTTTAAACTCTTGTTTTAAATGTTGTTTTAAATGTTGTCTTAGAAATCTTATACTTCTTACTAAAAATGATACATGTGTGTCTATGCCACAACCTACATCAGACAATATGCCAGATTTACCAGCGATCGCATTAGCCGATAACGAAATAAATCCCGAAATCGGGCTTAGTGAAGCTGAAGTCACTGATAGAAAGCAGCGCGGCGATATCAATGTTGTGATCATGCGATCAAGTCGCACTTACAACGATATCTTTAAAGAAAATGTTTTCACCTTATTTAACGTTACTTTTGGGGTTGTCTTAATCCTGCTGACAGCGCTCGGACAGATTACCGATGCTCTTTTTTCAGGATTTTCAGTATTTATGAATATTTTGGTCGGTGTGACTCAAGAAATTCAGGCCAAGCTGACGCTGGATAAATTGGCTCTACTATCAGTCCAAAAGGTGAAGGTACGGCGTGATGGCGAATCACGGGAAATTCCTGTCGGTGAGGTGGTGCGTGATGACCTGATCGAACTTAATCCAGGCGATCGCGCTCCTGTTGATGGAGCCGTTTTGATTTCGCAAAATGTAGAAATGGATGAATCACTACTAACAGGAGAATCTGATTCTGTAGCAAAACAGATTGGCGATATTGTGTTATCAGGTTCCTTCTGTTTAGCGGGAAGTTGCATATTTCGTGCCGACAAAATTGGTGGTGAAAGCTATGCCGTGAAGCTCTCGCAGTCTTCGCGGGTTTATAAGCGCGTATTTACACCCTTACAGAAAAAGATTGATGTTTTAGTTGAGATTTTAGTTCTTGTCCTGATCGTAGCGGCTTTTTTACATGTAGCCTCCAGCCTGAATACTGGACGCACGATGGTAGATACTATTCGTTATGCTTCGGTAATTATCAATAGTTTTGTGCCAGCAGGTTTAATTTTATCGATTAGCGTTGCTTTTGCGATCGGCGCTGTAGAAATCAGTAAAAAGCGCACGTTGATTCAGAAAATTAATGCTGTTGACTCGATGAATAGTGTGCGAATCCTTTGCACTGACAAGACAGGAACGCTCACTCAAAATAAGCTAGTAGTCAAATCAATTGTGCCATTAGGTGATACTGATGAAGACTCACTGCGAGAGCTAATTGCGCTTTATACAAATCTGATGGGAACTCAGAATAGTAGTGCGAAGGCGATGGCTGCATTTACTGATAAACCGCGATCGCAATCGCAATTTGTAAGTGAGATTCCCTTTAGTTCTAGTCGCAAATGGGGCGCGATCGCCATTAATATTGGCACGACAATTATGGTTGGTGCGCCTGAAATTTTGTTTGTCGATCCTGAGATGCAGGAGCGAGCCAAAGAATATGCGCGTCAGGGACTAAGAGCGATCGCGGTCGTGAGCAGCGAAGAAAGTATTGATATATCTGATAAAAATCCTGCATTACCAAACAATCGGCGCGATCGCGGCTTGGTATTGTTAGAAGATAGCTTACGTCCTGATGTAATTGAAACTATCGCTGAATTACAAAATAAAAATATTCGCCTCAAAGTAATTTCGGGAGATAGCGTCGAAACTGTAACTTCAATCGCGAGACAAGCAGGAATTGCCGTTCCCGATGATGCGGTCTTTACTCAAAAAACTTTAGAAGCGATGGATGCTCATACCTTTAACAGTTCTGCTGCCTATGGAACGGTCTTTGGTAGAATCACGCCCGACATGAAGCGTCGTTTGATTTCCGCAATGGTGAAACGGGGTGGCTATGTAGGCATGGTCGGTGATGGCGTAAATGATGTACCTGCATTCAAAGAAGCCCAACTAGCGATCGCTATGAATGATGGCGCTCAAATCAGTAAAGATGTTGCGGATATCGTGCTACTCGATAACAATCTCTCGGCTTTACCGCAAGCATTTGCTGCAGGAGATGATATAAAGCAAAAGATTCTCTCTTCGGCTTTACTTTATCTCACCAAAAATATCATGGTGATTCTCACAATCTCTTTTACAGGATTTGTACATCTTCCCTTCCCTGTAGAACCGCGCCATATGACGATGATAACTATGGCTGTAGTTGGCTTACCAACAATCTGGATTGCCTTTGGATGGATAAAACCAAAACGCCTTGAAAACTTCTTGCGCGATGTCTTAGGCTACAGTTGCATTGCAGGAGGATTTGGAGCGATCGCGATGACTACAGGCTATGTTCTTTCCTATTACATCAATGGTTGGGTGCTGTTGACAATTCCAAATGGCTCGAATGTGATCAACTCAGAGGCTTTTGAAGATATCGCCAGAAGCCCAGCCCAAGGTGTCAGCACTCTGATTGGAACAATCTTCTGTCTATTTGTTTTTTGGAGCCTTAATGATATTTCTATCTGGAAACTACAGTCTTTTGTTAAAAATCCCACATCGGCTATTCTTGGCTTTGTGTCAGTGGGCTTAGCTATCCTATTAATGTTGCTATTCCCAAATTTTTATCAAATCAAAGTTCCCGATCAATTTGGTTGGACAATGATTATCTTTTTGCCAACTTCTTGTTATTACTTATTACGAATGTTGCAATCTAGCAAGCTATTTCGGCATTTGCCACGCTATCTTAGTCAACCTTAATCTACTAAAGCAGTTGTTGATCAAACTCACTACCAGATGTTACGTGGAGCGAAAACTACCCCTCATCCCCCAACCCCTTCTCCCGCAGGAGAAGGGGAGCAAAACCCAAATTATTTTTTTGTTCCCCTCTCCTGCGGGAGAGGGGCTAGGGGTGAGGGCTTTAGAAACTTCCACGTAACATCAGTCACTACAACAAGGGTCGCAGGGCAAAGCCCCGCAAAGGGTTTTATATTATTGTTTGTGATAGGTTTGAAAGCAAATTGCTGTAGGTAGAGATTCTCAATTCACATAGTAGATTTTCTGTTTTTATAATCCAAATCTGATGAAATTTAAATCTTCTCGACGTCCACTCGCTATTACTATGCTTGCAACCACAATGGTTGGCACGAGTATTATCTTAATTATTGATCGCCTGTTTAACTTCTATATCTATAGATTACTGGAGGAAAATGTTCCTTTAGCTAATAGCAATTCTATTAATTTGCAATTTATCTCAGGAATTGCTTTTTTAGGTTTTGGCGTAGTGCCGATTTTATTAGCGATTGGGCTGTGGTATTTAAAGTCTTGGGCAAGATTTCTGAGTATTTGTCTTTTTAGTTCGGTCATGTTCCCCGCGATCGCGGCTTCCTTTCGTTGGATTTCACCACCATCGGCAACCAAGCTTTTAGCAATTCCTGATGTTTTTGATGAAGCTCTTAGCATCAGTTCTACTGAACCAACCTCGCGGCTAATGCAATTAAATCCATACATCGCCATTGGTAGTGCGATCGCCCTTGTCATTTTGCTCACCCCTGCGATCGGTAAAGCGTTTCGAAATCGTTTAATCACTCAAGCTAGAGAACAGTAACAGGAGCATCTCACCTTGGAACATTTGATAAAGGCAAGGGGCTTAAGCCCCTTGTTATAGGCTTTGTAAAATAAGCAAGGCGACTATGCTTTTTTTATGCTTTTTTCACCAGGACTAACTCCTCAGCAGTAAAGCCTTCAAAAGCGTCTTGCTGACTGGCTAATAGCTTTACTGTGGCATCAGCGATGTCGTTATTGGCTTGAGCGCGATCGCGTAAACGTTGCTGTAAAACTTCCGTAGGTGCAGTGCAATAAATAATCTCACAAGGGATATTTTGAGCTTTAGCAGCAGCGATCGCTTCACTTCTTAAACTAACCCGATCATATTTAGCGTCAAGGATTACCGTGAATCCTTTGCTAGCTAGTAAAACTCCTAACTCCGCCAGACGGGCATAAGTTTTCGCAGTCATCTCTGGAGTATAGATATCGTCACTACCGCGCTGCATCAGGGCTATTCCTGCTAGTTGCTTGCGAATAGCATCTGATCGCAGATAAATTGCATCTTGTGCAGAGGCAATCGCTTTAGCAGTGGTACTTTTACCAGAACCCGACACACCTGACATGAGGATTAGTTTGCCTTGTTTTGGCTGCGTATATTCCCAAGCTAATTTGTAATATGCCGAAGCTTCTGTTTTGGCATTGTCTTTCACATCGGTCGGAATATTCGGATCATCAAGCAAAAACGACGTGACTTTGGCGCGAATATAGGCTCGCATACTGCAATGAAGTGGCAGCAATACGACTCCTTCATAATCACCTGTGCGTTCTAGATAGGTATTCAGAAAAATATTTGCGAGATCTCTTCTACCTCGGAACTGCAAATCCATTAATAGAAATGCAGCATCATATAGCACATCACTATTACGGAATGGCTCGTTAAATTCGATACAGTCAAAAATCTGGATTTTATCTTGATATAAACAAATATTTTTTAAATGGACATCGCCATGACATTCGCGAACTTTCCCCTTGGCAATGCGATCGCTAAATAAAGCAGTATTGTCCGCGAAAAATTGGTCAGTAAACTTACGAGTTTGAGCTAGCTGCTCATCAGTTTGAGCAATCCCAATATATTTCTCAGTGCAAGCATAGTTGTCATTGGCAACAGCACGAACTGCTTCCATTGTGCCAAAGCTATTAATATGATCATTAGTCTCAGCTTGTTGATGAAATGCTGCTAACTGTTCGCCAATCTGTTTCACATGATCAACTGTCAGTCTACCTGATCCAAACATCTCAATCAACAAATCCGCTTGCAAAAACTCTGGCATAGCGATCGCATATTCCACAGCCTTTCCTGTGCCAGTTTTATCAAAGCCATACTTTCCATCTTTTTCAATAATTGGCAAAACTGAAAGATATAATTCAGGAGCAAGTCGGCGATTGAGACGGAGTTCTTCTTTGCAGAAATATTTGCGCTTTTCTAAAGTGGAAAAATCTAAGAAACCAAAATTCATTGGCTTTTTGACTTTATAAGCATAGGAACCTGTGAGCAATACAAAAGAAATATGCGTTTGCAAAAGCTGAATTGGCTCAGTGACAGGATGTTCGTAAAATTCAGGCAAGAGCATTTGCTCAATGATGGGTGGTAATGACATAATTGTATTGATGCTAAAGTTTTGGATAATTCGAGATTCGAGACTTACTTTGCAGAGATTCTTTAAATATAGGACTTACTTATTAGCTAAAAATGTAGGGGCAATTCATGAATTGCCCCTACGAAAAATTAAGGCTTTCAGGCGTTTTTGCGTAAGTCCTAAAATAAACTTTTAGCAGCCCTATTTTACAAAACCTCTAAAAGTTTATTTAGTTTTAGAATTATTTTAGCTAGGCTTTTTATAGCGGTTTAGCCAAGTGAAGAATAGAATCGGCATGGAAACTGCTACTAGTGACTCTGCCCAGAAAAATGACAAGAAATCTGACAATCCGCCAAGAGGAGGAACACTAGGCTGAAGCCCTCGTACCGCAGGCAAGGCAAACAACATACCAGCTATGAGAGTAAACATCCCAAATTCAATTGGGCGCGGTTGCAACGCCACAACCATCGTCATCGTAAACACAACTAAGCCAATTAACCACATGGCGATCATTAAGAAGATAGAGAAAGACTTAGTAATCACCGATCGCGATATAGTTAATCGCAAACCGATGTAAGTATCCGACGATTCAAATTCAGTTTTGGGAATGTAATCGACATCAATGTTATAGCCTGAGACTGCTCCATAGAAATTAACGACCATAGGAATCTCTTCTTTCTCATCTTTAGGATTAGAAAAAAAGAGATAGAAATCAGAGGTATGCCTATCAAAAGGATAATCGCTGACTTTACCAGTATTTATGGATATCGAACCTGTTACTGAGTCAGGCAGACGATTTTTTTCAAGTGTGACTTCAGATTTACCACTTTCAATACCTGTAAAGAATTTTAGTTCTTTAGTAAGGCGATCATTTTTAACGTATGTTCCTTCAGGTTTAGCCGCGAAACGGAGATTTAGTTCTGATTTGATCGGATCAACACCTAATAAGTTAACGGATACGTCGATTCGATCTAGAGTTTTTTCGTCACCAAAGGTCAGGTTGGCTGAACGTTGTGTTTGATCATTTTGATAGAAATAGAGTGCACTAGAGAATGCACCGATAAAGAGAGCCAGAAAAATCAGCATTATTACAATGCGCTTAACTAGAAGCTTGCGAGTAGTATCCGCCATAAATTAATTATCTATTAGTACTAAATTAAGTCCGTTTATTTTAAATCCCTAATCAGCCTACATTACTTTGCGCTCAGTCACCAGAGTAAGGCTATTCCATCCCCCTTTGTGATCATAGGCGCGAATCATACGTTGATGTAGATTTGGGTTTAGTAGCCATGATAGCGATAAGCGAAATGGCTGACGTGTGGCGATCGCTTTAGGACAAGTGAAAGATGTACCATCGGGTAAAAATAAGGTTTGGACAGATAAATTATCTTGATCGAAGTGTAATATTTGGGGATTGCTCGAATCAATCTTAGCGAGTGAAGTGATTGTTTGCTTTCCCATTGGGTTCTGCATTTGTAGAGACATAATCACGCGATCGCCATCTCGTTGCCATTCGCCATCTCGTTGCCATTCTGTAGTAGTGGAAGAGCCTTCTGGTACAAGCCAATCAGATAAGAGCGTAGTCGCTTCACCTTCCCATTTGCCTAGCAAATCATCAAGTGTCAGGGGTGGACGTTCGGGCGTAATGCTATTGGGCAGATGCTCACGAATGATAGTCAAGCGCTCAAGTTGACTTGCTCTATCATAAAGCGTGACCAGTCGCACACGGCGATCACCATAAATCAAGCCGAACTCTGCTCCAAATTCAGTAAATGGCGCAAATTGTAGCGACCCTTGCGAAAAAGCACCATTTTCAAAAAAAGTTGTACTTTTATTGAGCGTGCGGTATTCCAAAACTAAATCCTGTGGCGCGTCCTCATAAAAGCGGCGTACAACTTGGCGCAGCGTTTGATTATCTTCTTTAAGTTCCAGACTAGTTTCGCTAGAAATCTCTTCTAATATCTCTCCTCTATTCGATAAACGAGTAAATGAACCTTGCCAACAGCCAAGGTTTTGTAACAAGCATTCCCATTGCGATCGCATAAATTTTATCAAGTTAGAATAAGGGTAATTGTTTTAGTAATCAACGTGCATTACTCAAATTTTAGATTGTTCTAGAGGAATCTCGATCATAAATTCCGTACCTTTACCAACCTCAGAAGTAAATGACAATTTACCACCATGATTTTCAGTAATAATCTGATAAGCGATCGATAAGCCCAATCCCGTTCCTTTACCCACAGGCTTAGTGGTAAAAAACAAATCAAACAAACGATTCTGTAATTCTTCAGGAATTCCTTTAGCATTATCAGAAATTTTAATGATTAAGCGATCGCTTTTTTGATCTTCCTTTTGAATCTGTGTTTGAATCCGAAGTTTAGCAATCTTACCATCTTCCCTCATCCATTGTGGCTTGTCATTAATGACTTGCCAAGTTCCATTCGTTTGAGCATCCTCCTCAAGTGCATCGATCGCATTAGTTAAGAGATTCATGAACACTTGATTTAATTGTCCTGCATAGCATTCGACTTCAGGAAGATCAGCATAAATCTTTTCAATCTCAATCTCAGGACGAGTCTGAGTCACCTTAAGCCGACTTTGCAAAATCATTAAAGTACTATCAATTCCCTCATGAATATCGACATACTTAGATCCTGCTTCGTCACTACGAGAGAACTTATGAAGCGATTGCACAATTCCTTGGATTCTTTCTGCACCAATGCGGATCGAACTCATTAACTTTACAAAGTCACGGGCAAGGAAATCAATATCTATCTCTTCTAGGGTTTCTTGCAACACGTTAACTGGATTAGGATAATGATTTCGGTAAGTATCAACGAGATTTAATAGCTGACTTGTGTAGTTTTCGGCATAAGAAAGATTGCCATAAATAAAATTTACAGGATTATTAATTTCATGAGCAATTCCTGCCACCAGTTGCCCTAGTCCAGACATTTTTTCCGATTGAATTAATTGTGATTGCGCGTTTTTTAATTCTTGTAAAGCATTCTCAAGTATTTGTGCTTGCAGGCGGTATTTTTCTTCAGAGGCACGGACTTGGGCTTCTGCGGCAAGTCGTTCCGTGATATCACGCAAACTCCAAACCCGACCAGCATAACTATCCATAATGTTTTGTGGTTGCGAATAGCATTCCAAAGTTCTGCCATCATCTAACTCAACTATTTCAAAACTATTTTCATCACTACTTAGCCCTTTACCAAAATTCTGCAAATGCTCAGACGAGATAATCCGTTTGAGCACATATTTGAGGATATAAGAATCATCATGAGATGTAAAAATGCGGTCTGGAATCCGCCAAAGATCAACAAATTTTTGATTGCAAATAATGATATTTCTGAGCGAATCTAGCACTAAAATACCATCGGCTGTTGCCTCAAGAGTTGCCCCTAGAGCCGCAAAACTTTTGTTGATTTCTGCTTCCGCTACTTTGCGATCGCGAATATTAGTACAAATATAAGTGGTGCCAATCACCTCGCCTGATGGGCTTTTGACAGGGTTTACCCTTAAGCTAATTGGAATATGCTGGTGATTGCGATCCATCATTTCTAGTTCGCTCGACCACTTACCACCATGCATAACTGCAGTATGGATAATATCAGCAATTTTGACTTTGGGTTTACCATCACTAAATAGTGACTGGAACCGTTTTGGCTGCTGTAATTCAGACAAATTATAGGCAAATAGATCGTTAAAAGCTAAATTGATATAAATTGGCTTTCCTATACTGTCCGTGATGCAAACAGCATCATTAGTACTTTCCAGAGCCGTCCCAATTTTGGTAAAAGCGTCTTCAATATATTGACGCTCAGCAATCTCCTCGTCTAACTGGCGCTTAAGGGCTTCCGACTTGCCCTCTCCTAAAACATAGCTAGCCACAATGATGCCGCCAGCAGAGCCATCATCCGTATACCAAGGCTGTACCACCCACTGAAAATTACTTGCCAACTCCCCACGAACTGCAATCTCAACTTCCGCTGAGTAATGCATTTGTCCACCGATTAAGCAACGCTCTAATCCCTGTCTATGTGCGATCGCACTCGGTAATGAGTCATAAATATTTGTGCCAATCAGCTTTAGTCGAGGTATCCCCAACATTTTCACCCAAGGCTGGCTCACTAATATATAGCGCAGATCGCAATCAAACATTGCGATCGAGACAGGACAGAACTCGACAAACCACCTCAGGTACTTTTCAGCATGATTAGCGCGGTTTCCGACCAATCCCCAGTGGACTTTTGGGTTAGCTTTGATCATCCTAACCTTACTTTTATGAGGATTAAATATTTTTGTTTCAAAAATTGTAGCGGGTTACCAACTTTTAGAGTGTATTCATCTGAACTATAATTTGTTTTTGTTTCTGAGATTGAGTTTGTGTAGCCAGCCTGTGATTAATTGGGTCTTTGAAATGACGTGTTAAGATCTAAAGCAAAACCTTCTAATTTCTATAAACTAATTTCTATAAACCATGAGGACAGTCACCTCGGCTCAGCAATATCCAGTCTTTGGTTCTGAAATTAAATGTCCTCATTGTCGTCAAATTATTCCTGCCCTAATTTTGACTGAGACCTATCTTTGCCCACGTCATGGTGCTTTTGAAGTTAATCCTAATTGCAAAGATTTAGTTCACTTACAATCTGATCGCCACTGGCGACTATGGAATCAGGAATGGTATCGACAACACACTCATCCAGATGGAATTCGCTTTGAGATTCATGAAAGTATAGATCGGCTTTATACTCAAGGTTACCGAGCTGTCAAAGTCACGATTGCTCACCGCTACATTGAGCTAGTCAGTCTTTACCTTGAAACAAGTCCTATCGGATCTAATGTGCAACGTCTTTACGGATTAAACATAGAATTTAGCCCTCCAGAAGATCAAGAATCTCGTTGGGGCATTATAAACTTCGAGCTAGAAACAGAATTTGGTACTCCCAAAGGATATCCATACTTTCGTTCTTTTTAGGATAGGGGCATAAAGATAAATATATCCTTAAGATTTTTGCCAAGTTTGCCATCCTTGCCAACGTCCCTGCCAACAAGCCACTAACTTTTGTCTTGCCACATCCCTGTCTTTCGATAAAAATCTCAGCCATTGGATTAGACCAAAAGCTTCAGTTGTCCCGATCATGATCGCCCATATCACAAAAACAAATCTTCGCAAAGGCGATAGATAACCTAATAGCGCCACCGTCTCATTATGAATAGCGTTAACTGATGCTTGAGCATTAAAAGAATTTCTCTGATCTTCATCAAAACGCTGGGCAGGAAAGTGATCGACCGCAATTTGAGGATCATAAATCAACTTCCAACCCTTTTGTCTAAGAGTCAAAGAGAAAACCACTTCAAAATGTACCTGAGCGCCCGATCCCCGCATTCTATGATCAAAATGCAACTCAGCGATCGCCTCACGCCGAAAACTCATATTCACACCCTTAAGGACATCCACTTCTCTACCTAGCCCTGCACCAATATGATGATTGCCAATCAAGCGTCCAAACCATTGCAGCTTGCCAACGACAGGACGAGATCCTTCCTCCAATTTTGTGCCGTGATATACCCAATCGCGACCACCAACGCCGCCAATTTTTTCGTCTGCTAAATAATAAGCCTCTATTCTCTCTAGCCAATCAGGATGAGGTGCTGCATCATCATCGGTAAAAGCAACAACATCGCCAGTTGCTTGATCAAGACCGATATTCATCGCCGCAATCACTCCCGATTCTGTCACTGTTGCCGTACGCAAAGGTAAAGACTCACGATCAAAACCTTCTAAAAATTGCCAAGTTTCGCGATCAGTATCGCGAATAATCACCCACAACTCATCAACAGGACGCGTTTGCAGCTTGAGCGCGGCTAAGCAACGAGCTAAGTCTTGAGGTCGCAGATATGTAGGAACGATAACAGAGATTTTCATCATTCCAATTCATTGATTTTCTGAGACATATAATAACCTACAGATGACTCTGAGCATTTAGAATTCCACCAGTCTAAAGATTCTTGAGACTTCTTTTGCATTAACTGGCGATCGCTCAGCAAATTCTCAAGTGTCATTTCCAATTCTTCCCAATCTTTCAATTGAATTGCTGGATTGCCATCATAAAACCATCGTGACGGTAATCCTTCTGTAATGGCTATACAACCATATCTTATTGCTTCAAAAAATCTAAATGTTTCTAATGAAGTCCCCCTAGGAATCAAACAGATTTTTGTGTTCATCATCTTTTCAGAATACACATGAGCATCTGTATCCAGACTTGCCCCAAAATTGTCAGTAAATGATAGCTCAACTTTAAACTCTGGATGCTTTTGGATGACTCCTTGCAGTAATAAAATCATACTTTGTCGTGAAAACTGCTTTGGTGTTTTGAGCCAATATTTTGGATTCCAAACGGAATACTTACGATGCGATACACTTCCTAAAAAAGAAATATCATATATGCGTTCATCAAAACTTTTGACAGATAAATCAAGTTGGTTAGCATATCCTAAGGGTACGTCATAAATAGGGTGCTTGGTTCGATCTAGTGTAAATATAAATTTAGATATTTGGAGAATGTAATTTAATATATTTGGCAATTTCATAAACCAGTTACTGATAAATTGAATTGTTGTCAAAAAATTTAAGTAAGAAGGATTACAAATAAAATTACTCTCAAGCTTTTGATCTATCCCGTAACATTTAAATGTGGCTTTGACTTTATGAAAATATTTTGGTACTCGACACCATTCATCGCCAACTACAATCGCTATAACATCTTTTCCATAGGTGGGAAGTTCTTTTACATCAGACCAAACTAGATAGAAAGTGAGTCCACTAATTTTTAAATGTTCTTCCATGAATGCCAAAGCTTTACTAAAATAGGTGAAGTAGTTGGATTTTAAAAAAGTTGTAAAAAACTTTGAATCTACTCCAAACATAGGCTCTTTTGAGTGGGGATTCCACTCAATTGCTGGTTGATTTATAATACAAACAAAGTATTTGTTTTTAGATTGAAAATTATTCATGCTTGATACTATATGTTTTTTACTTTTTAAATTTAGTTGATTAGAGAGATTTGCTTCATATCTGTCCTGATTTTACAGTGCTTTGCAATGAAACCAAACCCAATATTTTTGTAAAAGCCGCGCGAAGCAGGGCTTTTACAAAAATATTAGGTTCGTTCGTTCGCAATTTGCTGTAAAAACTATAATCTAAAGCTAAAGTGAATTAACAGATGCCTCAATACTGTGAATAAAGCGTTGCCCAATTACTTGATTAGAATAGTCTTTTGAAACTACTGACCGTCCCTTGTCGGCAAGATCGTGACGTAAATCTATGTCTTCAATAAGTTGAGTAATGCGCTCGGCTAAGATATTAGACTGCGTCTCAGGAAAAATCAATCCGCCACCTGTTTTGTTAATCAAATTGGGAATTTCTCCTGAATCTGAACCAATTACAGGCGTACCACAAGCGATCGCCTCAATTGTTACTCTTCCAAATTGCTCTTTCCAGTTTGCGCGCGTTTCTGAAGGTAAAACTAATACATCGAAAGCTGATAAATATCGCGGTGCATCTTGATGAGGAATAAAGCCAATATTGGTAATTCTATGACTAATTTGACATTCTTGGGCGATCGCGTCAAAAGTAGACAGATAGTTCCCTGTTCCAACCATAATTAATCGCCAAGGTAAATCTGTAATAGTTTTCAGAGCATAAAGCAAAGTTTTGAGCCCTTTTTCTTCAACAATGCGTCCCATATAACCAATCAAAACTTCTGAAGTAGAAGTTTGCAACTCTTGTTTAAGAGAAGTTGTAGATTCTGCTTGTGGTCGATATATTAAAGGATCGATACTAGCAGGCAATAAAACAGACTGACCTTGAAAACCCTTTTGACGTAATACCTCCTCAGCACTATACGAGCCAGAAAATGCGATCGCGCTATTTTTTAGAACAAATTGTTCAGAATGATTAAAGGGAAATGGATAGGATTTAAGGATATTTTGCCACGTAAAAAAACTGATCGGTTTTTTACCACTGATAGAATTGGCTAAATATAATTGCGCCGTAGCTGCGGCATACGGTTCATGATGGGCGTATATAAAATCAGGCTGGCAATCTTTTAAAATCGACAAAAAAGTTGCAAGGTAAAAATGGAGAGGAACGCTCCCAGATACGAGAACAGGTAATTCAATGATTTTGCCTCGAAATTGCTCCCATCTCTTAGGAGAAATTACATTGCCATAGTCATTTTTCCAGCTTTTAGGCACAATTATAGTAATTTCCCAATCTGTTTGGTTTTCTATCTCAGCGAAAAACTGCTGATTGACTGGAGTAACACAGGCATGGCTCAGAACGAGTAGCTTCATACAATCTCATCAACCTTGAATATTAGATTTAGATCTTGATGCACATGTCTTTTCATAAATTTTCTCGTATTTTTCTGCTACGCAATTCCATGAGAAATCAAGCGATCGGATTAGCCCTTGATCTATGTAATGACTTAGTAAATCTGGATTGCCAATCAGTTGGTTAATACTACTTCCCAATTGATCGTCTTCAGCAATCAGTCCATATTTTCCTTCTGCGAGTACTTCTTTTGCTCCTAAATTAGGACTTGCGACTACAGCAGTACCAGAAGCCATTGCCTCAATATAAGGTACTCCAAAACCTTCATAAGTACTTGGCAGGCAAAATATCCAAGCTTTTTGGAACAAGTCGCATAAAGTATCAAGTGGAACCCTGCCAAAATTGCGAATTCCTTCTCCACTCAATGGAATATCACTAACTGCCCATAATTCAGCATTTGGGAATTGAGGTAAAACTTGCTCACAAAATTTTTCGGCTAATAAGCTTCCCCGTTTTCGCCCTCCCGATGTACCAACAAACAAAATAGTCGGGTGCTCGGATTTCTGCAATGGCTTGAAACGTTCAATATCAACTCCGCAAGGAATGATCTCCGAAATGGCAGAAAGTCTTAATTTTGTTGCTTCAGAAACGCCAATATTTATATCTGCTACCCAAGTTCCTGCAATCTCTAAATAGAAGAAAATTGATTGCAAAATACGCCTTTTAAAATTAACAGCAGAAGCTGCTTCATCTTTAGCAGAGCCATGAAAAGTTCTAACCTGTGGATGCGCTCCCCACATCAAATAATTATCACCATGGGAATGGACAACATCAAATTCAGCAAAGTTGGTACGTGATAAATGATAAGCAAATAAAAATGGTTGGAACCAACGTGTCTTTATTACAGTTGGATATTGATGGACTTTGTATAGGCAGTCTTCATAAAATGGACTAAACGAGAACATCGTAACATCATGTCCACGCTCAACCAATTTGTTAGCCAGATAATGTGCTTGAAAAGGTACTCCTCCATTTGACTCATTGGGCAAATCGGCATGTATCATCGCGATTTTCATATATATTCACTATCCAAAACTAATCTTGATTCGTAATAGTAATAATTACGGCCAGCCATGCCCATGCCTAAGAATGGCCACAGTAACATACCAGGTCCTCCCTTCATTGTTGCACCAGCCAATAGATAAAGAAGCGCCGAGATTATTATTGCACGAATTATTGAAGCAAAAATGTCACTAGCTTTTTTGCGACTTTTAAAAATTGAGATGACAACTATAATTAAACCGCCTATATAGGGTATAGATCCAATCCATCCCAGTTCAAACAGCATAACCAAAACTGCACTATCAAATCCACCACCTAAGCTAAGCCCTTTCCCAATGTATGTAGTGATCGCTTCATCAAATAAGGCTTTGTAAAGAAATTGTCGCTCTTGATAACTTCCATCATTAGTAATATCAGATAGAGTCTCTACTCTTGAGATAATTGTAGAAGAAAAAGGTTCTATCGTGGCAAGCGGAATTACCAAAGCCGCCAGCACCACCATAGCTATAACTAGTTTGAACTGTTGTTTGGGTTGAATGCTAGTACTTATAACTATCATGCCAAAAAACCAACCTATCCAACCAGTTCTTACGGCCGACAGCAAAAATGCTAAGGCTCCAAGCCCTGCTGTTGGTAAAACTAAAATACTCTGACAGCTAAACAGGATCAATAAACCTGTTGCCATATAACACGAAAAAGGACCTGGAGCATTCATCGTACTCCAAACTCTAATACCTAAAGGTACTGGTTTGCCAGCGGTAGATAGCATGCCAGGAGCGTTGATTAACCAAAGACGATCCCACTCGGGAGCAACTAAGTATTGATAGACCCCATACGCCCCCATAATTAATACTCCCCACAAGAAAACTCGTTGAAAATTTCGACAGTAAGCAGGATAGCGATCCCAATAAATATACAAATGATAGGCAAATAATAATGGTGACATCCATTCTAAAAATGACACGGTAACCTTTGTAAAATCAGAAGTATTGATTAAACCCACCATATAACCATAGATAACACCAGCGATCGCGATAACAAATGGTGCTGAACCTTGCTCTCTTGTTTTAGATAGATTTAAGTAAAGTGTATGGGCGCATACAATAATCGCTGCATAAGGCGCAAGAAGAATAGGACTTGACTCTGAAAAAGTTCCAGCACGAAAATCGGCAACGCGACGAATAAGTGGTGTTAAAAAAAATAACCACCAAACAAATCCTGTATACAAAACAGGATGATGAAAGTAAAGTCTCCACCCAACAATAAATGCTCCTAATGGGTATAGAACATTAAGTATTTTTGAGCCAGTCGAGCCAACTCCCAACAAAATTGCAGTTACAAAAACAAAAACAAAAATTGTTCCCCATGCATCAGCGGGTTGAAAAAAATTAAGGGAGTTACCTTTCTGAATATTAAGTTCAGTCACCTTGCTTTTGTTCATTACATCTACTTTATAGAGGCTTGCAAATGACTAATCAAAAATAATTTTTACAAGCTGTCTTTTTGAAGACTGCTAAATAATTAGCTTAGTTTGATTAGAGCGCAAAGCGCTATAAATTACAAATACTTTAATCTCATTTTTAGGTTTTACTTTCCCTTTGTAGCAGTAGACATCATTAGGACACAAATTTCAAATATAAAGGAGTGCTCTTTAATATTGAGGGATTGACTTTTTCTAATGTACTTAGGCGATTTCTTGAAAAGATTTTACCGTGGGTGTGCCGCGCTTCGTGCGGCACACCCACATTTTGGTTTTAATAAATCGGGTACTTTTATTGTTAGATATCATCTTAGCGATCGCTATATAAAAAAAGCAGAAGAGACTTGCAATATTGAGATTTTCTTTATATCACGAATGGATAGATCCATTAGGCATCGTTGCGCCTTTAAGGTTAACACTTGTTAGTTTGACCATAATTTTTTCGCCAAAACCAACTTTTGCTCCACTTAAATTTGCTCCGCTCAAGTCTGCACCACTTAAATCTGCGCCAATCAAATTAGCACCACGTAGATCAGCATTTTGCAAATTAGCTTGAAATAAATTGGCGCGAAATAGATTAGCCCCTTGAAGATTGGCGCCTTGAAAATTAACGCGATGTAAAAAAGCATCGGTCAAGTCAGCATTACTGAGATTGCTATAACTAAGATTTCTGCCTTCAAGATATTTTTCACGCATATTTGCCCCACTTAGATCGGAGCCAGACAGATCAGGCTTTTGTTGAGGCTTTTGTGATTCTGATGGGTGTTGTGTGGATTGTTGCGATGTTGTTCTATGTAAATCGGTCTGATATGTTTGGTGTCTTGATTGGTATGACTGATATGGCTGATAAGATTGAGATTGGTATGGGCGATAAGGTTCGGAAGGGCGTTCGGAAGTCTGCCTTTGCGATTGATTTGTATTCTCGTACTTACTCTGGTACTTAGTTTGTTGATGGGAATATTGTCTATTGCTTTGATTTGCGTTTTGATGGGAATGTTTTGCTTGTAATTTAGATTCTTTTAGTTCTGCAGCTTTTCGCACGCTATCTCTTGCATGATTGATTTCTTTAAGTTTTTCTTGAGCTTGCAGTTGCAGTTGCACATTTTCTCTAGGAATGCGATCAGGATGCCATTGTAAAGCCAGTGCTTTATATGCTTTATTTACATCTTCTAGAGTCGCGTTAGATCTCAAACCTAGAAGTTTGTAGCATTGATAAATTTCCATAATTTGTCGATTCCACAGCGACATTAATTTTTAGTTTACACTGACTGATGATCCCCAGTGTATCAAAACAATCAACGAAAATATTCTGAGATTGATTGGGTAATCTTTACTTCGCCATGCATATTGAGTGAATGGACACCTGTTAAACTTGGCACTTGGAATGGCGCATTCAGAAAAGCCCAATTCCCCTGATAAAATTCTTGCGGCGAAATAATTAGATGTTTGGCGTAATTCTTTACTCCAGCGATAAGAGTTTCTGCTTCTAAAAATCCTTCACGGGTAAGACAAACTACAGGAACTCCGACTCGTAAAGCTTCGGCTAATGTGCCGTAACCGGGTTTGGTAATAAGCCGATCGCATACGACCATCAGATCAACAGGACGCAGGCGATCGCAATTAGCTTTAGTGAGATTTGGTAAATCAGGTGCATCGCGATCAAAGGTGATAAATTGCCAATCGGAGAAATTTGCAAGATTTTGATAAGGAATCGACTGCAAACTAAGTCCCCCAAAGGTCAACAGCGCTGTGGGGCGATCGCTATCTAAATTGAACTTTTTGCGGATATCCTCAGCCGAATATTTGGGGGAAGCTCCCGTTAGACCGACATCTTCGATATTAGGGAATGAACTCATCGGTTCAGCAAATGGCAATCGAAACAGGCGATCGCAATGACTATAAGCTTTGGAAATTTCATCTGCCAATTCGATAAACTTACCACCCCAATCGCGATAAATAAAATCCCAGCCAAAATTGCTGACCATCCAACAAGGAATTTTTGCAGCTTTAGCAATTAGAGCGATCATTGGCGGAATATCTCCCATGATCAGATCGACTCGATTTTCTTGTAAAAACTTGACTTCATTCGCAATCAAATCCGCTTGATTTGCGCGGATCTTTTGCCATGCTGCAAAAGTAGCCTCATGATCAGTTTGTAAACTATCAATTTGGATCACGCCCACATCAAATACACGCTGATGATAAACAAAGTCGCCTTCGATATATTCTTCCAATAGCCAACGCGGAGCCGTTGTCGCAATAATTAATTTGATGTTAGGCGATCGCTTTTGTAACGAAGCGAGGACAGCCGCAGTGCGGGTTGCATGACCAAAACCGTGATTGGTAATTGCAGTATATAAAGTGGGCATGAGCTTATTTTTTACTATTCGCCAATTCTTGATTCAATTACAGGCTGTTGCAAAACTGGCAAGACTGAACTAATCACAACTTGCTCAGCCTCAGGGAGCATCGGAGGAGTTGCAATCTCTGGAGAAGAGTTATGTTCTTCATTACTATCTTGTGCTGACCCGCGCATACTGACAAGATAAATGCTACTCACCGTCAAAATCACGCCAATCCATTGCATTAGCGTCAGGTTCTCTCCTAAAAAGAGGCTGCTAAACATGAGTGCAAATACAGGTGTCGAGAAAGTTAAGGCGCTTAGCGTAGTCAAACTACCTGAAGAGGCAAAAAGGAAAAATAATCCATAGGCGATCGCGCTGCCCATAATTGCCATATATGCCATTCCTAACCAACCCCAAGCACTCAAGTCTTGCCATTGATTTTGCTCAATCTGCGTTGAAAGTAATAACAAGGGCAATCCGCCAATAATCATATGCCAACCTGTTGCCATCACAGGATCAGCGTAACGCACCACAGGACGAATCAAAATTGTGCCGATCGCCATTGATAACGATGCACCGAGCATAAACCACTCCCCCAGAGTAAACACGCCTGCTTGTAAAACTGTGGCAAAATCTCCAGCTAGCAAAGCCGTCATCAATTCTGATGGCAAGCCAATCAGTCCAATCCCAATTACACCGACAAATAAACCAAACGTAGCGCCAATTCCAATTTTTTCTTTGTATAAAACTGCGGCAAGTACGGCGACAGCAAGAGGTTGAGAGTCAATAAGTAATGACCCAAGTCCTGCATTAGTGCGAACTAAACCTTGCGCTAAAAATCCTTGGAACATCGTGCCATCCACTAAAGCAAATAAGCTAATCCATAGCCATGCTTGCCAACCTTTGGGTTGTTGTCTACCAAAATAAGCTGCACCTAAAATCAGTAATGCTCCTGCAGGTATCAGGCGAACTGCTGCCATGAACATAGGACTTGTTTGTGGCAGTAATGCTTTCATAACTACCATCGCTGTTCCCCAAAGAAAAAATGGCGCAATTATTAAGGGAGACTGACGAGTTAGCTCAAAGGGCTTGGCTGGCGTGGATGTCTGCATATTTTAAAAGTGCGAGTGGAACTACGAGTAGAATTGCAAAGTTTGATTGCGAATTATTAATAATATTATCTCCATCAAAACCATCAATTGTGAATCATCGCCAACAAAGCAACTAACAAGAGCCTGAAAATAAGCAAATATGAATAGAAGCATAGATGCTTAGTTTCCGAACCTTATGCGATTTTTGAATTATGTTAGGGAATATTACAAAAAATTAGAAATTTGACAAGAAAATTTAAACTTTTGTGAAGTGCTTACAGGGTAAGCCTTACAATGACCTGACTAAAAAATGAAACCTCACAACCTTTGCCAGTAAAGCATTTGGGCGATTTGCTAAAGAATTGGGACAATAAGTATTTAGAAAAAACTGCTCAAATCCCTATAAATTAACCATTTGGTATATACACAAGTGGTAAGTTGCTATTAGAATGATCAAACAGAAGTCATAGTCAGTGCGGGTTCTGCAAAAAGCGATCGCACAGTTATTACTTTGACATTTAACTCATACCACAATCATCTATATATAAAGGGGAAACCTATGAACAAAGGTGAACTAGTTGATGCTATTGCTAAAAAAGCTACCGAGAAAGGCTCGTCAGTAAACAAAAAGACTGCCGATGAAGTCCTCTCAGCTACGCTTGAAGTAATCATCGATACTGTAGCTGGCGGAGACAAAGTAACTTTGGTTGGCTTTGGCTCTTTTGAAGCGAGAGATCGCAAAGCCAGAGAAGGTCGCAATCCTAAGACTGGTGAAAAGATGGAAATTCCTGCCACCAAAGTTCCAGCTTTCTCGGCTGGCAAGTCTTTCAAAGAGCAAGTTAGTCCTCCTTCGGACTAATCTTCACAATAAAAAAGGACAGGCAAAGCCTGTCCTTTTTTATTGCTTTTTTAAAGAGAGTGGCGCAAGCGGTACTCTCTTTAAGTGAATTTTAAGTCAATGCAGCTGCGCCACCGACTACTTCAAGGATTTCATTAGTGATTGCAGCTTGACGGGCTTTGTTGTACTGCAAGGTAAGACTTTTGAGCAAGTCACCTGCATTTTCAGTCGCGTTATTCATTGCTGTCATCCGAGCCGCTAGTTCACTAGCTACTGCTTCTTGCAATGCACGGAGAATTTGATTGCTGAGGTAGAGAGGCAACAAAGCATCAAGAATTTGTTCAGGATTTTGCTCAAAGATTAATTCTTTTGGCAACTCTTTGATTGTGATTTCACGCTTTTCACGCTCCATCTGTAACTTGCCACTGCGAGTAATCAGGCGGAAAATTTCGTCATCTTGCGGCTCTAAACCTTGTGGTTCTAGAGGTAGCAAAGTTTGAATGACAGGGCGAGAGCTTATCAACGATACGAAACGAGTGTAAATCAACTCAACGCGATCAATTACTCCGCCCAAAAATGCTGAGGTGATTTCATCACCGATCGCGTTAGCTTCAGCCGCACTAGGAATTTGGTTGACGTTAGTAAACTTAGCGGCAATCGGTTGCTCGCGACGGGTAAAGTACTGAGTAGCTTTACGACCGACTAAAATAAAGGTGTAGTTAATACCTTGTTCTTTTAGTTCTTTTGCCCGCGCTTCAGCACGACGGATAATCGTTGAGTTGTAGCCACCACAAAGACCGCGATCGCCTGAAATTACCAGAAGACCAACAGTTTTAACAGGACGCTTGTCGAGTAAAGGCAGACTGACATCTTCAAAAACGATGCGCTGCTGGAGACGATATAAGACTTGAGCTAGGCGATCGGCAAACGGACGAGTTGCCATGACTTGTTGCTGAGCGCGTCTGACCTTTGCAGCGGCGACAAGACGCATTGCTTCAGTAATCTTACGAGTATTCTTAACAGTGCCGATGCGATCGCGGATTGATTTGAGGTTAGCCATGAAACTAAATTGCTACTTGCTATGGGAATACAATCGAAAATTTGGGATATTACAGAAGACATTAAAGTATCTTAAGTATCTTATTGACACTCTCAGCGCTAAAGCGAGTGAGATTTCTGATTCAGCGAGTCCACTTACTCAGAATTCCTTGCAAAACTCTAAATAGAGGTGGTTCTCTCCTCAGACGTTAACTTTCCGAGTGCCCCTCGGTAGTTTGTGTTTCCACAAAGTTTTTGTTTGAGTTAAATGCTGGTTGTCTAGTTCCTATAAATCTTTTATCCACTGCTAGGAGAAATCTAGAACAATGCAGTAGAACCGCATAGATTTAATTGTCAAGGTTCAGCTCGTTTGTACCGCTAGGTACTAGGGTTTTTATGTGGTTAATTACCCTTGCCACAAAAAATAATATAACATAGATAAGGGGGTTGAAACCGCCGTTCGCTTACATCTCAGCCCTAAAAAGCGGAGCTTTTCGCATATCGTGTGCTCTTATTAAAAAACTGCGCCTTCAAACCGCAAAATAAATCGCAATATTATGACCGTCACTTCGTTTGCTCTTGCTTCTACCGATTTGTCCGCTAATCAAACCTCTGACGATGTTTTTGAAATCGCAGGGCGAAAGTTCCGATCGCGCTTGATGACTGGATCAGGGAAATATGCCAACTTCGATCTGATGCGTCAAGCGATCGCTGCTAGTGGTTGCGAAATTGTGACTGTGGCAGTGCGGCGCGTTCAAACTAACGCAGCGGGGCATGAAGGGCTAGGTGAAGCGATCGACTGGAGCAAATATTGGCTCTTGCCCAATACTGCTGGCTGCCAAACTGCCGATGAAGCTGTGCGCGTCGCGAGATTGGGGCGTGAGATGGCGAAAATTTTGGGGCAAGAAGATAATAATTTTGTCAAATTAGAAGTAATTCCCGATCTCAAATATTTACTGCCCGATCCGCTTGGCACTTGCAAAGCTGCTGAACAATTAGTCAAAGAAGGTTTTGCCGTACTGCCTTATATAAATGCCGATCCACGTTTGGCAAAAACTCTCGAAGAAATTGGTTGTGTGACTGTGATGCCACTTGGATCACCGATTGGCTCTGGTCAAGGCATTAATAATGCTGCGAATATTGCAATTATTATCGAAGAGTCAAACATCCCTGTGGTAGTTGACGCAGGGATCGGCGTTCCTAGTGAAGCATCGGCGGCGATGGAGATGGGCGCAGCAGCTTTGTTGATTAATACTGCGATCGCGTGTGCAAGTAACCCTATTGCGATGGGACGCGCGATGGGCATGGCAACTGAAGCAGGACGTACTGCCTATTTATCGGGTCGAATTCCTGTAAAGACTTATGCAAGTGCAAGTTCGCCCCTAACAGGACTAGTGAAAAACTAAAAAAGCAGTGTACTTTGCGCCACGTTTTCTAACAAATTTGAGGCGGCTTGTGCTGTTAGCGATCGCGAGAAGAAGTAACCTTGAGCAAAATCACAGTTCCACTTTTTGAGTTGATCTACTTGTTCTTTAAGTTCAATTCCTTCAGCAATTACTTTGATATTCATGGCATGGGCAAGCGCAATAATCGCTTTAACAATTTCAAAGTTGCGATCGCCATTGAGATCGTCTATACATATTTGACTGATAAACGAACGATCTATTTTGATGGTGTTTACAGGAAATCGCTGGAGGTAGCTAAGCGAAGAATAACCCGTGCCAAAATCATCAAGACTTAAATGAATATCTCTTTCTCGTAAGTTCTTAAAAACACTAATTGCGATTTCGGTATTTTCAATTAAGAGAGTTTCGGTAATTTCTAAGTTTAAGGAAGTCGAAGGAATTCCAATTTCTTGCAAAGTATCCTCAATCATCTGAACGATATTAGGATCTTTTAATTGCTTACTAGATAGATTGACATTGATTGTTAAACATTTTGACAACGGAAATTTCTCGCGCCATGATTTAATTTGGTGACAGACAGTTTGCAATACCCATTCGCCAAGCGCCACAATCAATCCTGTTTCTTCAGCAATCGGAATAAATTCTCCTGCTGTTATTAATCCTCTGGTAGGATGCTGCCACCTCACCAATGCTTCAAATCCACATAAATTCATTGTTTTCAAACAGACAATTGGCTCGTAGTAAACTAAAAACTCTTCTTGAATCAAAGCCTGTCGTAATTCATTCTCTAGTTGAAGGTGACTGAGGAATAAATCGTACATAGAGCGATCAAAAATTTTATAACAAGCTCGACCTTGATCTTTGGCTTGATACATAGCGATGTCCGCATCTCTGAGCAAATCAACGGCGCAGTCATAATCATGGCAGCCATAAACAATACCAATGCTGGCACTAATTAAAATTTCATTGCCATCAATTACTATCTCGTCTTGGAGATGAGCATGAATACGTTCGGCAACCTCAATCGCATCTTGCGAATCCTGAATATCATCCAAGAGAATAGTGAATTCATCACCTCCTAGCCGCGCCACTGTGTCAAAAGAACGCACAGATTTTTTAAGAATTTCGGCGATCGCAATTAATAAGTGATCGCCGATCAAATGCCCTAGGCTATCGTTAATCACTTTAAATCGATCTAAATCTATAAAGAGAACGGCAAAACTATTCTCTTCAATACACTTTGCTCTTTCGAGCGCCATTTCTAAGCGCTGAGTAAATAGGATGCGATTGGGAAGTTTTGTCAAACTATCATGAAAAGCTTGGTGAATAAGCTTCTCTTCACTGTGCTTGCGCTCAGTAACATCTTGCCCAATACCGACAATACTTTTAACTTCCCCTTCCGCATTATGCACAGGTACTGCGTGTTCAAAAAGCCATCGCACAGCTCCATTTGGTTGGACAATCCGATATTCCATAACCCACCCGATCTGAGAGTTTTGTCTAAACCTAGCGATCACCATATCGCGATCTTCTTCATGAATAACTGCCATAAATGACTGAGGGTTTTTATAGACACTTTCGCAGGAGTAGCCTGAAATCTTTTCATAGGCTGGATTGATATAGATAAATCTTGTAAAATCTGCATCAATCATCCAAAAGATTTCATGGATATTTTCCGCCATTTGCCGAAATTTCTCCTCGCTCTCTTTAAGATCTTTCTCTACTTGTTTGCGATCAGTAATATCTTCTGAAACACAAAGCAGATATTGCGGATTGCGATCGCGATCATATAGGGGAATTTTAACAGTATGTAGAGTTCGTCGCCCTAAGTTACAGATATCAAATGATTCTTCGGGAGTATCTTCAGGAGTCCCTTTCAAAAAAGCTTCTTGATCTTTTTGATTAAAGAAATCAGCTAGTTCTTTGGGAACGTGATCATATACAGTTTTACCGATTGATTGCTCCACAGTGAAGCCAAACATAGTCTCACAGGTGTAATTCCAAAGTAATGTTTTACCAAAATGTTCCGCTCTACCATCTTTAACAAACAGCGCCACAGGCAAGTGATCGATAATTGTCTGCAAAAAATTGCGAGTATTTACTATTTCTTGTTCTGCTTTCTTGCGATCGCTTATTTCTACAAATGTCACAACTGTTTGAATAATTTCGCCTTGTCGATCAAATTCTGGATAAGCATTAATTACTGCCCACACTATTTCTTGGGTAGCTGAAACATAAACTCCCATTTCATAATTGTAAAGGGGCTGTTTCTTTCGCATCACTAAATTTACAGGGAAATCTTCTAAAGACATCAAGCTTCCATCGCCATGAAAAAAACGCCAATTGGAATCGTTGACATCTTTTCCAGCCATTTCACTATGAATTATGCCAAGAATTCTTGCTGCTGCTGGATTTGCAAATATAACTTTAGTATCTGCATCATGAACAACAATACCTGCTTGCAGATTTTCAACCAGATTTTTAGCTAACTCAGAAAGCAATTCCCCCGAATGATCATGAACAATTTTCGGCGAAGAAATTTGCGCTAACTGCTCTTTCAAAGAGCGATTAGCAGATTCTAACTGTTTAAGTTGCAACCGCAAATCTTCTAATTCATTCATATTTAAGCATTATTGCGATCACCATACAGCGCCTTGCGCTGCCATGAAACCCAGATAATTTTTTGAAAATGCCGCGAAGCGGCATTTTCAAAAAATTATCTGTATCACTCAAACCATCAATAGGCTGTAATACTTACTTACTAATACCTCAAAAACACAAGAGATGCATGTGATTGTGGAGTTTTGTTTTGTTTTATTGCATTACAGCTACTACAGACGGCAAAAAGAAATTAAAAATAATTTTTAATTTCTCCTCAATTTCTTGTTGGCTTTGACAAGTATTCTTTGCGATCGCAGCTTCAAAATTTGCCAATAATTTAAGTCTTGAATATCACTTAAATACAGTTGTTTATAATCAAAAAACTCGTTTAACTCTTCCAAAATTATTTGTAAACGCCAAATAATATTTTCAGAACGATATTCTTCTAATACTTTTGAGGATAAAGACAATTTCCTATCGCTATTTATGGCACTGAGTATGCGCTGTAAGTCAAACCCTTTCGAGTATCCAGCAATTTTATAACAGTTAAAAGCAGGATCTAAATAATCAGAGAGCCCATTATTTACACTTGAAAAAACTTGACAACCGCAAGCTAGAGCTTCCATCGGTTGCAGTCCAAATCCTTCGCCAACTCCTTGAACTGCCCAATATTCTGCTGAGTCATATAGATATACTTTGGCACGATTAAATAATGTTTCTAAATCCTCGACATAGGAATCAACTACTCTTACATGACAACGTTCTTGCAAAGCAGGAATTAATTGATTCATTAAATAATTAGAAGACTTTCTTGCCTGTACTAATACATCAATATCGCGATCGCGCTGACAGTCCTGAAATTTATCAGAAATCTCATTAGGTAAATAATAAAGTAACGAATGTGGCGATCGCTGTCCCCAATAGCCGAGGGTATTACGACTAACCGTAATAATTGGCACATTAGCTGGTAAATCAAAGCCATAGCCTGCACTATGTGCATGATAAATCGCATTTAGAGACTTCAACTTTGGCGCTAGCTTAGCTACATCAAAGCCCCAACACATCACAAAAATCGCATTATCTAAAGCCCGAAAAGTATCATTAGAATTTAATAAGTCATCTAGCCATAAAGTATTTGGTTCGCGTTGGCGATAGGTGACTACTTCAGCAGGACACACTTGTTGTGCGAGTTTTAACGCTTTTAGCTCGGCCCACAATCCTCCACAAGCAAACTTATTAGTGGTTCCTGGCAATAAAAAGTAAAGTTTTCTCATCGCGATCGCTTGTAAATTTTACATTTTAGACTTACTGGTGTTTGCTGCTCAAATTATTTTGCAATTCTTGCGATAGTTTTGGACATGCGGTAGTTTATGATTCTTAAGAATTGGGTTCTAAACTTAATCTAAATTTAATATTTCGAGTGTCCTTGCCCATTATCCTATTCAGCAACTTCAGCAAATTTATTCAGCAAATTTAAGGGAAGCAATCCATACATGAAAATGAGCATCCGTAAGACATTTCAAGGCTTTATTCAGCAAAGCTTTGGTTATTTGCTTCCCATTTTGACTCCAAGCTTAGCGATCGTTGCCCCAGTCATCGCCCAAAGCTCCCAAAATATTCAAAATATTATTTATATAAATCCTCAAACAGGTAGCGATCGCCCTAATCAAGGCAGCAATATCGCACCTTTTAAAACAATTACTTATGCAATTAGTCGTGTACGCTCTGAACAATCCACGATTATTCAGCTAGCAAATGGAACTTATAGCAGTGCTACAGGTGAGCAGTTTCCGATTAAGTTACGCCCAAATATGACTTTGCGGGGGAATGAAGCCACTAAAGGGAGAGAAATTGCAATTTTAGGTGGGGGAACTCTATTAACGGGATCGAGATTTACGCAAAACGTGGCGATCACCATCGCGGATCGGGCTGAACTGCGCGGCGTGACAGTCACCAACCCAAATCCTAAGGGTTATGGACTATGGATTGAGAATGCTAGTCCTGCGATCGCTAATAATACTTTGATCGATAATCAGCAAGATGGCGCCTTGATCACAGGTAAATCAACAGCGATTGTCTCATCCAATCAATTCTTTCGGAATGGAACTAGTGGCTTAGCGATCGAGGGTGCTGCTAGTCCTGACATTCGCGGCAATCTATTTCAGCAAACTACTTTTGGGATGAGTATTCGACAATCAGCCGAGCCGCAAATCACTGAAAATACCTTTACGCAAAATCAAAATGGAATCTTAATTCAAGCTAATGCAAAACCAGTTTTGCGTGGCAATGCGATCGTTAACAATCGCGATTATGGATTAACAATTTCTGATACTGCCAGTCCAGATTTGGGTAAAGCCAATGACGATGGCAATAATACTTTTAAGGGAAATGGCACATTTGACTTGCAAAATGTCAGCCGTAATGCGGTTGACTCAATCGGTAATCAATTGGATGTTAAAAGAGTAAAAGGTAATTTGCAATTGTTGAATGTGCGATCGCCTTCCAATCTATTTGCTAATCCTGTTCTTGCACCTGTTCTTGCAAATCCTACAAAGCCAAATGTTGCTTCATCAAGCAATACACCGCCAAATAATACTTTGCGAAATATTTTGCCAAAAGGCGATCGCTTCGCAAATATCAATCAACAACTTGAACAAAGCATCGCTAACAGTCAGCTTATGAATTTTGTACCCAATCTTGATCCGCCGCCAGCATTGATTATATCCACATCTTTAAATCAGAGCGATAATCTAAGCAATAATCAGAGCAATAATTTTAATCAAGGCAATCAAGCAAATAATCCTTTTTGGTCAGAACCTGTTAGTTCAATAATTGTGAGAATTACTCCCAAAAATCTCAATACTCCTGTACCAAACAATCTCGAAATCACTCGTGATTTACGTCCTGTTAGAGCATTACCTCCAAGTGGTGAACCAGTCAATCAACCAATCCAAATTGCGCCACTCTCTAAGACTAGCCTGACTCCCCAAGTTCAACCTCGTTATCGTGTGGTTGTGCCTATTTCTTCTCTCAATCAGGTTTCTCAAGTGCGACAAATCGTGCCAAATTCCTTTGCTTCTCAACTTAATGGATATCTAGTTGTCCAGATTGGAGCTTATAGCGATCGCCGTATTGCTGAGGTACAAGTGTCACGTCTCGCCCAACAAGGTCTATCCGCTCGGATTGAAACAATCAGACCCTAACTTATTTTTTTACTTTCTTCTGGCGTAATGTATTCACAAAAAATGTTGATGCCAACTTTGAGAATGTAGAGAACAACCACAGTAGCGATCGCAGGATCGATCGGCAAGCCAACTGAACTAACCACTGCGACAATTAAGCCTGTAAGTAATGGAGCGCTAGTCGGGTTTTTCTGATATTCCTTAACTTGGTTCTGAAATCCTTCTTTGCCGCAGAGTTCTTGACGGAAGACGGTGAGGGTGGATTGCCAGAGTTTTGTATTTCCAAATTCCTGATTACCATGTTGTTTTGACCATAAGTCCTCAAAGCTCTTTTCAAGGTTGCCCTTGGTTTCGCTAAGACTAGCGATCGCATTTCGCGCTGGAGCATAATCTTGCAAAAGCTGGCTAATATTTTGGATTTCGACTGGTGTTAGTTTTGTATCCATAGTCGGATTATTCAGTTTCGGATAAAGTTTGGATAAGTTGAGAAGGGGTGAGAACGCGCAACGAAATATTATCAAAATCTTTGGGGTTGCGAGTTATGATCGCCTCTAGATTATTTAGGCTAGCAACACAATATTGAATGGCATCTTCAAAATCTTTCATGTTTGAGTTTAGAGCCATTTGAATGGAGGCATCATCAACGCTAGCAATCTGACAGAATGTTGCCAATTGCCGTAAAAATTTGATAGTCCATTCTCGTCCTCTTTCCTTACGGATAATGTAGTAAAGATCGCTAAAAGTGGTTGCGGAAATATAACCTATTATCTGGGATTGTTCGACAAGCGCTAGCACTACTTCGCTTTCTCTAAAGTAAGGTTACCTTTCTAAGGCCACGTCAATGATGATGTTAGTATCTAGTAAAGTTCTCATAGGTTGTGTTTCTCCTTGAGATACTCCCATTTAGCTTGATCTGGATCGAAATCAGGCGAAACCGGAGTCGAATTTTTTAGCAGTTCTCTGAGTGCGTTAATCTTATACTCTGGCTTTTCTTCGGTCGATTTTAACTGAGGTGTTTCTACGGATTCTGCTTTTTGAGTTGATGTAGACTTTTGTAGCAGGATAATTTCGACATCCCCAGCGGGGAGATCGATCTCCTCAGAGATAATAAGTTGTCCAGATGGAGCTATTTTGCCTTGAAGTTTGTATGCTTGCATGGGAACCTTCTGGCGATCGCCGATCCTTTTTTATTTCTTAAGCTTAGCATCTGTTTTGATGAGCTTGCATCTGCTAGAAGCCGATCATGAAGCGATACTTTTCACGATTTGCGTTGATCCAGTTTTGGCTTAATACTCTCGGATTTTTTTCGACGATCGCTGTTAATGGCAGTAGGACGATTTGCTCACGGGCTAATTCGGCAGCATAGCTAATGGCGGCATGAATATCTTCGGAGGTGAGGGTGGGATAACTTTGCAAAATTTCTGTTTCGCTGACTCGTGCTGCGAGGTTATCAAGAATGACTGACACCATGATTCGCGTTCCTTTGATGCAGGCTTTGCCATGACAGACAAATGGATCGGTTGTAATTCGTTCTTGCCACATTATTTTTTCCTCTTTATTTTTCCTTTTCCAAACCTAACATTAGTTTTATTTCACTCAAAGATACAGTGGATTGATTTGATTCTTCTTGTTTGGCAATTCTGAGATCGTGTAGGTCTGCTTGGAGGAGTTTTTCTTTGGTAGTCATGGCTTTTGCTCTTGATATAATTATTTGAGAATAGCGCCCCTATACAATGATTGCAGTCTAGATATCTATCGTAACGATCGCTGACGTAATTTATTGCGTTCTAATACGGTGAACATTTTTTCTAATTTTAGATCTTTCTCGTTAAGTAAACGCATTAAATGCTGGGCAGGTTCTTCGGGTGTGAGTGGTTGATAGCGAAAGTAAATCACGCCTATGGGCTTTGGTGAAAATCGTCGAAAAATTAATTCGCCGTAGTCTCGATCAAATGTCAGGATGATTCGATTTTCTTTGACTGCTATTGCTAGAACTTCAATGTCTTTTATCCCACGGGAATCTTCCATGATGGAAGTGATGTTTAAACCAAGGTTGCGTAAGTTTCTAACGCTGAGCAAGGGGAAGTTCTCGTTTGCTAAAAACTGCATTAACTTGCCTCGCGGGACATAGGTATAGCGTATATGGTCATATCGCGCATACATTCGCTGGTAAAGGCAAAAACGGCTTTGAGGGAATCTTTGGTTAGGGTGGGATAGTTCTCAAATATTTGTTGTTCTGTCCATCCTGTAGAAAATAAGCCTAGAATAAATTCGACGGAAAGTCGGGTTCCTTTGATGACTGGTTTGCCAACTAGGATATCGGGATCGGAGTGGATGTAGTTTTCCCAGTTCATGTGATAACTCCCTATTTGCTAATTTGATTCTAACGTTTGTCGGGCATCTTCAATAGCTATGCCCAAAACTTGAGAGATTGATTCTAAAAGGCTTGCGTCTTGGGTGGTTTGGTAGAATCTTCCAAGATTGCGTAGGGTAATTCCTAAGCCATGCTCGTCATTAGATTCAGCAGTGATTTGTAAATCCAACAAATAGTTGGCTTTTGCTTCTTCTATTTCGCCTAATTCTTCCGCAACTTTTCCTAACTAAAAATAGGTACTGGCTTGGGAATAGCGATCGCCAAATTCGATTTTGATCGCGATCGCTTGTTGATAGTTTTGCCACAACATTAGTAAACTTCATCATGAGTACCTATCGATTCTAAAAGTATTGCCTGAGACTTTTCATGTTCTACAAACTTAAAAATAATTCTCAAGTCATATCCGCCGCTACATGACCATGATTCTAGAAATTCTCCTTTTAGTTTATGAGTTCTTAAACGAGGATGAAATGGCTCAGTAGATAATAGCTCCAAGGTGTTTTGAATGTTTGGTGCTAATTCTGGATGCTTTTTTAGAATTTTGCGAGCTGCACGAACAAAGGCATTGGAGCGGATTAGTACGAGCTTCATCCAAGAAGTTCCTCCATAAGTTGTTCTGGAGTGACTGGTTGGCATTGACCTAGTGCAAATTCTTGTTGGGCTTCTTGCACATCTTTAATTAGTTCGGCTCTGCGGCTGTCACGCAGTCGATTTTGTAAAATCCGAATCAAGTCTTCTTGATCTTCTAATTGAAGGCGATCAGCGGCTTCTAAGATTTGAATAAAGGGTGTTTCAGGGATGGTAGTCATGGCTTTGGTGATTTGTAACTACTTAATGTTTCCAGTATAGACTGATGTTTTGTGGAACGAAGAATACCAAGAACTTTAGTTCTTGGCTGAAAGCTCAAGTCAGTTGAAACTGACTAAAGAGAGTCTGAAATCAACCCGTTTTAACGGGTTTAAGCTTTTAGCCCGCAATTTATTGCAGGGCTTCCGCGTAACATAGGCATAGAGTTTTTTGTTGTTTAGCTTTGAGTTTGAGAGAAGGTGTTACGTAACTCGTCTGTGCTGATGCCCAAAACTTGAGAGATTGATTCTAAAAGGCTTGCGTCTTGGGTGGTTTGGTAGATGCGAGAAAGATTACTCAAAACAAACTCAAATTTATACTGGTCTTGGAATTTGGCAAAGATTTCTAAGGCTTGCAGTAGGTTTTGTCCTGCTTCGGTGAGATTCCCTTCTGCTTCTGCTAATAGTCCTAATTGTCCGTAGGTGCTGGCTTGGGAATAGCGATCGCTAAATTCGATCTTGATCGCAAGAGCTTGTTGATAGTTTTGCCGCGCTTCGGCGTATTCTCTCAACTCTTGGGTGACTATGCTCAAATTGTGGTATTGATGATGTGGGGAATAGCAAGCACCGCATTGCTGAAGTCCAAGTTTCGAATCTCGCACAACAAGGTCTATCCGCCAGAATTGAAACGATCAGACCTTACTAGCATCAAACATAAATTAAATTATAGCTATAAGAGCGATCGCAGACTTGCAACGATCACCAAACAAGTGTGAAAAATTAAGCTTGTGCATCCAATTTATCTAGTATTCTCAAGCCTTCATTGACATGAACCTGTACTGCCATGACTGTAAATCTTAAGCGACACCGTAGTTGGTGTAGGGGCGCTTGTATGGAGGATGTAGACCCAAAACGATATCTGATGCGGGAACTCCTTTTTCGACTAATTCTTGACCGAGATCGGCTTCGGTCATATTGTATTGAATCCAGATTTTGCCATCTTTGATGTCTAAATGGATGTAACAGCAGTAAATACGAGTTAAGCCTTGCCACCCAAGATCGACAAGTTGATAATGGTCATGTTCGGTGTCAAAAATGAGTTGACATTCGATGTTCGGCTCGTTTGTCTTGGCATGAGCAATGAGTATTTCGCGAACTATTTGGCGATATTTGGCTAGCTTTTCCATACGATGATCTCCTCTGTATTTGGTTCGTAGGCTAAAATCTTCAATTCGTACTGTAAAATCGCGGCTTGAGTGAAACGCTCTTGAAAAAATGTCTGAAAAATATCAATGGGAACAGCTAAATAGAGAGTGCGATTTGATTCGGTCATTTGTAGCGCTAGGCGATAACTGAGAAATTGACCTAACGCATTATGAAAATCACTGATGGTAGAAGGATTGATAAAACTCTTGATTTCTACAGCAATTTTCTGACCGTCTTTTTCGGCTGCAAATACTTTTTCAGCACCAAGATCTATTTCTAGTTTAACGCGATCAATCCGAATAGTTAACGGATCGCTGGTAATTGTCCAGCCGTCTTTGATCAGGGCTTGTTTGACTGCTTGATGGAATAGGTCTTTAGCCATATTAGCGCTTTAGGTCGGCGTTGTTTTGCTCGAAGGGTTTGTTGATGGGGACTATCGATAATTCTACTCTCAATAAAGGGGGCTGAATCGCGGATTAGATGGATTATGGGACTACGCAGATTTTTTCCAATCCAAAATCCTATTTCCGTGAAATCCATTAATCTGCTTAATTTGTGGTCAAGAAGTGTAAAGAAAAGTTCTCACGCTAAAGAAAAGAAAATCAAACTACAACCCGAAAACCAACCATGTTATTGCCTTTGTAACCAATCGCATCGCTCTTATAGCGATCCGCCGAACGACAATTAATACCGAGGTCGTACCACGATCCACCACGCAGAGGTCGTCTATGTTTTTGACCACCTATTAGCCAAGCAGTTCCATCATCAGGTGCGCCATTATAATTTTCATGCCATACATCTTCGCACCATTCCGAGACATTGCCATGCATATCATACAATCCCCAAGAATTTGATAATTTCTTGCCAACTGGATGAGTTTTGCTTCCAGCATTCTTCCCATACCATGCATAATCCCCTAATTGATGAAAATTATCGCCAAAACAATATTTATCCTGACTTCCCGCTCGACAAGCATATTCCCATTGCGCTTCACTAGGCAGCTTCACATTTTGCCTCGTCATTTGCGAAAGTTTTTTGCAAAAGGTAACTGCCTTATCCCATGAAACTTTCTCTACAGGACAATTCTGATCACCGTTAAAGTGTGATGGATTATTCCCCATTACTGCTATATATTGTTTCTGGGTAATTGGATATTTACTCATCTTAAAAGCACTCAAAGTTACCCAATGAATTGGCTTTGCATTATCATAATCATTACTTCCCATTGAGAAACGTCCCGATGATACCTTCACTAGTTCTAGTTCCACATCATTGCCGCAGTCTAATATTATGGAATTACTAACCCAAGATTTAGAAGTCTGTATAGTTTGAGATGCTATCTGAATCGGCTGAGCTTTTGTGGGAGTAGTTAATGGGTTGACTATAGAGACTATCTGACTTTGTGTAGATTTTTTACCTGAAGCCGTTGTAGACACCTTAACAGGGACTTTAGACTGGGGTACTTCTGCCTGAGAAGATCTTGGTGATGATTTGGCGGTAAGTGTATGAGTCTGCGCGGGTTGAGACGCTATCTGGATAGGTGTAGCTTTTCTTGTGGATTGCTTTGCAACAGTTGTTATAGGCGATTTAACAGAACCTTGAGATTGAGGTGTTTTAGTCTGTGTAGATATTTGTGATGGTTGAATAACTTGCAAAAGCTCATCTACTGATTGATAGCGACTTTTTACAGTTGCTTGCGTCATTTTATCTAAAATTTCGCCTAACTTTTTGTTGATCGTTTTATTTGGCAAACATTTTCGCCATACAAAACCTTCAATCGGGTCGTACATATCCAATGGATTAACATTGGTAAGCAAATGCAAACAAGTAACACCCAAACTATAAATATCACTAGAAAACAGAACTTTACCAAATGCTTGTTCTGGTGAAGCATAGCCAGAACTACCAATCGTTGTTCCCGTTTTTTGCAAAGCCGTCTGACTTGCTACCTTCGCCGCCCCAAAATCCACCAACACCAATTTTTGACCTATACGCCGCCGAATAATATTGTCAGGCTTGATATCACGATGAATTACTTTACCAGCATGAATAAATTGCAATACTGGCAACAAATCAAGCAATAGCGCTTCGATTTTGGCTTCACTAAATGCCCCCAGTAACTTTAGCTCTTGTTTCAGATTGTCCCCATCGATAAACTCTTGCACCAAATATTGCCGTCCATCATGCTCTGCATGGGCAAGCAATTCAGGAATCTGTGAATGCTTACCAAGATCATCTAGATGTACCGACTCCTGTTCAAACAAGCGTTTTGCATCTTGGATAGTTTCAGGATCATCATAGAAAAACTGCTTGATTACACATTTAGGCTTTGATGGTTTCGCCTCATCTTGTGATAGAAAAGTCTTGCCAAAGCTGCCCTGACCGATTACCCACAAGGCACGATAACGCTCTTGAATTAACAACTTAGAGCGACATTGCGAACAAAACTTTGTATTTAAAGGATTAGCAGCCCCACAAGCAAGACAAAGACTCATAATGGTCAGAATTTTCGTTGATTAACGCTTATATCGAAATTTTCAATAGTATAGTTTATACAAAACGGAAAAGTAACTATAAGAATGACGCAAAATTGTTTTGGAAGATACTTACAAAGAAATAGCTCAAGAAAATGAGGATTGGCAAGACTTTGAGAATACTATTTTAGATAGACTTGTTGAGATAGAAAAAGTTGAGATTGATGGTAACTTATGCGAATCTTGTTAGTAGATGATGAAGAAGAACTGGCGGAACCATTACAGAGGATTTTGACAAATCAGGGATATGAAGTCGATAGTGCCAATAGTGGCGATCGCGGTTGGGAACTTGCTCAGACAGGCGAGTATGATTTGTTGATTTTAGATTGGATGATGCCCGAAAAATCGGGAATCGAGATTTGTAGTCAATTGCGTCAAAAAGGCGATCGCACCCCAGTTTTAATTCTTACCGCCAAAGATACCCTTGACGATCGCGTAGATGGTTTAGATAGTGGAGCCGATGACTATCTCGTCAAGCCTTTTGAATTGCGCGAGTTACTAGCTAGAGTGAGAGCTTTGCTGCGCCGCACACCAACGCCGATCATGTCAATTAACGAACCCGCACGCCTAAGTTATCGTGATTTGGAACTTGATCGCGCTAATCAAGTCCTATATCGAGAACAAATCGCGATCGCCTTAACTGAAAGAGAATATCAACTTTTAGAATATTTCATGTTCCATCCCAATCAATTACTCAGTCATGAGCAGATTTCGCAACATCTTTGGACTGAAGGAGAAGATGCCCCAACAAATAATGCACTAGCCGCGCAAGTTAAATTATTACGTCGTAAGATTGATCGCGATCGCCAGATTTCTCTAATAAATACTGTTTATGGCAGAGGTTATCGCCTTGGTTAAGCTAAACTGTTATCGCGTTTTGCGCTATAACTAAACCAAATTTTTTAAGAGTTTTTTAAATAAAAGCTTTTAAAATTGAAAACCGTTACACCGCGAACATATGTAAAATAATGTCGTGAGGGCATTATCGGAGTGAAAAATTGTGGGACAGGCTCAATTACCGCCGCAGGAACCAGCTAACTCTTCGCTTGCCAAAAATCTTGGACGCGTTGGTGTTGGACTAGCGATCGCAGTTACTGCATCGAGCTTAGGTGCTTTTTGGTATGGACGCTACTTTCTGAATGAGGAATTGTCGCCGCTTTTGCAATCCGAGTTAACCAAATCTCTTAGGCGCCCCTTACAGCTAGGTAAAGTCGAACGAGTGGGGCTTTCGAGTATGCGGTTTGGCAGATCGATTATCCCGCCAACCGATAAAGAATCAAATTTTTTAGTGGTTGAGGCGATCGAAGTTAAATTTAATATTTGGAGTTATGCGCTCCGTCGCCAAATTACTTTAGATGCGATCGCCGAACAGCCGCAGATATTCCTCAAGCAGGATGCTACAGGTTTATTGCAACTCCCTGAAATCAAGCCGCCAGAACGCCAAACTAGAGATGGCTTTATTGATTTGCGGACGATAGCTTTTAAAGATGCCCAGATCACAGTTCAAACTATTGCTAAAGGTGAGCTAGTCTCGCTCAGTCAAGTGCAGATCGATAGTAATTGGAAAATTACTGATCTCAACAATCAAAGCTTGCAAATGAACGGTAAAGGAAATGTCGCGTTACCTAACCTCGCCGCGATCGCCACGCCCCCAAATCCTGAGCAGTTAAAAAAGGCGATCGAGACCGCTAATGCGGACAAAAATGGTAACAGAGGTAATGTCGCTTTTACGATTGATTGGGATCTGAACAGAGGAGCGGGCAAGGTTAATATCCTGTCTCCTGATCTACAGGTTGTTGCCATCCAAGGATTTGCGGTTAACTTACCGTTAGAAATTCAGCAAGGTAAACTTGATGCTCAAGCAACAATCATCGTAAATGCCGAAAAGGCAGCTCCAAATGATTCTTTGCTAGCGGCGAATAGCATTGCAATCACCGCCAAACTTACTGAAGGCATGGTTAAATTTCCACAATTAACTAAACCAATCACCAATATTGCTGGGCTGCTCAATTTTGATGGCACAAATGCAATCTTAACTAATTTTTCAGCGCAATATGGGTTGCTTCAAAGCAATGTTGATGGCACTTATAATCCCCAGAAAGGCTTTAATCTCAACTTTGCTAGTGCAGCACTGGATTTAAGTAAAGGATTAGAGAGCTTTGGCATCAAAACACCTGTAGCGATCGCAGGTGAGGTAAAGCTAAATGGCAAGTTTACAGGCACAGCCCAAAGACCAGCCCTGACGTTAAATATAACTACGCCTAAAACAGTTAGCTTTGATCGAGTTGTCGTCGATCGCTTTTTAGCAACGATTGAACTTAAAGATCTAAAGACGCTACAAATCAAAAAAGTTCAAGCAGGATCTACAGGCGCAACCCTGACAGGCGAAGGGCAGATTAAATTGCCTCAAAAAGATAAACCTGCGGAGATTTTATTTAATTCTAGCGTTGTTGGCGTTGTCGAAGATTTTACCAATCTCTATGGCACGAAACTGCCGATCGCCATTGGACAAGTTACCAGCTCTTTGCAAATTACTGGTGCTTTAGATAATCCCCAAATTTTGGCGCGGATCGAGGCTCCCAATGCCACCTATCCTGCAAGGGGAGAGATTTTCTTAGCAGATAGTTTAGCCACAATTCGGAATACGAAGATCCGTTTTCCCATTGGTGAAATCGGTCTAGCTGGTACTTACAATATTGTCAGCGGTGCATGGAAATCGCAACTAAATAGTAATGGCATTCCATTGTCAGCTTTTTTGCTAAACCAAAAAGGAATTATCGAAGGATTGATTAATTTGCGAAGCGATCGCGGCGGTTTTACGCCAGCAGATATTACTGGTGATGGCAATGTGAGCTTACCGCAAGGGCTAGCTGAAGTTCCCGATGCGATCGCCGCGAATCTCATCTGGGACGGTAGAAATCTGCTAGTTCCCTCATTACAAGTTGGCAACTATTTAACCGCAAACGGCAAAGTTGATTTAACATTCCCGAATAATTCGCTTCAAGAATTACCTACAGGCATCGCAGGAATTAACCTCGATCTGATTTCTCGCAATGTGAATATCAATCGCTTAGCCACCCTCTCCAGTGCCATCCCTGCTCAAGCTTCAGGAATTCTCAACTTTCGCGGCAATCTCTCAGGCGCGATCGACAAGCTCAAAATCGCAGGAGCTTTACAATTAGATAATGTCGATCTAGCTTCCTTCGGTTCTAGCTTTGCTAAGCAAGGAATAGTGGCTCCATCACGCGGTTCCCTCGATTTTGACGGTAAGATTAATGGTGACTTAGCGGCTCCAAAACTAGTTGGTAATGTGCGTGTAGCTAGTCTGAAGGTCAATCAAATCGAACTTGATAATCTCACGTTTAATGGCGCTTTAAATGGAATTGGTAGCGTTATTCAAGCGACAGGCGATCTGCTACTGGCAGGGTTAAGAGTCGATAAATTAGCCTTCGATCCCCAGTTAGAAGGCAAGCTAAATTTTAATGGCAACCAAGGCTTAAATGTTGATTTGCGTGGAAAGCGCGATCGCATTACGGCGCGTCTAGATAATGCTTTTCGTCCCATTGATTTTAATGTGAATTTAGGTGAAGCGATCGCCAC
>JBBRMK010000029.1:0-48789 GCA_038230875.1 Pseudanabaenales cyanobacterium
AAACAAAATAAAAAAAAAAAAAAAAAAAAAAAAATATATAAATCCATTTCCCCACCCTTTTTTTTTGTTTTTTTTTTACCTCTTTTTTTTTTTTTTCAAATTTCCTTCCCGGGGGGCCCCCCCCCCCCCCCCCCCCCCACAACCACATCTTGGTTTTAATAAATCGGGTACTTTTATTGTTAGAGATCACCTAACTGCTGTACGTCCTTAATCTGTTTTTTTTAATTTGCACAGCTTTTTAAAATCACGCCAATGATTACGCCAAGGCCACCGAAACGAACAATCTGCCAAAAAGGTTCGCGAAAACTACTCCATGAAAGCAGACGACTTTCAAGATCACCTTCGATTTGTTCGAGCTGATCGCTTATTCCTTGTAATTGTTTGAGAAGTTCTTCTTTATGGAAATCAGATGGAGATTGCGCATTTTTAGAATTAGGCTTGCGACGAATTTTCTGGTTAGGGTTCGGGCGATCGCTAGAATCTTCTTGAATTTGTGATTTGAGCTGATCTTGCTGTTTTTGAAGGTTTTGCAGTTCGCTTGAGTCACGGCGAACTTGGAGAAACCGTTGCTCGATTTCTTCTAATAATTCTTTAGTTTCTTGGAGTTGAGTTTCTAGGTCGCTCCAATCAGAAATTTCTGTCACAAAATCAATAAAATCAATATAGTTAACTAAGTTGGATTTTACAGCGCTTCGCACTCAGAATCGCATTAGAAGCATATTGATTTAGTACGATTAGCGGCTACCCAACCAGCGATTGGCGCAGAAATTTGCAGCCAACCTTGTTTTTCGCCCTCAACTGTAATTTGGGTACCATTATTTAGAGTGCCAGCGATCGCATAATCAACTCCTGCCCCTGTTCGCACATTAATCGGTGGTTTAGGATCAGAAATTAGGCGTTTAGTATAGCTGCATTGAGAATCTGGAATATTGTTCGTCGTGTTAGGCGATGAAGTAAGTTTTTGAGCGAAACGAACTTGAAACTCGCGAATATATTGAACATTTTTTAGTTCTATTGGGGTCAGTAAATTAGCAGGAAACTCCTCAGGCGCATATCTTGGTTTATACCAAGGTTGATTATTAAAATAGGACTGTAATTCAGGATCTTTAAAACGGCGACCATAACGGGCAAAAATTTCATTACGCATAATATCTAGTTCAAAAGCGCTCTTGTCCGCCAAGTCTTGATCAGTGATCGCTTGTCCCGATAAGAATAAATATTTTGCAGTCGGTGAAATTGAATTAATATTGACAACATTTTTGAATGTCGGCGATGGGCGTAAAAACATAACTGCACCAATTACGGCGATCGCTGACACGATAATCACTGATCCAATCATCCACCAGTTTTTAAACTTTAAGTGAAGACTATCTTTAATCACAATTGTCGGTGCGATCTCGTCAACTTTATGAGTTATATCAGAAATGATTGTTACTGCTTGAGAATTAGGTTGAGTATTAGCAGATAACAAAGTCGGCGCGATCGCTAGAGGTAATTGGCTTTGCAATTGTTCTTGTAAACAACATACCGCCGCCAAGGCTTCTGCTGCAGACTGATAGCGATCGCGAAAGTCATACCTTACTAACTTGTCAATTACCCTAGCAAAATCATCATTGACATGGGTACGATATTTGACAGCAGCATGAGCAGGAGATTCTCGCCAAGCTAGTTCACCTGTTTCTAGATTCTCAGACAATAGATTAGGTGGAACTCCCGTCAGTCCCTGTATCGCGATTATGCCAACTGCGTAGAGATCACTACATGGTCTGGGTTTACCAATAGCTTGCTCATTTGGCATATAACCTTCAGTTCCGATCGCCACAGTAGAGGCGATCGCAGTGGTCGTTCCGACTTGTTTAACTGCACCAAAATCAATCAGGACTAGTTTGCGATCAGCATGTCGTCGCATTAGATTAGCGGGTTTAATATCGCGATGGATTGCACCCTGCTGATGCACAAAGGTCAAAGTCTCTAGGACATCAATCAAAAAAGTGATCGCTTGAGCTTGATTCATCCGTCCAATTGAATAATCATCAACTGAGCGATCAGTAGGGCTTAATTCTAAGGTGAGGTCATATCCCTCAATCAACTCTTGGACTAAATAAAATTCATGATCTTCTTCAAAGTGAGCTAGTAAACGAGGAATGCGATCGTGACTACCTAATTTATGTAAAATTCGCGCTTCGGCTTCAAATAAACGGCTGGCAATTTGTAATACAAAAACATCATTAGTTGCAGGTTTTAGTTGTTTGACCACACATTTTTGATGATCGGGCAACTGCAAATCTTCCGCTAAAAAGGTTTGCCCAAATCCGCCGTTTCCAAGGTTCTGGTTGATTTGATATCGCCCACTAATCACTTTGCCAATCATGCAGGTTGCTATAAGGTTTTGATAGTTCGTTAAGTTTACACAAAAAAGTAGAGGGGGCGCAAAGCACTCTCTCTAATCTAAAACTTAATAATCTGATCGCTTTTGCGATATTTTAATAGCTTTTATGAACCACCTTGCCACTTACAGCGCTTTGCGCTCAAACCAGAACCAGTAAAAATTTTGAAATGGTTGCTTCGCAAGCATTTCAAAATTTTTACTGTGGTTCGTTTGATCGGAAATTGCTGTATGAAAAGCAGGTCTAAATCAGCGCTTCATAGTTAGCTTTTACTCAAGAGTTAGCTTTTACTCCAGATTCGAGCTAGTGACATTCTCCACTAATTGTAATTCGGTTAATTCTGGTTCTAAATCTGTAATTTCTTCTGCTTCAACTAAATCTTCTGAAGTTACTGTGATGATTGACTCAGAGATTGGTATGATACCTGGCTTAACAGTCAGCTTAGATTCATTTTTGGCAATTTCTATAACTATTTGCTGTAAATTGTCTAGTTCAACCCGTAAACCTTGCACATCATCCGCCAGATCTTGGGATTGTTGACGCAAATTAGTTAAAGAGATCGCAATACCAATTTGTGTGGCAATCAAAGATAACGAAGTGCGATCGCTGTCTGCCCAACTGTGATCAGCGCTACTATGAAAAGCAACTAAAATCCCCCAAACCTCTTGCCCAGCATAAATTTTATTGGCTGCATAAGATGAAATGCCAATCTGTTTAAGCAACGTCATAATGTGAGAAGAAAGACTAGAAGTGCGGATGCTATCAACCATCTGGACAGAATATTCAGTTTGAATGGACTCGATCATATATCGAGCTAGTGAAAGCTGTCTTTCGGGCATATCAGCAAGAGACGTAATACCTGAGCCGATCGCATCAGTTAAGAACTCACCACTCCCATCAGGATGACGACGAAAAATAGCAACCCGATCAACTTGGAGGAGCTTTTGGGCAACTTGAACGGCAATCTGTAAAACTAGCTCTAAAGATGGCGATCGCTGAATAGCATCAGCAAGCTGAGCAAGCGCTTTTTCTCTAGCGACAATATTCTTAAAAATATCTGAAGTCAGAATGTCCGAAGTCAGAATGTTTGAAGTGATTATATCCGAGGTGAGTATATTTGAAGTTTGTGCTAATAAGAGCTTTTGATCACGCTGTTCCCAGCTAATTTGATGGACGCGCTCCTGCTGCACCAAAATCGCCTTGAGGTGTTCATAGGAAGCGCGATCGCGGCAGAGGTGACGCAATTGGTCTAAGAGAGTAGAATCCATATTTGCAAACGACTATCCTTGCCTTTATTCCAGTTCTATATTCCAGATGGTTGCTTGATCTAGACTATGGATTTTAACAATGGATTTTAGCGGACTTGATTTGGCGATCGCATGAGACACAAAGCTTAACTTTGGGTGAAACTTTTACTTCTACTTTTACTTTTACTATGAGTGTTCATGTAGCGAGCAAACCTCACAGCAAAACAAGTTAAGATCTTTATTGAACTATAAATAATTTGAAAAAGCCCTACTTAGTAAAGCTTTTCCAAATTACTTATTTTTAAACCAATGTAAGTACAAAAATATGGCGCGCTATACCCTTGCTCAGAGTCCTGAAGTTATCTTGACCGTTGTTGGCCGAGATTCGCCAAAAGCACGCGAAAAAGCGATGGCTGAACTAATGGAACTAATGGATTCTGGCAAACTCGATACTGAACTTGCCGATGGCTTTAGTCCAGACCAATTTATAGAAGTAAAAGAGCTTTCAATGTCTGAAGATCGTGAAGATCCAATTACCCAAGCTGTGCAAGTTCTAAATAATCTTGCGACGCTAAAAATCAAAGTCCAAGAGCTTCGCTCTGATGCGATGCAGGTGCGATCGCAGATCGATATCTTATTTAGCGATGAGATTGTGTCCGAGGAGCAAATCAATGGTCTTAAAGAAGGTTTTAAAACTTTAAAAAGTTTTGCTCAACTGAATATGCGATTTCTTGATGCGCGATCGCAAGCTGAAAATGCTCGTCAAGTCCTAGACGAAGCTCTAAAATCCCCTAATGCGGAAGTAAAAGCGCCTGTAGTAGAAGCGCCTGTCGAAAGTGAGACTAACACTTCAGACGAAATTGTGGTTAAAGATGAATTAGAAGAACCTATAACTAAAATTGAAGATCCCATCGTAGAGATTCCCGTGGGAAAATCTACTAAGAAAAAATAAACTAAAAAAAGAGAGGGATGATTAACGTCTCTCTCTTTTTTTAGGTAACGCGAGTGAGAATAATAAACCCAGCCGTGATCCCAATTAGATTCGGCATCCACGCAGCAGCGATCGGCGACAAAAATTCCACTTGACCGAGTGCGCCACATATAAAAAGCAACAGATAATAACCAAAGATAATTAACACACTTAATCCAAAACCAAGGGCAGCACCAGTACGCTGCGGGCGCATTCCTAACGATGCACCAACGATCGCAAACACGACACAGATAAATGGCAGCGCGTATTTTTGCTCCAATCTAACCTCTAGTTTACGCATTTCTTTGGTATTGCCTGATTGTTTCAGCAAATCAATATTGCGGCGAATATCGGCAATATTCATTTCTTCAGTACTGCGTTGCTCTTGAGCTAAATCGAGAGGAGCACGAGGTAAGCGCAGATTCTGATCTTCAAAGCGGAGAATACTGCGGTAATTGCCATCTGGTCCAATTAGATAAGTTGTGCCTTTACTAAATTTCCAGACATTTTGCTCAGAGATCCAAGTAGCCGACTCGGCAGCCAAAATTTGTTGAAGTTGTCCTTGCGAAAAGTCTAAAACCGTTAAGCCGCGCATCTGCGTACCATCAAAACTACGCGCATAAAAACTGCGAACTAAGCCTTGTTTAGTTGTGCCATTTACTTGAGGCACTTCACCATATTGCTGATAAAAAATATCTTGGCTTTTAAACTGAAGATTCTCTTGATTTAACGCCGCTCGTAAAGTACTCCGCGATTGCCAATTTGCGGCAGGGACGATCGCTTCATTAAAAACGTAAGTCATTCCTGTGACAAATAGACTAAGCACCAGTGCTGGTAGAACTAACCGATAGGTACTAACCCCACAACTGCGTAAAGCAGTTATTTCGCCATCGCCAGACATACGGCTATAGGAGAGCAATGTCGCTAGTAACATCGACATCGGGAATGAGTACACCATAAATCCAGGTATTTGATAACCAAAGATCTGGAGCGCCGTCAAAACGCTTAATCCCGAATCAGTAATCAGACGGATCAGTTCAAACAGCGAGCCGATCGCTAAAATCACAGAAGAAAATGCGCCCACTCCAAACAGGAATGGGGTCAGCATCTGCGTGCCTAAATAGCGATCCATAATCGACAATCTCGGTAGCCATCCTTGCGACACGTTTGTAACTTTTTTCCTTTGGGTCGGTTGTAAGGTAGCCATTTCTGTTAGTTGACTTTAATCGAGATTACAGGTTTATGGAGTATTAAACAAAACCAATTTTAGAGTCTCCAATGATGTAAGCCCTAAAGTTGGTTTTGATTGGTTTTGATTAGTTTTGATCATTCAAAAATGAAACTTTTCGCCAAGATAGTACTTACGGACATCAGGATCACTTGCTAATTCTCCACTAGATCCATCGGCAAAAACTTCACCATCACGCATGATATAAGCGCGATCAGTGATCGTCAATGTTTCGCGAACATTATGGTCAGTGATCAAGATGCCCATATCGCGATCGCGTAAGTTGCTGATAATTGTCTGAATTTCACCGACTGCGATCGGATCGATGCCTGCAAATGGTTCATCTAACAAAATAAATGTTGGACCTACTTCACCAACTGCTAAAGCTCTAGCGATTTCAGTACGGCGACGTTCTCCCCCCGACACCTGAATTCCCATCGTATCTGCGATTTTAGTCAATCGAAATTCTTCTAACAAAGTACGTAAGCGATGAATTCGTTTTTGCTTAGGTACATTAGTTTGCTCCATTACCAATAGCAGGTTATCGCGCACCGACAACTGCCGAAAAATTGTTGCTTCTTGAGCCAGATATGCCATTCCCATCCGCGCCCGTTGGTGAATCGGTAAACGAGTAATGTCTTGCTTGTCCAACCAGACGCTACCACTATCAGGCTGTATTAGCCCTGTCGCCATATAAAAAGAGGTGGTTTTACCAGCACCATTAGGTCCTAGCAGTCCGACAATTTCTCCCTGTTTGACGGTGAGACTCACTTCCTGAACGACTTGCCTACCACTGTAGCTTTTACTAACTTTGTTGAGGGAGATTTGCATTGCTCGATTTATTTGGAAAATTTTGAAATGGAATACTTAACTTAAGCGATTTCTTGAAAAGATTTTACCGTGGGTGTGCCGCGCAAAGCGCGGCACACCCACATTTTGGTTTTAATAAATCGGGTACTTTTATTGTTAGATATCACCTTAAGCAATTGCTTACGGTTTTAAAGGTAAATTTTCGGGAGAAATAGTCGAGGTTGGTGGACTAACTCTCTGCTTTTTAAATGAAGGCTTAATTTGTTCTACTGGTGTAGTAGATGTAGCGGGTGTATTCGGGATGTCACGGTCTGGCACTACGTAAATTGATTCAACTTGTTGATTATTAGGTGGAATAGCCAGAAATCTGCCTTCACTGACTAGATAAGTGATAGTTTGGGCTTTAATACTATTTACTCCTTCTTGAGTGACAATCACATTGCCCGTTAAAACTACGCGCTGCTCTTTAGAAAAATATTGCGCTTGCTCCGCGATCGCGTCAATTTGGCGGGCAGGATAGCTCATCTTTACATTGCCAGTCGCAGTAACAACCCCTGTAATCGAGTTAGCTTCTTGGACATCGGCACGGATCGTGAGGGCGGAATTTACGGGTTGGGCTTGAATAGATGGCGATGGGCTAGTGCTAATTATCCAAAAAGGAATGGCAAGTAGTAGTAATTTAGCGATCGCTGATTTGCCATTTCTTGGCGATGAAAAATGCAACCTAGAAAGTAGATTAGAGAATGGGGACTTCATAGATTTTGCACCTTAGCTTCAAACTTGGCTTCAAACTTGGCTTCAAACTTAGCTTCAAACTTAGCTTCATACATATTGACAATAGTTGCAACCACTTCTTCTATGGTTAGACCGTCTGTGTTCACTAAAGTTGCATCTTTAGCTTGAATCAAGGGCGCATGGTCTCGAGTAGAGTCTTTGCGATCCCGCTCTTGAATTTCTTGCTCAAGAGTAGCAAGATCAGGCGCAACTTGACCTTGGGCGATCAGATCTGCTTGACGACGTTTTGCTCTCTCTTGAGCCGATGCAGTCAAAAAGATTTTCACCTCAGCATCGGGAAATACATGAGTACCAATATCTCGCCCTTCCATAACCACGCCACCAGACCGACCGATCAGTTGCTGCTGCTTTACCAAAATTTCTCGTACAGGAGCTTGAGCGGCGATCGTGGACACGTTAGCGGTGACTTCAGCCATGCGGATCTCAGTACTAATATCCTCGCCATTGAGCAAGACTTGCATTGGCTGTCCTGAGATCGGATTAGCAAAAAGTTGAATTTTAGATTTGGCAGCGATCGCTTGCACGCTCTCTTGATCACGTAAATCAATACCCTCGCGCAATACAGCTAGGGTAACGCTGCGATACATTGCACCAGTATCTAAAAACAACAAACCTAATTTATTAGCAACCTGTTTAGTGACAGTAGATTTACCTGCGCCTGCAGGTCCATCGATGGCAATGATCGGTTTTCGAGAGATAGTAGTATGACTCAGCAAAATATTATCGATCAAGCGTGTATTTCCAATTCGAGCCGCGATCGCTAGCATAAACTCAGATCCAGCCGTAATTTGATTACAGGGTTGCAAGGTCTGGGCATCAACTAACTCAATATACTCTAGGTTGATCGCAGGTAGCTTAGCTAAATAATTATGGGCTGTTGCGACGATTTGGGTCGGTGAACAAAGACTATAACAAAGGAAAAATTGCTGTTTAGCTTGCTGCAAGCTTTGATAAATATGAGCTGCTAAAATGAGATCGCTCTCTGATAAATACTGATTGCGTGAACTATAGGCTAAGCCACTAGGTTCACGAACCGTTAGACAGCCAATAATTTCTACAGATAAGTTCAAGTCATTAACTAATCGCCGAATAATAGCAAGTTGTTGACCATCTTTACAACCAAAGTAAGCTCGATTAGGTTGCACTATATTCAAGAGCTTGGTAACAATTGTCGCTACACCTTGAAAATGTCCAGGTCGCGATCGCCCACATAAGACATTGATCATTTCGGGTGGTGGAAGTACTTGAGTTAATTTGTGATTGCTTAGACCCATTTCTGAGGCACTTGGTGCAAAGATTACATCTACTCCTGCTGTCTCGCAGATTTGGCGATCGCTATCAAGTGTGCGCGGATACTTGTCTAAGTCTTCTCCGGCTCCAAATTGCAAAGGATTCACAAAAATACTTACAACTACGCAAGCATTTTCATTGCGAGCGCGATCAATTAGGCTCAAATGTCCAATATGCAAAGCGCCCATCGTCGGCACAAACCCAATTGATTTCTGAACACTTAAATAATTACGCAAATAATCATGCAGAGAAGTGAGCGTAGTAAATATCTGGGTCAAATAACCACCCTAACGAAATCATTATCAAAAGCATAGCCGACTCCGTTAGGGTTCCGCTATGCTTTTATCTCTTAAATGTTTGGGATGCTTTGAGCAATCGCTTATCGAGACAAAACTTCCAATCTTACAGGTGCAACTCCAGAAGAAATTAAACCAATTACATTGGCTGCAGCCGTTGAAATATCGATCACGCGTCCTTCTGCATATGGACCGCGATCATTGATGCGTACTACAACTGATTGATTGTTATCCATATTTACAACGCGGACAAAAGTCCCGAAAGGTAAACTAGGATGAGCAGCAGTTAAATCACTAGCATTAAATATTTCGCCACTAGCACTGTAATTCCCATCAAAGCCAGGTCCATACCATGAAGCCATGCCAGACATTACACCAATGATACGCCCACTCAAAGCTGAATTGAAAGAGGAAGTTGCCGCAATTCTAGGCTTTGGTGCATTCACAATTTCTGATATAGGCTTAGCACCACCAAGTAGGCGTCGTAAAAGATTCGCTGATTCTAAAACGTCTTGAGGTTGACTTTGTTGAGATTCAGGAAAAAGTGCTTGCTGATCAAATTTTAGCGAAGCGCGATCGCCAAATTTAATAACATAGCTACCATTATTCCAAGCAGGAATAATCGTATTAGCGTCAAGCCCATCGCGATTGATTTGATTAATCATTGCAGCGGCAGCGGTGGCGCGTTCGATCGGATTAGGAGAAGTCAAAAGATAGTCTGGGTTATCATTTACTACTTTTGCTAAATTATTAGAGTCAGCTTTGAGATTAGATGATGGCAATTTAGTTGATTCAAAACTTTTTTTAACGCCTTCACTCTCGTTTTTATTTTTAGATAAATCTACTGAATCTTCAGACTCAATATAAGTAACTACTGGAATCCCCCGAACATAGACTGTAGCGGCATTTTTGCCATTTAACTTGTGTGTGTGTATCCGAGCGATCGAGTCATCTTGAGTTCTAATTAATGACTGCGATCGCGTCTCACCCACTTTAAGAGAGTTAGATAAAGAACTAGGTTTTACAGAAGTAGAGGCATTATTAGCTGTGACTTCTAATTGAGTTCCTGTTTGTGCCTGTGCACTATGGCTAGTAAGACTTGAGACCATAGCAAGAGCTAGTACTGAGTTAGAGAGAGCATAGCTCCAGTTCCAATTACGCATAGTTAAAGCAGAAATGAAGATAAACGACAGAATTGATTAATAAAAGCTTGCTTTAGGTTTGATCTAGCTGATTTACGAGCAAAGGTATCAACAGACTAAAAACAAACAAATATTTGTGAACTTGGAACAAAACATCACTGCTTTCGTTCATTTGAATTCAGATTAACATGGTTATTTAAAATGGCAATAGTCTAACCTTCAAATCCTTTCAGAGACTAGCTTTAGCCCCTTTTTTTTAGTTAAAAACCTAAATTTTCCTTCTTTCTCATTAGAATTCTTTATAAAAATGGAACTTAGTGCTAATAATCACAAAAAAATCTCTATAAAAATATGCCTAAAGGCATAGACGTTTTTGTAAGCAAATATCGTATGTGTGCATTGCAGTGTAATGCACAAGAAAAATTCATTTTGTTTACAATTCCTATCTTCTTTTGTGCGTATGTAAACCTTATGAAGAGATGATCTCAGAAATAAAGTACTAAAATGGCGATCAATCAATCTTAAGGTAGATACTAAAACTAGATTTATAGAAATTATTTAAAGAAAATTTTACAAATATGATTGCAATCAACTAAATTTAAATTTTTATAATCAAAAAAATTGCAACTACACATAAATAACTAAGAAGTTCAGTAAGATATTTAAGCTCAATACATAAGAATTTCTAATCAATCGCCGCAGAATTCTTTCCAAAACCTTCAAAAAATTGTGGAAATCTGCAAATTTATAAATAAAATGCAGTGATTTTCGCCACATTGTAATTTATAGACTTAAAATACCAGACGTTTTAAGCACGTCATTTAGTTTGCCGCTCCGAAATCCTTCTAAATCTAAGGTTGTTGAAGTAAATCCATATTCACGGAAAGCATTATTTAAATCAGTGATCTCTATCACAGCCATAAATTCATAAATGCGATCGCTAGACACTTCGATTTTGGCAGTATCACCCAGCGATCGCACTCTAATATCACCTTTCCACCCGCGATCGCGTAAATATTGTTCAGCATTGCCCACCCGCCGCAATTTCTCAATTGTAATCTCTTCACCATAAGGAAAGCGCGAACTGAGGCATGGCTGTGAAGGCTTGTCCCACCAAGGCATTCCTAAATATTGCGATAACATGCGTACTTCTATTTTGCTAATACCAACTTCAGCTAGAGGCGATCGCACACCACGCTCTTTGGCAGCTTGAATACCTGGACGATAATCTTGCAAATCGTCAGCATTCAAACCATCGACAACATAGCCATAGCCCATGGTTTTCGCGAGTGGTTTGAGCGTATCGTGCAGTTCGCTTTTGCAGAAATAGCAACGATTAATTGGATTTGAGGTGTAATTAGGGTTATTCATTTCATCGGTCTGCACGATTTGATGGTTAATACCCATAAATTCGGCTTGAACTTGAGCAGCATCAAGATCGGCGGGTAATAAAGATGGTGAGTTAGCAGTGATCGCTAAAGCGCGATCGCCTAAAACATCAAAGGCAACTTTGGCAACAAGAGTACTATCAATGCCACCTGAGTATGCGACAAGAACTTCGGATGATTCATTAAAAATGTGACGTAAGCGATCAAGCTTGTCGAACAAGGTGGCAGTTAACATAAAGATTTTTAAGTAAAAAGAGTATTAAGGTCATCGCAACTTCAAAGCTTGGAAGTTAGACCATTAATACAATTGTATTGTCAAGATTGCCACAGTGTTGTTTGGAAAGGGGAATGATAACTATAAAAGCGATCGCCTTAATTTTTAGTTAAAAATGGAGTCTCATAAATTCTATCGATTTCAAAGTCTACAATTGTCATTCCATTTCCCCAAACTAGTCTGAAAATCTTAATATCTGCATGAGCAACCCAATTATTGTCAACCAATGGAATTGGAACATCTACGGGAATAATTCTATAGCCTTCTTTTTGAGCTTGATACCGCTTACCTTTCTCAAGTAGCGTAGGATAACCCTGAGATAGCTTTAGTTTTAAAATGCTGTTAACTTCACATGGCATTCCCATAATTTAATCTCCACTAAATAACTGCTTTCAATAAAAGGCACTAGTCAGCTAAATTGTGATCGACGTATTTGCGTCTTTTTTATCGACATAAAATAGACGTTTTAGAACCCATCCCACATTAGTTGACCAGTACGCACAGTGTAAAATTAAATCAGGTCTAAATTTCGGCAAGTATCATTACAATCAATATAAAATTAAACCTAATAGTAGGAAAGCAGTTATGCATATAGAAAAGTTGCGGATGCAAAACTTCAGAGGATTTAAAGATGTCACTATAGATTTTCCATCAAATCTTGCTGTTTTTATTGGTGAGAACGGCTCAGGCAAATCAAGCATTATTGATTGTAGTGCGATCTTCTTATCTTTATTAGCTAACGCAGTAATAATTTCTGAAAACTTACATGATTCTAAAAATCTCAAATTCTCAGAAAGTGATATTACAAATGGTTACGGTAAAACTTACAATCAAATAGATATTTTATTGAACTCAAAGAAGCTCAGTTTACCTTTTACACTAAATCGAAAGTCGGCAAGTGAGATCTCTTTATCTTCATTAGAGAGATTATCTAAAACTAAAACTAATACAAAAATCCTTAACGCTCTCTTTAATGAGAACAAGCCAATCCCAGATCCTATAGAAACAGCTATTGAAGAATTCCATCAAATCATATACGACAAACTTACTAATGACACCTATGCAAATGTGCCTATATTAGTTCACTATCCAACTGATAGAACAGTATATACAATTCCCTTAGAAAGTGACGAAGAGCATCAAATCAATCAGTTAAAGACCTATGTTAGTGCCATATCAAAAAAAGTTGATTTCGCTGATTTCTTTACTTGGTATAGAAATCAAGAAGATTTAGAAAATGAAATTAGACTAGATCTTAATCCTAATTATATAAGTTATAAATTGCAGACTATAAGAAATGCTGTAACTTTATTTTTGCCAAAATTATCGAATTTAAAAGTGAAGCGTTCTGCACCTATTCGCATAACGATGAACAAAGAAGATAGAGAGCTAACAATTAATCAACTTTCTAGTGGAGAAAAAAATTTATTTGCAATGATTGCAGATATTGCGAGAAGATTGGCGATCGCTAATCCTGCATTTCCAAACAATGCATTAGAAGGTGAAGGGATTATTCTAATTGATGAGATAGAGCTACATCTTCATCCCAAATGGCAGCGTGATATTATTCCGCGCCTTACAAGTACATTTCCAAATTGCCAATTTATTGTTACAACCCACTCACCGCAAGTTCTTAGCAACGTCAAAAGAGAAAATGTATTTGTTGTAGAAGACTTTCAAGTTTATCCCGCCGATGCTTATACATTTGGGCGTGATAGCAACTCGATTTTGTCTGAGTTAATGGGAGTCTCTGAAAGACCAGAGGAAATCCAAAATAAACTAACAGAATGCTTATATAAAATAGATGATGGTCAAATTGATGAAGCCAAAATAATGCTTCGCGAACTGTCTGATTTAATTGGTCAAAATGACTCAGAAATTGTTAAGGCAAATACTCTGATTAGTTTTTTGTCTAAAGTGAAATGAAAAAGATCGTTAAACAATCAGAGCTGCGATCTCTTGTAGAACATCGAGCACAGGCTAATGCTAACTATGACAACTATCCAGACAAAGATAAACTAAGAGAATCTTTATTAAAAGAACAAGGATATATTTGTTGCTACTGTATGAGCCGTATTACATCTGAACAGATGAAAATAGAACACTGGAAACCTCAAACGAAATATACAGCTTTACAACTCGAATATAGAAATTTGCTGGGTGCTTGTATGGGTAATCAAGGAACACGTCCTCAAAATCAACATTGTGATACCAGAAAAGGTGATATTGAAATCACCATTAATCCAATCGAAGGTGACAGGAATTGTGAAAACTTAGTCAAATATCGTCCCGACGGTAAAATTTACTCCGAGGATGAATCTATCAATCATGATTTGAATGAGACTTTAAATCTAAATCTTGGCTTTCTAAAGAAAAATCGTAGTGATGCCCTTTTTGTTTTAATTCGGAAACTTGACGAGAAATTTTCAAATAAAACTTGGGCTAATATTACTGTGCAGAAAGAAATAGACAAATTAAATACAAAAGATGAAAACGGATTCTACGATGTGTATTGTCAGTTTATAGCTTCATACCTGAAATCCAAGTTTTAGCGATCGCCTAAGCGCTATTACTACGGGCTATAATCAAGCGCAAGTCTATAAATTTTTGTAACTATGTCGTCTCAAACCCCTGACGTACCAGCGAGCGAGTCTCGCGAAGCCCGTACCCGCCAAATGCTAGGAATGAAAGGTGCGGACGTAAAAGAAACTTCGATTTGGAAGTTACGCCTACAATTGATGAAGCCAATTACTTGGATACCACTAATGTGGGGAGTACTTTGCGGCGCAGCTTCCTCTGGCGATTTTACATGGTCGATTGAAAATGTATTTCGATCGCTACTTTGTATGCTCATGTCAGGTCCTTTACTGACAGGCTATACCCAGACTATTAATGACTATTACGATCGCGATATTGATGCGATTAATGAACCTTATCGTCCAATTCCATCAGGAGCGATTCCACTTAATCAAGTGATTGCTCAGATTTGGATTTTGCTATTTGGCGGGATCATTGTCGCTGCCATTCTTGATGTGACTGCGGGACATGCTGACTTTATTATTACTAAGTTAGCAATCGGCGGTTCTTTTCTTGCCTATATCTACTCTGCACCACCCTTGAAGCTCAAACAGAATGGTTGGCTCGGTAATTACGCTCTTGGGGCTAGCTATATCGCTTTGCCTTGGTGGGCAGGTCATGCTCTCTATGGACATCTCAACTGGACAGTGGTTGCTGTGACATTGTTCTATAGCCTTGCTGGTTTAGGCATTGCTGTCGTCAATGACTTTAAGAGTGTAGAAGGCGATCGCGAATTAGGATTGAATTCTTTGCCAGTTATGTTTGGAGTGAAGAAAGCGGCGCTTTTGTCAGCAATCGCGATCGATGTGTTTCAAATTGGAATTGCAATTTACCTAGTTACCGTAGGAGAGCAGTTATTAGCGAGCGTAATTGTGCTGCTAGTAATTCCCCAGATTACATTTCAAGATATGTATTTCTTGCGCGATCCGCTTAAAAATGATGTCAAATATCAAGCTAGCGCTCAACCCTTTCTAGTAATTGGCATGTTAGTAGCAGGTATTGCGATGGGACATGCGGGTATTTAAATCCGATAGGGTGATTTATCCCAAGTTTATTTATTGCTACTGTATAAAAAATTTACTTTTTTTAATTGAGAGAGGTTTACTTTAAAAGTTCGCCTCTCTCAAAAATTATTTGCAGAGTCTATCCACTAGGGACAACTTGTTAATATCCATGATTAAACATCAAGTCCGAAGACAGCGATCGCCGATCGTGATATTAGAGAAATCTTTGCATAAAGCACTAGCTGCGGTAATTAGCGTTTTATTAGTTTCTTGTTCTGGCAATGCTTCTAAAAGTGTGGGAGCGCGGGCTGTACCAGTGCCGATCGCCTCGGTTGAGTCGGGGACGGTGACTGACAGTTCTGATTATGTGGCTAATTTACAATCACGTCAGGCTGTGACCTTGCAACCGCGTGTCGATGGCTATGTGCAGGAGATTTATGTCAAAGCAGGCGATCGCGTAGAAGCGGGAGCGGTGATTTTAAGAATCGATCCTGCCAAGCAACAGGCTGTCGTGCAGAGATCTGTAGCGGCTGTAGCGACTTCTCAAGCTGATTATGAAAGTTCTAGAGCTACTCTTGCTCAATTACGCGCGCGGAAGGAATCGACTTTATCTAATGTTGATTTTAGTGAGAAAGAATATAATCGCTTTGCGAAGTTGACATCAGAAGGTGCGATCGCCAGACAGAAGCTCGATGAAGTTTCTAATAATTTACGAACTGCGAGAGCTGATTTAGGTCAAATTGACGCACAGATTGAAGCTCAACAAGCAAGTATTAATAGTGCGGCAACCAGAATCGAAGAGTCTCAGGCTGGAGCTGTTCAAGAAGAAGTACAGTTAGATTTTTATACTGTGACCGCTCCTTTTGCGGGTATTGTCGGCGATATTCCAATTAAGGTTGGCGATAATGTGAGTAGCACTACTCAACTAACAACAGTAACTCAAAATCAAGTATTAGAGGTACAAATTGCTGTTCCGGTTGAGAATGCACCACGTTTGAAGATGGGAATGACTGTAGAGTTGTTAGATGCTCAGGATAAAACTCTTGTTAATGGCAAAGTTGCCTTTATTTCACCAAGTATCAATCCTCAAACTCAGTCAGTTTTAGTAAAGGCTGCTTTTAATAATGGAACTAATCAACTAAAAGCGAACCAGTTTGTTAGAGCTAGACTAATCTGGGCTTCTCGTTTGGGTGTACTAGTTCCGACTTCGGCTATTTCACGTCTTGGCGGGCAGGATTTTATATTTGTTGCCGAGAATAGTTCTGCTGATGGTAAAACTCAATTGATTGCCAATCAAAAACCAGTTAAACTTGGCAAAATCACAGGTAATAAGCAAGAGGTATTAGAAGGTTTAACACCTAAAGATCAGATCGTGATTTCAAATATTCTTCAGTTAAGAAATGGAGCTGCGATCGCACCATTAACAGAAGCTCCTAAAAAATAATCTACAGTTAGTGATCACGATCGCTTGATCGCTTTTAGACAGTGAGAAATGATCGCTGTGTCACAAACGCTATGTCACAAATGTTAAAGGAATGATCGCTTGCACACTGTGGCAGGAAACTCTTTATCACGGATTTGGACTTGGACAACTTGTCCATTTTTGGAAAGGTGAGTCGGTACATATCCAAAAGCGATCGCTTTACCTAAAGTTGGTGACATCGTGCCACTGGTGACAATGCCAACGGTCTCTCCTTCATAACGAATCGGATAATCATGACGCGCAATATTGCGACCTTCCAATTCGAGACCAATTAACTTGCGCGTAACTCCATTCTGTTTCTGATCTTCTAAAACTTTTCGTCCTATAAAATCACCTTTCTCCTTAAGATGAACTATCCAATTGAGATCGGCTTCGAGAGGGGTGATACTTTCATTCATGTCCTGACCATAAAGGTGCATTCCTGCTTCGAGTCGCAAGGTGTCTCGACAACCTAAACCACAAGGCTCGACCCCAAGCTCGAGCAGTTTTTGCCAAAGAGCTTGACCCGTTTCGATATCGGTCATAATTTCGCAACCATCTTCACCTGTGTAGCCTGTCCGAGCAATTAAACTAGATGTCCCTAATACATCCGTGTAGGTATGTCCAAAACGCAAACGCGGTAGCTGCATTAGATTAGTGGTAACTAGCCCCTGTAGAGTAGCGATCGCGGTTTTACCTTGGACTGCAATTAGAATTTTTTCAGCAGAGTGATCAATCAGGCGATCCCCTAAATACTTTTGTAACCATGCTTTATCTTTATCAGTAGTTGAGGCATTAACAATTACCGTCCAATTTTCGCGATCGCCGTCAGGTTCGTGACGATAAAAAATCACATCATCAATGATTCCTGCTTGCTCATTTAGCAAAACCGTATACAAAGCTTGTCCGACCTTTAAGCGCCCTAAGTTCGATGGTACAAGTTTATTCAAGGTTTCCAGCATGCCCACCCCAGCGATCGCAAATTTACCCATATGCGACACATCAAACATCCCTACTTGCGATCGCACAGCAAGATGTTCGGCGACCAACCCTTTATATTGTACGGGCATCTCCCAGCCGCCAAACTCCACTAGCCGCGCACCAGAGTTAACATGAAGATCATAAAGAGGAGTGCGCTTGAGAGAGTTACTCATAGTTGTAATTAAAATGTAATTAAAATTTGTTACAACTACATTATGTATTTTTGTATACTGATAATTTTAATAGAATATTAAAAAGGTATTTAACAGCGTGAGTCAGCATCCACTTGAGCAGCTAAATCGCTATGACATCAAAGCCAATGCCGAATATTACGGTCGTCGCCCTTGGTTAGCAATTAGTCGGATTTTTAAAATCATTTATTTTGCGTTGAGCTTTGGTCTTGCTTTTGGCTGGGATGTTTTGACTGGCAACACCCTTAGTCAGCCCAGATTAGCTGAGCAGCTACGGCGCATCATTACCGCTTTAGGTCCAACTTATATTAAGGTCGGACAAGCTCTATCGACCAGACCAGACTTAGTGCGCGTAGACTTCTTAGAAGAGTTAACTAAGCTCCAAGACCAGTTGCCGCCGTTTTCGAGTATCCAAGCTTATAAAATTATTGAGTCAGAGCTAGGCAAACCTGTAAGCACTATTTATCGCACTATATCGGAAGAGCCAGTCGCGGCAGCAAGTCTAGGTCAGGTTTACAAAGCCACGCTTTATACGGGCGAAGAAGTGGCGGTCAAGGTTCAACGACCAAATCTAGTGCCAACTCTGACTCTCGATTTATATATCATGCGTTGGATTGCTAGCTGGGTTGGCCCATTACTGCCGCTCAATCTTGGCAATAGTCTGGTCGCAATTATTGATGAGTTCGGTTTGAAACTATTTGAAGAAATTGACTACGTTCATGAAGCTACCAATGCAGAACGTTTTGCTGGTTATTTTAAAAACGATCCTGATGTCAAAGTTCCCTCCATCTATCGTCAGTTCAGCACCCATCGTGTGCTCACTTTAGAATGGATCAATGGCATCAAGCTCACGGAAATCGAACAAATTAAAACCGCAGGACTAAATACCGATAACCTCGTCCGTATTGGCGTTATGTCTGGTTTGCGTCAGCTTTTAGAATTTGGCTTTTTCCACGCCGATCCTCACCCTGGCAATCTCTTCGCCACTTACGATGGCAAGATGGCATATATCGACTTTGGCATGATGGATCAGTTAGATCTAAAAACCAAAGAGCAATTAGTTGATTCAGTCGTTCACTTGTTAAACAAGGATTATGACGAACTAGGTCAAGATTATGTAAGGCTTGGCTTCTTACAACCAGACATAGAAATGAAGCCAATTGTAAATGCCCTAGAGTCTGTACTAGGCGATATCATGTCTGAAAAGGTCAAAGACTTTAACTTCAAAGTCGTAACCGATCGCTTCTCAAAAGTGATGTTTGATTACCCATTCTGTTTACCTGCCAAGTTTGCGCTGATCATTCGCTCCGTGATCACCCAAGAAGGCGTAGCTCTAAGTCTTAATCCAGAGTTCCAAATCGTGCAAGTTGCCTATCCCTATGTGGCAAGACGCTTGCTCACTGATGAATCTGAGAGCTTACGTCAACGCTTAGTCGGAATCCTTTTTAAAGGAGATAAGTTTCAATGGTCGCGTTTGGAAAATCTGCTAGCGATCGCTAAATCCGATGGCGAGTTTGACATCATCCCCACCGCAAGTATGGGCTTTAAGTTTTTAACTTCTAAAGATGGCGAATACATCCGCCGCCGTATTTTGCTTGCCCTAACCGAAGATAACCGCCTGCATACTGAAGAAGTCATGCGAATCTGGCAAATGCTTCGCCCTGATCTCGAACCCGCTAAGTTATGGGATATGGCAGTTAATGCACTTACCAAAACTATGCCAAAGGCGATCGCTGCTGCTCTTCCCTTTGCGGCTTTTCAAAATATCAATACTTAAAAACCTTAAAAGCCCTTAGAGAGTCGCTATGCGACTCTCTTTTAATATTTCAATAATGAAAAAATTTATGACCAGTAAACAATGGCGATCGCTTGCCAACATATTTTTTGTTTGTGTAATTTGTATTGGCATAACCTTCACAAATACATCCAACGTAACTGTATCTGCTGCGCCTGAAATTACTTCAAATCAGATTATTGATCGCTTTGAAACAATCAAAAATAAAATGGCGAAATTGAGATTTTGCTATAATGAGAGCTGTTTTTATCGCAACGTCACCAGTAAAATCGTTCCTCCCAGTAATACCAATCCCCATTACACAGCGGAAATCTCGGCTGCAGTAGAGCGTCCGTCCTCAAGTCCTGATTTGGCAGACTATCACTTTGTCTATGTAAACGATATTTGGCAACTAGTCAAAGGCGAAGAATTTACTGATGTGGCTGACTATGTGTTTATCGGCGATCGCTATGAGATTTATAGCGTTCACAATAGCCATACTTTGCGCGGTAAATTGGACAAAGCCAAGGAAGATGGTGGCATCAAGTCTGGATATTTACCACTTTATTACGAAGTTTTAGATCGCGGCATCGAACGTCAAAGTACAGAAAAGTCTTAAACGAATGCAGCGGATTTTGTCGCAGCTTCTTCTTGGAAAATCTGTTCAGCTAAGATAACGTAAAGTGAGAATTGTAATATCGTCCGACTGAGAAACATTACCTGAAAAATCAAAAATACTTTTTTCTAGACTTTCCCCAACTTCCTGTGATTTGCTCTGAGACGAAATTACATTTAACACGTCACCTGTTCGTTCTGTAGTGAAAAATTCGCACTTCTCATTTTCAGCCTCAGTAACTCCATCCGTATATACAACCAGTGTATCTTCTGGATATAGAGTCAACTCAGCCATTCCATAATGTGCTTTTTCAGAAATCCCCAATAACATTCCCGCAGGCACAGGTAAGAGCTCAAAAGCGCGATCGCGACGCCTTAAAAAAGGGCGATTATGCCCACCGTTGACATAGATTAATTTACCTGATTCAACATCAAAAATTCCTACAAACATCGTCACAAACATATAATCTTGGTTGGATTTACACAAATGTTGATTGATAGTACTAAAAATCGAGTCCAGTGAATTTAGCCTAGATATCATCAATCGCAGTAAAGTAATCACACGAATCATAAATAGAGCGGCGGCAATTCCTTTCCCAGATACATCTCCAGCCGCAATACAAATATAACGTTCATCCAATTCCAAGCAATCAAAAAAATCTCCCCCCACTTCTTTCGCTGGAATTACTTTTGCAAAAACATCTACTCTCGGATGATTGGGAAAGACAGGCATCTGCGGCAAAATATTAGCTTGAATTTTACTTGCTGCCTTTAAATCTCTATTTAAATGCTCAAAAGTTAGCTGCTTTTCTAAGGCAATTGCGTTATGCCTTCGCATACGACCAGATAGTCCTTGAAGCAGATTTTTCACAAATCTAGGTATAGTAACTAATCGTTCCCAAAAAACTGTTTCTTGAATTTCGATTATTTGGCAATCGCGATCGGCGACAACATAGGCAGAAACCGGTTTATTCTCTAAAATAGACATCTCGCCAATACATTCTCCAGGCGAAATCATAAATCCTAATTTGACATCAGCACTTAACTCATCAAAACTAGTAAGATAAACTTGTAAGTTGCCTAATAGCAACAAATACAATTTATGATTTTCTTGCCCAGAAGTAATCAATACTTCTCCTTCTTGCAAGGATTTAAATTCAAATTGTGGCAACAGCAATTCGATAGTTTTAATATCAACCCCTTCAAAAATAGAACATGCTGAGATCGCATTAAGAACAGATCGATTATTATTCAGTAATCTCCCTAACTTTATATCCGACAAATCAGTGTTGCAGTCATAAGTAACACCAAACTTGACAACATCAACATCAAGCATTTTTACCCAAACAATCTCGGCAGTTATTGGATCAAGATCATCAATTTTGAGCCGACAAAATAGATTGTTCTGAATACTTTCTGATGTAATGCAGAGTACGCTACAACCGCCAAAAGAAGAATCTATTACTATTCCCTTTAGCACAGGCAAAAAACTAGCATCTTGTACATTCGCGTTCAAGTCAACCGCAATAGATGTTCCATGGGCAGCTTTTTGCCGCAGATACATCCGTTTTTCCATGCTAAGACTATGAATAGGTTTTACCATGTCATTATTTGACTAACTAAGCTCCAAAAAATTGTCAAAACGAAAAAGTTGGATACTTTTACATTGCCATCTGATAAGCAATTGTAGTGAGCCTAATATTTTACTTGTGTTTTTTATCTACCAATAATCTTTTTTTAACCATAAGTTTAATTCTAGTCGCTCAATCGAATCTTCATGATTTTTAATCGATTTTGAGTATCAATTCCCCGACAATTTGCAGCGTAAGTTTATTTGCTAAATTTGAATCTGTGAAAATCAAACCCCTATAGCTTACTCCCTTCCCAGTATAAAAATAGACATTAAAAACCAAGAATTAGACGTTGCGGCGCGGAGCGCCGCAACGTCTAATCTTTCGCTGGGAAGGGAGTATGTGTCTTAGTTCAAAGGCATAATAGCCTTATTTTAATTAAGAAGATCCATCTAAATCTTTAATAGCCAATACTAAAATATTTTGATTATTAGTCCTTTTATAATCACACGCATCTGCATAATTCCGAATTAAATGAATACCAAGCCCTCCTTCTTTTGCTGACTCTAAATTTTTTGGTAACTCAGCTTCAGGATAAGCAAGAGGATCAAAAAAGATGCCATTATCTCTAAATGAAACCTTAATGGTCTCTCCTTCCTTTGACAAATCGACAAAGATGTCATGTTCGCCTTTATTTTCGTATGCATTTTGAATAATATTAGTTACAGCTTCGGCAGTAGCAAGCTGTAACCGAAAAGTATCTCTATACGAAATACCAAGTACCTCAGAAAGATAGTCAATCCAATTACTCAAAACTTCCAAGTCTTCAAATCTATTTTTTAAAGTTAATTGGTAGGTCATGAGCTTATGTAAGGTAGCTAAATAAGTTCAATTCAAGTAGGTTGATTAAAAATTTAGAAATTATATAAACGCTCTCGATTATTACGGAACCGTTAAGGCAATGATAGCTTCGTCCATATCATCAAACATGGGGATCAATTGAGCCAATCCTGCTATTTCTAACGATTCTCTCACAAGTGGCTGGGGCTGAAGTAGAACCATTTTGCTACCTCGGTTATTAATTCCTCTAGCTGCTGAAATTAAAGTACGCATTCCTAAAGAAACTAGAAAATCAACCTCTGACATGTCCACTAATACTGGCTGACTACTACTCCCGATTTTCATAGAAAAATCATGATCAATTTCCAACGTCCCTTTCATATCCATACGACCAATCAGCTTAACTTGACGAATACCATTATCTAAATTGTTAATCTCTAATTTCATTTTTGTATATTCCTGTTTACATTACTGATTCAGAGCTTAATTTAATAAAAGTTTGATACTTTATGCCATCTAGAAATGCTAGATAAATTTATCCGCAAATTAACTTTAATTTTGATAAATTATAAGCCAGAGTCAAGAAACTAACTAGTTGTATATACCTTGTCCATGTTGAAAACCGAAGTTTTTGACATGGACAAAAAGAAAAACCCGAAGCGGTACTTCGCCCTGCGATTCTCTACAAGAACTACAGGTTTGATCTTAGACGCGGTATAGAATACTTATACACCCTGTTGAGGCTTTGAGTAGTACAGAAAACTTTTTGAAAGTGCCGCGAAGCGGCACTTTCAAAAAGTTTTCTGGATTTTATAACAGTGCGAAGCGCTGTAATCTCTGTTTTTAAGAAAGAAAGATGTTTTTATAAAAAAAGAGTTCTCTAAGAGAACTCTTTTTTATTATTTTGAAATTACCGTTTCGAGTATTGAGGAGCTTTACGAGCTTTCTTAAGACCATACTTTTTACGTTCTTTACAACGAGGATCTCGGGTCATATAGCCTTCGACTTTGAGAGGCTTACGATTTTCGGGAGCGAGTTCGCATAAAGCGCGAGCAACACCTAAGCGAATAGCATCAGCTTGACCTGTGACACCACCACCATGAGCATTGACTAAAACATCGTACTCATTTTCTAAGCCCAAAGTTTCCAAAGGAGCTTTCACGCCCGCAATGTAGCTGGGATTAAACTGCAAATATAGATCACCTGCTTTGCCATTGATCACGATTTTGCCTTCGCCTGGGACGAGACGTACTCGCGCGATCGCCTTCTTGCGACGACCAGTACCCCAGTAAACAGCACGATTAGAACGTTCAGTATCTGACATTGGTTTTTCTCCTACTTCTGCGATGGAATGGTGTTAATGACCAAAGTTTCTGGCTGTTGGGCTTCATGAGGATGATTTGCGCCCTTGTAAACCTTTAGCTTGGTGAAAAGCTGACGACCGAGAGTATTCTTAGGCAACATTCCTTTGATGGCATGTTCAAGAACACGTTCGGGGACACGAGCGATTACTTTATCAAAGGTCTCTTCCTTCATTCCACCAGGGCGACCAGAATGTCGTCTGTATAGTTTTTGGGTAGATTTTTTCCCAGTTACAGCGATTTTTTCGGCGTTAATTACAACGACGAAATCGCCAGTATCTAAGTGAGGCGTATAAATTGGTTTGTTTTTGCCACGCAAGATGATCGCGATCGCACTAGCGAGTCGTCCGAGACGCTGACCTTCTGCATCAATAACGTACCATTTACGATCAGGATCGTTAGGTAAGTAGCTTTTATTAGGAGTAAGTGTACTTTTATTAGGAGTAAGTGTAGTTGTAGTCATTAGTTTCTCTACAAGCGAGATTTATCTATGAAACGGAGCTATGAAACGGAGTTATGAAAGTGGTCTATCAAACTTTTAGGTGAAAACTCAGCAAATGGATTATCGACATAGCCGATCGCCAATAGGCAGAGTCCTTGAGGGGGAGCAGCATATTTAACTTCGATACGGCGTTTTTGTTGCCATCGGTTGGTAAAAGATTCAACATTGAGACGAGAACGTCCCACATCGACTAACTGTCCCAACAACAAACGAATCATGCCGTACAAAAAGCCACTAGCTTGGACTTCCACATAGACAAAATCACCATCTCGCCAACATTGAGCGTCTTGAATCTCAAGACGACTATGAGGACGACTTGAACCTGCCCTCTGGAACGCTGCCATATCCTGCTCACCTAACATGGGTTGCAAAGCTTGATGGATAAGCTGTTCATCAAGGCGATCAAGGTAGTAGTGCCAGCTAAACTGCTTTACAAATAAGTTCGGAATTGCGGCTGTATAAATCGTGTAACGATAACGCCGCCATGTTGCCGAAAATCTCGCATGCCAGTCAGTAGCAACTTCAGCCGATCCGCAAATCAAGATATCGTTGGGCAAATAAACATTAAGCACTTTTGCCCAACGATGGGGAGGGATCATGCTAGTCGTATCAAAATGCGCCACCTGAGCAACCGCATGTACGCCTGTATCAGTCCTTCCCGCACTGTGCAAAACGGTTTGCTTACCGCAGATCTTTGCGATCGCTTCTTCAATCGTTTGTTGCACACTGGAATGATTTGGCTGTCTTTGCCACCCGTAATAATGTGTACCTAGATATTGAATAACTAAAGCAACACGACGGAAAGATTTAGAATCAGCCGAAAACATTCTTCTTATACAAGTTGCAAGATCGCCATTTCTGCATTGTCACCGCGACGGCTAACCGTGCGAACAATACGTGTATAACCACCGTTGCGATCAGCGTAACGTTCTTTAGCTTGGGTAAACAATAAGTCAACCAAGGTAGTTACACGTTCTTCTTCAGGCAACTGTTCTTGTTTAGTTTTGGTCATTGGGCGATCGCTCACGGGTTCACCATCTTTGACCGAGATATCATAAAGATAAGCGATCGCTTGACGACGAGCATGCAAAGAGCCGTTCTTTGCAAGGGTGATCATGTGATCAGCAGTCGTGCGAACAGCATCTGCTTTCGCTCTTGTAGTTTTGATTTCGCCTCTGAGGATTAACTCAGTAGTCAAAGCCCGTAAAAGAGCTTTGCGCTGATCGGCAGCTTTATTAAGCTGAGGTGTTTTACAACGGTGACGCATAGGTATGTACTAGATGGATATTGAGAGCAATATTTGTATTGCCACTTTTACATGATTTTAGAAGCTTTGGACTCGGTTAAGGTCAAGCCAAGATGCTGTTTGAGGGCATCCATAACTTCCTCAGCCGACTTTTGACCAAAGTTTTTGATTTCCAGTAGATCGTCTTGAGTGTATTCCAACAAATCAGCAACAGTATTAATCTGTGCGCGTTTAAGACAGTTGTAGGCTCTGACCGACAGTTGTAACTCTTCGATATGAATTTGCTTAGTCTCATCTTGTTCATCACGCTCTTGAGGCAATGAAGGCGCAAGGGTGATTTCTTGCAAGGGTGAGAACAAACTCACTAGCACACTAGCGGCTTGGCTAAGAGCTTCCTGAGGTGTGATGCTGCCGTTTGTCCAAATATCAATTAATAAACTCTCTTTATTGATCGCATCACCGATCCGAGCGTCTTTAATTTCATACTTGACCTTACGAACTGGCATAAACACCGCATCAATTTTTAGCGTGTCAATCGGAGAACTATGATCTTCTTTGGATCGGTCTACCGAGCGATAGCCTTTGCCACGTTCAATCGTAAGTTCCATCTCCAGAGTAGCGCCCTCGCTAAGAGTAGCGATATACTGGTTAGGATTGACAATCTCAATGTCAGATGGCAGAGAATGGAAACTAGTAGCCATGACTAGCTTTGGACCGCGCTCTACCAACCGAATGATCTGGGGAACTGAACTGTAAGACTTCAGCACCAGTTCTTTGAGGTTGAGCATCAAGTCCAATACGTCTTCTCGAACACCTGGGATGGTCGCAAACTCATGGTTGACACCAGCAATGCGAACAGCAGTAACTGCTGCACCCTCGAGATTGGAGAGCAATACTCGTCTGAGCGCATTTCCAATCGTAATGCCTTGCCCCCGATCTAATGGTTCCAGTACAAATTGGCTGTACTGACTATTGTCTTTTTCTGTGTGGGATGCAACGCACTCAACCTGAAACTGTGCCATATTTGTACCGACTTTGTCTGCAAGAGTAAACGAAAATCAAAAAGAGAAATTTAGAGAATTGAAAAATTACGAATTACGATCTTACATTTTTGAGTCGTAATTTTTAATTCGTAATTGGTTAAACACGTCTGCGCTTGGGAGGACGGCAACCATTATGAGGAATTGGAGTAATGTCACGGATAAGAGTGATTTCCAATCCAGCAGCCTGCAAAGCTCTAACTGCGGTTTCGCGACCTGAGCCAGGACCTGTAACCATCACTTCAACCTGACGCATTCCTTGCTCCATCGCTCTTCTAGCCGCAGATTCAGCAGCAGTTTGCGCTGCAAATGGAGTACCCTTCTTTGCACCCTTAAAGCCACTTGCACCAGCAGAAGACCAAGAAATCACATCACCTACGGTGTCTGCGATCGTGACAATTGTGTTGTTAAAAGTAGACTGGATATAAGCGACCCCATTAGGGACGTTACGCTTATTTTTGCGTGCGCCAGTTCTACGAGTTGTTTGACGAGCCATTATTTCGTATTAATCCTTACTTACTTCTTACCTGGAGCTTTCTTCTTACCAGCAACTGTGCGACGACCGCCACGGCGAGTACGGGCATTGGTGCGAGTACGTTGTCCACGAACAGGTAGCCCCATACGATGACGACGACCTCTGTAGCAACCGATGTCTACTAAACGTTTTATGCTTAAACCTTCAAGACGACGCAGATCGCCTTCTACTTGAAAGTTTGATTCTACCTCTTGGCGTAAAGTCGTTACTTCAGGATCAGTAAGCTCTTTAACCCGTGTATCGGGATTTATTTTGGTAGCTGCTAAGATTTTTTTGGCGCTAGTCAGACCGATTCCGTATATGTACGTTAGTCCTATTTCGATGCGCTTGTCACGAGGAAGGTCAACTCCTGCAATGCGAGCCACTATAAGTCTCCCAATTAGTTGTCAGTTTTTGATTTTATGTTAAATGGCTGTACAACACAATCTTCGTGAGAGCGCGCTTCTCATGCAGTGGGTTATCTACAATCAGCAGGAGCAAATTACGAAGAAGGCATATTTTACAGCGAACTCTATAATATATTGACAATGGTAACTTCTGTCAATGTTTATTAATTAGTTTGTAAAATTAGTGATTGTCAAAGATATTTTTATTAATGGTCACGATCGCTTTCTAAAGCTGCAAAGCCAGAGATGGGACGATAAGTATAACTAGCGGCGATCGCTGGAGCAGCAGATGGAGTTTGAGGACGAGATATTTTCATGATATCTTCTTTAATTGCTTCAAGATCAACATATCGATCAGCGACATTGATCAAATGATCGCTCGTCATTGAGCGCAAGCTAACCACCTCAACCCGTACACCTCGATAACTTGCTGCATCGACTGCATAGGCAAGATCCCCATCGCCACTGACTAATACAGCAGTATCATAGGAACCGATCAAAGCCATCATATCAACAGCAATTTCCACATCAAGGTTGGCTTTCTTAGAACCATCTGGTAGCTGTACAAGTTCTTTAGAAATCACCCGATATCCATTGCGGCGCATCCAAAGTAAAAAGCCCTGTTGCTTTTCATTGGTGCGATCAACCCCTGTATAGAAAAAAGCACGCAGTAAACGAGAGCCATCGGTAAGGCATAAAAGTAACTTGGTATAGTCAATTTCGATTCCAAGTTGTAAAGCTGCGTAAAAAAGATTAGAGCCATCAATAAATATGGCAACGCGCCCACGATTTTCTAAAATCTGATCGGCTTTGAAACCAGAGTCTTGTTCAAAAGGTAGCATGTGTTTGCCTATAAAATTTTTGTTATCTAGTGTTGCGGGATGAAGCTTTGGTATTAGCATTTGTACTTGAACCCGTCCTAAAGTTTTGATTTAACTGGTTTACATAATTCAGATTAATAAACTTATAAATAACTTGTTTAAAACTGAGTTTGGGAACTACAAGCGAACGGTAATAAAAAAACTTGACATACTGCTAAAGAATTTAAAGTATGAATTTTAAATTAAATTTAAAGCGAATTTGTAGTTGTAAAGTGATTTTTTAAAGCGTTTTTTAAGATAATTTAATATAATTATAAAAATAAGCGGTTTATCTTTATACCTTATTTATTATAATACACTACAAGATTAAGTAAATATACTTAGAGGAGTAGATTAAATATCAAGATTAGAAAACTATAAATCTAAAAATCATTACAGGTGAATTGCGATTTATTTATTTTCAATGCGTTGGAAGATTGGCGAGGCTGCTAATAAGTGGCTACCACTTTGTAGTATTCCCCAATCTGCATGACTCCAATCAGGGGAGGATGTTTCATCAAAACTTAAACCTAACTGTTTATATGCTGCAACGGTCATATTTGGAGTTATTGGTGATAGTAAATAAATTGCAATTCTTACTGATTCCAACAAAGTATAAAGTGTGTCATCAACTTCTTTTTGTTTGCCTGCTTTAAATTGCTTCCAAGGCGTAGTGTCATCGATTAATTTGTTGCAATTCCAGATTAATTCCAAGATTTTCTCGCAAGCTCCCCGAAAATTGAGATTTTGATAATCAATTGCGACGAGATTGCCTAAAGCAGTAGCTTGAGCGATCACTGGACTGATTAAATCTGAAACTTCACTGCGATCGCTGGGATCATATGTAGGGATAGTTTGTTGACAATATTTGGTTGCCATACCGAGGCTACGGTTGAGTAAGTTGCCAAGGCTATTAGCAAGGTCAGCATTGATAATTGCGACAAATCTTTCTTCGTTAAAATCGCCGTCTCGTCCAAATTCGATTTCTTTTAAGAAGTAATAGCGGATCGGGTCTGCACCATAGCGATCAACGAGATCGTAGGGATCGATAGTATTGCCAAGAGTTTTCCCCATTTTCAAACCGTCTTTTGTTAGTAAACCATGACCAAAAACTCGTTTTGGTAAAGCTAATCCCGCAGACATGAGCATTGCTGGCCAGTAAATAGCATGAAATCTTAATATATCTTTACCAATAATATGTATATTGAAGGGATACCACTTTTTAAGGGCGTTTTCTAAAGTGGGTTCATCATTAGGCTCAAGTAAGGCAGTGACATAGCCTAGTAACGCATCGAACCAAACATAAATCGTATGAGTCGGATCAGTGGGAATCGGAAAACCCCAATCGAGATTAACGCGGGAAATTGAAAAATCTTGTAAGCCTTGTTTCATAAAGCCAAGAACTTCATTACGGCGGCTTTCAGGTTGAATGAAGTTAGGATTGGTGGCGTGAAATTGATCGAGTGCGTCTTGGTATTTTGATAGGCGGAAAAAATAATTTGGTTCATCGCGCCATTCACAAACAACGTTGGTATGGATCGTACAGTGATGGCTTTCGGGAAGTTCACGCTCTTCTTTAAATTCCTCACAAGCTACGCAATACCAACCCTTTTGCTGATTTAAGTAAATATCACCTGCGTCATAAACTCGTTGAAAAAACTCATTAACGATCGCTTGATGTTTTATCGCCGTAGTCCGTGTAAAGCGATCAAAGCGAATATTAAACTTTTCCCAAAGTGAATAAAATTCGGCAACAGTGCGATCGCAATGTTCTTGAGGAGATAAATTATTTTTTTCAGCAGTGCGCTGAATTTTTTGTCCATGTTCATCTGTGCCAGTCACAAACATGACAGGATGCCCTTTGAGTCGATAGAACCTTGCCAAAGCATCCGCAGCAATTGTGGGGTAAGCGCTACCAAGATGTGGACGATCATTGACGTAAAAAAGTGGGGTGGTTAAAGAGATCGGTTCTAGGGACATAGGTGACTCAATTCAGGACTAATACCATTTTGCAAAAAAATGGCAGCAACCGTAACATTAAACCTAAAAATTATGCAGTGGAGGAAAGCACTGCTAAGAATTCTTAGCTATATAGCTGTCGCCAAGTGTATCAGGACATAAAACCCAAAAGAGAGTTGCGGCGCGGCGCGCCGCAACTCTCTTTTGGGTTTTGATTTTGTCCTAACATGGCTGACGACAGCTATATACAAAGTAATGAAAAATTTAGAACTACATCAAATGTGGATGGCTAAAGCGATCGCTTTAGCTAAACAAGCGGGGGCAGATGGAGAAATCCCTGTAGGCGCAATAGTTGTAAATAAGTTAGGAGAGGCGATCGCTTCGGGGGTAAATCGTAAAGAGCGAGATCAAGACCCAACCGCTCATGCCGAAATTGTGGCAATTAGGGAAGCAGCGCGAGAATTACGAGATTGGCATCTTAATGGCTGTACTTTGTATGTCACTTTAGAGCCTTGTCCGATGTGTGCAGGAGCAATTTTGCAGGCAAGGATTAGCACTTTAGTTTATGGGTCAGATGATCCAAAAGCAGGAGCGATTCGGACAGTGGCAAATTTGCCTGATAGCCCTGTCTCATTTCATAAACTTGAAGCGATTGCAGGTATACGTGAACAGGAATGCCAAGAACTATTACAAAATTGGTTTAAAAATCTCAGAAATTAATTAAAAACTAAAGGATGTTTCGCTAACTTCATTAATTACTCGACACATAGGATTATTTGGCACATAGGATTATTTGGCACATAGAGCATTAACACGATCAACTAAATCGCCTTCCTTGCTAGCCGCAGTATCTAATTCTTGTTTCGATTTAGTCAGCGCGTTGCTATCTTTTGTTTCTGATGCCTTTGCTTGAGCTTTCAGCGCAAGTGAAACATCACCATATAGACCCGACAGTTGAGTTTGCAATTCCTTGAGCTTGGAATCTTGAACAGCGATCGCTTGTAGCTCTACACGAATTTGATCGATATTTTCAGAAAGTTGGACAAACCCTGTAATGTCCTTCGGAACTGTCAAAGCTTTAGTTTTGTTGGCAACAGTAACGACTTTGTTACATTGAGAAATTCTATTTTCGCCACAACCATACAATAAAAGTCCAATGCTTAATGCAGTTGCACTAAAAAGAGCCGAGCGAGCGTGAAAATGATTGATCAAGAGCTTTTGAGCTTGCATTGAGTAATTGCTGATAGTCCAATTTAAGGTCTAATAAATTCTAAAATGTTTTAGATGATTAATATAACTAAAGAGATTTGAAATATGTCCGATAATCGCCTCGATAATCGCCGCAGTCGTGCAACTACCGAAGGCATTCAGCGATCGCCTAACCGCGCTATGTTACGCGCAGTTGGTTTCCAAGACTCGGATTTTACTAAACCTATTGTCGGTGTGGCAAGCGCCCACAGTACAATTACGCCTTGCAATATGGGGATTGCCCCCCTTGCGATCCGCGCTGAGGCAGGGATTCGCGCCGCTAATGGGATGCCCCAAGTTTTCGGGACAATTACTGTCAGCGATGGAATTTCGATGGGTACTGAGGGGATGAAATATTCGCTCGTATCCCGTGATGTGATCGCTGACTCGATTGAGACAGCTTGTAGCGCTCAGAGCATGGATGGCATTTTAGCGATCGGTGGCTGTGATAAGAATATGCCAGGTGCGATGATTGCGATGGCAAGAATGAACATTCCTGCCTTATTTGTCTATGGCGGGACGATCGAACCAGGACACCTTGATGGCGAAGATCTAACCGTGGTTAGCTCCTTTGAAGCAGTCGGTCAATACAGCGCAGGCCGAATTGATGAAGTAAGGCTCAACTCGGTCGAGCGCAATGCTTGCCCAGGGGCGGGGTCTTGCGGTGGCATGTATACGGCTAACACCATGTCTTCTGCGTTTGAAGCAATGGGCATGAGTCTAATGTATTCCTCCACCATGTCTGCTGTTAATCCTGAAAAAGCTGCGAATACCGAACTCGCTGGCACGGTTTTAGTGAATGCAATTCGGAATAATTTGCTACCTCGTGACATCATTACCCGCAAATCTATAGAAAATGCGATTTCTGTAGTTATGGCTGTTGGAGGATCGACTAATGCAGTCTTACACTTTTTAGCGATCGCCTATTCCGCAGGCGTAGCATGGAACATTGATGATTTCGAGCATGTCCGCGAGCGTGTTCCCGTACTCTGTGACCTTAAGCCATCAGGAAAGTATGTAGCCACTAACCTCCATAAAGCAGGTGGTATTCCTCAAGTCATGAAGATGCTTTTAGTGCATGGCTTATTACATGGTGACTGCATCACGATCACTGGTCAAACCATTGAGGAACTTCTCAAAGATATTCCTGCTGAACCTCGCGCTGATCAAGATGTGATCCGTCCTTGGGATCGTCCGATGTACAAGCAAGGACATCTCGCCGTTCTCAAAGGAAACCTCGCCGAAGAAGGTGCAGTTGCCAAAATCTCTGGTGTCAAGAATCCAATTATTACGGGACCAGCCCGTGTTTTTGAATCAGAAGAAGATTGTCTTACTGCCATTCTCGCCAACAAGATCAACTCAGGAGATGTCTTAGTAATTCGCTACGAAGGACCAAAGGGAGGCCCTGGGATGCGCGAAATGTTAGCGCCAACCAGTGCAATTATTGGGGCTGGTTTAGGTGACTCCGTTGCCTTGATTACCGATGGACGCTTCTCTGGCGGTACATATGGCATGGTCGTCGGTCATGTTGCACCTGAAGCTTTTGTTGGTGGTGCGATCGCTTTAGTAAATGAAGGTGACTCGATCACGATTGACGCGCCTAAACGCTTGATTCAACTCAATGTCAGCGATGAGGAGATTGCTAGCCGTCGTGCAAATTGGAAGCCTCCCGCTCCCCGCTACACCAAAGGTGTTTTAGCAAAATATGCCAAGCTCGTTTCGACTAGCAGCAAAGGTGCTGTAACTGATCTAGACCTGTTCTAAAGTAAATGGGGCGTGCAACGCCCCATTTACTTTGATAATGACTTATGGATAAGCTTTCTCTTTTTCCTACCGAAGATGGCTCTATTACCTTTTGGTCAGAAACTTTTCAAGAAACATTTCATAGTTCTCATGGTGCAAAACATGAAGCCGAAGCTAAGTTTGTCATACCTGCCAAAATTGCTGAAAAAGCTAGAACTCAAACTCAACTCAACATCCTTGATGTTTGCTATGGGTTAGGTTATAACAGCGCCGCCGCGATCGCCTGTGTCTCAGAATTGAGCGATCGCACTGCTAATCTCGATATCATTGCCCTTGAGAATAATTTAGAAGTTCCCCAAAAAGCGATCGCATCGGGAATAGTGGATATTTGGCAACCTGCGATCGCGCAAATCTTACAAACTGCTGCTAAAGACAAAATTGTAAAAACTGAGAAACTATTTCTACAACTGATCATTGGTGATGCCCGACAAACGATTAGTCAAGTTCCAACTAAATGGGCTGATGCCATTTTTCTTGATCCCTTTTCTCCACCTCATTGTCCCCAACTCTGGACAGTCGAATTTATCCAGCTTTTAGCTAACTGCCTCAAACCCGACGGCTATCTCGTCACTTACTCCTCATCGGCTGCCGTCCGAGCCGCCATGCTCAGCGCAGGATTACAAATTGGCGCGATCGCCCCAATTGGACGTAAATCTCCCAGCACGATCGCGGCGTTTCCACCAACCGCGTTACCGCCAATCTCTGAAACTGAAGCCGCCTTTCTTAAAACTCGCGCTGCGATTCCTTATCGCGATCGCACACTTCGAGGCACCGCTTTAGAGATCATTAACCTCCGCAAAGCCGAACAAAATAATAGCGAACTTGCTCCAAGTTCCAGCTTACGCAAAACCCGTAAATGAAAGACAGCGCTTTGCACTGCATTTTATTTAACGATATATCAAATTAATTTGATAAAGATATAGACATTAGATCATTGATGCTTTAACATAGATGATCGCGACTTTTTTGGCATTCCTCATGAACGCTTCTGAAATCATCCGCTCAATTGAAGCGGAATATATCAAAACAGATCTACCTACAATTTATGTAGGAGACACTGTCAAGGTTGGAGTTAGGATTAAAGAGGGCGGCAAAGAACGTACTCAGCCTTACGAAGGCGTGATCATTGGAAGACGTGGTTCTAGCGTTAATACCGTTATTACCGTCCGTCGTGTATTTCAAGGCATTGGAGTTGAGCGAGCCTTCTTGCTGCACTCTCCACAAATTGAAAGCATCAAAGTGATTCGTCGAGGCAAAGTACGTCGAGCTAAGCTCTATTACTTGCGTGACCTTGTTGGTAAAGCAACTCGTCTTAAGCAGCGATTTGATCGACCATTGTAAAGTCATTTGTAGCTATACTAAGTATCAAATACTCTTTTTGATACCCTAGATATACTTGATTGTGTATTGAAAATAGTGTTTTCATATCGTGCGTCCTTAGTTCAGTTGGTAGAACGCAGGTCTCCAAAACCTGATGTCGGAGGTTCGAGTCCTCCAGGGCGCGCTTCACCATTTTTTACAAGGCTCTATTTAAGCTTGTACTCAAACATATCGCATTTATTAAGATTGCAAAGGAATCCCAAGAGTTGCCGCTATGACGAAAAACGAACTAAAAGAGCAACCAAAAGAAGTGTCAAAAACTAACTCAGATACAACATCTGAGAATGGTGGAGTAACTAAACTTTTTGTCGAGTCTAAAGCCGAATTTGGCAAGATTGTTTGGCCAACACGTCAACAGCTTATTAGTGAATCTGTAGCTGTTCTCTTGATGATTGTTGCGGTTGCAACCTTTGTATATCTAATTGATGCATTGTTTAAGGCGATCGCATTGCAGGTGTTTCAATAATGTTTACTGAAGACATCGACCATCTATCTAGCAATCAAGAAGAATCAGACGTACTATTCCAATGGTATGCTGTACAAATTGCTTCAGGTTGCGAAAAAAAGGTCAAGTCGAGCCTAGAGCAACGCATCAAGACCCTTGATGTAGAAGATAGGATCAAGCAAATTGAAATTCCGCATACACCTACGGTCAAACTTAGAAAGGATGGCAGTAGGCTTGCTTCTGAAGAAAAGATTTTCCCTGGATATGTTTTGATTCAGATCAAGACTGTTAAGAATGAAATCGGACAGCTAGAAGTTGATGATGATGCATGGCTTGCTGTTAAAAGTACGCCTCATGTTATTAACTTTGTCGGCACAGAACAAAAACGTCACTATGGTCGTGGTCGCGGACACGTTAAGCCCCGTCCTTTGACCGAAAAAGAAGTCGAAAGAATCTTCCGTGTCGTAATCGAGCAAGAGCCAGTTCTCAAAATTGATATGGCTCAAGGCGACAAAATCAAAGTGCTTACTGGACCTTTCAAAGACTTTGAAGGTGAAGTGGTAGAAGTTAGCCCAGAGCGCAGTAAACTGAAAGCCCTTCTTTCGATCTTTGGAAGAGATACGCCTGTTGAACTAGAGTTCAATCAGGTACAAAAGCAAAATTAACGTAAAACTAATTCATGCAAACGTAAGTTTGTAGTGCTTTTAGGGAAATCTTAATGGCTATTATTTAAAGTGGCTAAAAAAGCAAATGGCTAAAAAAGTTACAGCAGTTATCAAGCTAGCGCTCAATGCTGGCAAAGCAAGCCCAACCCCACCAGTTGGTCCTGCTTTGGGTCAACATGGTGTAAACATCATGATGTTTTGTAAGGAATATAATGCTCGTACTGCTGATCAAGCAGGTATGGTCATTCCTGTCGAAATATCTGTGTATGAAGATCGAAGCTTTACCTTCATCCTAAAAACACCTCCTGCATCAGTTCTCATTCAAAAAGCAGCTGGTATTACATCTGGCTCAGCCGAACCTAACCGTAAAAAAGTTGGTTCAATCTCCAGAGATCAGCTTCGTCAAATTGCCGAGACAAAAATGCCTGATATCAATGCAAATGATATCGATGCGGCGATGAAGATTATCGAAGGTACTGCAAAGAACATGGGCGTGATTATTAACGCTTAGGTTTTAGTTCTTTCTAATATTCACATTCTCAAATATATCTAAACAAATTTTTTAGCTGGGGGAGGGAATTAATTTTTCCGATCGCACCCCGAAGGAGCAATCATGGCAAAAAAAGTATCGAAGCGTCTTAGGGAAGCTCAAAGCAAAGTTGAAGAGCGTCCCTATTTACCGACAGAAGCTCTAGAACTAGTAAAAGCAACTGCTACTGCTAAGTTTGCTGAATCTGTAGAAGCACACGTTAGACTAGGTATTGATCCCAAGTACGCTGATCAACAATTGCGGACAACAGTAACTTTACCTAAGGGTACGGGGCAAACAATTCGCATAGCAGTTATCGCTCGTGGGGAAAAAGTTGCTGAAGCAACCACCGCAGGTGCAGATATCGCTGGTTCTGAAGAATTAATTGATGAAATTAGCAAAGGTCGGATGGATTTTGATCTGTTGATTTCCACGCCTGACATGATGCCTCAAGTTGCTAAACTCGGTAAGCTACTAGGTCCAAGAGGATTGATGCCTTCCCCTAAAGGTGGTACGGTGACTACAGATTTGGGTGGTGCAATTAATGAATTCAAAGCTGGTAAACTAGAATTCCGTGCTGATCGCACAGGTATTGTTCACATTCTATTTGGCAAGGCTACGTTTTCCGCAGAAGACTTACTGTTAAACCTTAAGGCTTTGCAAGAAACGATTGATCGCAATCGTCCTTCTGGAGCAAAAGGTAAGTACTGGAGATCGCTCTACTTGTCTGCAACTATGGGACCTGCGATCGAGGTTGATGTTACAGCATTACGCGACATCAAGCTGTCAGAAGCATAATTAAAGCCTTTCAAAGTCAAATCTAAAGCTAAATCTTGTTGTAATAAGCCTAGAAAGAAATTTCTACAATTGAATAACTCCATAGACAGCAGGTGCTATCAGCTTAATTTCCTGTCGAGGTGATTTGAAAAAGATTCCAATTTGGAATACTTTTTTAGCCTCAGTCTGTGAAATGACGAGGCTTTTTTAATGACTTTAAAGATCTAAAAGTAAGTGTTAATGGCGAAGAAAACACCATTTCAGTGCAAAGCGCTATTAAGACTTATATAAACCAAAAGGAGGTGAGAAATATATGGGTAAGACCCTAGACCAGAAAAAAGTTTTAGTCTCGGAAATGACCAAAGAGTTTGAAGGAACTCAAATGGTCATGGTAATTGACTACACAACTTTGTCAGTGGCTGAGATTACTAAGCTCCGTCGTTCACTCCGTCCCACAGGAACGGTATGTAGAACCACCAAAAACACCTTACTCAAACAAGCAATTTCAGGAACTCCTGAATGGAAGCCCCTTGAATCATTTCTAGTTGGACCTTCTGCTTGCTTATTTGTTAAAGATGATATTGGTGGTGCTGTTAAGGCATATCAAGCTTTCCAAAAGGAATCTAAGAAAACCGAACTTCGGGGCGGTGTCTTGGAAGGTCGGGCGCTGACTGCAAAAGACTTGCAAGCGATCGCTGACTTACCTTCTAAGGAAGTTCTCATCGGTCAAATTGCTGGCGCAATCAATGCGGTTACTGCCAAGCTTGCGATCGGCATTAAGGAGATTCCTCAATCTCTGGGCAGAGCAATCAAAGCTATTTCCGAAAAAGAAGCGGCTTAAAAGTTAATACCCAAAAGCTAAAACTAATAGCCAAAAGCTAAAGCTAATAGCCAAAAGCTAAAGCTAATAGCCAAAAGCTAAAGCTAATAGCCAAAAGCTAAAGCTAACAACTATCCATAACTAAACTAAAAAGAGAAAAACTATGTCTGCAAAAACCGATAGCATCATTGAAGAACTAAAATCTTTGAGCCTTCTTGAAGCTTCTGAATTGGTAAAAGCGATCGAAGAAACTTTCGGCGTTTCCGCTGCTGCTCCTGTTGGTGGCATGATGATGGCTGCTGCTGGCGGCGCTGCTGCTCCTGCTGAAGAAGTCGAAGAAAAGACTGCTTTTGACTTGGTACTTGACGAAGTTCCTGCTGATAAGAAGATTGCAATTCTTAAGATCGTCCGTGAAATCACTGGATTGGGCCTTAAAGATGCAAAAGACTTGGTTGAGTCTGCTCCTAAGACTGTTAAAGAAGGCATGGCTAAGGCTGATGCTGATGCAGCTAAGAAGCAAATCGAAGAAGCTGGCGGTAAGGTTTCTATCAAGTAGTTATTTTTTAACGCAAAGCGTTAATTAAATAAAATTAAAATTGGATGAGGTGAGCATAGCTTGCTTCATCCAATTTTAGTTTTAGGTGATCTCTAACAATAAAATTACCCGATTTATTAAAACCAAAATGTGGTTGTACCGCGCGAAGCGCGGCACAACCACGGTAAAATCTTTCCAAGAAATTGCCTTACGGATACTCTATATACATTTATGATTATTGACAAATGGTTTTTAGAACATGAACGATCCTCTATCAGAACTATTTGCGGTTATTGTCGATCGCCGAGATCATCCTCAAGAAGGTTCTTATACTTGCAAACTATTAGCAGGTGGCGATAATAATATTTTGAAAAAGATTGGTGAAGAGTCTGCCGAAGTTGTAATGGCTTGTAAAGATGATCAGCCCGATGCGATCGCTTCAGAAGTGGCGGATTTGTTTTATCACACTCTAGTGGCGATCGCGCATCACCATGTCGATCTGCAATTGGTATATGACAAGCTTGCGCAGCGACGCTAAACTCAAAAAAATAAGAGTGTAAGCACTGCCCTACTTCTTTTGGGTTTTAGTACGAAATACGAGTTAATGAAGTAAGATTACTGTTGAGTTAATCAAAGGGTAGATTGCTGTGGCATCGAATAGTGTAGAGCGTTCCCAGTCTCTGACAGGCAGTATTTTAAAAGGCACTCTCAAAGCTGTTGGTGGCACATTACTTGGCGTTATCATGATCGGTGGTGCAGCATTAGCTGGCGGACTGGTTGGATTAGCACTTAGTTTCCGTGATCTGCCAGACGTTAGAGTCTTAAAGGGATACGTTCCTGTTGAGACCACTTATATTTATGACATTAATGGCGAATTAATTGCGCGTTTACACGGCGATGTTAATCGCGAAGTTGTTACCCTTGATCGCATTTCACCACATTTAAAGCGATCTGTTCTGGCGATGGAAGATGCCTATTTCTACACGCACAAGGGCATTGATCCTAGTGGGATTGGGCGGGCGGTTTTAGCCAACTTTAGCGCAGGTGGGACTGTCGAAGGTGGCTCAACTCTGACGCAGCAGTTGGTTAAAAACCTATTTTTATCTAATGAGCGTAGTCTTAACCGTAAGGTTGCCGAAGCTGTCTTGGCAATGCGAGTTGAGCAGGTTTTCACAAAAGAACAGATCCTTGAGATGTATCTCAATCAAGTATTCTGGGGAAAAAACACTAATGGCGCAGAAACAGCTTCTCAGAACTATTTTGGCAAATCTGCGGCTGATTTGACCCTCGGTGAAGCTGCCATGTTAGCAGGTACAATTCAAGCTCCTTCAGTATTTAATCCTGTTGATAATTATTCAGAAGCTAAAAAGCGTCAAGGGTTAGTGCTTGATCGGCTGGTTGAGCTTGGCTGGTCATCGCCTGCCGAAATTAAAGCTGCAAAAGCCCAGAAGATCGTCATTCGCAAACAAGGAATTTCTTATGAAGCTAGCCGTGTGCCTTATGTATCGCAGGCTGTAACTGCCGAGTTAGAAGAGAAGTTTGGTAGAGATGTTGTTTTACAGGGTGGGTTGCGTGTCCAGACCACTATCGATTTAAAGTTGCAGCGTATTGCTGAAGAAGTTGCTGCCGAAGGACATAAAGATTTGGTGGATCGGGGAGCCTATGCCGATCAACTTGCTTTAGTAGCTGTTGATCCACGCACAGGTTTTGTTAAGGCTTTGGTTGGTGGAGTTGGCGACTTTGATAAAAATCAATTTAATCGTGCTGTTTTAGCCCGACGACAATTGGGATCTTCTTTTAAACCTTTTGTCTACTATGCTGCCTTTGCTACAGGCAACTACACCCCAGACTCCATAATCGATGATAGTCCAATGACTATTCCTGATGGTGATGAACCTTATATACCGCGCAATTATGACAATAAATTCTCAGGTGGAATTACTATTCGTCAAGCGATCGCTGTTTCTCGCAATATTCCTGCAATTAAGTTAGGAATCGAAGTTGGCGCTGAAAATGTGATCGCTATTTGTCGCAAGTTGGGGATCAATAGTCCACTTAAGCCTGTAATTTCCTTGCCACTTGGTTCAGCCGATGTGACGCCAATGGAAGTAGCAGGAGCTTATGCTGTATTTGCTAGTGGTGGATATAAATCAAAGACGACGTTAATTGCTCGGGTGACCGATCGCAATGGCAATCTGATTCTGGATAATACTCCTAAGCCTGAATTAATTCTCGATCCGATCGCGGTCTCTTACTTGACTGACACTTTACGCGGCGTAGTTAATAATGGCACGGCAACTGAAGCGCAACTAGGTGATCGACCTGTAGCAGGTAAAACAGGTACGACTTCTGATTTCCGAGATGCATGGTTTGTGGGATATGTACCCCAATTATCAGTAGCAATTTGGATTGGTAACGATGATTATTCGCCAATGGCAAATGGCGTAACAGGCGGTGTATTTGTAGTACCGATTTGGCGCAAATTTATGGAAAGGGCACTAGCAGGACAACCGATTGAGCAGTTTCCAGTGCCAAGTGAAATCCAAGAAAAAGAAGTTACAAAGAAGAAAAACTAATTACACTAATTTGCTTTCAAACCTACTACAAACAATAATATAAAACCTTTCGCGGGGCTTCGCCCTGCGACTCTATCGTGGTGGATTTTATCAACAACTGCTGTAAGAAGGGCGGTTAGAAACCTTTTTAATTGTAAATATTATGTCTCGACCAATCTTTTCACAAGTTTTATTTGTTTTGCAGATGTTCGTTTATTCAGCGATCGCTTCGGCTGTAATTAAATATGTGGCTCCTAATTGGTCATTATTAATGAATCACCTGACAGTAGATGTAATGAATGCGATCGCGATCGCCGCAATTACAATACCTGTTGCTCTATTTGCTTTTGTTTTATGGTTAAAACGCTAATTTAGACTAAAGCAGCAAACCTTTTGATCATTACAAAACAGTTGCGACCGTCATCGGTAACCTCATATCTAATATCATCAGCGATTATTTGGGCGATCATTAAGCCTCGTCCACCTGTAGGAATATCATCGTAGCTTTCAAAATCTCTATTTTTATCGGCTTCTTTAGCAGCTCGTTCAATTTCGGTTTGAATGTCAAATGGCTCACCATAGTCCCAAATCCGCAACTCTAAAAAATTTTCTGGTATATGAATCGTCACTTGAATATCAATCGGCGTTTCTTCAGACAGTTCTTCATGCGCGTAGGAAACTACATTGGTAAATACTTCAACTAACACAAGATTGCATTGCATCCAAGTTTGTTTTGGCAATAAATCTTGAAACTGTTGAAACCACCCTTGCAGTTTGGCAAGAGCGTAAATATCACTATTAACTTGAATACGATATTGCTGTGACACTAATAATGTCGCCTTGAAGTTTTGAGATTATAAGATATAAATTCCAGAAAGTAGAGATGGCAAGAAATAAACGTTCTCTCTATTTTCTAAGCTGAGTATTAGGGCGATCGTAATAAGTTTTAATTAATAGTTAACTACTGGCGGTTATACCAACGCATCAATACTCCTGCAAGTTTTTCTGAGTCGTGGCAGACAGTTGCATTATTCTTTTCTAGCATGATATTGGCGATTAGCACAGGGCAACTGATTGCAGCAAGGTTATCGCGATCTAAGTGTGTAAAGTAAGATCCGAAAGAAGCATAATGTTGTAGCGATCGCTCTGATGGTGGCTGTTTTTGAACTAAGACCACATCAAATAATCTTACTCCTGCTATTTCGTCTAAAACTCGCACATAGTCAGCCACTGAATAGCCATCAGTTTCACCAACTTGACTCATGATATTACAAAGGTAGATCGATGGTACATGGCGATCAATTAATGCTTGCAAGATTTCTGGCACGAGCAAGTTGGGAATAATGCTGGTATACAAGCTTCCAGGTCCAATAACGATTAAGTCAGCTTCGCTGATATCTTCAACAGCTTGAGGCAATCCTTTAGGATTATCTGGTTTACAACCAATATGTTTAATTTTTCCTCTTGCTTCAGGAATTTTTGACTCGCCCTCAACATAGCGCCCATCCTCAAACTCAGCCCATAACACTACATGATCGAGGGTTGCAGGGAGTACTCGACCGCGCACTGCTAAGACTTGTGAACTAGCGGCGATCGCCTTTTCTAGATCGCCTGTAACTTCACTCATCGCGGTCAGAAATAAATTGCCAAAGCTATGTCCCGATAGTCCTTCTCCTGTTTTAAAGCGGTATTGAAATAATTCGGTAACTAGTTTTTCTTCATCGGCGAGAGCAGCAAGGCAGTTACGAATATCTCCAGGAGGCAATACACCATGTTCGCGGCGTAAGCGTCCAGACGAGCCGCCATCATCGGCCACAGTAACGATCGCAGTAATATTGGCACTATATTTCTTAAGTCCACGCAATAAATTGGATAAACCTGTTCCACCACCGACCGTAACTATCTTTGGTCCTCGGTTTAGCTTACGGTGAGAAACCAATAGTTCCAATAGTTCTTTGTCTTGATTAGGCATCAAAACTTGGGTGATCGAACCTAGAGCGCGTTTTTGACCTAGCCATAATAGCCCTAGTCCAATCAACAATGCGATTGGACCACTCAAATTGCGGGGCAAGATCGCAACTAATATATCAACCGTGTTACCAATCAAACGTGACAAGAATAAAACTGGGGTCAGTTTTGCAGAAATTGCGATTCCCAACACGATTAACACAATGCCGATGATGCTAACTAATAGCCATCGCTTTACTAATAAACCTGGCAAAAACCACTGAAATCCTCTTAGCCACTTTCTTTGCTTAGCTATTGAACGATATCGACTTTTTAGTGGTTTTTTTGAGGTCTTCATTTAGGAACCTGTAATATGTACCAGCACTTCGCGGGTATGCCCCAAATTGCGATGTTCCCAGACAAAAATTCCTTGCCAAGTGCCGAGGGCAAGTTTAGCATTAGCGATCGGAATAGTTTCTGAGGTTTTAGTGAGCATACTGCGAATGTGAGATGGCATATCATCAGCGCCTTCGGAAGTATGGCGATATTGACTAGGATCTTCAGGAATCAGTTTGACAAAAAAAGTTTCCAAATCCGCTAATACGTCAGGATCAGCATTTTCTTGAATGATCAAACTAGCTGAAGTATGACGCAGAAAAATGTTGCACAATCCGATCCTTATACCTGATTGAGCAAGGACTGATTCCACTTGGCGAGTAATGTTGTGCAATTTTTTACCAGTAGTACGTAAGGCAATGGTTTGCTGCATATGTTGAACTGGCTGAAGAGATTGCTCTTGATTGATGGTCATAAATTTTTTAAGACTTTAATGCTACGCCCGAACTTGTATCTAAGAAAGCGCCTACTATAGCTAATGCTACCACTGGCGCTGTGACGGCTGACAAGATCCGATCGCCTAATGAGACAGGCACAAACCCTGCCGCGATCGCGATTTCTTCTTCTCTAACCGTCCAGCCGCCCTCGCAACCTGTCGTGATCGCGATCGGCAAATTATTTGCATTTTGTAAATTTGCATTTTGTAAGCTGGTTAGCAAATGCGGCGCATCAGGCGTGGTTACACAAATATATTTCAAAATTGGTGAAGTCGAGAGATCACTTAGCCATGTGGTCAGGGTTTGCGGTGCATTAACTTCAGGAATATAAGTACGCATTGAGAGTTCAGCGGCTTCTGCTGCGATGCGTTGCCAGCGATCGCGTTTTTGATTGCCGAGTTCTGTACCTGATTTGATAATCGTGCGATCGCTATACAGTGGCACAATTTGACGAATACCTAACTCTGTCGTTTGACGAATCACTGACTCGAGATTATTACCTTTGGCCATAGCTATGCCTAAGATTACTTTTGCCGCTAACTCAGTATCATTTTCGATTTTGGCAATCATTTCGGCAGTATCTGCGTTTTCTCCTAATTTAGCTAGCCACCATATCCCTTTGCCATCAAGTGCAATAAATTCTGCGCCAACATTTAAGCGTAGTGCGTTATGTAAATAATTCCTTTGTTCAGCGGTAAGGGCGATCGCGCTGTTGATTTGTAAAGCTGGAGTAACTTGATGCGACTGTAATGTCACTCTTTGCAGTCTGCGCCTTTTAGTTTGTGAAATGGGTTGAGGAAATAGCACAATATTTTATTTTGGACCAGTTAGCCAGCCTTTTGTCTTAAAGAAATATAACAAGCCTCCCGCGATCGCTAGCATCAGTATCAAACAATAAACATAACCATAAGGCACTTTTAGCTCAGGCATATTTCCTGCCAATCCAGTATCAAAATTCATGCCATATAACCCTGCGATAAAGGTAAGCGGAATAAACATAGTGGAAATCACCGTTAAAAAACGCATAGTTTCATTGGTACTGTTGCTCAATGATGACAGATAAATATCCATCAAGTTGGCGGCTAGTTCGCGGTAGGTTTCGACCATATCCATCACTTGGACAGTGTGGTCATAACAGTCACGCAAGTATACTCGAACATCTCGATTAATCATTGGACTTTCTTCCCGAATCAAGGAGCTAATCGCATCGCGTTGCGGCCAAATCGCCCGACGTAGAAGCAAAAGTTCGCGTTTGATTTTATGGATTTTATCGAGCGTTTGACGGGTCGGATTTTCTATCAACTCATCTTGCAGATCTTCGAGACGCTCGCCATAAGCCTCTAACACAGGGAAAAATCCATCTACGATTGCGTCGATTAGAGCATAGGTAAGATAATCAGCTTTATGCGCTCGGATCACACCACGATTGCGATGAATACGCTGACGAATTGGCTCAAATACATCGTTTTCTGGCTCCTCTTGCACAGTCAGGACATAGTTTTTCCCTAAGATCAAACTTACCTGCTCATCATAAAAACCTTTGCCATCTTCACGACTAGTCACCATATGCAAAATGATCAGTTCTTGATCGTCAAAACTCTCTACCTTGGGACGTTGAGGAATATTAACGATATCTTCCAGTACTAGTGCGTGGAGTTTAAACACTTTTCCTAAACGTTGCAATACATCTTCAGAGCCTAAACCTTGTACGTCAACCCATGAGACGGAGTGAGTATCGAGATGAGGGATACAGTCTTCGGGAGTGTCAAGTTTAAGTCCGATCGCTTCATCTTCACTATAGTCAATCAAGAAAATATTAGGAAGGCCCGCATCTTCATCAATAATTAATGTGCCTGGTGGACTGCCTGGGGCGGGTTCATTAAAGTCATAAAACTCAAATCCATCATCTTCTTCAGAATCGTTTTCAATTGGACTAGGCTTAAATCGGGTTGGGTTATGAAGCATGGCGAAGGAGTCCTGAAATATACTTGTCAGTGTGCCATATTGTTAAGGTTATTCGTCTATATACAATTAGAATCGTCAGTCTAGATATTAAAGTCAGCAGCGCGTAGCGCCACTAACTTTAATCCGAAAAATTGCCAATTTTAGAAGTACCATTTTTTGAAAGTCTATGAAATGTAACGAAGCTATAAAAAAGCTGAATAAATCTAATTTGTTTGCGATCGCGTCTTCTACTTTCTTGTCTTCTACTTTTGCTTCTACTTTTGTAGGTGCAGCATTTGTAGGGAGCGCGATCGCTGGTCCTTTACCCGAACGGATTTTGTGGGGAAATCCGACTTGTGATGTAAACACTTCAGAAATTTTGCGTAAACATGAATTGCGAAAATCAGCTTTAGTAGTAACTCCTAATAATCCGAATACTCAAGCCCAATATCAAGCTATTATTCAAAAACACAAATCAGAATTGCAAGCTTGTCGCGATCGCACAGCGCCTCAAACTCAAGCAACTTGGATAAGGCTGTATCCAAATGATGCTAAAGCAGGTGTGCTAGAGGATGTATTTGATAAAGTTGCCAATCGTGGCTACAATCAAGTTTTTATTGAAACTTTTTATGATGGGCGTGTGTTGTTACCTGTTGCCGATAATCCTACGCCTTGGAAGTCGGTAACCGAAGAAGCAGTAAAAGCAGGAGAAGTACCTGCTGATTACGATCTTTGGAAACAAGCGATCGCGATTGGTCGAGCACGGGGCATCAAGGTTTATGGCTGGTCATTTGCGATGAATTTTGGCTATGGATATAGCGAAATCAAGGGGAGATCGGTGGCTCTAGCACTCAATGGTAATGGGGAAAATAGTATTGCCAATACGAATTTTGATCGAAATTTAGTTAGCAATGGTCGTGCCTTTTATGAGGATGCCTATGAAGCCGATCATCTGTTTGTCGATCCTTACAGTGCGATCGCTAAAGCCGATCTGACATCTGCGGTTAAAGCCCTGATGCAACGTCAGCCCGATGGCATGGTGTTTGACTATGTGCGCTATCCCACCAATTCCACTAGCGATTTAATTGGTAACGTCAAGCAATTATGGATTCATGGACAATCTTCGCGATCGGCGCTGTTAAGTAACATTGACAATAAAAATGTGAGAGAACTAATGGCGCTCTATCTCAAAACTGGCGATCTCACGGCTGATGATGTGATTCAGACGGAGAAAAAACTCACAGAAACTGTCAAGGTCAAACCGACTAATATTAAAAATCTAAAGGAAACCGCCGCGATCGCGGAAGGTTTACTCTGGAATATCGCCACTAATCACGCTTATCAAGGCGTAATTAATTTTGTAACTGTGGTATCAGCGCCGCTCAAGCAAAATAATATTCCCATTGGCACTGTCTTTTTCCCCAATGGCAATCTTTCTGAATCAGGTAAATTTGAAGCAAGAATGCAGCCTTGGGATCGTTTTCCTACTTATATGGAACGTCATCCGATGACTTATGCTCTCTGTAATGATGGCAAATGTGTCGCCAATCAAGTTTCCGAAGTCGTCCGCCAATCATCACCGGAAACTCTAGTTTGTCCAGTTTTGGCAGGAACTTGGGGACAGGGCTTTGATGGACATCCTAGTTTTGAAAAGCAAATGCAAGCAATTCGAGCGACAGAACCAAAAATTAATTGCTTCAGTCACTTTGTCTATGCATGGATGGAACCCGACAGCGATCGCCTTCGTAAAGCAGGTAAAGCAACAGGGCTAGAGAGCGCCACGGTTCCAAATTAAATAAAAAGGGGTAGCGTAAATAGCCGCCTCTTTTTTTACCTACAAATTTTTTCATTATGCTCAAAAATTTCAATGCCAACTTCTTCTAAAAACTCATTTCTTAAGGATTCCCAACTAGCATCTGCTCTTGGATAAGTTTCTGGAGTGCAAACGTATGCTTCTAATACCAACTCCTCGTAATTTTTGCCTAACTTGAAATCGAATAAAGCGATCGTATTTTTTAACTGATTAATAGCTTTGAGACGATTCTTAAAAACTGATTTATCATTTAAGCTGGTTGCATTTAACTTAAATTCAACAAAGCAAAATTCGTTTTCATCAAAAAAGATAAAGTCGCAGTGAGATGTTCCAAACCCTAAAATTCCCTCTTTCCCATCAATTGGAATAAATCCAATTATTTTATTCTTTTTTATGTCAAATAACTTACTAGGATCAAAATCAGGCTCAATTATTATTTGGTGATTTAGCTTAATTATAAAATTATTATTTTCAAAATCAATACTAACAATAATAAAAGATTGCCCTTTATAATCAATTATTGAAAAGTTTTTTCGTAACTCAATTTCTAAAATATCATTTAACTTTTCAAAATTATTTAATAGTAACCGTCCAAGGGGTTAACGAAAATTAAAGATCGGAGGGAAAAAAGAGATGTAAATTAGAAAATATGATTGAAGAAATCGAGATAAGCGGGATAAAAGTGCCATTAAGGGACTTGGAAACAACACCAGAGAGTATCAAACAGGTGTTGAAGATCTTGCTGGAAGAGCGAAAAGAGATAA
>JBBRMK010000030.1:0-48756 GCA_038230875.1 Pseudanabaenales cyanobacterium
GGGTAACATTGCAGCAATTATTTCCCATTCTTGCTCTGATAAATCGGTATTGTAAGGTTGGCGCATCAATATAGGTTAAATCTAGAGTTCATCAGTATTTATACCTGTTTTGATGCGCTTTTGTATTCTTAAATGCTTTCTTAGACTTGCTTCGCTCCTTTAAAATGATTAATAAGATGGGCGATCGCACTGCCATGACGTTTCTCTCTTTCTGTTTTTCGACTTTATCTTGGACCTAGCTTGGTCTATTAAATGATTAGCAAAAGATTTAGATTCGTCTTACTTTTTATCTATATTACTATATAAAATTAGACCTTAAATTGATTCAGCTTGGCTTGACTGCAATTTCAATACAGCCTTACCAATTTTTTCTATCTCAGGAAGATATTTTATCCAGAAATCTTTGATTTTCTTTTGCAATGACTCTAAATCTCCATCTATATAATCTGAAGAGTTTAGAATCTGTCGCACATAGATATGGTTGTAGCCTCTTTCACTTAACCTAGCTTTTGTCTTAAAACCACCAATATTAAGGTCATTTACAGCATCAAAAATAGCTTGTTCTAGCTTTATGTCACCAGGCGCAATAACCAAGTCTAAGCTCAAACGTTCAGGTTGATTAACAAACTCAAACCATACAATATTATCCCATCTTTCTATGAAGAATCGGATATATTGTTTGCTACTATGAGCTTCTTTGATGCCTTGACCTACATTGGATTTAATAAATTGTTGTAGAAATTCAGAAAGTTTTAACTGTAGATCTGGACAATGTTCATAAATCAAATCAAGAGCTTGTTGATGTTGTTTATAAATTTTTTGACATAGCAACGCAATTTCAGAGTCACTCACAATATGTCTCCTTACTAGATTAACATAATGATTCATAACAGTATAAACCTCAGAACCTAGAGTTGATCGATACTTCTCATATGTAGCTCTGATCATAGCGGCAACTTCACCATGAGCCAATGACAGCCATTTCTCAGTACAAGTAGAATTTTCATCCTTCTCAGTAGAAGCTATATCGCCGTCCTTTGTAAGATATAGAAGAATTTTCCGACATTCAGGAAATTCTTCGCAAATTGTTTTTCTATATTTAATTAGTTGATTATGGATTTCATCAGAGTCCACTTTATTCTCAATTGCACAAACCAGCTTATTACTGGAAGAGTAAATGAGGATATCAATATTTCTCCATTCTCTCCGAACTTCTACATCTTGTAAATTTGCAATATCGATGTCTACAGGACTTAATGATAAAATTTCAAACTTGAGTAAAATGGAAATCAAAAACTTTTTAAGAAATACATCGCCTAATCCATGATTATTCAACGGATTTAGTAAAAAAGCGATAAAATTAGAATGTCTAATTTCCTGTCTGACGACTCCAATCGCTTCAAAAATGTTAAATTCTGACACCATTAACTCTAGAGCTTCTAAATCGTGATTGTCAATTATTAATTTTCCAAGAATGTCTTGTTTCTCTTTGTCAGACAGCATAAATTATTTGAACTTAATCGGTGGGGTCTAGTGGTTAGTTTACCAACGAAAACGTCAACATTGATCGCAGGTCAAGACAAAGGCAAAATCTTTATTGCTCGCGACTTTAACGCACCATTGCCCGATAATATTCTTGCTGACTTTCTTGGTTAAAGATCATGAAAGTACTACTTGATACCCATACGTTTCTTTGGTGGGTTGCCGATGATCCGCAAATATCCGTAACCGCCAAAAATATTATTACCAATCCAGATAACGACATTTATCTTAGCGTTGTCAGCGGTTGGCAAATTATTATTAAAGTCGGTACTGGCAAACTATCGCTATCCGAACCACCAAAAATTTATATTCCTACTCGTATCGCTTCTAATCAATTATTGTAGTCATAACAGGGTAACGCTACTATGATCAGGTGAATTCCATAAAAAGCGGTATTATGTCACAAGAAGATTTTCAACAACAAGTACTACGGAAATTTGAAGAATTTGATAAGAGATTCGACAGGTTAGATGGTGAAATTAAAGAAGCAAATATTAGGATCGATGCTTACCAAAAATCATCTACTCAAGTCGTTAACTTAGCTTTTGGTCTAATCAGTGCTGCCGCCGCCGTTGTCATTTTGTCCCCTGAGGTCAAATCTCTAAGCGAGTTTTTCTTATCCAAATAAGCATAATTTAATAGCGTAACGTTAATGTCGGGTGGCTGAACCATTAGGCAAAAACAATAGCATCGAATTTACAACATACCCGTCAATCGCACCCGTCAATGTCTTTTTGAGTCATGCCTAAAGTCAGTCTAATTTTAGGGTGTCGATTAGGTTGCATCCAAGTTTTTGTAATATTAAAAAAGCCTTGCACTGCAAGGCTTTTTTATAAATAGAAAGTAAGCTGGCGACCAGACTCGAACTCGTGACCTGCTGATTACAAATCAGCTGCTCTACCAACTGAGCTACGCCAGCATATTTGCGCTTTGTTTTTAACGCTTTGGAATGATAGCAGAAGTGCGATCGCTTTAGCAACATTTATCTTATAAAGTCGATATAACACTTTAGTGATACCCCAATTTTTAACTGTCAAGTGGTTGACTCTGACAGAATATCCCTACAAAATGCTTAGTAAGAAAGTTTTGCTCTGCTTAAAAATAACATTTCGAGAAAATCGAAAACCTCAAAAATCCAGCATGAAAAACATACAAAAATTACCGTACACGTAGATTAATCACAAGGACATGGCTAGGACAAGCGATCGCGTACAACAAATAAATCATTACAAAACTCTAAGAATTAGCTATAGTGCTGCTCCTGCCGAGGTCAAAAGCGCCTATCGCGAACTGGTCAAAGAATATCATCCTGATTGCAATCATCATCTTGACAACCATGATGATATTGCTTCAATTAACCTTGCTTATGAAGTTCTCAGCAATCCCCAAGCCCGTGCTCATTATGATCGCAGTCTTGGTATTAAACACTCACCTAACAGCGCATCTCAGTCGGCAAGGCGATCAGCAACTGCTAGACGTGAATACCATCTAAATGAAGATCAAAAACTTGATCGCTGGTTTAAGCAAGTTTACGAACCAATCTCGGAAATGCTTGAGGTAATTCTCGATAGTCTAGACGAACAAATTGATGAGCTAGCTGCTGATCCATATGATGATGGACTCATGGAAGATTTTGAAGATTATATTGATGAATGTCGCGGCTCGTATGCCAAGGCTCTGATTTTCTTCCGTGGATTACCTAACCCTGCTTCCGCCGCAGGAATTGCTAGCTATCTTTATCATTGCCTCAACGCGATTAGTGACGGGATCGAAGAATTAAATTATTTCACACTTAATTTTGACGATTGCCATTTGCACACAGGACAAGAACTATGGCGCAGGGCTGACGAAATGCGTTATTGCGCTCAAGTTGCTATGCAAAACTTGCAAACGATTTAGAGAGGTTATAAAACTTGGAGAGTGTAAGCGATAACAAGCACGGCTTAAGCTTTCTGGGCTTTGTACGGGAAACCCTACCCGATTAGGTAGAGTCCCCCTAATGTGCTAATCGAGAAAAGTAGTTAATCTGGTATGAGATTAAAGATTAAAAAACTTAGGAGTTGGAAGCCTTATGGCTAAAGTAGTTGGAATCGACTTAGGTACGACAAATTCAGTTGTCGCCGTCATGGAAGGGGGCAAGCCAACGGTGATTGCAAACGCCGAAGGCTTCCGTACCACACCATCAGTTGTCGCTTATGCAAAAAATGGCGATCGCTTAGTTGGACAAATTGCTAAGCGCCAAGCGGTTATGAACACTGATAATACTTTTTACTCAGTCAAACGCTTTATTGGTAGACGTTATGACGAAGTTAGCGGCGAATCCAAGCAAGTCGCTTACAAAGTAATGAAAGTTGGTGAAAATGTCAAAATTGACGCACCTGCGGTTAGTAAACAGTTTGCTCCTGAAGAAATTTCTGCACAAGTACTGCGTAAGCTAGTTGACGATGCTAGCAAATACTTAGGCGAAACAGTCACTCAAGCGGTTATCACCGTTCCTGCTTATTTCAATGACTCGCAACGTCAGGCGACCAAAGATGCTGGCAAAATCGCAGGTGTCGATGTTCTGCGTATTATCAATGAGCCAACCGCAGCAGCCTTGGCTTATGGTTTAGATAGTAAAACTAACGAAACTATCCTCGTATTTGACCTTGGCGGCGGTACATTTGACGTATCAATTCTCGAAGTTGGCGACGGTGTATTTGAAGTAATGTCTACCAGTGGGGACACCCACCTTGGCGGCGATGACTTTGACAAAAAGATCGTAGACTTCCTTGCCAGTCAATTCCAGTCTGCTGAAGGAATTGATCTTCGCAAAGATAAGCAAGCATTACAACGCTTAACTGAAGCTGCTGAAAAGGCGAAGATTGAACTTTCTAGCGTTACTCAAACTGAAATCAATCTTCCTTTCATCACCGCAACTCAAGACGGACCTAAGCATCTTGACACCACTTTGACCCGTGCTAAGTTTGAAGAACTTTGCTCTGACTTGATTGATCGCTGCCGCATTCCTGTTGAGCAAGCCGTTCGCGATGCCAAAATCGATAAATCGAAGATCGATGAAGTTGTCTTAGTTGGTGGTTCGACTCGTATTCCTGCGGTACAAGAAGTTGTTAAGAAGATTCTTGGCAAAGATCCTAACCAAAGCGTTAACCCTGATGAAGTGGTAGCGATCGGTGCAGCAGTTCAAGCGGGTGTATTGGCTGGTGAAGTTAAAGATATCCTTTTGCTTGATGTAACTCCTTTATCTCTCGGTGTGGAAACTCTCGGTGGCGTAATGACCAAAATTATTCCTCGCAACACTACAGTTCCTACCAAGAAGTCGGAAGTGTTCTCGACTGCGGTAGATGGTCAAAGCAACGTTGAGATTCATGTGCTGCAAGGCGAACGTGAAATGTCCAACGACAACAAGAGTTTGGGAACCTTCCGTTTAGATGGAATCCCTCCTGCTCCTCGTGGCGTACCTCAAATCGAAGTTATCTTTGATATTGATGCTAACGGCTTGCTATCTGTAACTGCTAAGGACAAGGGAACTGGCAAAGTTCAAACCATTTCCATCTCTGGTGCTTCGACCTTGCCTAAGGACGAAGTTGAGCGGATGGTTAATGAAGCTGAGCGTAATTCTTCTGTTGATAAAGAAAAGCGCGATCGCATTGAAACTAAGAACCAAGCTGACTCTTTAGCTTATCAAGCTGAGAAGCAAATCAAGGATCTTGGCGATAAAGTTCCTGAAGCTGACAAGACTAAGATTGAAGGACTTGTTAAAGATTTACGTGAAGCGATCAGTAAAGACGAACACGAAGCGATCGCTAGTCAAACTGAAGAGTTGAAGCAAGCTCTGTACGCGCTTAGTTCTTCTGTCTATCAGCAAGGTGGCAGTGAAGCTCCAACTGGAGATGCTGCTCCTGAAGATGGAACTAAAGATGCCGCTAGTGGCGATGATGATGTCATCGATGCTGACTTTACAGAATCGAAATAGCAAATTCTAAAGAAGAGGGCGATCGCATTGTGATCGCCCTCTTTTTTATTTGGCTCGAAAACGCTGAATACGTTTTTGGATATCCGCAGTAATATCTTCTATTTCGGTAATATCAGTCGGAAGTAGATGTTTTTGCAATAGTTTCCAGATTGGTTTAAGGTCTGTGGGATATTTGAGCAGTAGCAAAAGAATGTCGTTTTCGTAAATACTAGCGCGATCAAATTTGCTTTGTCGATACAGATCTGGAAGTGCATAAAGTTTGAGAATCAACAAACCTTCAACGGTGACACAACGCACGGTTAAATCGCCAAATTGTTTTGATGTAATGCAATTCTTGGCGATGTATTTAAAGAGTGGATTCTGAGTCAACAGAATATCTACTTGCAGATTCTCAAAGTTTGCTCTAGCAAAGTTTTGATTTTTATCGGTAATTGTTAGTTCTGGAAGTATGGTGAGATCTTTTTGGGAGAGGATGAGATCGATGTCCTGCGTGTTGCGCCCATCGACATAACTGAGTAATGCTACACCGCCAACAAGCAAATAATTGATGTCTCGTTCTTTTAACAGAGCAAATAGGCGATCAATATTTTGCGATAAATCGCCGATACCAGACGGCTCATTACCCCAGTTTTTCATATCGAATGCGATCCCATTTTTGACGATTTCACTAATAGCTATCATTGTTTTAATCAGGTGAAATAAGCTTTAGATTTATCATCGCATCTCCAAAATTTTAACCACCTTCTTGAACAAATCCGATTTTACGTTTTGGTTGTTCAGGGTTGAGTTTAGGTAGAGCAATTAAAACAAAACTTATTTGAGATACATGTTGAACTAACTCAACTCGATTGCCATCATCTGTTAGTCCAGCAAACACAACTAAACTAGGGTTATAGAAACCTATAGCAGATACATGGAATGTAATTGTTTGTCCAAAAGAAACAAGTTTAAGCCCAACCTCTTGCTCAGCATTTAACTCAGCATCAAATTGATTGATTTTTGAAAGAAGATGGCTTGCAAATTCACTAGCAAGATTGGCTCTTTGGAAATCTGCAAGAAGTTTAGTAGATTCATTAGCTTGAGTTTGAAGCTCGTGTTTTTTGGAACTCTCACGCCCGATCTTGTCAAAAATATCAGTATTTATTGACGGTATTTGTGTTTGAAGATAAGAGAGACCACCAATATTAAGTTGATCCATAAAGAGTAACTATAACTAATCGAAAGTTATTTTAAAGACTGTTAGATATTGTAGCTTTTTGCATGATCAATTAGTGTTCGTAATTATTTTTGTATTCGCAAATAACGTTAATATTTCCTGAAAATTAAGTGCAATATTTGTAACCGTCATACGCGCCAAAAAATTTATTTAAATAACACCTCAAGTTTCGCGATCGCAATGCCATACCATTTTTGCATTCTCAAAAGTTCTCCTTCAAGGGGTAAGGTATTTGGAAAATCGCAGGTATAGCCGAGTTCGCGCAAAGCTGAAACGATCGCACTCGGCGAAATCCACCATTGCTGTGCAAAGTCTAATAGATTAAAAACAGGAATATTAGCTAAATCGAGAGATTGGATTTGGGCGCGAAACTGCTCAATAGATGGAACTTGAGGAGTATGAGAACCGAGATAGATATAGTCTGGTTTAGCAGTAGCAATTAGCCATTGTAAATGTGTGAAAGATGGTGGCAAAGTCCATAATACGATCGCTTCATATTGACAATCTCGTTTGGGGCGATCGCAATCGACATCTCCTTTAAACTTATCGGCAGGGCGATCACATCCGTATAGCAATAATGGACGGGGCAATGGTCGTGGGGCTTCGCTGAGCTTTTCCCATTGGGGAAACTTAGTGATCACAGGTGCAGATTTATATTGCAACTGCAAATGTTTGGACGAACTGTTTAGATTTTCCATATGCGTACCTACTGGTTCACGAATACCGACTACTTCTAATTCTACTGAAGTTGTATCTTGCCAACGATTGGCACGTAATTTGTATGCAATATCTACATAATTTGGTATAGGACAATATTCTCCCCAGCGCCATGCGATCGCCTTTAGTTTTTCGCCATTGCCATTGTCAACAGACAGTGAAAGATGTTTGACTTTATCTTTACCGCGAGTTTGTTGCGAAATCACCCGTACATTTTCACTATAAAACACAGGATCAGGATTGCCAAGCCCACAAGGTTGGAGGCGATCGCAAGTTTGTAATAGCGTCATTGATATATCGCTGAGATCGGCTAATACATCAACATTGATCAGTGGCATGATATGGCTTTGCAAAATATTTTCGCGATCAGCAAATTCTCTGAGTTGACTTCGTAACTTTTCTATATTCTCCGCAGGAAGTGTAAAACCTCCTGCCGCTTTATGTCCCCCGCCTTTGTTGCGAATCGCGGCGATATATTCGAGGGAATGGAAGACATGAAATTCAGGAATACCGCGTACTGAAAAGCGGATAGTTGCGCCTTTATGATTTGATTCGACTAAATCTTCTGGATCAGATTCTTCATAACTACCAATAAAAACTGGTGCGCCATAACGTTCTACTAAACGTGAGGCGACAATGCCAATTACGCCATGATGCCAGCCCTTACGCTTAGAGACAGGCAAATCTTTTTGTACTTCGCGATCAACAATTACCAAAACTCGCTCTTGGGTAATGTCAAAACCTTCTAATCTCCTTTTTGACATATAAGATATCGCTTCTTGTTCGATATCTTTGCAAAGTTCTTGACGTTTGCGGTTAGTTAATTCGCATTCTTGCGCCAAGGCAATCGCCTCACCCATCTCCTCACAGGTCAATAAATCGATTATCACTTGCGGATTACCAATCCGTCCGATCGCATTGATCCGAGGGCCAAGTCCAAACCCGATCGCTTCAGGTTTCATCCCAGTTTGTTTATCTTTAGCGATTCCCGTTTCGTTAATCAGGGCAATGATGCCAATTACTTTAGATTGTGAAAGTAACCGCAAACCTTTTTTGACCAGACGGCGGTTGATACCTGTTAATGAAGCAAGATCGGCGATTGTGCCAAGCGTAAATAGTTCAAGCAGAGGATTTTCTAACTCAGCACGTTTGCCAAAGCGATCGCTTAATTCTAAAGCCAAGATATACGCGACACCAACACCCGCGATCGCCGCATAAGGAGAATTAGGACTAACTTGATATTTGGGATTGAGGATTGCTGTCGCAGGTGGAATTTTGGTGAGGTCTTCAGGTACTTCGTGATGATCGGTGACAATTACCGAAATATTTAACGATTTCGCAAGGGCAATCGCATCATAAGCAGTAATCCCATTGTCAACAGTAATAATTAATTTCACATTGCGCGCATGACAATCTCGAACAATGCGCTCATTAATCCCATAACCCTCCGTCATCCGACTAGGAATTTCATATTCGACAATTGCTCCTAATAATCTCAATGTGCGAATTAACAAAGCCGTACTGGTCATGCCATCAACATCGTAATCACCACAGATCGTAATGCGATCGCCTTCTTTAATTGCTTTCTCAATGCGGTCAATACTCGTAATTAAATCTGGAAATTCTTGTTTAGGATCTGGCAAAGATTCTAGTTCAGGGTCAAGAAAAACTTGAACTGCTTTAGGTGTATTAAAACCGCGATTTAATAAAACTTGCGCGATTATGGGTGATAGTCCTGTAGTGTCAGCGATCATTTCTGACAAATCTGTCTGAGGTGAGAAAATCTGCCATCGCTGTTGAGGTAAACGCATGATTAGAATAATATAATTATTAAGAATATATTAAAATTAGCTACGAGTCCGAAAGTCAATGAGGACTATTCCAACAGTACCCGAATCAACATTGCAACTTCTACTATTTATTGACAATCGTCCCAAATCAAAGGATTTAGTCAAAGAGGTAGAAGCATTTTTGCAGCTAGAAATCGATTGTCCTTCTGAACTGCAAGTTATTAATGTAGCAAGTCAGCCGCAAATAGCTGAGCTATTTAAAGTTGTGATGTCTCCCGCTTTGCTCAAGTTATCACCTCCACCACGTCAGACAATTGCTGGGAAAAACATACTTAAGCAACTAGAAAACAGTTGGGATAATTGGAAACATCAGGTACTAACTCAGTGGAATAACTATCCTCTAGAACTTGCCCAAAACATGGACTATATGAATCAAATAGCGCATCTTGCCGATGATGTGTTTCGGGTTTCACAGGAAAAAGCTGAGATCGAAGAGCAAATTCGCTTTAAAGATCGGATAATCGGGATGCTAGCCCACGATTTGCGAAATCCTTTAACTGCTATTTTGCTAGCTCTTGATACGATCGAACTGAGCGGTGACAAGATGGAGCCACAAATGATTGCTCGCTTGCTTAAACACGCTAGAAACAAAGCCCATGATGCCGATAACATGATTACTGACGTTCTCGAAGCAGGACGAGGAGCTAATGCCCAATTTCGTACCCTACGTCAAAAAATTCAACTTGACCAGCTTTGCCATAGTGTATTAAGCGATTTTTACTTCAGCAAATGTTTGGAAGGAAAAATGCAAAAGCTTGTCAAAGATATTCCCACTGATTTACCACCTGTCTATATCGATCAAGAAAAAATCCGTCAAGTTTTAATCAACCTGTTGGGTAACGCCACTAAATATACTCCCGAAGGCGGTCAAATTGACATAACCGTGATGCATCGCACTGCTCAAAAAATTGAAGTTAGTATTACAGACAATGGACTGGGGGTTCCTGTAGAGATGCGCGATCGCGTATTTGAGGAGCGTTACCGTCTGGAACGCGATCACGATGCTGATGGCTATGGTATCGGTTTATCGCTCTGTCGCCGTATCATTACCGCGCATTATGGGCATATTTGGGTCGATGATGCGATCGGGAAAGAAGGCAGTTGTTTTCGATTTACCTTGCCCGTTTACTAAAAACAAACTATTTCGCGTCTAGGATGAAACTCGTAGTTCTTATGGAGGGTCGCAGGGCGAAGCCCCGATTCGGTTTTTTATTTCAGAGTAAACGCTGTAAGGTCAGAAATTGACATTTGCTGATGCGGTAATTGCGATCGGATGCAACCAACGAAATAAAACAATCGTGATCGCAACACCAATATAAGCAGGACGAACAAATTCTTTTAAAACTAACTGCTGACGACCTTGAGCGATCGCTAAAAATGGCATGACTGAAGTACGTTCTTTGAGCGCCAGAAAAGTATCACCATACCGTTTAAATAACCGTTGGTCGCCATGCCAAACTGCAAACAAATGGTAGATAACTAAAGCGATCGCCGTTGTCAATGTAAAAGATGTTCCTAGCCAAAGAGCGTGAGCAAAACCCCATAGACATTGACCAATCATCTGCGGATGGCGAGAAATACGAATGATCCCTGTTTCAAATAAATGGACTTCTGGTTTTTTAATCGCCGCAACTTCAGTTAAGTTAAACGTGGCTGGATACAGAAAAAGAAATGAGATCGCCGACAAAATCAACACAAACTTATTTACACCTGAAACTCCTTGCACATTCCACAACTGCACACCGTCATAACGATGGTTAAAGAAATAAATAAGTTGCAATACGGCAAGGGGAATGCTAACTAGCGCAAAAGTCACCCTATACAATCTTGCTCCAATCCGTTCTTCTGCCCAGATCCGTAACGCCGCAAGCCCGCTATGAGCGATCGCAAATATTAAAATCAAACCCACCATTACAAAATGGCTGAGGTAAGTCGAGAAGAATGTAGTAAGAGAGGTCATGCTATGGGTGAAGAACTGTGAAGAATCGTAAAAATTTTAACTTTAAATAAATCTAGCCATGCTTAAGTTTAAAACGCAAAATTGCTAAATTTAAAATAAGCGTAATCGCATTGGCAATGATAATTGGCGCTGCATTGACTCGTAAGCCATAAATTAGCCAGAGTGATATTCCCGCGATAAATGTAATTAACATCGGTAAAGAAATATCTTTGGTCGATTGCGATCGCCGCACATGGATCACTTGAGGTAAGAAGGCAAGAGTTGTCAGAAATGCTGCTGCAAATCCCAAAATATTAGTGAAATCCATAATTTCTATAAATAAGCTAATTTTAAAGATGTTTTACTTAGCATGACACCTCTAAAATTAGAAGTAAATCACATGAAACAACGCATCATCGGTATCACAGGAGGAATCGCTACAGGCAAAACTACCGTTTCCGACTATTTACACAGCACTTACGGACTGCCAATTCTTGATGCTGATCTATATTCTCGACAAGCTTTAACAGGCGATCGCCTGTTAAAAATCAGCGATCGTTATGGACAAGTAATTTTTGATGAGCAAGGCAAGCTTGATCGCCGAAAACTTGGCAATATTGTATTTGCTAGTGTTAGCGATCGTCATTGGCTCGAGCAACTTATTCATCCATACGTTAGAGAATGTTTGATAACAGAAGCTAATCGCTTCGCCCCTGCAACTGTAGTTATGGTAATCCCTTTGCTTTTTGAAGCAAAAATGCAAGATTTAGTAACAGAAACTTGGATGATCATTTGCAATCCTCAGCAACAATTGCAGCGGTTAATTAATCGCAATCATTTATCAGAAGCTGAAGCTCTACAGAGAATAGATAGTCAAATAAGCCAAACTAAAAAGCTAGAACTTGCAAATGTAGCAATTATCAACTCTGATCATACTGAAGAACTATTTTTTCAGGTTGATAAAGCTTTGTTTAACTCCCCACTGGGAATGTTTTTTGCTAACTTTTAACTTTTTAGCTAAGTCTCTAAATCACAGGCGATCGCTCGGTATGTCTCCCATCTTAATTAATGGCAGCAAAATGCGATCGCTTGATTTAGTCAGAGTTGCAGTCATTAGATTGCTAAGGTTTTTCGGGAGTCGTCGCAGGCAAATTTAACGGGATCGGTTGTGCATTAGGTACAGTCTTAGTTGAAGGCGCAACTTGTGCAGGAGGCGGAGAAGTTACAGTTGGTAAATTAAACCAACCACCGCTAAGCACCACGGTTAATCCTAAAAATGCAGCTGTCAAGAACCAAGTTATTCGATTCAGAGCAGTTTCTGCACTCTTCGTACTTGAAAAGAGTTGAGCTTGACCACTAAAACCACCCAAACCATCACTCTTAGGACTATGTAATAAGATTAAAATCACGAGACAAATAGCAACGATAGTCCAAACTAATTTTAAAGTTCCGTACATTTCAGATATTTTTTCTTCAAATATTTTTCTACAAACAGCTTAACGCATCATCACTTAGCTTATCGATAAGCAAAGACAACGTTTTATAAGTCTTTTGCTCTAAGTAAACTGTTGACCTAATTCAATCGGATTATGGACAGTGATTCGCTTCTTAGAGATCGCGATCATTTTCTGCTTTCGCAAATCGCCCAACAGCCTCGTGACTGTAACTCGTGTAGAGCCAATCGCTTCCGCGATCGCCTGATGTGATAGCTTCAAATCAATTGTCACCCCATCTGTCGATGGTGAACCAAAATCACGACACAAAATCAACAAAAAGCTAACCAATCTTGATCCCATATCACGATGGGCAAGCGTCTCGATCATCATCTCCGTTTGTAAAATACGAGATGACAACCCACGTAATAGCACCATCGGTAGTTCAGGATCTTCCTTCAAAGCTTTTTCAACCTGATCGATTGGTACAGAAAGTAGCTCAACAGGCGTAAAAGCTACAGCGTGATAAAAGCGATCAGAGCGATTACCTGTAATCAACGACAAGACACCGAACACACTATTTTCACGTAATAGTGCAACTGTAATTTCTTCACCAGCTTCGTAAACTCTAGAAAGTTTTACAGCACCTTTTACTAAAAAGTAAAAACGTTCCGCAGGATCACCAGGAAAAAAAATTGTCTTACCACGTTCAAACGTTTCCGTCATGGGTGGAAACATTCCCCCATTCATTTCGCGAAAGACTTCAACAAGCGCACGGTCTGCCAATCTTATAAACCCTTTTTAACCAAAAATAAATTAACCTAACTTAAACTTACTACATAATTGTAGTTTGTATCATTGTGCACATTTTCTTGAATCAAACATAAATGCGAAATAAACACTTATTTAATACATCTATACAAGGCGATCGCTACCTAAACATGCTACTGACCGAAGTGTCTTCATGCACCCGCCAAATCGTCTCACCCAATAGATCGGCAACAGACAGTACGCGTAATTGGGGGAAATAGCTCTCTTGTTTTACGGGTGTAGAGTTAGTTACAATTACTTCTTCAAACACACCACTTGAAAGTCGCTCAATTGCTGGCGGCGAAAAAATAGCATGGGTTGCACAAGCATAAACTTGTCTCGCACCTTCTTTTCTTAACAGTTTAGCCGCTTCATAAATCGTTCCTGCTGTATCAATCATGTCATCAACAAGTACAGCAGTTTTACCTGCCACATCCCCAATTACATTCATTACCTCAGCCACATTGTGAGTTTGCCGACGTTTATCAATGATTGCTAAGGGAGCGTCATTGAGCTTTTTGGCAAAGGCCCGAGCGCGAGCTACGCCGCCAACATCAGGTGAAACCACCACTAAATCAGATAATTTTTTTTCAGTAAGATAGTCAAATAAAACTGGAGAGCCATAAACATGATCGCAAGGAATATCAAAATATCCTTGAATCTGAGCTGAGTGCAAGTCCATCGCAATCACGCGATCGGCTCCCGACTTCACGATTAAATTAGCAACTAATTTCGCAGTGATTGACTCTCGTCCTGCAGTTTTGCGATCAGCGCGGGCATAGCCGTAATAAGGCATTACTGCGGTAATTTGCCTTGCGGATGCGCGGCGGCAAGCGTCAATCATGATTAATAACTCAGTCAGATTATCATTGACTGGACGGCAGGTCGGTTGGATCAAGTAAACATCACAACCCCGAATTGATTCTTGTACTTGCACATAGACTTCGCCATCAGCGAAATTCTTTCGCACCATAGGTCCAAGTTCTATACCCAAGTAGCGGGAGATCTCTTGAGCAAGTGGTAAGTTTGCTGATCCAGCAAACAGCCTAAGTCGATCTTCACCGCTATTTAGGGATGGTAGTTTCTGGAGTCCATACCTAGTAGTCGTTAAGTGTGTCACTGCAATTTATTAAGAGGTAACATAGCCATACTTTCATTGTCATGCCTAATTAGCGATTCGCAACGTCTGTTTACGATTAAATTAGATAAATTTTTTAGATATACCGCGTCTAGGATGAAACCCATAGTTATTTTAGAGGGTCGTAGGGCGAAGCCCCGCTTCAGGTTTCTTCTAAGTCCATGTTGAAAACTTTGGTTTTCAACATGGACGCGATATATGAGTCAAACAGTAGATGAACACGAAATGTATCTCTACTTTAAGATTTTATTTTGGTGGGCGACGACGCTGCAAAAAGTCTGGAATGTCTAATCCTGGCTTACTAAGCTTAATTTCAGATTGCGAAGTGCTTGGAAGTGGCAGCGAAGAAGTTCTAGCTGTTGAGGTAGACGATTGAGTTTGCTCTCTCTTAAAAATTTGCGGTGGGATCGCTGGATGAGTCCTAGGAGCAAAGCCTGTTGCAATTACTGTAATTCTAATCTCCCCCTCTAATTTAGGATCAATCACTGCCCCAAAAATAATATTGGCATTTTGATCGACGACTTCATAAATTGTTTCGGCAGCGGCGTTAACCTCATGAAGAGTCATATCTTCGCCGCCCGTGATATTAAATACCACACCACTAGCGCCCTCAACAGAGGTTTCAAGTAAAGGTGAAGAAATTGCTGTCATCGCTGCTTCTCTGGCTCTAGATTTGCCTGAGCCAATGCCAATACCCATCATTGCTGAGCCTGCATCTGCCATTACTGCACGAATATCAGCAAAGTCAACGTTAACCAGTCCAGGAATCATAATGATGTCAGATATGCCTTGTACACCTTGACGCAGGATATCATCAGCCACGCGAAAAGCTTCTTGGACTGGAGTTTGCTCAGAGATTACAGACAGCAATTTGTCGTTGGGAATCACAATCAAAGTGTCAACGCGACTTTGCAATCCTGCAATCCCTTCTTCAGCTTGCTGTCCACGTCGTCTTCCTTCAAAAGTAAAAGGACGCGTCACAATACCGACAGTGAGTGCGCCTGCCTCTTTGGCTACTTCCGCAATAATTGGCGCAGCTCCTGTGCCAGTTCCACCACCCATACCTGCAGTGATAAATACTAAATCAGCGCCTTCGACGGCTGCGGCAATATCATCACGAGATTCTTCTGCAGATTTCTGCCCGATCGCAGGATTACCACCAGCACCTAAACCTCTAGTCAGTTTTTGACCCATCTGAAAGCGCTTAGAAGCAGATGACTGAAGCAGTGCTTGAGCATCTGTATTGAACGACCAGAACTCAACACCGATTACATCACTGGCAATCATGCGATTTACGGCGTTGCCACCACCACCACCAACACCAATTACTTTAATTTTTGCGACACTGCCCAACATGATATTATCCGCTTTTGCATCAACGCCTAACTGCTGCTTCATCCGATTATGAGAGTGACTCAGGTGTAGTCTAGAGTTATTTGAAAACTCAGAAAGTTCATCCATTTGCACGTCTACTTCTCCGTTTTCCGAACCATTTGAGTTCAAATTCGACCAGTCTTTTTGAGATATCTTTTACTGAAAGATGTCATAAATAAGGTCATCTTTACAAATATTCTCTAGATTTAGTCAAGTTTTAATTCCATACTCGCCTGAAGTTCGAGTGAAAATTCAAGCTTACTAGAAAAAAATAATAATAGCCTTAAAACGACGATTTAAGATTTTGTTTCAGAAGATTTATCTTTTAATGGTGTATTCATTTCTAAAATTGGGTTACTTGGCTGGCTTATGTCAATGTGATTAAAACTTTTTAGCTTTAATTTGTCCGTCAAGGTTCTCATCCGATCTAGCGTTTCTAACTGTGTGCTAAACAGCGATTGCTTATATGTACCGAAATATACTAGCCCTAGTTCGGTAGTCAAAATCAAATTTGATTCGTCGCGCGCATCTACTTGCGAAATTTTAACCTGACTTTGGCTAACTTGGCGATAAAGAGTTGACCACTGTGCGATCGCGCGATTAGTCGGTTCTAAAACTACGAGATTTGGTTTAGTTATGTAAGAAGGATAAGCTTTAGATGGCATCCATATCCCTTCGGCATCAAGAAATCCTTGCTGACCTTTACGTGTAGAGTTGGCGATCGGTAAGCGTTCTTGAACCTGAATGGTCAGCTTTGAGGGAAAAATGGTGCGCGAAACTAAAACTTTGTAGACTGGGGCAGATGCTTCTAGTTGAGTAGCGATCGCTTGAGGCTCAATTTGAAAAATCGACTGGGGATATTGGATCGGTAAAGCTTTTTTGATTATTTCTTTAGAAAGAAGATTATTACCCTCAATTTCTATCTGATTAGCACTACGTAGCTGCCACTCTGGCAGCATAGCAACCCACAGCATCCCGCCTGTGAGTCCTGTAATAAATGTCAACTGCCAAATGCGTTGAAAGATCCGAAAGCGGCGTTGTTTTCGCAATTGGTTGCGTCGAGCCGCATAGTCAGCGCCGCCCGTGGAGATAGGGAATTCAATCGTCATCTTGGAGCCTACCTGTTCATGATGCTAGGAGTCAGATGATGGGCTACTAGCAAATTGTCGTTCCAGCATAGCAACGATTTCTTGTCGTTGGGTTGAAATAGCTAAAGGATCATTAGAGGTGGGGCGCAAAAACATCACTTGATTGTCATGCTTAAAAGTTGATGTGGTTTTTTTATTCATTAAAGACTGCATAGCTTTAAAGAAAAATATACCCGCACTGACGACTAAAAGTGAAGATATAGAGATGTAGATAATTGCTGCGATCGCCATATATCTATTACGTTTTGTTCAATGAGTATAGATATCAGAATAGATGAGGTAGACAGGATTTTCAACTAGAATTCTCAAATCGTATAGATTTGCTTTGCAAACCTTTATAAATCAAGACATACAACAGTTTTTGATCAAACCCACCATGACGAGGGTCGCAGGGCAAAGCCCCGCAAAGGGTTTTATATTATCGTTTGTGGTAGGTTTGAAAACAAATTGCTATAAATTAAGATTAGATGTGGTGCAAATGTTAGATCTACTCTTGATTCTCTTTATTTCTTAACGCTAAAGGTACGGTGAACGCGAAAACATGGTTCACTTGGGTGTTGCTATTGATTCGGTATAATCATGCTTGTTTAACATTTAGTAATACTTAGGAGCTTTGCGCGATATGCAAGAGCAGGGAACGATTAGCATTCATACCGACAATATCTTTCCTATTATCAAGAAAGCTTTGTATTCAGAACGAGATATCTTCTTGCGGGAATTGGTTTCTAATGCGGTAGATGCAATTAGCAAACTAAAAATGGTGTCTTACGCTGGAGAAACTGATTATTCTGTTGAACCAGAAATCACGATTACTATCGATAAAGAGAAAAAGACCTTAGCGATCGCTGATACGGGCATTGGGATGACAGCGGATGAAGTAAAGAAATACATTAACCAAGTTGCATTTTCTAGTGCTCAAGAATTTGCCAATAAATATGCGAACAGTGGTACGGGAGATCAACAAATTATTGGTAACTTCGGTTTAGGCTTTTATTCGTCATTTATGGTAGCGAGTAATGTTGAAATTGATACTCGTTCATATAAAGAAGCGTCTGAGGCAGTACATTGGGCTTGTGACGGCTCGACTACTTTTACCATTGATGATAGCGATCGCGCTACGGTTGGGACAACGATCACTTTGACTTTGCAGGAAGATGCTGAGGAGTATCTCGAGGAAGCCTCAATTAAGCGGATGATTCGCAACTATTGCGATTTTATGCCCGTACCGATTAAGTTGAATGATGAAGTCATTAACAAGCAGACTGCGCTGTGGGATAAGTCTCCTAAAGCTGTCACCAAAGAAGAATATTTAGAATTTTATCGCTATCTTTACCCCTATCAAGATGATCCGCTGTTTTGGATTCATTTAAATACAGATTATCCATTTGTGATTAAGGGCATTCTCTATTTCCCGAAAATGAAAGCAGATATCGATCCTAATCGTGGTCAGATCAAGTTGTTCTGCAATCACGTTTTTGTCAGCGACAATTGCGATGATGTCATTCCTAAGTTTTTGATGCCATTGCGTGGCGCGATCGACAGTACCGATATTCCTTTGAATGTATCGCGGAGCTTTTTGCAAGGCGATCCGAAGGTTCGCAAGATTCAAGACTTTATTGCTAAGAAAGTAGGCGATCGCCTGAGTTCTTTATATAGCGACTCGCGCGAAGAATTTTTGCGTTGCTGGCAAGATATCAGTATATTCATGAAGTTTGGCGCAATGAATAGCGATAAGTTCTATCAGCAAATCAAGGATATTCTGGTATACTCCACCACCAGCCAAGATGATGCAGTCAAAAGCGAAAGTGGCAACTACACAACTTTACAAGCTTATTTAGAGCGTAATAAGGAAAAGCACGAAAATCAAGTGTTTTATACCTCCGATCCGATCGCTCAAGGTACTTATGTCGAGTTACATAAAAATCAAGGTTTGGAAGTGCTGACTTTTGATGCGTTTATCGACAGCCACTTTATTAGTTTTCTCGAACGCGAATTTCAAGATATTAAGTTTGCACGAGTTGATGCCGAAATCGACGATCGCCTTGTCGATAAGGAATCAAATACTGAAATTGTCGATCCTAAAACCAACAAAACTAAGAGCGATCATCTGCAAGACATTTTCCGTGAGGCTCTGAATAAGCCTAAACTGGTGATTCGCACCGAGGCGATTAAGTCTGAAGATGCTGCCTCAGCGCCACCCGCGATCATTTTGCTACCCGAATCAGCGCGGCGGATGCAGGAAATGATGGCAATGATGCAACAAGGAACCGTGAGCTTCCCTGAAGATCATGTACTACTGGTAAATACAGCACATCCATTAATGGCAAAACTGATTGAGCTTGATAGTAGTCAAATTCTGGTTGGCGGCAAATCAGAAGGGTTAGATCTGGCTAACTTGATTTGTACTCATGTCTATGATTTGGCCTTGATGGCGCAAAAGAGCTTTGATGCAGACAGCATGAAAGGATTTTTGCAGCGTTCAAACCAATTGTTAACTAAATTAACTAGCAAAATTTAGATATAAGGGCGCAAAGCGCCTTTCTATACCCCGTCCATGTCGAAAACCTTCGGTTTTCGACATGGACAAAAAGAAAAACCCGAAGCGGGGCTTCGCCCTGCGACCTTCTACAAGAACTAAGGGTTTGAGCTTAGACGCGGTATATCAGCAGTAAATTAAAGAGAGGGCACTTTGGTTTCCTCTCTCTAATTTATTGGGCTTAAAACAACAATAGGTTGTAATCCAGCTTCACAAACTTCACTAAGTCCTAAAAACTCTTGCTCAGGGCTATACATGCGTACATAACCCGAAAGATTTTCTAGTACTGCGATCGCCTGTCCCATCCGCCAACGAATAGCCTGATCAGCATCAACAGTAAGCATGGGTAAAAAATTTAAACCATGATCGGTTGCTAAAACTTCAAAATCATTTGATCGCAAAAGTTCCGATATTTGCTCAAAAGTTAAACTTGCGTCTAAATCAAAACCATTACTATAAGTGCGTTCTAAAGCGGATAGCGTCGCTCCACAGCCAAGCTTTTCGCCCAGATCACGTGCGATCGCCCGAATGTATGTACCCGCCCCACAAGCGATCGCCACATCTAGCTCTGGATGATCACCCTCAGTCCAGCCTAAAACCTTAATCTCCGTGATTTCAACTAAACGAATTGGAATATCAGCATCAGCAATTTCGCCTCGGCGAGCTAGGTTGTAAAGACGCTCACCATCGATCCAGATCGCACTAAAAGCGGGAGGACGTTGGCTAATCTTGCCTTGAAATAATGGTAAAAATTTCTGAACGGTTTCGAGCTTTAAATTTGGGCAAGGGCGATCGCTTAAAACTTCACCCGTGATGTCATCAGTATTCGTAATAATTCCAAATCGAATTTTGGCGTTGTAAGCTTTGCCACTGGGCAGAAATCGTAAAAGTCTCGTCGCATTACCAACTGCGATCGGTAACACACCCGTAGCCATTGGATCGAGCGTACCACCATGACCAATTTTTTTTTGGTTAAGCAACTTCCGTAACTTACTCACACAGTCATGGGCTGTAATAAGTGGTGGTTTATTAATGCTGATAAATCCATTGAACATAAGAAATATATAGATTAAGTTGGCTAACGCCAAGCGGTAGTCAACTTAGATTTTAAAAAATTATTTGAGTTTGATTAGAGCGTAAAGCGCTATAGTTAGCAACATTAAAAATTAATAGAACGAAAGCACGGAAAATTTGTCATAAAATAAACACTGTAGATAAAAAGTATAGATAAAAAATAATTCTTTTAAAACTTATATATTGTGTCTAAGATCAAACCCGTATTTCTTGTTAAGGGTCGCAGGGCAAAGCCCCGCTTCGGGTTTTTGTCTTTGTCCATGTTGAAAACTTCAGTTTTCAACATGGACAAGCTATAGCAGCTTTGAAAAAAGTACTAAATTGCTAAGTTTTATTTATCTATATCGCTAGCTTTAAATGTTTTATGCTTTTACCTTCATCATTTTTGACAGGGTGAGATAAGTTGACTCGATTTGTATTTGGCGATATTCATGGTCAATTTGATGGCTTAATGAGGTTAATTGACTTTATTAAGTACAGTTCAGATGACAAATTATTTTTTTTAGGCGACTTAATAGATCGCGGCAGCCGAAGTGCGGACGTAGTGCGCTGGGTAATTGAAAATGATCATACCTGTCTTCGTGGCAATCATGAGCAAATGTGTATTGACGCTTTTGATAGTGATGAAGAATCGCTGATCTGGAAAGGATGGCTGTTAAATGGCGGAAGTAACACTTTACAAAGTTACGGAAAAGAAGGTTTACCTACAGAGCATTTAGAGTGGATGCAGCAATTGCCACTTTATTTAGATTTAGGTGACACTTGGTTAGTCCATGCAGGTTTAAATCCTAACTTACCACTTGAATTACAAGGAGCAGCCGAGTTTTGTTGGATTCGGGAAGAATTTCATAGTGCAACCGAGCCTTTCTTTGACAACAAAATTATTATCACTGGTCATACAATTACTTTCGTCTTTCCAGGCGTAGTACCAGGAAATTTAGTATTAGGTAAAGGATGGTTAGATATTGATACTGGAGGTTATCACCCAAAAAGTGGTTGGCTGTCTGCACTCGATCTTGATTCAGCAACAGTTTATCAATGCAATACTTTTACAAATGAATTAAGAGTAAATCCATTGTCTGACATTACGACGGTGATTGAGCCGATGCCTTCGCGATCGCAAAGATTAGATGCTAATAAATCTAACCCACCCAAACGTCGCTGGTCTTGGGTTTAGTTTGAGCGCGCAAAGCACTTTTTCCAACTTTTAGGCAGACAATAAAACTTGATATAAATCAGGACGGCGATCGCGAAAAAAGCCAAATGAAGCGCGATTGAGTCTAACTGAATCGAGATCAAAGCTTGCTAAGATTATGCCCTCTTCGGTGTTATTTAACTCCGCAACTTTATCGCCGCGATGGTCAGCAATAAAAGAATGACCATAAAAAGTTTGATTTCCCTCTAGCCCAATCCGATTTGATGCCGCTACAGGAATCACATTACTAACCGCATGACCAATCATCGCGCGTTGCCAAGGATCTTTAGTATTCAGATTTGGCTCTTCAGGCTCAGAACCGATCGCGGTTGGATAAAGCAAAATTTCTGCACCCATTAACACCATGGCTCTAGCGCATTCAGGAAACCACTGATCCCAGCAAATACCTACACCGATTTTGCCAAAAGCAGTATCCCAAACCTTAAAGCCTGTATCGCCACCCCGAAAATAAAACTTTTCTTCGTAACCAGGTCCATCGGGAATATGGCTTTTACGATAGATTCCTAACAATGAGCCATCAGCATTAATCATCGCCAGACTGTTGTAATAAACTTGCCCTGCTCTCTCAAAAAACGAGACAGGAATCACCACATTAAGCTCTTTAGCAAGCCCTTGAAAATAGTCAATCGTGGGATGATTTTCTACTGGTTGCGCCCAATCAAAAAAGCGATCGCGTTCCTCTCGACAAAAATAGGGACTTTCAAATAACTCAGGCGGCAAAATCACTTGCGCTCCTTGCTGAGCAGCTTTGATTACTAAGTCCGAGATTTTGGCGACATTAGTGGCGATATCAGCATTTAAAGATGCTTGGATAACCGCGATCGTGACAGTTTTAGAGGATGACATCAGCAAATAAGATTGAGAAGGTAAGATAGCTATAGATTTATCAATAGCCTAACTCAGTCATGAAAAAACTTGTCATATTATTGATTCAGTTTTATCGACTTTGCATTTCGCCATTTTTACCGCCGATGTGTAGATTTCAACCTACTTGTTCGCAATATGCATTAACAGCAATTGATCGTTTTGGATTATTCAAAGGCGGATGGATGTCAATCAAACGTATTTCATCTTGTCATCCATGGCATATAGGTGGTTATGATCCTGTACCAGCAAGCGATGAGTCAACCTCAAGTTGAACCAGTTTTTTAGCCAAGTCGATAACCAAACCCTCTAACCGTAACTATATGTTTAGGATCGCTGGGATCGACTTCTATTTTTTCGCGTAACCAACGAATATGCACATCTACAGTTTTACTATCACCGACAAAATCTATGCCCCAGACTTTCTCTAGCAATTGCTCCCGTGACCAGACGCGGCGTGGATGACTCATAAATAAGTCTAGTAGACGAAATTCTTTAGGTGAAAGATTAATTTCAACATCATTAATTGTGACACGGCATTCATCTGGATACATAGTGATATCACCAAACTTATAAACCGTTATATTTGTTGCTGAAAAGTCACGACGACTACGGCGTAACAACGCTCGACAGCGTGCAACTAATTCGCGCATTCCAAAAGGTTTACTTAAATAATCATCGGCGCCCACCTCTAGCCCCGCAATGCGATCAGTTTCATTCCCTCTGGCGCTGATCATTAGTACAGGGACGCTGTTAGCATCATGACGTAAAATGCGGCACAGATCTAATCCATTAATTGAAGGCAGCATTAAGTCTAAAACTATTAAATCTAGCCTTGAAGCAGTTTTGGCAATTTGTAAAGCTTTATAACCATCTTCAGCTAATAAAACGCTATACCCTTCTTCGCGCAAAGCTAAAGCGATCGCATCTTGAATGATCGCATCGTCTTCCACCACTAAGACACAACCTACAGTTTTTTTAGAAACCGAGGGAGCCTGTTCTGTTAAAAGCATAAAAAAATTTATTTGGGTTAGTCTAACCGTACCTGATTTTACAGTCTTTTGCTAATTTTATACCCATGAGAGTCTGTACCACAGGTATGCATTAGTCCATATATTTCGGCAAGATGATGAATTTCTTCAGTCTGACGTGGACTAGGCTTCCAAGGTTCACTATTGTCATAAGCGTAATAAGTTTCGACACCATCAATTCCCAAGGCAGCCGCAGCATGGATTAATTCTTCAGGTGATCGCCGATAGCGGGCAGGATGAGCCAGCACCGCTAAGCCTCCAGCTAAATGCATTGCCTTGATTACGCTAATGGCTTGATAGTCCAAACCCGCCGTTGTCTTATTATGCAAATAAGGCTGCATCGCTTCATGATTAGGATCAAATCCGTAGCCTAAAATATGCACTTCAGTAAAAATCAGACTAGCATTAACTTCGATCCCTGACCAAAGTGTCGGCAAAGCTTCGGGTTCGTTAGATTGGCTAATAAAGTGATCTAGATATTGTTTAGCAATATAATATCCGCCGATCGAATGATGATCTGTAATCGCTAGATCAGATAAACGCATAGCGATCGCTTGCTTAATTAATTCTTCAGGCTGCATTTTGCCATCGGAATAAATAGTATGCAAGTGAAAATTTAGTTTGTGAGGACAACTCATGACATCAACACACGTGAAGACTTCTCGCAACTTATAAGTTGCGCTCGTCTCTGATATCAATAGTGGAGGTTGGGTTATCATGACACATCTCTAAATGAGCCAATCGTTAGCAATTCTTAATTTGTTAACTACAATTTTATCTAAATCGGAGTAAGGATTATGATTTTTAGGATCACTAATCGTATTGAATTTGGTCGATCAGATTACGATCAATGTTTTGTTCAGCAGTCTCGTAATAGTTTGGCAACAATTCACGAGTTTCAACTTTTCCTAAATTTGCCTCGATTTCCGCAGTGATAGCAACGCATTCATGGCCTGATATATCAATCGCTCGCTCAACGATTTTGCCATCTTTCCCAATTAAGTACTCGACGCGTTGATACTGAGACATGATTTAGTAATTTTTCTCAACAATAACAATTACTAATATTCTAGCGTTTTTATATCTGAAATTGTAGCGATCTCTATAAAACCCCTAAACGGAAAGCGGTGCAAAGCGCAGCCTTTCTTCATTTATATATAGAGATATTTTAGGTGCAACACCTTAGGTTACTTGCCAGCAATACGCTTCTCAGTATTTTGAATAGCTCTTGTGGCGTACACATTGTTTGGGCGAAGAGATAACGCACTTTTAAATTTAGCCAAGGCTGTCTTAAAATCTTTTTTGTCAAAAGCGGTATAGCCAGCTTTCATAAAAGTGTCAAATTTGATTGCGTTGGCACTCCTAACTGGTGTACTTTTAATCTTCTCAGCCCCATTCTCTGTTTCTGCAACTAGGTTATTGCTAAAGGTCTGAGACTGTCGAAGTTGTGCGGCGAGAGATACATCACAAAACAAGACTGAACTGGAAAGGACAAGGATGATTAGTTTTTTCATAGGAACTTTTTATTTTATTTAGGCTATTTTAACGTCCCTATCCTATACCACAAATTGCACAACATAAAATTGTGGCGATCACCCAAAAAAATAGAAAATGCATTTTATACCTCCTTTACTTTTTTGAGTAAAAAGAAATAATTTTTTCATTCTCTATTTTTGGATTTTGCTAGATACTCCCTTCCCAATAAAAGATTAGACGGAGCACCGCACCGATAATTTTTGGGTTTTAATGTCTATTTTTCTACTGGGAAGGGAATACCTAGATATCTAAATATAAAAAAAGTTGGTTTTGTCCCCTTAATTATCATGACCATTTTTAATGTTTATCGATCTAGTTCTAAAGCTTTGCTAGCCGATATTCCATCTGTTGCAGTGCCAAAATACCATAGTGAAGCTGCCGATTCAGCACGAGTGACTGGTTTTTGTGGTTGTAATAATGTCGTAAATCCAAAGCTGCGCCGAATGTTGGAAATATCTCGAAGTTGAGCATCCGCAAAAATCGCACTCAAAGCATTCTCGCTAATGCGATCGCTGTCTTTAAAGCCCCATGCTTGACTGACTGTCTCTAATGTGGCGTTGGGCAAAGGTTGTCTGAGGTCGAGAGGGATTTTCCATTGCACAAGTTCTTCTCGCAATAGAGGATCATTAGGGCGAAAGCGATCGCCTGTTCCACCAATTAGCCCTGCATTAGCTAATCCTTGAATAACCGCAAAGTCAGGATCAGTATTGGGAATGTCAGGAAAACTAGATGTATCAGTTGACTGTGCGAGGCGAATTTGGCGACTTGGTTGATTTTTATAAACGCGATTATTAGTTTGTAATAACCATCGCGCATATTCACGTCTTGCCACTAATATATTTGGTTGAAATTGCTGACCAGTTTTCGGAGCGATCGTCCCCAATTGGTTTAAGTCTTTAATCCAAGATCTGAGTGGGGCTGGGGCTGTTTCAATATCATTAAACTGGCTGGCTTGAATTCGGGAACTAGTAAAGTCTATGTAAAATAGCGATTTTAGCGAATTTTTTAGCGAATTTTTTTCTGTTTTGGGTGTTTCTAATGATTGCAAAGCGATCGCGATCATTTGGTTAACTAAACGATCATCTGGACTAGTTATATTCTCTTTGTCTAAGAGAGTAGGAGAATTAGTAGACGAATTTGTGGGCTTTACAGTCGGAGACTCAGGTATAGCGGATGCGGTCACAGTTGGTTTATCTGCGATCGCTTCAGAAGTTGCAGGACTAGAAGGAGCGATCGCCCCTTCTAACGAACTACCAAGATTTGAACCTTGGCAAGCAGCAAGATAGGAAATAATAAATCCTAAAACTGAGATTCTGAAAATTACTCGAAATTTTAACTTCATAGGGCGATTATCAAGAAGCTTGGCTATCAATTTCAACTAGATTGGAGTTTGGTAGCAATAGAGAAGTGATCGGCGGAATTAAACAAGCAATCTCTGGGCGGAAATTGGCATAGCGACTACTTCGCACGGCAATAATTTCTGCCTGAATATCCTGAATACTTTCGCCTAAGCTAATCAACAAATGTGTAGATAATTCCAAGCTTGCCTCAAAGGTAGGATGCACAACTTCTTTTGCTCCAAGTTGATAGAGGGTATCGATATCTGCATCTTTCTCAGCTCTGGCTACGATGTCTATATCTGGGGAAATGCTTACTGCTCTTTGCACGCATAGTCTTGTGGCGATCGGATCAGAGATAGCGATCAACATTGATCGCGCTTTGTCAATTTCTGCTTTTTCTAATACTATAGGACTCGCGCAATTGCCATATAAATATGGGATATTTCGCGATCGCAAGATTTGTACCTTCGATTCTGATTCCTCAATTACCAGCACAGGATAACTTTTCGATTGCAGTAACGCGACAATGCCCTGTCCGATCCGCCCATAGCCGCACACAACTACGTGATCTTTGAGTTTGGCATTAGCTGAAAGATCCTGTGGCATATCTAACTTATTCATCCAAGCTTTCAGAAATGGGACTTTTTCAAGCAATAGCAAAATCTGTGGTGTTGCCTTTAGCAAAAATGGTGTAACCATTAAAGTGACCGCAGTTGTCCCTAAAGTCAGCAAATATACGCGGCGCGAAACCAAGCCTAATTTTTGTCCTTCACTAGCTAGTACAAACGAAAATTCCCCAATCTGAGCTAGTCCTAATCCTGCAAAAATGGCAACCCGTAAAGGATAACGGAAAATACTCACTAATGGCACAACAATTAAGAATTTACCGATCATTACGATCGCGACAAGGCTAAGAATCAATTCCCAGTTCTGCAACAAAAACACAGGATCGATCAACATCCCGATCGCTGCAAAAAATAAAGTAGCAAACACATCTCGCAAAGGTTCGACATAGGTGAGTGCTTGATCGGCATATTCCACCTCAGAAATCATTAAACCTGCCACAAATGCGCCCATTTCAATCGATAAGCCCAAATGTTCGGTCAGGAGCGCGATTCCCAAACAGAGCACGATCACACTTAGTAAAAATAATTCGCGGCTTTCAGTACCCGCTACCCAGCGCAAAAATGGTGGAATCAGCCAAATCCCAGCCACGATCGCAGCTCCTGCAAATAAAGCAGTAACGGCTAATGCTCTGGCAACTGCCATTCCCACCGATTCAGGATGATCTAGCGCAGGCAATACCGCTAACATCAAGCCTAAGGCTAAATCTTGAATGATCAATATGCCTAAAGTTACTTGCCCCTGTGTGGACTCGGTCTCATTGGTCTCCATCAAACTACGCAGCACCACTGCTGTTGATGAGAGCGACAAAATCCCCCCCAGAAAAATTCCTTGAGTAGGAGTCTCCACCCATCCTACAAATACGGATACAGCGGCAGTCAAAGCGATCGTTAATAAAATTTGTAATGTGCCACCACCGACAGCGATCGCCCTCACTTTATTTAATTGTTTTAGTGAAAACTCAACACCAAGGGCAAATAGTAAGAACGCAACTCCAAACTGGGCTAAAGTTTCTACCTGAATCAGTTCTTTGATCAGCCCTAAACCTGTGGGTCCAACCACGATGCCACCAAAAATGTAGCCCAACAAAACTGGTAATCGCAGCGCTGCCGCTAGTAATCCACCAAACGAAGCCGCCGCAAGAACAGTTACTAAATCAACAATTAACCGAAAATCTTCTTGCACAGAAATCAACTAATAAACATTGCCTTCTCTACTTTAAACCCTATAACCCACATAAAGAAAAGGGGATGCTGCGTATTCCTTTTTCTTTATCTGGATTAACCCAACAAATGTTTTACCGTAATGCTAAAGCCATCAAGTACCAACGAAGTCATGACTTCATCGGCGGCATAAATCTTGCGCGATTCTTGGGTCAAAACTACGATCAAACGCTCTTCACCGAAAATCAAATAAACTTCTTGACAGCCTGATCGTAAATATTCATTAGCTTTAGCAAATATTTCATTTGCAACATCGGTCGGTGAAACTACTTCAGCAATTAGAGGAAAGCTGTGGGGCAAAGTGGACAAACTCCCATATTGGGCTAGTAAATCAGGCGTGAGATAAGCAACGTCAGGTCTGCGTCCTTGCTCTAAGGTACGACAAGGTACTTCTGTATAGACTTCACCGCCAAGACCAGACGTCTCGATATGACTTTTCCAAAGCCATCCAACTCTGTTTTGTAACCGACCATGTTGGATTGTCATACCTGTTTTTTCGATAAGATTACCGTCAATCCATTCCTGTCCGCCAGATGGTGGATCGGCTGCCCATTCATCAAGAGAAATTTTTTGGTGGATTTTTGAATCAGCGATCGCCGTGTTAACCATATTTTTATGCAGGTTAATTTGATCCAATTATACTGATCACAAATAAACTTTGTTTATTTGATTGTCAAAATTGCAAGCTATGTTATTATTAGATTCGCGAGTTAAGGGCTTGTAGCTCAGTGGACTAGAGCACGTGGCTACGGACCACGGTGTCGGGGGTTCAAATCCCTCCTGGCCCGTTCATAAAACAAAAAAGCAGCGCTTAGCGTTGCTTTTTTGTTTGCCTTTATTAATGTGATTTATTTCGTTTTAAATTTGCCGACGATCGCCTGATCAACATCTTCAGGATTAACAATCCAATAACTAAAGCGAAACTCATTTGGCTCACTTGTTCTTCCTTTCAGAGTAGAAGTCTGAATTTGTTCAGGTTTAAGAGTCATGGTAAAAGTGGCGATCGCCATCAACTCATCAAAACTAAGGCTAGAATCCACATGTTTTTTCATAACGTTAATTAAATCGGGGAGATTCAAAACAACCGCAGGATTAGCAATTTTTGCTTTGATGGCTTTCAAAATAATTTGCTGCCGCTTAATGCGTCCTATATCTGCTTCTTCATCGTGCCGAAATCTAGCAAACCCCTCAGCTTGTTCGCCGTTCAGAATTTGCTTACCTGCATAAAGATCGATATTTAACTTTTGAGTTTTATCCACATACTTCATTCGTTTTGGTACATTTACTTCGATACCACCAAGGGCATTAACTAAAGCAGATAGTCCAGACGTATCAAGACGCACATAGTGATCAATTTCTACACCATTTAGTTTTTCAGAGACAACCTCTTTGGCAAGTTCGGCGCCTCCATAGACATTAGCAGCATTAATCTTCGTCACGCCATAGTTAGGGATTGGTACTTGCGTGTCCCGAGGAATTGACAGAATATTCACAGAGCGATCGCTAGGATCAAAGCGAATCAGTAGCATACTATCGCTGCGTCCATTAAAAGATTCTGGCGAACCGAGAGGCACATCGAGAACGCGATCCACGCCGATGACTAAAATTTGATAAGGACGGTCTAATTTACGCCCTAAACCTTCCATTAAAACTTCTTCAGGTTTACGACCAGTTAATAAACCACCCCAGTCTAGAGCGTTAATCGGAATAATCCGACCTAAAAAAGCACCAGCACCCACCGAGATTAATAGGGATAAAGTAAAACCAATTTTTGCAAAGGAGATCCGTTTTACTTTAGTAATAGTTGGTGAGAGATCGACTTGCATTGATTCTGGTGAGTTAGGAGACAAATCAGTGCAGTTAGAGTTGGCATCTGACCGAACTTTGGACATGGTAATCGGTCTATTGCTCACAACACCACTCCATAATTCTATAATGCTCACAAATAACATATACCGCAACTTATCAACTCTATGCAAGCTGTAATTATTGCTGGTGGGAAAGGAACACGACTCAGACCCTTGACCTATGGCTGTCCTAAGCCAATGCTGCCTTTGATTGATCGCCCATTTTTAGAATGGATGATTAATCGTTGTCGCGAAACTAGTGTGTTCGATATTTTGCTAAACGTGCAGTATCAAGCGCGACAAGTGATCGATTATTTTGGCGATGGCGATCGCTTTGGGGTAAAGATTCGGTACATCGAAGAATCAACCCCACTAGATACAGCAGGCGCAATTAAACTTGCTGAGCCATATTTTACAGGTGAGTCATTGATTGTATTCAATGCTGATATTCTTACCAGTTTAGACTTGAATACGTTAATAAAGTTTCATAAAGATACTCAAGCCGATGTGACTTTAACCTTGACTAGAGTTTCCGATATAACGCCTTTTGGCTTAGTAGAAATTAATGCTCAGAGTCAAGTTCAAGCTTTTCGTGAAAAACCAAATGCAGAGCAGGCAAGTCAATTTTTGGCTCAAGGCATTAATACAATTAATGCAGGAACCTATGTTTTAGAGCCGAAAATTTTTGATATCTACCCCACAGGTGAGCCTTTGAGTTTTGAGCGAAAGGTTTTTCCTAATGCTTTAGAGCGGGGCTTAAAGATGATGGGGTTTGTGTCAGATGGCTATTGGATGGATATGGGAACGCCTGAGAAGTATTACCAAGCCCAAGTTGATGTTTTGGAAGGGAAAGTTGCCTATAATTTTGGCGATCGCGTTGAGCAGGTTCGCGATGGCATTTGGGTCGCAAAAACGGCAAATATTTCTGAAGGGGCAGTTTTAGAGGCTCCTTGCTATGTTGGTGAATATGCTTCAATTGGAGAGGCTGCTCATATTCCCCCACAAACTTTAATTGGAGCCAACTCTTTGGTTAATAAGGCGATCGCTTCAGGCATGTATAGTGCTGGCTCGATGTTAGTTTAGTTGGCTACTAGGCGATCGTTACTATATACAATGCTTGTTTTAGCCTTTTGATTGTAGCGATCGCCCTTTTAATCTCTCTGAGTTTGTTCAGGATTTGCTGTAATATCTTTCCCAATAAGTCTGAAACACGACCATATCGTTGATGTCGCTAAAAAGCAAAGTATAACTTTATCTAGTTTTAGTAGCTAAACGATGCTGAATCTCTAGATAAACAAGCAAAGCATTAACGTCAGCAGGATTTACCCCACCGATACGGCTAGCTTGTCCAATTGTCATCGGACGAATCTTGCTTAGCTTTTCTCGAGATTCTTTAGAAAGCGTCTCGATCGCATTGTAATCAATGTCAATTGGTAACTTGTGATCGCTATGTTTAGCTACTTCTTCGATTTGATGTTCTTGACGTTGGATATAGCCAACATACTTAACTTCAATTTCGGCAGCAAGGCGCTCAAACCGATTCAAACTTGGGTCAGCTAAACCATAGTGAATCAACTCTGCATAGTTAAACTTAGGGCGACGCAATAAATCAGAAAGCGTAATCGCACCTCTAATTGCTTCACCTGTCTCAGCCGTAATCCGTTGACCAAGTTCTTCTTTTTCCTTTACGCGAGTTCCATTAAGGCGTTCTACTTCTGCATGGACTCTGGCTTGCTTATCACAAAAAAGTTGCCAACGGCGATCATTGACTAGACCGATTTCGCGTCCAATTGGCGTAAGCCGGCGATCGGCATTATCCGATCGCAAAATCAACCGATATTCAGAGCGACTAGTCAGCATTCGATAGGGTTCGCGCAATTCTTTAGTACAGAGATCATCAATCAGCGTACCGATATAGCTGCTAGAGCGCGGTAACACCACCATCTCTTTGCCCTTAGTAAATAGCGCCGCATTCATACCCGCAACTAGCCCTTGCGCCGCCGCTTCTTCATAGCCAGTCGTTCCATTAATCTGACCCGCACAAAATAGCCCTTCGATCAATTTTGTCATCAAAGTGGGATAACACTGAGTCGCAGGAATGTAATCATATTCAACTGCATAAGCGGCGCGAAGCATATGACAATTTTCAAGCCCAGGCAGAGTCCTCAACATTTGTAATTGAATGTTCTCAGGCATTCCTGTTGAAAATCCTTGAATATAGAGTTCAGGAATATTTCGACCTTCTGGTTCGATAAAAATTTGATGGCTCTCTTTATCGGCAAAGCGGACAATTTTATCTTCGATACTCGGACAGTAGCGCGGACCTTTAGCATCAATAAAGCCACCATAAACAGGCGTAAGATGGAGATTTTCACGAATGATTCGATGAGTTTCGGCAGTGGTACGCGTTAGGTAACAATTCATTTGTTCGCGCTCTACCCATGCACTCGGATCGAAGCTAAACCAGTTCTGCTCAGTATCCGAGGGTTGAACTTCCATTTGGTTATAGTCCACGCTGCGGCGATCAACTCGGGCTGGAGTTCCAGTTTTGAGGCGATCAGTCACAAATCCCAAAGCATTAAGAGTTTCCGTTAATCCTGCAACCGCAAATTCTCCAGCCCGACCTGCGGACATGGAGCGATTGCCCACCCAGATTTTGCCATTCAGAAATGTGCCAGTAGTCAAAATTACCGCCTTACAAGCATAACCAACCCCAAACTGGGTTTCGACCCCAATAATGCCTTGGTTAGCATCTAGCAAAGTATTAATAACCGTTCCCTCACGCACAGAGAGATTTGGCTCATTTTCGACCACGGTTTTCATCTCAGCCGCATATTCACGCTTGTCCGTTTGCGCTCTGAGTGCCCAAACGGCGGGACCTCGTGAAGCATTGAGAATCCGTTTTTGTAGATAGGTGCGATCAGTAATCTTACCAATTTCGCCACCGAGGGCATCGACTTCATGGACGAGTTGCGATTTGGCAGGCCCACCAACGGCAGGATTACAAGGTTGCCATGCAATGCGATCAAGGTTGAGGGTAAGAAGTAAGGTTTTGCAGCCCATTCGTGCGGAAGCGATCGCCGCTTCACAGCCAGCATGCCCTGCGCCGACCACGACAACTTCAAATTCATCAAGGAATTGCACTTGATTAGCTGAATTAATTGAATAACCCTTTATCTCGCTCACTTTATCTCGTTCTTTGTCTAGCAGTTCTGACCAACAGAACTTTATTCTAATCGAAAAAGTAAAAAGGGACACTCCCCATCCCCTATACTTTCAGCAAACCTATCGATTAAATGCCAAGACCCCGAAAGAATTGGTCAGCGTTGTTCAATGTAACGTAAACCGCAACATAGCTGGCTACGCAGAGCCATAAAACTCTAAGTAAAATAAAGAAGGCAGCTCGCTTGTCGATCCCAAAACAACAAGCTAAACTGCCTATTCCAACCGCCAGCGCGGCGACTGTATCTACTGCTCCAAGAATCGGACTGCGCATCCAAAAGTAGAGGGTGGTAAAGATAGCAAAAAGCACCCAGCCGATCGCTTCAAGAATTAAGAATGCTCGGCGGCGACTAGATTGCTCAGGCGAGTTAGCGACAATGTACAAAGCCACAAGAGAAGTAACATTCAGGAAGAACCACATTGGGGCAAATAACCAGTCTGGCGGTGCCAAACTGGGAAGATCAAAGTTGTTGTAAAAAATCTTGTCGCCGCCATAACCAACGGGCAATGTGCTCACTAAGTTAGCAACAACAAAGATAATAACAGCGTGCCACCATCGAAACGAATCTCGTTGTTCGGGGATAGGTTCAAGTTTGGTTTGGGTATCGTTCATGTCTGATTTACTGATTGGGTTATTTACAGAAGACAGGAGGGTTACTTAATGGCTTAATTGCTCAAGATATATAGCAATCCTAAATAATTTGTGGACAAACAAGGGGCTTAAGCCCCTTGTTATACGCCTTATATTTCCACGACTCATTTAGGATTGCTATATAGTATCAAACTTGTTTCAAATCATAGCTGTTTGTTCACTCACATGATTTGTGCTTCCCGATTTGTTAACTATTACAGCAAATCCCAAACAAACCCACTACTAGATTTTTTGTAAAAGCCCCGCGAAGCGGGGCTTTTACAAAAAATCTGGGTTTGGCTTGTTCTCAATCCGCTGTAATTGTGTTTGGCGATCGCCATAACCACCCTATTTCATTCGGAATTTATTCAAACAGATGATGCATTCAAATACATAGAGTAAGTATTATCAGTTGCAAAAATATAAAATAAAACGAAAATCGTTTTTCAAATTAGCTTATTCAAATGGAGAAAATTTTTTATGTCAGAAAATTTGAACGGTAAAGTTGCACTAATAACAGGAGCTTCGCGGGGAATTGGTAGAGGTATTGCCATTGCGTTGGGTCAAGCTGGTGCATTGGTTTACATCACGGGGCGCAGTTCTAATGCCGAAAATACTACAGAACCTTTTGCTGGTGGTTTAGTAGAAACCAAATCTGCTGTAGAAAAAGCGGGAGGAATCTGTATTGCAGTTCCTACCGATCATAGCGATGATCAACAAGTTAAATCTCTATTTGACCAAATTAATAGTGAACAAAAGGGACAATTAGATCTTTTAGTTAATAATGCCTATGGCGGACTGCGATCGCTTCGAGAAGCCAAGGGCAAACCATTTTGGGAATCGGATACCAGCCTTTGGGATGCTTGCAATCAAGTCGGTTTGCGAAGTCACTATGTGGCAAGTCATTGGGCAGCAAAAATGATGATCCAACGCAAGCAAGGCTTGATTATTACAATATCTTCTTGGGGTGGATTAGCACCAATCTTTGGAGTAGCTTATGGAACTGGTAAATCTGCGTGCGATCGCCTTGCCGCTGATATGGCAGTCGAACTCAAGCCTTTTAATGTCGCCTCAATCTCACTTTGGCCAGGTATTGTCGGAACCGAACATTTCCACCAGTTGCTTGAGGAAAACCTTGAGGGAACTGAAAAAAATCTTGGCTTTAAGGCGATCGCAGATAAATTTAATTGGGAAACTCCTTTGTTTGTCGGTAAAGTAATTGCAGCGCTGTGTAACGATCCTTACCTGATGCAACGAACTGGAAAAGTTCAAATTGGGGCGGAATTAGCATCTCGTTATAAAGTAGTTGATGAATATGGTTATCTTCCTGCTTCTTTACGCTCCCTAAGATTTTTATTGCCAATGGGTTTACCCAATCTCAAAACCCGAACTAAGTTTATTCCAGATGTTCGAGTACCTTGGTGGATAATTCTTTTAGCCGTGCTCAATTCTCCAAAAATTTAATATATTTCACTGAAAGGTAATTTGAGATGAGTGATGCTCTGCCAATGTGTGAGTGTACAGACAGTCAAATAACTTTAACCTAAAAGCTATCTCATCAGTAAGCTGACGTGCAGCAAAAGTTGCAAAATCTCGACTCTGATAATTTGGGGCGACAGAGTAACTAATTTCAACCATTCGCTTAGAATCAAGCATATATGAACTGACAACTTTGCGATCGCGTTAGTTCAGGAGATCAGCTTATAGATGGAAGGGAAAGTTTCAACTAACTGCTATAGTTCAAAAAGCTTAGTTCTATTAGCTCATTTTTTGGATGCATCTGAATTAATGAGTTGTACCCCTTTTGCTAAGCAAGTGTGCATAAGCAGGCTTTCATATTATCCCTCCATCATATTTTTAACTTCAAACCAATAGGAAAACGACAGAGATGAATACCCGACTCATCATCAATCCCACTTCTGGTCCTGCCGACAAACCTAATCTGTCAAATGAAATTGTTGATGCTTTGCAAAATCAAGGTATTGAGGCTGAACTTTGCACGACCACTCCTGATGAAGATGGTGAAGGGCTTGCCGCTGAGGCGGCTAAAGCGGGCGCCGAACTTGTGATTGTAGCGGGAGGCGATGGCACAATTGAAGCCGTAGCGCGTGGATTAATGCATACTAAAACTGTGCTAGGCATTATTCCGCTAGGAACACGCAATAACATTGCCGCTAGCTTAGATATTCCTAGCGATTTGGTCAAAGCCATCCAGACTCTAGTAGAGGGAGAGCGTGGTCGGTTTGATATGGGCAAGGCAAACAATCATTACTTTGTGGAAGTGGTAGGTGTGGGTCTAGAAGCCACACTGTTTCCTTGTGGAGATGAAGTCAAAGAAGGAATCAAGAAAAATTATTTCGCAGCTTTTAAAAGTTTCTTCTCAGGTATCCTAACCTTTTTGCAGTTCAAACAGCACCGCTTGGTCTTGCGCTTTGACGGCAGACGGATGCACCGTTTACGTACCTTGCAAGTCAACATCTGCAACAGTCCTCGCTATGGAGTGCAATTTGCCTTAGCGCCTGACGCAAAAATGAATGACGGTAAGCTGGACATAATATATATTGATAACCCCTCCAAATGGGATCATATGCGTCATTTCTTTAAAGCTATGCGGGGAGAACGCCTACCCCATGAACGACTCAATACTCATCGAGCCGCTAAGATTGAGATTAGAAGCTATCCACCGTTACAAGTTCATGCAGATGGACAATGTCTAGGTAGCACCCCAATCACGGTTGAAGTGATTCCAGAAGCCATTTGGATTTGCGTACCTACGCCCGAGCTGCTAGCAAAGTTCGCTGACGAAAGCAATAGCCATGGTTTGGTTCAGCAAACTGACAGCGTTTCTACTGATCGCTCCTCAGTTTCAGTTTAAATTCCACCAATTTGAACTAGTCCGTACAAGCACGAGGCAAGCCATATGCCACCAGCGACCCATCCACTCAGGACATCTGTCGGCCAATGCACACCAAAATACACTCGACTAAATCCCACTCCCAAGGTTAAAAACGCTGCCAAGGTTGCAGTAAGCCCTAAAGGAATACTTAGAGACTGCGTCAAGATCGCCGCTAACAAACCGTAAAAGGAAATCGCACTCATGGAATGACCGCTGGGATAACTGTAATCCATCGGACGTTTAGAAGATGCCCATAAGTCGGGTCGCTTGCGTCGAAAGAAAGACTTGAAAAGCCCATTAAGCAACCATGAACCGCTTAACCCGATCGCCAAGATCAGAGCTGAAACCGCCTCGTTGCGATAAACCAGAATTCCTGCGATCGCAATGAGTATAGGAATCGTAATTTCGCCCTGAGCCATCCAAGTTAGAGTAATCATGTATCGATCTAGGGACGGATTAGACAATTTTTTGAGAGTCAACAAACATGACTCTTCAAAAGGTAACAACCAATCCCATAGAAGAAAACGAGCGATGAAAACACCTAGCGCTAGAACGATCGTACCCGCTAGCAAACCTGCCAGCAGATAGGGAATAAAAGCAATGAGTGATTGGAACAACCAGTAAAGGCGAGTGCTAATCTGCGCCATCGGCAATCTCCTATAAAGTGCTGATTATAATTTTAAAATATTCTAGACTGTTCACTGTCAACGTGGAAGTATCGTTAGTTGGAGATCAATTAGAAGAATAGATGTTACATACAGAAAAAATAAAAATTCTCCAACCGATATTTTATACGATTGAATGCTAGATATAGCGGAGATGAGCGTCTTTGCCTAATAGTTTTACATCTGGTTTAGCCCCAAACCATGCAGACTTGAGATAACTATAGGTATCAGCGATCGCAAAAATAGCAATTTTCATTTTAATCACGTTGAGATGCACTCGTCCCTAACGGTTATGTTGCCTAAGGAACCCATCTCAAAAAACAGCGATTAGTATGCTGCTCAGTAATTTTTGCACCCAGTCGAGTATAAAAATTAAGCCCATAGGTATTTCGAGCGTCAGCATTCCAAGCAAGATGTGTGCAGTCATTTTCCTTAGCAATTTGAGCTAACTGAGCCATTAATGCTATTCCTGCACCTTGACTTCTCATCCCTTCATCCACATACAGATCGTCAAGCCAAATGCTCGGTTGACCAGCAAATGATGAGTACCTGAATCCATACAAAGCAAAGCCAACTTCTTTCCCTGCTAACTCAGCGAACAGAACATAAGAGAAGGGATTAGTTCTAAAAAGTGTTTTATGTATTTTGTCTTCAGACACTTGCAGTGTTCCAGAGAATCCGCCAATGCTTCGGTCAAACTCTGATTTCTTCTGAATGAACGAGAGAATAATCAATACGTCATCAGGATTGGCAGCTCTAACTTTCATAAATCAACAACAATTTACATTCTTACAAACTTAAGATTATCATTTTCGCCACCAGTCTTGATTTCAAGCATTTTGAGACACCATTGCCAATAAAATACCGATGATTTTATTAGGGATTTCAATTGGATAATCGTCTAGATCGATATACACATCCATGCTATCCATTTTTAGAAATTTCCATGTAGTCCCTGTCGTTACAACTCCATAAATCCGCTTTACGCTTTGGTCATTTTCCAGTTCATTAAAGATTTTTGCGGCAACCATTTCGGCAATACATTGACCTAATCCGCCAATGATATTTTCATTTTTTGCTTCGACGACGGCAACAATTGGACTGCATAACATTAATTGTTCACTGGAGGCACTGATTATAAAGTCACAAAATCCATTTAGCCCTCTTTCTTTGTCAACATTAAATTCAATACCAGAAAACAGACTTATTTTATGCTCTAGAACTTTTCTCAGTTCCACTAAAACGTTAGCAATTATTAACTCTGAACGGGCTTTTTCAGTGTTAATTGCACGGGCTAGCGGAATATTTTCCGCCAGTGTCTCTTGAAGATATGCAGTAATGCCAGCAGATTCAATAGAAGAGAAAAGGTTCTCTTTTTCAATTAAATTGATTCCAAGATTTTGTTTAACTTTTCTTAAATCAAAATCGCTATACGACATTACAAATCCTCTAATGTTATAAAAAAATTATTCCTTAAACTGCCATCGTTCTTGAAATGCGGCTTCGTCAAAGAAGCGTTTGGGGCGCAAAGTTAATGTGATTTTGCCTAATAGTTTTACATCTAGCTTAGACTCAAACCATGCAAATTTGAGATTGCTATGGGCATCAGCGATCGCAAAATAGCTATTTTCATTCTAATCACGTTGAGAACTATTATTGAGATTTTGTGAATTTACAACGTGGATAAGCAGAGCATCCATAGAAAGAACTCCCTGCTCTCTCTCCAGATCTTACAGTTCGTAGTATAAGAGGTTCATCACATTTTGGGCAGGTTATTTTGCTAGAATAACGTTCCTTGAGTGAAACAAGATGTTGTTTGCTAATTGACCATGTATTTGGAAACCTTCCTGTTTTTAAAACTTTTATGATTTCGAGAACCTGCTTATCGGAGAACTGAGTTTGTACAAAACTTTTAATGTAATTAGTATAGCCATCTCGAAGCACGTTCAGCGGTCTTTTTGAGTGATTATTTCCTGCGATCGCTATCAATACTAAGTTTTGCTAAACTGAGACTAACTTAAAGAATGAAAGACACAGTGATTAATGAAGACTACTGCCTCAATAAAGCAATGGATGAAGCTAAAGACAGTTCAGTTTATTCACGCGCCGAAGCTCTAGCGTTTCTGGAAAATTAAATATGACTTCCCATGTAGGTAAATTATGATTGCAACACCAAAGTTTGATTATATAACTCCAGACGAATATCTTGAAATGGAGGAAAAAAGTGATGTTAAACATGAATATATCGATGGATATGTTTATGCAATGGCTGGCGCAAACGATCCTCACGTTACGATCGCAAGTAATGCTTTTGGCATAATCCGCAATCATTTGCGAGGTTCTGGTTGCCGAGTTTATATTTCTGACATGAAAGCGAGAATAGACTCATTGAATCGCTTTTATTACCCAGATGTCATGGTAACTTGTGATCCTAGAGATACTCAATCGCAAAATCAAAAGAGATTCCCTAAATTAATTATCGAAGTTCTATCAAAATCTACTGAAGCATTTGATCGCGGTGATAAATTTGCAGATTACCAACAAATAGAGAGTCTCGAAGAATATGTTTTAATTAACATAAAACGTCAACGCCTTGAATGCTTTCGCTGCAATGAAGACGGGATTTGGTTTTTAAAATCATACTCAGGAGAGCAAGACAGTTTCCACTTATCGAGCATCAACTTTGAAGGGAAATTTATGGATCTTTATGAGGATGTTAGTTTTTAGAAAAAGTGACTAAAAATTTAATTTTGCTATCTCTGAGATAATGATAACTACCGCTTATTGTTTTTGGATAACTAATGCATCGTATCGCTACTATATCAGGGGGCTGGAACCAGTCAACCGACAATGTGATTTTTGTTGAGCAGCAACCTGCTCCGATCGTGATTATTACCGCTGCTGATACTGATATCCAGACATTAGCTGCCGCCACTGCTCAATTGCCTGAAGATTTTTCACAGATTCGGGTGGTGAATGTCTTGCAACTGCAACAACAGATAGCGATCGATACTTATGCAGAAGAAGTCTTAGCAAGTGCCAAGGTGATTATTGTACGATTGATTGGGGGGCAATCTTATTGGAGTTATGGATTAGAAGTTGTTAAAGAAACTGTGCTGAATACGGGCGCAGTTTTGATTGTGTTACCAGGGGATGAACGTCCTGATCCAAGTCTGACCAGCCATTCCACGACAACTTGGAGTTTAACAAATCAAGTATGGCAGTATTTCATTGAAGCTGGGGTAGAGAATTATCATAATTTACTGAAGTTTATTGCGATCGAGTTTCTTAATTTTGCGGCCGAATCTCAATCTCCTCAGCCAGTGCCAAGGATTGGGATTTATTCTGAACAGAGGATGCTGAAGAATGATGGATTAATTGCCATTCTTTTTTATCGTGCTCATTACTTGTCAGGAAATACTGCCGCGATCGCAGCTCTGTGCGAAGCCTTAATTGAGCGCAATCTTAAACCGTTGCCTATTTTTGTTTCTTCTCTTAAAGAACCTGATGTTCAAGCAGAACTAATTCGCTATTGTCTACCTGAGTTTGGACAAAAAGTTGATGTCTTGCTAAATACTACGAGTTTCTCTTTGGCAAGTCTAAAAACTGATACGCCTCAAGTCGATCTTTGGGAAACGCTGAATGTACCAGTATTTCAAGTAATTTTTAGCGGTGGGCTTCGCAAAACATGGGCATCAAGTTCACAGGGATTAACGCCTCGCGATATGGCAATGAATGTAGTCTTGCCTGAAGTGGATGGCAGAATTATTACCAGAGCTGTCTCTTTCAAAGCGTTGCAAGGACAAAATTCGGCTCTGCAAACTGAAGTACTAACCTACGAGCCTGTGCGATCGCGTATTAATTTTGTCGCCGAACTCGCTCTTAATTGGGTAAAACTAAAGCATACCGATCTGCGCGATCGCAAGATTGCTCTGATTTTGGCGAATTATCCTAATCGTGATGGTAGGTTAGCCAATGGAGTCGGTTTAGACACACCTGCGAGTTGTTTGGAGATTCTCAAAGCTTTGCGAACTGATGGTTATATAGTTGGGGAACTTCCTGAAACTAGCGATGAGTTAATGAAGTTGTTAACTACTGGCGTAACTAATGATCGCGAAGCCTATGGATTACGTCAGATTTATCAATCTCTATCTTTAGAAGAATATCAAACTCATTTTCAGAAATTACCTGAGCCGGTTCAGGCAGGGATTACGGCAAGGTGGGATCAGCCCAGAGAAGAAAAAGAATTTGCGATCGCGGGAATGCAATTCGGTAATGTTTTTGTTGGTATCCAACCCTCTCGCGGCTATGACCTCGATCCGACCTTAAATTATCATGCGCCCGATCTGGAACCTACCCATAATTACATGGCTTTTTATCAATGGGTTCGGGAAGTGTTTAAGGCAAATGCGATCGCCCATGTCGGCAAGCATGGCAACTTAGAATGGCTACCTGGAAAAAGTGTGGCTCTTTCTGAGAATTGCTATCCTGAAGCTGCATTTGGAGCAATGCCTCATTTCTATCCCTTCATCGTCAATGACCCTGGAGAAGGTTCTCAAGCTAAACGGCGATCGCAAGCAGTAATTATCGACCATCTTACGCCACCGATGACTCGCGCTGAGCTATATGGTGGTTTGCAGCAATTAGAAGGCTTGATCGATGAATATTATGAAGCCGAAACACTTGATCCATCTCGTTTAGGCATGATTCGTGATCGCCTAACTGAGCTAATCAAACAGGAAAATCTCCATCAAGATTTAGGAATTTCTTTAGACCGTTTAGAAGATTCGCTGAATACGATTCTTACTACTGCCGATGGTTATCTCTGCGAAATTAAAGAAGCGCAAATCCGCGATGGTTTGCATATCTTTGGGCAATGTCCTGAAGGGCGACAGTTAAGGGATTTAGTTGTGGCGATCGCCAGAAATCCTAATCTTAATCGCATGGGACTAACTAGAGCGATCGCGCAGGATTGGCAACTAGATTTTGATCCGCTTACTGCCGATTTGGGCGAGTTACTTGCATCAAATTCTCATCCACGTTTAGCAAATTGCCGAATTATTGGTGATGCTGTGGAAATAATTGAAGAATACGCGGCAGAGTTGGTAGATGCCCTCACTCCTACTAGACCCGATGCCCTCACCCCTAGCCCCTCTCCCGTAGGAGAGGGGGACAATATTCAAATAGAACTTAATTGGATTAGCGATCGCCTTTTACCTTCTCTTTATAAAACCAAGCAAGAAATCACTAATTTATTACGCGGATTAAATGGCGAATATATTGCCAGTGGAGCTTCAGGAGCGCCCACTCGAGGCAGACCAGAAGTATTACCGACAGGACGCAATTTCTACTCAGTCGATATTCGCGCCGTTCCTACAGAAACAGCTTGGGATATTGGACGCAAAGCTGCGGATGTATTAATTGAATGCTATACCCAAGAACATGGCGAATATCCGCAAACGCTGGGACTTTCGATTTGGGGAACATCGACGATGCGAACGGGAGGTGATGACCTCGCCGAAGCCCTTGCTTTAATTGGCGTCCAGCCAGTGTGGGACGGTGTATCGCGACGAGTTATCGATTTTGAGATTTTGCCTTTATCAATTTTAGGTCGCCCCCGCGTTGACGTAACTTTGCGGATTTCAGGCTTCTTTCGGGATGCCTTTCCCAATCTTATTGATTTATTTGATAGTGCTGTGAATGCGGTTGCTAATCTTGATGAACCCGCCGATCAAAATCCTCTGGCTGCCCAAGTTCAGAAAGAGTCAGCGCGCTGGCAAACAGAAGGATTGACTATAGAACAAGCTCAGGAGCGATCGCGCTATCGTGTATTTGGTTCTAAGCCTAGCGCCTATGGTGCGGGACTGCAAGGTTTGATCGAATCGCAAAATTGGGAAAGTGAAGCCGACTTAGCGCGGGCTTATATCAATTGGAGTGCCTATGCCTATACAAGTAAATCTGAAGGGAAGTCGGCTCCAGAAGCATTCAATCAACGGCTCGGCAATATGCAAATCGTATTACAAAATCAAGATAATCGCGAACATGACATTCTTGATTCTGATGATTATTACCAGTTTCAAGGTGGGCTAACTGCCGCGATCGCTTCAGTTTCTGGCAATGCTCCATCAGTATATTTTGGTGACAATTCGCGTATATCCCAGCCCAAAGTCCGCAAACTTAGTGAAGAGATAGCACGGGTATATCGCTCTCGAGTAGTTAATCCGAAATGGATTGCAGGAGCAATGCGTCATGGCTACAAAGGTGCATTTGAGATGTCAGCAACTCTCGATTATCTCTTCGCTTACGATGCCACCACTAATTGCGTTTCTGACTTCATGTATGAGGGTATAGCAGAAGCTTATATCTTCAATCCAGCCGTCCGCGAATTTGTCGAGAAGAGTAATCCTTGGGCATTGCGAGACATGACTGAACGCTTACTCGAAGCTAATCAACGCGGTATGTGGCAAGATGTTTCTTCAGATATGCTGGATAAATTAAAGGCGATCGCTAATGAAGCCGAAGGTGCGATCGAATCTCAAGCAAGTTAGTGGTTTTGTATGTAGATGTTACGCAGAGCAAAAATCGCCCTCACCCCCCAGCCCCCTCTCCCAAAGAGGAGAGGGGGAGCAAAACCCAGAAAAATTCTTGTTCCCCTCGCCCTTTGGGAGAGGGGCTAGGGGTGAGGGTCTTAGAACTTTCCACGTAACATTAGTTAATTAGAGCTTAGTTGATAGGCGATCGCAAACTCACAGATCCCATATCAAAGCTCAAATGTAAATGATATGGTTACAGTAAGTTTCTAAACGGAATCCCAATGAGTATTTCTGATCAGCGATCGCCATATTTAAGCATTCCCCTAAGATGGGTGATGATTGTTCCGTTTATGGTAAAAACTATCATCGCGGTGGGAATGGTCGGCTATTTGTCCTATCGCAGTGGACAGATGGGATTAGAAAAACTAGCGAATCAGTTAAGCACTCAAGCCAGCAGTCGAGTCAGTGACTATCTTGCCAATACTTTAGAAGCTCAACAGCAGCCAGTTGTCATAACTCAAAATGCGCTCCAAAATGGTTCACTTAATATAAATAACTTTGAGCAACTGCAAACTCACTTTTGGCAATCGATCAATCTCTCTCCCGCTTTAGGATCGATTGTCTTTGCTAATGAAACAGGAGCAATGATTGGCTATATGCGTTTGTTTAGTCAAGAAGCAATAGAACAAACTAAACAAATAACTGGCAAACAATTTGCTTTAGGGCAGGTTTATTTAATCGAAAGTCCTGTTGAAGATAGCAACACTCGAAAGTATTATTCAGTTAACAACCAAGGTAAAGTCGAGCAGAATTTTAGAAATTTGAAAATTGATAATCGCACAACCCCATGGTATATCGCTGGGAAAGAAGCTAAAGATGTAACTTGGTCGCCAGTTTATGTTTATAAAGATGCTCCGACATTGGGCATTAATGTGATCGCACCGATCAAAGATAATACGGGAAAACTTCAAGGGGTTTTAAGTAGTAGTGTGCGTTTATCAACGATTGGTACTTTTTTAAACCAGCTAAATTTTTCGCGATCAGGACAAGCTTTTGTGGTGGATCGCTCTGGCTCTATAGTGGCCACCTCGACACTAGAAAACCCTTTTATCCAAAATGCAGTCGGCGGCGCTCCATCTCGATTATCGGCTAGCAAAAGTCAAAATGTGATCACGAAACTAGTCGCCACTCAATTACAACAGAAATATAGCAATCTATCGCAAATTCAAACTAAAATCCATCTAAAAATAACATCTGTGGGAGATCCGCTCTATGTTGATGTTTCACCTTACGAAGATAAATACGGGCTTGATTGGTTATTGGTGACGGTGATTCCTGAGTCTGACTTTGCAAGCGAAATTCAGGAAAATATTAAATGGACAATTTTGTGGTGTGGATTGGTCTTATTGGCGATACTTACGACTGGCTCATACACAGCTCAATGGATCACTCGTCCGATTGTGCAGTTGAGTCAAGTTAGTAAAGCGATCGCGAAAGGCGATCGCCAAGCACCTTTGCCAGAAAATCAAATGATCGCTGAACTGCGAACTCTATCGATAACCTTTAACTCAATGGCGAAGCAAGTTTATCAATCGTTAGATCAAGCAGAAACAGAATCACAAGCAGACAAACAATTTATTCAACAAATTATCGAATGTTCACCCCAAATTCTTTACATTTTAGATCCAAGGACTTGGATTAATCTCTATATCAGTCCCCAGTGTGTCGATATCTTGGGCTATACCCCAGCAGAAATTCAGCAAGGCGGTTCCGATATGGTTGCAGGGCTTATCCACCCCGATGATATGCCTCAACTAGTAGCTGAGATAGACAAATGGAAAACTGCTAGAGATGGTCAAGCCTTCAGCAATGAATATCGGATGCGACACAAAAATGGTGATTGGATTTGGTTGCGATCGCGAGAAGTCGTTTTTGCTAGAGATGAAAATAATCAAGTAATCAAAATTTTGGGTTCGGCTCAAGATATTAGCGATATCAAACAAGCTGAAATGGCGCAAGTTGAAAAACAACGGATAGAAATTGAGCGAATGCTTTTAGAGGAACGCAATTCTATTCTAGAAATCACAAATAAAAAATTGGAAGATGCTTATGAGGACTTGACTGTCAGCGATGAAAATCTCAGATTGCAAAATATTGAGCTAGAAATCGAACGAATTCGTTACCAAAAATTATTTAATTTTGCTCCTGATGGTTACTTAGTTACAGATAGCTCAGGAAAAATACAAGAAGCAAATCAGGCTGTCTTAGACCAGATGGAAATAAAACGCGACTTTTTGATAGGTGAGCCATTCTTTGGATTTATTACTTTAGAAGACCGTAGCAATTTCTACACACAACTCGATCTTTTTTTGGCTAAACCGATTGGCTCAAAAGTGATCTGGGAGGTTACGCTTAGTCCTCGGAGAGGCGATCCTTTCCCAGCCGAACTATCGGTGACTAAAAACAAAAATCCTGAAGACAAGCAGATTCAACTTTGTTGGTTTATTCGGGATATTAGTGTTCGTAAACAAGCAGCAATCGCGATCGCTGCAAAAGAAGCAGCGGAAGCGACAACTAAAGCTAAAAGTGAGTTTTTGGCTAATATGAGTCACGAAATTCGGACGCCGATGAATGGGGTATTGGGAATGGCCCAGATTCTTGCCAAGACTAACCTTAGCGATCAACAAAGAAGCTTTGTCAAAATCATTAAAGAGAGCGGCGATGCCCTCTTGACTGTAATCAATGACATTCTTGATTTTTCTAAAATTGAAGCAGGAAAGTTAGAAATAGAAGAAAATTGTTTTGTGCTAGAAGAGGTCGTCAGTGCGGTTTGTCAACTCCTAGATGTGGATGCAACCGCCAAACAGATTAAGCTCCAGTATACGATCGCTGCTGATGTCCCCGCTACAGTGATCGGTGATCGCGCCCGTCTGCGTCAAATCTTACTAAATCTGATTGGTAATGGTATTAAATTTACACCGCAAGGTCAAGTCTCTATCTCAATAACGGGTCGATCATTACCCGAATTTAATAAACCCGAATTTAATAAATATCAGCTAAAGTTTGCGATCGCTGATACTGGTATCGGTATCCCTAGCGATCGGATTTCACAATTATTCCAACCATTCACTCAAGCGGATAGTTCGATTAGTCGGCGATATGGTGGAACTGGACTTGGTTTAGTAATTTGCAAACGCCTGATCGAGGCGATGGGCGGTACTATTTGGGTGGAGAGTTTGGGGCAAATTGTCGGCACGCCAACCTTAGACTGGAAGCGAGAGTCAATGGAGCCATTGGTTAGTCAAGGTTCAATATTTCATTTTGCGATCGCTGTATCAACAAGTACGGTGCTAGAGCAACCTCAAAAGTCTCAACCAATCCAGAGTGTAGCTGAAGAGAAAATCGCCGAAAATTTCCCTTTACAAATTCTCTTAGTGGAAGACAATAAAGTGAATCAACTTCTGGCAAGCTTAATGCTCAAAAAACTTGGATACCAGCCAGATCTAGCAAACAACGGTGTGGAAGCGCTCCAAGCAGTTCAAGATCGGTCATACGATCTGATCTTAATGGATATACAAATGCCTGAAATGGATGGCTTGACTGCCACAAAATTGATTCGTAAATCGCTAATTGAAGTTCAGATTGTCGCCATGACTGCCGATGCCTTCCCTGAAGATCGCCAAGCTTGTTTAGATGCAGGTATGAATAGCTTCATCAGTAAACCGATTGATATTCAAGAAATTATTCAAATAGTTAGCACAACCAAAAAGTCAGCATCAAATATTGATTCCCCAATTTAATGCTTTATCCATTTAGCGCCTTGCTAATTCGTGATAATGGATATAGGCGATCGCTGTTTTAGTTTAGGATTAAGATACAACTATTAAAAATTCACTTCCAATCTTGAGGAAATTGACCTGATTTTGATAGGCAAGCAAAACAATCATGAAGCATCCACAGCGAAATGAAATCATGAACGAATTGCGCGATCGCATGATCGACACTTATAGGGATCAATTAATAGCGATCGTTCTATTTGGTTCTCAAGCACGAGGCGATGCAACTCCAGACTCAGATTTTGACGTATTAATTGTACTCAAAGACCCAGTAAATACAGTCAGAGAAATTGAACAGACAGGATATTTTTTAAGTCCACTTTGTTTAAAATAAATTGGGCTCTTCTGGGTTTGCGGGGACAAATGTATAATGAGATACAATCACTTTAAAATATAGGGATGGATATACATCTTGACAGCTTACTAAATCTAGCGAATACAACCGTTGAAAGTTGTAAGCAAGAAGAAAACAAAATCACCTTAAAATTACGATTTTTACATGATAAATGTAATTGCCCATATTGTCATACGGCAAGTGA
>JBBRMK010000031.1:0-47301 GCA_038230875.1 Pseudanabaenales cyanobacterium
AGCGATGCTCGTAATGATTTTCTTCACAAGTTGACAACTCGATTGGTTCGTGAAAACCAAGTGATTGCAGTCGAGGATCTGTCTGTGAAGAATATGGTCAAGAACCACAAGCTTGCTCTTTCTATCAGTGATGCTAGTTGGGGTGAACTTGTTAGACAGCTTGAATATAAGTGCAACTGGTATGGTCGCACCTTTGTCAAGATTGATCGTTGGTTCCCTAGTTCTAAGCGATGTAGACATTGTGGACATATCGTTGATAAGTTGCCTTTAAATATCAGAGAGTGGGATTGCCCTAAATGCAATACGCACCATGATCGTGATATCAATGCTGCTAAAAATATTCTTGCCGCAGGGCTTGCGGTGAATGTCTGTGGAGCGACTGTAAGACCTGAAGAGAGTAAATCTCGGAAGGCTAGTGCTATGAAGCAGAAACTCTAAGAAGTGATTCTTGGAATCTCAGTCGCGTTACTCGCTGAGAGTAGTCAAGTAGCAATTTTCAAATCAGTTTAGTAAGTTCGCTTAGATGTTATGAGATGCGCGAAAGAGTCAAAAATTCCTCTATCACTTAATATACCGAGTAACAGATGAGAAAACTGTTGTTGTTTCATGCAATTTGATTACTAAAAGTAAGACTATTCTTATTTAGAAGAAGATAGAACACAAATCACTCCATTTTTTCTGGGTTTGAAATTGCTATAGAATATTTAAGAAATTACTAATCGCAATATATTCATGAGTGGAACTAAGCTCTACGAAGGCAAAGCCAAAATTCTGTTTACTACAGATGACCCAAATATTTTGCTGTCGCGCTACAAAGATGACGCAACTGCCTTCAATGCTTTAAAAAAAGGCACGATCGCGAACAAAGGGGAAATGAACTGCGCGATCGCCTCACATATTTTTCAGTATCTCGAAACTCAAGGCATTGCGACCCACTTCATTAAGCAAGTATCGCCTAACGAGATGCAAGTTGCTGCCGTCAAGATTTTAGTGATCGAAGTAGTTGTCAGAAATATTGCCGCAGGTAGTATTTGCAAGCGCCTCGGTCTTGAACAAGGACAAATCCTTAAACAACCACTAGTCGAATTTTTCTACAAAAATGATGATCTTGGCGATCCTCTAATTACCGATGCCCATGTCGCCATGCTCGATCTTGCGACACCTGAACAAGTTGCTCAACTCAAGCAGCTTGCAATTGATATTAATAAACATCTGCAAACATTTTTTGATCGATGCAACTTAATCTTGGTTGATTTTAAAGTTGAAATTGGGGTTGATCATAGTGGTCAATTGCTGCTAGCCGATGAAATTAGCCCTGACACTTGCCGACTCTGGGATAAAACGATCATCGATCCTAGCGATCGGATTATGGACAAAGATCGCTTTCGCCAAGATCTCGGGAATATTACTGAAGCTTATCAAGAAGTCATGAAGCGAGTCTTAGCAATATAAAATCAATATACAGCAGTTATTGATCAAACCCACCACGACAAAGGGCGCAGGGCGAAGCCCCGCAAAGGGTTTTATATTATTGCTTGTATTAGATTTGAAATCTAATTGCTGTAAAACCAAGAAAAAGGTAGTAATTAATATAAAGCGCCGCTCATAATTTCTTAGTTTCTAGAAAATAAGTCTCTAGCAATATGGGGATGTTGAAAGTTATAGTAACTTAATTACTAATCTTAAAAAGTGCCTGTTTGCATTTGCTCCTCGATAGTTTCCTGTTAAAAAGTTTCCTGTTAAAAAATCCTGTAGGTGTTTGGAAGACTCTATGCGTATAAACTTGCTCGTATTCACAGCCATTGCCGCATTCAGCACATCACTGTTAACCCCTATGCTGGCAAAGGCTGCCCCTGCACGGCAAGAGATTGCTCAAGCGCCGACTCCGCAGCCCACTACTCCTCCTGTCATTCCTAAAGAGCCTTCTCCGCCAATCACACCAATTCAGCCAACTATACCAACTCAGCCAAACATATCATCACCCTTTACGATTCCATCAGCAACTCCAACCCCACCAGCTGTGGCTGAGACTCAAGTATTAGTCGGGGAAGTTGCCATTAAAACTCCAGAAGGACAGGCTGCACTGCCAGCTGAACTTCAGCAGAGGATCTATGATGCGATCGCGACAAAACCAGGTCGGACTGTAACCCGAACGCAACTACAATCCGACATCAACGCCATATTTGCTACTGGCTTCTTCTCAAATGTGCAAGCCGAGCCTGAAGATACTGACATTGGCGTACGAGTAACTTTCTTTGTGTTACCAAATCCAGTTCTCAGAGCGATCAACACTGAAGGCACACAAGTATTAGAAAAAGGCGTAATTGACCGCATTTTTGGCTCGCAGATTGGCAAAATTACCAACCTCAAAGATATCCAAGCAGGCGTCAAAGAACTAGAAAAGTACTATCAAGATAGGGGCTTTGTTTTAGCTCAAATTGTTGACATTAAAGCTACACCTGAAGGCAACATCAATTTGGTTGTATCAGAAGGCGTGATCGAAGGGCTTAAAGTTGCATTTATCAATGAGGAAGGTAAAACCGTAGACAAAGATGGAAAACCTGTCACTGGGACTACCCGCGATTTCATTATTACTCGTGAATTGACAATCAAAGAAGGCGAAATCTTCAATAAAAATACAGTTCAAAGTGATTTACAAAAAGTATTTGCTTTAGGACTGTTTGAAGATCTAAACATTGGGCTTGCACCTGGTAGTGACCCACGCAAAGTGATTGTGACGGTCAATGTCAAAGAACGCAACACAGGCTCAATTTCCGCAGGTGCGGGGCTTAGTTCATCAACAGGATTATTTGGTACAGTCAGTTTCCAACAACAAAATCTTGGTGGTAACAATCAAAAACTTGGTTTAGATGTTCAAGTTGGTACGACTACTTTATTATTTGACCTCAACTTCACCGATCCTTGGCTAGCAGGCGATCCATATCGCACTTCATTTACTGCCAACATTTTCAATCAACGTTCATTTAGTTATATTTTTGATGGCAATGTTGGTATTGGTACTGGCAATAACCAGCCAGTCATTAATCGACTAGGAACTGGCTTTAGCTTTTCCCGCCCATTAAACGCTGGCGAAACTGCCTCATTAGGTTTCCGTTATCAGCGTGTCAGTGTCCTTGACAACACTAACAATCAGATTGCGGCGACAGACTCTCTGGGCAATCCTCTTACGGCTAGCGGCACAGGACAAGATGACTTGCTACTGTTACAGCTTGCATATGCCAGTGATAAAAGAGACAATCCGATTAAGCCGTCTTCTGGATCAGTATTTCGGATTGCGACTGAGCAATCAATCCCGATTGGATTGGGTTCGGTTTTCTTAAATCGGGTTCGGGCTAGCTATAGCTATTTTATGCCTGTGAATTTTTTGAACTTTTCGGAAGGTACACAAGCTCTTGCTTTTAATATTCAAGCGGGCACAGTGATCGGCTCTTTACCTCCTTACGAAGCATTTCAACTCGGTGGTAGTAACTCAGTACGGGGCTGGGATGAGGGCAGAATTGGTAGTGGTCGCAGTTTTGGCATCTTCTCGGCAGAATATCGCTTTCCCGTCTTTAATATTGTCGGTGGCGTGTTGTTCTTCGACTATGGTTCTGATTTAGGCTCAGCCTCATCTGTCCCAGGTAATCCTGCCGCTGCAAGAAACAAACCTGGTAATGGTGCTGGCTATGGTATTGGCGTACGGGTACAATCCCCGCTTGGCTCAATTCGGGTGGACTATGGCTTAGCGTCAAATGGTGGCACTCAGTTTAGCTTTGGTCTAGGAGAGAAATTTTAGCCATGCTTTACCAACAGACGATCGCTGCTCCATTTTCGCTGTCGGGAATTGGGTTGCATAGTGGTGAGCAGGTTTCTGTGACTGTAAGTCCAGCCCCGATGGATACAGGGCGCTATTTTATTTATGGTGGTGCCAAGATTGCGGCGGATACGAGCGTAGTTTCGGCTTCGCAACTATCAACTGAGCTACGCCAAAATGGTAGTAGTGTGCGTACGGTAGAGCATTTGCTTTCGGCTTTGTTTGGTATGGGTGTGCATAATGCCTGTATTGAACTTGATCGCCCCGAATTGCCAATACTCGATGGTTCCGCATTGCCTTGGGTAGAGGCGATCGCTAAGGTCGGTATCACAACTCAAATCGATGGCGATCGCCTAAAGCCACTAGCAGAAGTAGTTACAGTGCGTAAAGGTGATAGCTTTGTGACTGCGATTCCTGCGGATACTTTGCGCTTTACCTACGGCATTGACTTTCCGTCGCAGGCGATTGGTGAGCAGTGGTTTAGCTGGTCTCCAGCGATCGCCAATTTTTGTGATGAATTTGTGCAAGAGATTGCTCCAGCGCGTACTTTTACCCTCGCGGCCTACATTGACCAAATGCGTGCAGCAGGCTTAATTAAAGGCGGCAGTCTCGATAATGCGATCGTTTGCGATGGCGACCGCTGGATAAATCCACCCCTGCGCTTTGACAATGAACCCTGTCGTCATAAACTTTTAGATCTCATTGGTGACCTAAGCTTGCTAGGATTTTTACCGAGAGCGCATATTCTTGCCTTCAAAGCGAGTCATAACCTTCACGCTGAGTTTGCGATCGCCATAGAAAAATCTATAAACTAGGCTGATGGCGCAATGCTTTATCAGCCTAGCCCTAAAATACTGCAAAATTAATAATTAAATATGTATGTCAATTTTGACCGAAGAAACTATTATAGATAGCCCTGATTTGGATACTGACGGTGCAATTAGCCCTCCCAGTAAAATTATGATGATCGAAGATATACAGAAATTATTACCTCACCGTTATCCATTTCTGTTAGTTGATCGCATTATTGATTTTGTGCCGAATAAATCTGCTACAGGCATTAAAAATGTCACTTTTAATGAACCATTCTTTCAAGGACATTTTCCCAATCGTCCGATCATGCCAGGTGTATTAATTGTCGAGGCGATGGCACAAGTAGGCGGTATTGTGTTAAGACATTTACCAGGAATGGAGGAACAATTGTCTCTATTTGCGGGCATCGATAAAGTACGCTTTCGTCGCCCTGTGGTTCCAGGAGATCGCTTAACGATTACGACAGAGTTAATAGTTGCACGCAAGCGCTTTGGTAAGATGCATGGACGTGCAGAAGTCGATGGTCAAGTTGCCTGCGAGGGTGAATTGATGTTTTCATTAGTTAGTCTTTAATCTAATCTTTAAATCTCAAATTTAATCTCAAATTTAATCTTTCATCTGGCGATCCAAGCGATCGCAAATCAAGCGATCTATCTTAAGTATCAAGCGAGCCAAACTTTTTATGCCTGTGTCTCATGCGCCTGTGTCTGAATTTATTCATCCGACAGCCATAGTGCATCCTGATGCCCAACTACATCCGACTGTCAAAGTTGGAGCTTATGCCGTCATCGGTGAGCAGGTGAAAATTGGCGCTCATACTGTCATTGGACATCATGCCATCATCGAAGGACGGACAGTAATCGGCGATCGCAACCAAATTTACCCAGGAGCGGCGATCGGTTTAGACTCTCAAGACTTGAAATATTTTGGAGCTGATAGCCTAGTCCAAATTGGTAATGACAACCGCATTCGTGAATATGTGACAATTAATCGCGCCAACGAAGCACATGAAGTTACCTGTATTGGTAACAGTAATTTGTTAATGGCTTATGTCCATGTGGGACATAATTGTGAAATTGAGGATCGGGTAATTATTGCCAATGGGGTCGCTTTAGCGGGTCATGTGCATATTGAGTCAAATGCTAGACTCAGTGGGGTTTTAGGTGTACATCAGTTTGTACGAATTGGTCGCTTATCGATGGTCGGCGGAATGAGTCGAATTGAGCGGGATGTCCCTCCCTATATATTGGTTGAGGGAAATCCCTCTCGTGTGCGTACACTCAATCGGGTCGGCATGGATCGCGCGGGCTTAGACGAGCAAACTCAACAATTACTCAAATCTGCGTTTCGATTGCTTTATCGTCAAAATCTAACCCTAGTTGAAGCACTTGAGAAGTTAGATACCTTTACCGATAATCCTCATGTTCAGCATTTGCGCCAATTTCTGCAAGATTCGATCACTTTATCTGATCGGCGCGGCCCGATCCCCAACCGACTCTAATCAAGTCAAAGCTCAAGTCCTCTAACTGAGTTTTAAGCTCCAAAAAATTACAGCAAGGGCTTTGCGACTGGCTGTGTTTTCTAGAGCTTGCGATCGCCAATACATAAAAATGGGTACACTCTGACTTATAAAGAGTTACAGATAAAGAGTTACAGAAAAGTCATTATTGCTCTGGTGGAATATGAAAGTTCATACATAAGCATGAATAATGTATTTTTTGACACTCTATTTAAAGCGATTATGTTAAGATAAGTTACGTAAATGTTTTAAATGTACACACTCTGATTCAGAGAGCGTTTGGTGAACATGTCAAGTATTAACAGCACAGGGTTTGGTGGGGAAAACCAATATATCGGAAATCCTAAATCTAAAAATAACTTCGATCTATTAAAACCTTTACGCCAGAAATTCGACAACTTTGAGATTCGGAAAGCAAAAACAGCACATTTGATCGCTAAACTAATTCCTGCTCAATGTCCATTTGAGCGAACAATTAAAATTTTTGGTCATCCCATTATTTACATTCCACCACTTTGTAAATTTAACCCTCTTTTTGATGAATTTGTCGGCTTAAGATTTCGTGCACTCTGTTTTTTAGCAGATGACTGCGGTGAAGATATTAGCTCCTATTGCTAAGAAATAAGTAGAAAACAAGCTTCGTGCGCTTTCTGCTCATATACAAAAAATAATGATGTAAGCTTGGTTTACATCATTATTTTTTGCGATTGGGGATTTGGATATGCCAAAAAAAATGTCGTGGATATGGCGATCGCTTATCGCTATTTTTGTCGCTTGCTTGATTATGGTAACAGCGATTGCCTCGCAGCCAACTAATGCCGCGATCTCGCCCTTATTAGATCCTTATCTAACTTCTGGAAAACTTATTGAAGGGGAAAAAGCCTTCAGCGATTATTTACAGAGTTCTCCGAAAGATGACAAAAGTCGCTTTGGATTAGGTGTAATCCAATTTGTAAGAGGTACCGAACGACTGATGCAGTCGCTATATCGCTATGGCATGATTCAAAGTCCTCTGGGAGGATCGATCCCATTTGTGCGATTACCAATCCCTAAAAATCCTAAGCCGCAAATTTTAACTTACGACGCACTTCAACAAGTTTTTCAAGCATGGATCGATGATCTGGCGACTGTCCGCACCACACTTGAACCGATCAAAGATCAAAACCTAAAACTTGCCCTACGATTAGGACTAATCCGTTTAGATTTTGATGGAAACGGCAAAGCAGAAGATAAAGAAATGTTATGGCAAATTTTTAATGCTGTAACAAATGCAGGAGTTACTGAACAACAAGCACAGCAATTTTTAATCGCGTTTGATCGTGGAGATACACTGTGGTTACAGGGCTATACTCATGTATTGGGAGCGATCGGCGAATTTTTACGAGCTTATGATAGTCGAGAGTTATTTGCTGCTTGCGCGCATTTATTCTTCCCAAATTTCGATACACCTCATAAGTTTTTATTAACGGCTAGCAATAAAAATGTTGATGGTTATAGTTTTGAGCCTTTTGAGTTTGTAGATTTAATCTCAGCAGTGCATTTGAGCAAATTCTCTTTAGTCGAACCGCAACGGATGACCGTGATTCTAAATCATTTGAAATCAGTGATTAGTCTCAGTCGAGAGTCATGGAAATCGATTTTGGCAGAAACCGATAATGATCGCGAATGGATTCCTAATCCTAAACAACTATCCGTAATTCCTCAAGTTCGCGTTACTGATGCAATAGTGAAATCTTGGCTAAAATCTCTTGATGAAATTAGCATGATCCTTGATGGGAAAAAGAATATTCCATTCTGGCGCGACGACAAATTGAGCATTGATTTTGCCCGAATTTTTACTGAGCCTCGTGGGTTTGACTTAGTGTCATGGGTTCAAGGTACATCCGCCACACCCTATCTCGAAAAAGGAACTGCTGTTACCGATAGTCGTGTTTGGAATGAGATGCTAAGTGCATTTGGCAGCAATCTCTTTGGCTTTGTCGTATGGTTTAACTAATAGGTTTAACTAATATTATGTGTAGCGCTAAGCACTGAGCGTACTAAACTGTAGAACAATAGCAACAATTTAATTTCACGATTTGTAATTAGAAAACATCTATGGGAAAACCGACAGGATTTATTGAGTACCTCCGCGAAGCACCATCTGAAATAGCACCCAGCGATCGCATCAAAAATTGGGATGAATTTCATCTTCATATGCCCGATGAGAACCTGCGTACACAGGGCGCAAGATGTATGGACTGCGGGACACCATTTTGTCATACAGGCAATCTAATCAGTGGCATGGCAAGCGGTTGTCCAGTCAATAACCTGATCCCAGAATGGAATGATTTAGTTTATCGCGGACTATGGCGGGAAGCCCTTGATCGTCTCCACAAAACTAACAATTTCCCAGAATTTACAGGACGAGTTTGTCCTGCACCTTGTGAAGGTTCCTGTGTTTTAGGGATAAATAATCCTGCTGTAACAATCAAGAATATCGAGTACTCAATCATTGACAAAGGTTGGGAAGAAGGCTGGATCGTTCCTGAACCTCCAGCTAAGCGCACAGGCAAAAAAGTCGCTGTAATTGGCTCAGGACCCGCAGGACTTAGCGCGGCGGCCCAGCTTAACAAGGCAGGGCATTGGGTGACTGTTTACGAACGTAGCGATCGCGCAGGTGGATTGCTAATGTACGGCATTCCTAACATGAAGTTGGAAAAGGAAAAAGTCGTGTTGCGACGCTTGAATATCCTTGAGCAGGAGGGTGTGAAATTTGTTTGCAATACTGAGATCGGTAAAGACTTGCCTGCGGAAAATCTGCTCAAAGAATTTGATGCTGTAGTTCTTTGTACTGGTGCAACTAAACCTCGCGATCTGAGCATCGAAGGGCGTGAACTAAAAGGTATTCATTTTGCAATGGAATTTCTAACTGCAAATACCAAAGCAGTTCTTAACGGACAATCTGGTGATGATTTTATTTCTGCTCAAGGTAAAGATGTTGTAATTATCGGTGGCGGCGATACTGGTACTGACTGCGTTGGCACATCAATCCGACATGGTTGTAATAGTGTCGTCCAGCTAGAAATCATGCCTAAACCACCATTGACCCGTGCTAAAGACAATCCTTGGCCGGAATGGCCAAAAGTCTACAAAATGGATTACGGACAAGAAGAAGCTAGTGCAAAGTTTGGTGACGATCCAAGGGCTTATATCACTACAGCAACTAAGATCGAGGGAGACGAAAATGGACAGGTAAAAGCTGTTCATACAGTACAAGTGCAATGGGAAAGAAATGAAAAAGGTCAGTTCATTCCTAAACAAGTAGATGGTACTGAGAAGGTCATTCCTGCTCAGATTGTCCTGTTGGCGATGGGTTTTCTTGGCCCTGAGCAGCCTTTGCTCGATTCGCTAAATGTAGAACGCGATCTTCGCAGTAATGTCAAAGCAAATCATGGTCAATTTACTACCAGTCTTCCCAGTGTATTTGCCGCAGGAGATTGCCGCCGTGGTCAAAGCCTAATTGTTTGGGCGATTAATGAAGGTCGTGGTGCTGCACGTGAATGTGATCGCTACCTGATGGGCGACACCGATTTACCTTAAAACCAAATAATTTCAAAAACTTTGCAAAGCAAAGTTTTTGAAATTATTTGGTTAAAGCGATAGCTTTAACTTTAAACATACAACAGAAATAAATTATGGAAAGCAATGATTCGGTTTCTCCTCAGACTGTTTATGAAAACCTAAACCAAATCGATCAAGTAGACCTCACTACTAGTGCAGAATATCGCGAAATGGCGCAAGACGTTCTCGCTGATTCAGATGTTAACTGCGATGTGCGGGAAGCGATCGCTGATCGTCTTAATCAAGCTAATCAGCAACTCACCAACCTCACAGTTAGCAAAACTGATAGTTATTAAAAAAAAGCGAGAGAGCGCTAAGCGCTCTCTCGCTTTTTTTGAGTTTAGATATAGCGCTATGTTGCTATTCCCATGCGGCGCAACCACCGAAAATGTGAAACACATCCTGCCCAGAAAGAATCGTGCTGGTTGTATTTCACACCAAATTCTTGACAAGTCTGCTCAACCACCTTTGAAATTTCTGGATAATTAACATGACAAATATTTGGGAATAAATGATGCTCGACTTGAAAATTTAGCCCACCGACAAACCATGTCATCAAGGGATTATGACGGGAAAAGTTCACCGTTGTTTCGATCTGATGGATCGCCCAATCATTTTCAATCATGCCGATTTCTGCAACTGGAATTGGGAAATCTGCTTCTTCGACTACATGCGCTAGTTGAAATACCACACTAAGTAATATTCCTAAGGTTACAGCGACTAATCCGTAGCTAGCTAAAACGAGCCAAACAGAATGAAATTGTAAAGGAATTGCAAAAGCAAGTGTGAAAAAACCAAGCTTGCCACTTAAAAGTATGGCGAGATTAGCCGCTTTAGGACGTGGATAGGTGCGATCGCCAATTTTGCCAGTAATCAAGCTATTAAAATCATCATAAAAATGCCATTTAATTGCTAGAAATCCATACAATACCCAAAGATAATAATGTTGCCAACGATGAAATGGAAGCCGTGGATGAGAAGGTGCAAGCCGACCAAAAATCCCTACCTCTAGATCCGTATCATGGTCAACAATATTTACATAGGTGTGATGGAATACATCATGTTTCCAATGCCAAATATAAGAACTTCCACCAATTAAATCTAAGCTCATACCCATAAGCTTATTTATCCAGAGTGCATCAGAATAAGCATGATGAGCGCCATCGTGCTGAATACTAAAACCGATGCCTGCCATTACTGCGCCAAGGGCAACACATAAGGGAATTACTTGCCACCATGTCTGAGCAAGAAAAACTAATCCAAAATATAGTCCAAAAAGACTAAACAACAAGATCGCTGTCTTTGTATACATTGGAGTACAATCTCGTTCCTTGAGATTCGTACTTTGAAAAAGTTTTTCAACTCGTTGTCTTAGTTCAGCCTGAAATCCACTATTCTTAGCAAATTTTAATTTTTTCGCTGGTTCTTTTTCCAAAACCATCATAGACATCTGGGATTCATTTCGTTCTTGCATCTTTCACCATTTTTAATAATATTGTATTTATAATTTTTACTTATACTAATTTCCTTAAGCATGATTTCACGTTAATAAAATTTGTTTTGATTTAATTAAAGCAAAAGGCTCTACATATAACAAATTTTGAGTATAATTTTATGATAAACGTACATTATTCACGTAAAAGTTAAGCGTAGATCGATTTGGAGTAAATCAAATGCCACGTGGAGGAAAACGAGAAGGTGCTGGTCGCCCACAAGGTACGGGGAAATATGGTGAAGCCACAAAAGCTGTACGACTACCAATTCGCATTGCTGACGAGATCCTAGCAGCTTTGGCAGGAGAGCCTGAAGAAATAGAATTAGGAATAACCGTCGAATCTATATTCAAGACTGAGAGAAAAACTAAATTTCGCTTACCTCTTTATCTCAATCCTGTTGCCGCAGGTTTACCTGCGCCTACGGAAGACTATGTTGACGATAACATCGATCTGAACCGTCATCTTGTTAAACATCCTGATGCGACTTTTCTTGTCCGTGTTGTGGGGGAGTCAATGAAAGATGCGGGAATTCATTCCAGTGATATGTTGATTGTCGATCGCTCCATCGAAGTTACTAATGGTCAAGTTGTGATTGCGGTAGTAAATGGAGAACTAACCGTCAAACGTATTCGCAGACATCAAAATAAGGTATGGCTGATGCCTGAGAATGAATCCTTTAAACCGATTGAAATAGACGAAAATACTGATTTACATATTTGGGGAGTAGTTACCAATGTAATTCATGCCCTTTAGAGATGCCCTTTAGAAATGCACTTTAGAAAGGACGCTTTAGCTTCATAACCCTACAGCAATTTCCGATCAAACGAACCAAAGTAAAAATTTTGAAATGGTTGCTTCGCAACCATTTCAAAATTTTTACTGGTTTTGGTTTGAGCGCAAAGCACTGTAAATCAGGTTTTGGATTAAAATAGGTTCATTTACTAAATGAACTATGCGCTACCGTCGTTTTGGCAAAACTGAGATGCTCCTCTCTGTATTTTCATTAGGAGCGATGCGCTACTTAGAATCGGCGGAGAATGCTCATAAAACGATTTTGCGGGCTTTAGAAGTTGGTATCAATCATATTGAAACGGCTCAAGGCTATGGCAAGAGCGAAGAATTTATCGGTAAAGCGATGCGGAATGGATTGAGCAAGCAACGCGATCGCTTTTATCTGACTACCAAAATCTCCCCGACTAAAGATGCAGACTCGATGCGGCGTCAGATTGAACAGTCTCTCAAAAAGCTGAACGTGGACTATATCGATAACTTCGATATTCATGGAATTAATTTAAGTGAACATCTCGATTTAGTAAAAAATCCGAATGGCTGTATGAAAGCAGTTAGAGAGGCAATTGATCAAAAGATTATTCGTCATGTCGGTTTTTCTACCCATGCGCCGCTTGATGTAATTCTGGACGTAATTCGCACTGATTTATTTGAGTCAGTAAACTTGCATTATTATTACTTCAATCAGCGCAATGCACCTGCTGTCCAACTTGCCCACGAAAAAGACATGGGTGTATTTATCATCTCGCCATCAGATAAGGGCGGAATGCTTTACAGCCCTCCTGAAGAATTAAAAAGCGTTTGTTATCCATTTACAGCTTTGTATATGTGCGATCGTTTTTTGCTGAGCGATCCTCGCGTGCATACTCTCAGTTTAGGTGCAGCTAACCCAGCCGAAGTTGATTCGCATCAGGATGCTTGGAACAATGATGACCCCCTCTCAGAGTTAGAAATAGAGGTTCTAGATCGCATGAATCAGCGTTATCTGCTTTTAGAAGCTGATCGCTGTTCGCAATGTTATAAGTGTTTACCTTGCCCTGAAGAGATCAATATTCCTGAAGTGCTGCGGCTTAGAAATTTAGCGATCAGCTTTGATATGGTGGAATTTGGAAAATATCGCTATAAAATGTTTGAGAATGCAGGACATTGGTTTCCTGGTAGTAAAGCAATTCGTTGCACAGATTGTGGTGATTGTTTGCCTAGATGTCCTGAAAATTTAGATATACCAAAGCTTTTGCGTGATACTCATGATCGTTTAAAAGGTCAGGAAGGAAAGCGGCTGTGGGAATAACAAAAATCAGAAAAGACTAGCACTGCTTCTCTTCGCTGTTTTTTTGTTATTCTAGTTATCAGTACTGACATATAAAATTTGAAATAAATTTATGGCTTCTAGTTATTCTTTCGATGTTGTTAGCGATTTTGATCATCAAGAACTTGTTAACGCGATCGATCAAACTCGCCGTGAAATTATCAGTCGTTATGATTTAAAAAGTAGTAATACAGAAGTTGAGCTTGATAAAGAACTAGTTACCATTAAAACTAACAGCGAATTTACGCTTACGGCTATAGTTGATCTGATGCAAACTAAATCAATTAAGCGAGGCTTATCCCTAAAAATCTTTGATTACGGCGAAGTTGAATCAGCTAGCGGTAATCGGGTGATCCAAAAGATCAAGCTCCAGCGTGGAATCGAACAAGATCAAGCCAAAAAACTTTCTAAAACTATTCGTGATAGTTTTCCTAAATGTCAAGCTTCAATTCAAGGCGATGCCTTGCGAGTTACTTCTAAATCAAAAGATGAACTTCAAGAAATCATTCAACTTGTAAAGTCAGAAGACTTTCCCCTCGCGCTCCAATTTACAAACTATCGATAAAAAGTAGGGGCGATTCATGAATTACCCCTATCTTTTTTCTTGTTATTTATTCTTAGGCAGGCTTTGCCATTTGCTCTAAAAGCTTCTGCACAATTTCCCAACCCGTCACAGCTTGCCATACAAACACACCAATCATCACGGTGTTGACAGCAATATGGGTACTCCTTGCCCACTCTTTAGTCTGTTGCAGCAGCGGTGCTAGCGAAGCCGACAAAGCGGCTAAGAAGACTAAGCCTAAGCCAGCTAGCAAATGTGATCCCACAAAAAGCTTGCTATTGTTGTTGTAGGTCACAGCCATGCCACCGATCGCACCGACCACCATCAACACTAAAAATACCGACCCAAATTTATGATGCAAGATATTGTAGCGTTTTGAGATTAGAGCTTTTTTCTCTTCACCTTCAGTACTACGAATTTTACGATATTGAAACCCAAGATAACCTGCGTAAAATGCTAAAAGCAGAGTTAAAATCATGAGAATAGGATGAGCAAAGGTCACTACAGTCTTAAACGGTTCTGGAATTGCAATAATCATAGTTCTTGGTTGAAATAGCAGTAGCAAGGCTTTGTATTAAATCTTACTCCCTTCCCAGTGAAAAATTAGACGTTGCGGCGCTTTGCGCCGCAACGCTAATCCTTGGTTTTGTATGTCTATTTCTATAGTGGGAAGGGAGTATCTAATCGTTAATAATTTTAATGTATAAAAAGTAAAGATGACGCTTTACCATATCTTTAGTTTTTATGACGATTTTGGGGCGATCGCTTCCCAATCACGAAAAGTGGCGGCTTGTCCCCATAGTGTGCCTTCTTTATCTACCACATTCCAGAGAATGACATGATTTATATAAAAGCGATCGCCATTACTCGCAATCCGAATACCACGATAGTTACTAACATAGCCTTGAGATTTTGCTTCAGCTAAAAGTTTTTCTCTTTCATTATGCTCCATAGGCTCAACCGTATACCGAGATGGCGTTGATGTGAAAGTTTGCCAATCCATTTGCCAAAGATCGAGTGCTTTTTGATTGCCATAGTTAAAAATTGGATCGACTTCAGAACCATGAGAAACAACTATAAAATCAGCATTGAACAATAAATTTGCAATTTCTGCTGGTGAGTCGTTACTAGATGTGGCAATTAAGTGATCTCCAGTCCAATAATGAAAGCTGTAAAGTAATAACTGTATATGTTGTAATAATTCTTGGCGATCGCTATTCATGAAATTGAAAATGTGCAGCGTTAAACATCCTAAACTATATATCGGGTTCTCAAAAAATTTATTTATAACATGGAACTACTTGATTTAATTACCATATCTAGTGATCGCTTTGTGAGCGTCTTAGTTGATTGCATTGGCCTTGACGATTTACTTACCTATCGCGTACCCGAAGATATCGATGTTCAAATTGGCGATATTCTTAGTGTTCCATTAGGTAGTCGCCATGTCGGTGCGATCGCTTTACAAATTTCTGATACTTCCACAATTGGTGATACAGAAATTAAATCAATTAATTCAGTCGTTAGTTCAGGAATTTTTCCAAAAACCTATTGGCAAATGCTAACTCGCACCGCTGACTATTATCGTACGCCATTGATTCAGACTGTCAAAACAGCACTTCCACCTAAATTATTAGATCAATCTCAATACCGAATCAAAATCAAAAACCAGAATTTTCTTCCGCCAAACACAGTAGAAAACTCTCAATATAAATTGTCAAGTGCCGCTCAAATAGTTTGGAATTTTTTGCAAGAACATAAGCATAATTCTAAAGGAATTAGCCGACGTTATATTCGACAAAAGCTTGGTAAATATACAAGTTCAGGCTTAAAAGAACTTCAAAAATTAGAATTGATTGAAACGATTTTAGAGATGCCAAATCGACCGCAGCCAAAATATGAAGACATAGTCATTTTACTGAAATCTAGTGATAGCGAAGCTACTCAGAGACAAATAGAAATTCTTACAGTTTTACAACATCAAGGCGGAGAGTGTTTAAAAACGCAGTTATGTAAAATCGCGAAGACATCAATTTCTACTTTGCAAACTCTTGTAGATAAAGGATATGTAGCGATCGCTAAAAGAGAATCTCTACGATTGGGCGGTAAAAGCCATACGGTGACACGCGATCGCCCTAAATCTTTGACCGAGGATCAAAAGGTCGCTTTAAAACAAATACTGAAAGCGATCGCCGATCAAACTGCATCACAATTTTTATTGCATGGCGTCACAGGTTCAGGCAAAACCGAAGTATATTTGCAAGCGATCGCCCCAGTTCTCGAAGCAGGCAAATCAGCCCTAGTTCTCGTTCCTGAAATTGGCTTAACCCCTCAACTTACCGATCGCTTTCGGGCAAGATTTGGCGATACAAAAGTGAATGTTTATCATAGCCAGTTATCAGACGGCGAACGATTTGACACATGGCGATTAATGCTTACAAGTGAAGCTCAAATTGTGATTGGCACTCGATCAGCAGTATTTGCACCTCTTGCTAATTTAGGCTTAATTGTGATGGATGAGGAGCATGATCAGAGCTTTAAGCAAGATCAACCGCAGCCCTGCTATCACGCCAGAACGATCGCGCAATGGCGATCGCAGTTAGAAAATGTTCCGCTTGTGCTTGGCTCGGCAACTCCTTCTGCGGAAATGATTTTTGCTCAGAAAGAAGCTAACTCTATTTATTTAACGATGCCAAATCGGATTGGCAATAAACCAATGCCCCCTATAGAAGTTATCGATATGCGCGATGAGTTACAAGAAGGTAATTATTCGATTTTGAGCGGCAAGTTACAAGAGGCGATCACAGAAATGCTAGAACGCAAACAGCAAGGAATTCTGTTTATCCATCGACGCGGACATAGCACCTTTGTATCCTGTCGTTCCTGTGGATATGTTGCTGAGTGTCCTAACTGCGATGTTTCACTCTCTTATCACGATCCAATCTCACCGACCGCACATCAACCGAAAGTGCCACATTTACGCTGTCACTATTGCAATTATGTGCAAATCCAGACCAAAATCTGTCCTCAATGCAGTTCACGCTATTTCAAACATTTTGGAAGTGGAACCCAAAAAGTTGAACAGGAACTCGCCAAATTGTTTCCCGATATTCGTCTGATTCGCTTTGATAGTGACACAACCCGCAATAAAGATCAGCATCGTCTGCTCATTGATCAATTCCGTTCAGGAGCCGCAGATTTATTAGTTGGCACGCAGATGCTCACCAAAGGGCTAGATATTCCTCAAGTCACATTAGTGGGCGTAGTTTCGGCTGATGGATTATTAAACTTTTCTGACTATCGTGCAGGCGAGAGAGCTGCCCAGACCTTGCTGCAAGTGGCAGGTCGAGCAGGTCGGGGGGAGGAAGATGGCCGAGTGCTTATGCAAACCTATACGCCCGAACATCCTGCGATGCAAGCTGTACAAAACTATCGCCTTGATGAGTTTATGCAGACCGAACTAGAAATGCGCGAGGCTTTATGCTATCCACCAATGGGGCAAATGGTGTTGATTCATCTCAGTAGTGAGAGCGATCGCGCTGTTGAAAAATCAGCGACTGAATTAGCAGAATATTTGCGTCAATTAAATAATGCTTGGGATGTTTTAGGCGCAACTCCCGCAACTATAACCAAAGTTGCAAATCGTTATCGATGGCAGATTTTGCTTAAGTTTCCCCATGAAATTTTAGCTAATGTACCGAGTTTAGAAGAGTTACGAATGTTAGTTAATTCTAAAGCAGTCAGAGTGGCGATCGATGTCGATCCGCTGACAATTTTATAAATCATTAACGAAAGTTCCACATTTCATAACGTCCATTGCGAAGCGTGAGAATCTGTCCTTCAGTACTGCTAGGCAAAATATTCATCCATATTCTTCCACCACTCATATCACTGAATAGCAGCGAACCATCACTCGAAAAAGCGATCGCTAAAGGATAATGTCGATCGCCTAAATCAACTTGAGAACGATCAAGAAGTAATAAATATGTAGGTTTCTTAGACCCGTCTAAATTAACTGCCGAGAGCGTCCATTGCTGCTGTACCAAGACACCAAAATCTTCGATACTTATTGAGACTTGACCATTCCGTTGCAACTCTCTATACAAAGTGCGAATAAGGCGGTCAATCTCTTTAGACGAAAGAGTTTGCCACTCAACGGGCGTTCCCATGGCAGACTCAAAAGCGCCACCACTTGTGACAAGAGGCGTAATGATACTCTTGCTGAGTAATGGTGCAAGACTTGCCTCACCTGAAGCTAGTATCTTCAACCTTCCATAATCACTAACCCAAAGCGACTGAGCCGTCAGGTTTGCTGTTTGGGCTTTCCCAAAAGGATCGTATAACACAACACCCAGACTGTTATTAATTGAAAACCCTAAAATTCTCCATAGTAAAATCGATGAGCGATCGCTAAGTTCGCTAAATGGCTCATTGCGCCATGTAGTACCATCTTTAATCAGATCAATGCTGATTTCATACCAAGCTTGCCCTGATTCGAGTTTTGGTGGCGGTAAAAACCATTCAGTTCCAGCATTGCCTTGACCTATATAGGAGACTGTTCCCAACAATTGCTGAGGATTGAGAGAGATCGGGGCAAGATCGAGCCGTTGCAATAATTGATTGGAATCTTTAGCATCGACTTTTTGCTCTCTTAGCCAATGTTCGGCCCGTCGCAAGCCATTCTGCTGCAACACTACCAATCCTCCCCAGAGCTTGACCTCTTTAGCGTCTGTAAAAGTCAACATTGTCATCACTCTCTGCCAAATATGCGGATGGTATTTAGCCAACATGTTTGCTACATTATCTCCTTTATAAGTAGGATCATTAACGATCGCCAATGCCTCAGTCCATCGTCCATCGATAATGTTAATCAAAGCTTTTTCCCCAAGATTAGAATTTGGTTTCTGCGCTCGTTCAGAGCTAACTTTGGCATGCAAAGCAATCATGTCATACTGTTCTTGCAAAAATGGCGATAGGCTTTTTCCTTGCGATCGCAACTGATCCACCATGAGATTAAATTTGCCTAGAGCAGGTGACCATAACCCTACACTCCCCATCACTAAAGCATCTTGATAAGCTTTGGGTTGATCTTTCGCTTCATTTAGTGTCACTGGTCGCAATTGTACTTTGCCAATAGAACTTGCACTATCTTCTTCAAGCTGATAAATCAAGAACAATGGCTCAAACGCTTGAGATTGATTAACTACCAACTGAACAGAATTAGAATTGCTAGATAGTGCATTACGCCATTTAGGAAGCTCTCCCGCAGGACTTGTCCATGTATTTAGCTCAATTAGCTGCGATCGCTTATCGGTCACAAAATAATAAATTTGCCCATAAGTAATACCATCAACACTTGCTGATGTTGTAAACCAAATACCGCTACTTTGATCGCTAAGTTTAGTGGGTGAATTATCTAGTAATGAAAGCTTTTTGAGTGGAAGTCGATTGCGATTTGGTTGTAACCTTTCAGGAATAGCATAAGTGGCATATTTGAGTAGTGGCGATCGCACAAAGTATTCATCAATTCCTGCGATCGTCGTTGTACTTACTAACAAAAATTTCTCTTCACCTCGATCGCGAATAGGCTGATAAAATCTAATTTCGCGAATATTTTGAGTTTCTGTTTCCAAAACTGTATAAATAATTTCACCAGTTTTGAGATTAAAATTTTCACCTAGCTTAAGTTGACTTTTCCCTAGTTCTGATTGAATTTGGGGAAGGCTTTTAGGAATATTCCACAATGAATTAGAGTAAAAAGCAGGAGTATCGGAAGAAGCAAGCCAACTAATTGCTGAGGGATTATTTAGATAAATGAGTCCCAATGCCACTAATCCCCCAATTAATGGAATGCTCAATATTATTGCCAGATTGCACCATGTGAAACGATCACGCGGATCAATTTCTGGTAATGCTACCTTCGGTCGCAGCTCAGATGCGGCTATTGTCGATGTAAGGCGATCGCGTGGAGCGATTTTTGTTAATGCAGGTAATATTTGATCCGACTTTTGATCAAGTCGTTGATCAAAAGTCGGATCAACGACTTGATTAACAATTGGCAATTCACGATCAGCTTTAATAAGATCGCCAAAAGGTTTTGAAGGTTCAGGCAAAGATTCCATGCGCGGCATCGTAAATCTTAAACGGATGAGTAAGCCTATCATATCTGGGCTTAGACTTGCAGCGTTAAAATTGAACTTTTATGACAGTAGTTATAGCTTGGCTTATTTCAAATAAAAAGGCTAAGATGGCAACAGCTTAATTCTGTAGCGATCGCTATAAATTGTCAGATTATTGTCAATCAGATTATTTCAAAGAATTTTGCCCCTTTCAGTTGTTACGTTTTCACAATACACATTCATGAAATAACGGATTATGTCTACATCAGTAACACCTCAAGAGTCCAAAGTTGCTCACGATCGAATTATCTTTTTTGATACCACACTGCGCGATGGTGAACAGTCACCAGGGGCAACCCTTAATGTGGAGCAAAAACTGCTAATCGCTCAGCAACTGGCTCGACTTGGTGTAGACATCATTGAGGCTGGGTTCCCCTTTGCTAGCAAAGGCGATTTTCATGCAGTTCAAGAAATTGCTAAACTCGTCGGCACAGAAACTGGTCCAATAATCTGCGGTTTAGCGCGTGCTACTAAATTCGACATTGATGCGGCTGCCGAAGCTGTAAAACCTGCGGCTAGAGGTCGGATTCATACGTTTCTTGCTACTTCCGATATTCATTTGGAATACAAGCTTCGTAAAACTCGCGCTGAAGTTTTGGCGATCGTGCCAGAGATGGTTGCTTATGCAAAATCCAAAGTTGATGATGTTGAGTTTTCGCCTGAAGATGCGGGACGCTCTGAGCCTGAGTTTCTCTATCAAGTGCTAGAAGCCGCGATCGCCGCAGGTGCTAGCACTGTAAATATTCCTGATACGGTGGGTTATCTGACTCCATCTGAGTTTGGAGCATTGATCAAAGGCATCAAAGACAATGTGCCAAATATTGATCGCGCGGTGATCTCGGTGCATGGTCATAATGACTTGGGTTTGGCTGTCGCAAATTTCCTTGAAGCTGCCAAAAATGGGGCGCGACAAATGGAATGTACGATCAACGGCATTGGTGAACGTGCGGGCAATGCTGCTCTCGAAGAATTGGTGATGGCTTTGCATGTCCGTCGCACTTATTTTAATGGGTTCCTTGGTCGTCCTACGGAATCGACTGCGCCACTTTGTAACATCGATACCAAGCAGATTTACAAAACGTCGCGTCTTGTGTCCAATCTCACAGGGATGTTAGTGCAGCCCAACAAAGCGATCGTTGGTGCAAATGCCTTCGCTCATGAGTCGGGTATTCATCAAGATGGGGTGTTGAAAAATCGCCTCACCTACGAAATCATGGATGCTAAGTCAATTGGTTTAACTGATAACTTGATCGTCCTTGGTAAGCTTTCGGGGCGTAATGCTTTGAGTTCTCGACTCAAAGAGCTTGGCTTTGAACTCTCAGAACAGGATCTCAATGCTGCTTTCGTTCGCTTTAAAGAACTTGCTGATAAAAAGCGCGAAATTAGCGATCGCGATCTAGAGGCGATCGTTAATGATGAAATTCGTCATGCTCCTGAAGCATTTAAACTTGAACAAGTCCAAGTAAGTTGTGGCGATCGCGCTATTCCTACGGCAACGATTACGATCAGGATGCCTAATGGGGAAGAAATAACTGACGCCTCGGTAGGAACTGGTCCCGTTGATGCAATTTACAAAGCGATTAACTTAATCGTGAATGTGCCGAATCAATTGATCGAGTATTCAGTGCAATCGGTCACTGCTGGTATCGATGCTCTCGGCGAAGTTACCATTCGACTTAAGCATCCTGATGTTGGTACGCTCTCAGGACATTCCGCTAACACCGATATCATCGTTGCCTCCGCAAGAGCTTATCTGAGTGCATTGAACAAGCTCTATTTTGCGCTTCAAACACCTAGCACAAAAATAAGCGATCGCGAAATGCTCAAAAAAGAAGCTGCCTTGTAACATTACCGAACATCCCAACTGCTTACAGCAGTTATTGATCAAACTTACCCCGACAAGGGTCGCAGGGCGAAGCCCCGCAAAGGGTTTTATATTATTGCTTGTGGTAGGTTTAAAAGCAAATTGCTATAAAAGAAAAACCGCGCATTGCGCGGCTTTTCTTTTAAAACTGACGACGTGCAAATATGAGAATTGCCACAGCTAAAGTTAATAATGCATAGCTCAAGATGTAAATGCCATTACTAAACATATCGAGTAGACTTGGCAGAATGTTATAAACCGCCTCATTTTTAAGATTGGCTCGCGATAAATCTGGCAAGATCATGTAAAACGTGCGGGTAATCATTTGCAAACTAGGATTTTTAGAAATTTCGCCGAGTAATAACAAATCGCGGCTAAAGTTACCAATTAAATAAGCAGCAAGGGTTAGCAAAGAAGCAATTAGTGAGCCTGTAAATGTCCCAAAGAAAATAGCGATCGCACCAACCAACATAATTTGCCAAAAGATAAAAAAGTTGGCAGTCAAAATCGCAAAAATTGGGATCGGAATTTGTTTGATTGTCATTAAGATAACAAAGATTAGCGTCATAATCGAGACTAGCGCTCCGATTACAGCAGTCAAGCCCAAATGTTTACCTAACACAAACTCAGTGCGGTGCATAGGCTTAGCAATGAGAATAAAAATTGTCCGCTTGTCGATCTCTTTATTGATCAGATTTGTGCCAACTAACACTGCCACAATTAAACTTACGATCTCGATCGCGGCTAGCCCTGTATCAACGATCATCTTCGCCGATGAATCATAGGAAAACTCTGGCAACATGATCATCGCCGATACAACAATCGCTGTATAAAGCAATGATAGATAAAGCACCTGTTCACGTACTGTTTCGCGAAATACGTTGGTTGCGATCGCCAAAATGCGACCTAAACTTAGACTTAGGTTCAGACTAAAGTTCATAGGTCTACAAAATCCTCATAAGTCCTAATTTGATCCCTAATATGATCGCATTCTATCGTAATGAATAACTTCCCAATAATTCTTCCGTTTATTCAAGAGTTAACCCAGCAGGTTGGTGATCGCTTAATGGCAGATTTTGAGCAAGCAAGATCCGCAATTACTAAAGATGATGGCAGTCTGGTCACCAAGAGCGATCGCTGGGCTGATGCCTACATTAAAGCTGCGCTCGAACAAGAGTTTCCCGATTTTGGAGTTTTAACTGAAGAATCAAACCAAACTTTAAGCGATCTCGAATGGGCTTGGGTTGTCGATCCCCTTGATGGGACAACTAATTTTGCAAGAGGTATTCCGATTTGGGGAATTTCCATAGCTTTATTGCATCACGGCACGCCAGTTTTTGGCTATGTAGCAATGCCACCATTACGTCAAAATATTTACGGCTGGTCAGATGACAATACTTCGGCTGCATTCTTTAACGATACGCCACTTCATTTGTCCGAAGTTTCACCTGATCCTGATGCGATCGGCAATTACTTTTTCAGTGCCTGTTCTCGCAGTCTCGAAAAAATGGGCAGATCGAAATTTCCTTTCAAACTAAGGATATTAGGTGTAGCAAGTTACAACATTTTGACTGTGGCGATTGGTTCGACTATTGGCGCAGTTGAGGCAACTCCCAAGATTTGGGACATTGCGGCTGCTTGGGTAATCCTCAAAGCGATCGGTGCTATTTGGATTCCTTTAGAAGAATCTCAAAATATCTTTCCATTACAAATAAGACAAGATTACAGTCAGCGCAATTTCCCCACTTTAATCGTTAGTCATCCTGAACTTTTGGCGATTGGTCAAGCGATCGTTAAACCTTTTTACGAGTAGAGATTCTCAACCTGTAGTAACAATGCGATCGTCAAATACAAAACATTCGCCTTGCCAAAGACTTTCCTCAGTTGGAACTTCTGCTAAATATTTAAGAATGCCACCTTTGAGGTGATAGACCTCATTAAACCCTTGAGCCAGCATATAAGCACTAGCTTTCTCACAACGAATGCCGCCTGTACAAAACATCGCAATCTTTTGCTGTTTATTAGATTTGAGATTCTCTTCTACATATTTAGGAAACTCATAAAAGAAGTCTAAATTCGGATCGATCGCCCCTTGAAAAGTTCCAAAATCTACTTCATAAATATTGCGCGTATCAATCACTAATACATCAGGATCGGCAATCAGCGTATTCCAATCTTTTGGCTCTACATAGATTCCAACTTCGCGACTAGGATCGATACCAGATACACCAAATTTAACTAATTCTTTCTTTAATCTGACCCGTAACTTTTGGTAGGGCATAACATCACAATCAGATTCTTTATGCTCTAGTGCTTGCAATCGCGGATCGGAGCGTAAATAGTTTAATAGTGCATCAACTCCTGCACGACTACCTGCGATCGTCGAGTTTATGCCTTCTTCAGCGAGTAAAATCATGCCTTTAAGATCATGACTATTACAAAAATCTATAATTACAGAACGCATGGATTTGTAATCAGCTAAGTTCGCAAAATGATAGAAAGTAGCGATTACACAAGGTTCAAGTTTTTCTGAATTTTGATTTAAATACTTCTTAAGAGACTTGTCCATCGCGAAATTTGTGAAGGTCTCACCTCGGATAGTTACTTGCTGTTCTTTAACAACCGCAAAGCCTCTATTTTTAAAGAAGGGTCTCGCGGTAATACTTGCCTCTACAAATAAACGCTCTATTCTTAGTTCCAGAGCTTTAGCTTCGATCGCACGATATAACCGCGTACCAACTCCACAACGCTGATAGTCCTTATGGCAAAAAAAACAATCAATATGACCATTGGCTTCTAGTTGACCAAACCCAATGATTTCTCCTTCTTCTTCCGCCACATAAGTAAATTTCTTAGCGCAAGACTCAGACCATTCTTCAATATGCAAATCTTCAGGCGCCCATGCGTTAACTTGAGCGATTGAATAATCGTGAATATTTACTTCGCGGACAGTATCGTGAAATAACTGAGCGATGCGATCGCTGTCTTGTTTTTGAAACAATCGAATTAACATAGTCATAAATTATATATTGCTAAGCACTTCACTACCTTATAAAGTTTATTCATCTAGAAAGTGGGAGAAAATTTTCCTAAATTTCGTCAATATTGCAAAACCTTATAATCTTGAATTATGTTTAAAAGCACAGCATTTGTCATTGCTTTAGCGATCGCCCAATCTACTATTCTTAACATTCCTAACTCTGTCTCCGCTGAGTCTCTGACCCTTAAAGTTCATCCTGTTAATTCTAAGGCTGTTCAACCACTTTGTCCTTCTGAAGTTATCTTGACGCAAAAGGGGCGACCCTATTACGAGGGAGGATATACAATTGATGGTAGTGCTAAACTAGATTGGCTAGCAGGTAAATTTAAAGTTGTTTCAAGTGATGAATTTAGCGTAACTTGGGGTGCAAAGCTCCAGCGCAAATATCAAAACTGTCAGGCTGCCGCAGGTATAGCTCTTACTGATAAGGAACAATTTCAAGGGCATTCATACTTAAGAATGCGGTTTACTAAGGGCAATGTCTATCTAATTTTAGACATGACGGGGATGTATGATGCCAATAGCCTTACACCTGCCATTCTTAAAAAAGAAGTAAAAGATGGTAATCCCATCTGGACATGGGCAGGTACAGATTAATTCTTTGAATTTTAAAAACATTGCAAAGCGCTGTTTCTAAAATTACTACTAACTCAGGAAAATATGCTACTACAGGGACAAAAAATCAAGCTCACCATCGACGATCTCGCAGATAGCGGCGATGGAGTGGGACGTTATGAAAATATTGCGATCTTTGTCCCTAATACGGTGCCAGGCGATCATCTTGAAGTTAAGCTCGAATTTGTTAAAAAGAACTTTGCAAAGGCAAGTATTGAAAGAATTTTGACTCCATCAAGCGATCGCGTCCGTCCTAAGTGCATCGTGGCGGATAAATGCGGCGGTTGTCAATGGCAAGCAGTTAGCTATCCTGCTCAGTTAAAGACTAAGCAAAATATTGTCTTTCAAGCCTTACAGCGGATCGGTGGGTTTGCTCCTGACAGTCTTCAAGAGTTAATTTCGCCAATTGTTGGCGCGAAGGAAGGTTTACACTATCGCAATAAAGTTACCTATCCTTTAGCGACTGGTCGAGATGGCAATCTCAAAGCAGGATACTATCAAAAGGGAAGTCACAAAATTGTTAATCTCAATCAATGCCCTGCCCAAGATATCCGCCTCGATCCGATGTTGGAAGAACTTAAGATAGATATCCATAACCAATGTTGGGAAATTTATGATGAGAATGCTCATACAGGTTTACTACGTCATTTAGGGCTGCGGATTGGCAGGAATACAGGCGAGATTTTGATTACTTTGGTAACACGGGATTGGGAAGTTCCCAACTTAGAAGCATTTGCTCAGACTTGGTTGAAGCGCTACCCTCAAGTCGTTGGTGTAATTCTCAATTGTAATCCTGACAAAACTAATGCAATTATGGGACGCGAGAGTCGGTGCATCGCAGGTAAAGATTATCTGTTAGAGAAGTTTGCAGGTTTAACATTCCGTTTGCGCGCTGATACTTTCTTTCAAGTCTATACAGAGCAAGCGGAAAAGATGCTCAAGATCATCGAAGCCGAACTTAACTTAGAAGGAACCGAAATTTTGTTAGATGCCTATGCAGGCATCGGCACGATCGCTTTACCTTTAGCTGAACAAGTTAAACAGGCGATCGCGATCGAAATCCAGCCACAGGCGACGGCTCAAGGCAAACTAAATGCTGAGCTTAATGGCATTGATAACGTAATTTTTCATACTGGTAAAGTCGAAGATCTCATCAGCACACTCAATGTGCAGCCAGATATCGTGATCCTCGATCCACCCCGCAAGGGTTGCGAACTATCTGTAATTCAATATCTCCGCGAGCATTCTCCTGATCGGATTGTCTATGTCAGTTGCAATCCTGCCACCCAAGCAAGAGACCTTAAGCTATTATGCGAAGGCGATCGCTACCAAATCACTCGCATCCAACCCATCGACTTTTTCCCGCAAACCTCTCACGTTGAAGCGATCGCCTTTCTCAAAAAATCGTAAAAAGGTTATTAGCATTTGTAATCATGGCTAAGTCCTAGAGGTATAGAGATCGCCTCTTTGTAACTCTTCATCACATCAAAGCGCGATCGCCTATCTCCAAATATACAAGCGCGATCGCTACCGCACGAGCCTTTAACTTTAGCTACTTGGAATAGGGATCGGCTTCTATAAGCAGGCTCTCCATCGGCAAGGGTATATAAGACTGTCTCATAGTCAAATTTCTTGACGATGAGACAGCTTGGTCTAAATGAGCTAGTTCGTGTGTAGTTGGATTAGAGAAAGAATAAAACAGGCTCGCACTTAAAAGTTCTTTTCTTCTTTATTATGGGTTTCGATTGTGTACAGTACAAGCATCATTACTACAACAAATTCCGAGCAACCGCACTACTAAAACAATATTCTGGATATTCTTTAGCACTTAGTTTTATTGCTTTTGCTTGTGGCGGATTTGATCGTTATTTATGACTGCCTAGTTATAAAGGCGAATGTTAGGGCTTTTCGACGGTGGATAATTGGCAATTTTTTAGCGATAAGCTGCCAATGGAAGATGGAGTCGAAAACCTACGCGAGTTTAGTCGTCAAACCTTAGAAGTTCTCAATCGTAAGTCAAAGTCAATTTCTAGGGCGCGATATCCTTGAAGTTCCCCAAGAAGGGCATGAGAGGAATAAGTTCCGCAAAAATTTAATGGATCTAATTGCAACACGAGTTGTTAATACAAAAGCGTGGTTGGATTCTAGATTTGTTTTATGAGGCTATGGAAGAGGTTGCGATGGCTAAGGCGATCGCTGAGAGAAAAGATAGCGAAAATGTGGAGCGCGATAAAATATTTGAGTTGTTTGAGCGGTAAATATGCAGCTTGAGTTCCGAAAAACTTTCAAACAGGATTTGAAGCTTCTCAAAGATAGCAAGGTTTTAAAGCGTGTTCAGCAGGTTGTCGAAGAGGTAGAAGGGGCAAAAGATCTGTTGAAAATACGCAATATTAAAGTACTTCAAGGATATGGAGGCTTTTATCGTATTCGAGTGGGTGATTATCGTGTTGGTTTATTTGTAGAGAATGGGATTGTAGCGTTTGTTCGTGTTTTACATCGTTAGGCAATTTCCGAGTAAAAAAGTACCCACAGCAGTATAATTTTAAAAGAATGTCTAAGCAGCAGCCAGCAAAATAGTGGAACAAGTTAACAAAACCGACCAAGTTCTAAGCGTATCGCAAATAGAATAGGAGTTACGCAAAAGAACAAGATCTAGGGGCAATTCATGAATTGCCCCTACGGTAAAATAAGGCTTTCAAGGCATTTTTGCGTAAGTCATATAGAAGACTTGAAAAGTGCAGTCAAGAAAATGCGAGGAGCAAAAAGGCGAAGCTTTCAAACCGAGATGACAGAGAAGTATTTTAATAGTAGTGCAAGAATTGCGGAAAGAATAGTTGGGTGGGGAAGAGACACCGTGAAATTAGGGTTAGCAGAAAAGCATACAGGGATTGAGTGTATTGGAGCGCAATCTGGGTATAGCGGAGCCAAGCTATGGGAAGAAAAGCACCCACAAGCTGCCATCGCGCTACGGCAGCTAGCAGAGGCTGATGCCCAGCAAGAACCAACATTCCAAACCAACGATTGTTTATACAAGATTAACATCCAAAGAAGGTTTGAATCAGCTACAGATCCAAGGATTTAGTGGTAAGGAAATACCTTCTGCAAGCACAATGGCAGCGATTCTAAATCGGATGGGATACCGACTGCGAAATGTGGTAAAAAGTAAACCCCAAAAAAACTTCCAGAAACTGACGCAATCTTTGCCAATATCAAAGCCAAAGATGACAAAAAAGAAGACAGCAGCACTAAGCGATTGAGTATTGATTCCAAGGCAATCGTCAACATCGGTGAATACTCTCGAAATGGTAAAACTAGAGACGATAATCGAGCCGTGGATCATGGCATGGGCTGCGAGGAAAAGTATATTCCATGGGGTCTTGTGGATGAGGATAGTAGACAATTACACATTTATTTTGGCAGTGCCTTCAAGACTGGTGATTTTATCGTCGATAGCTTGCTGGACTGGTAGAATGGTTTGTCGCAACAAGAACAAAACCTTACACAAAAACTGCAAATGAAAGTAGATAATGGACCTGAAAGCAGTGATGTTCGCACTCAATTCTTGAAGCGTATGGTAAAGTTCTCAGCTTTTACCCAAATGGGATATTTTAATCCGACCTAAATAATGGGCGGTTTTGTTTTCGGAAATCTCCTTAGTTCGAGCATCCCTGTTTTGTCTATAAGCCAATTGCTAGAACAATTAAATTAAATTGAACTTTCTTCGCCATTAGCGGGATATTTGGGAAGAGTTAAAGGAGATGAGAGAATAAGCGATCGCTTTTACTTTCTACGAGATTTACCGAGTTAGAATATTATAAAAACTACAAGAATCTGGATCATAGCTTCTTATCCCGAATTGTCACACCAGTGCCAAATTCTGACTGAAGAACTTTAATCAATGCTTCCAAGTGAAGCTTAAGTTGATTTTGTTTTCTAGTGACTAGCTAGCCAATGCCTCGTAAAATTAGAGCAAGTCCAAAGGTATGGACATTTCAGCATTTATTTAGAGCATTTATAGCTTGCAAGATTAATGAGCATAAAAGTCGTTTCCACATCCCCATTTTCTGATCAGAAGCCCGGTACTTCTGGACTTAGAAAAAAAGTTACTGTTTTTCAAACGCTTAACTATTTAGAAAATTTCGTTCAATCAATATTTGATAGCCTCGAAGGATACGCGGGACAAACCCTTGTAGTCGGCGGCGATGGACGCTATTACAACCGTCATGCGATTCAAGTTATCTTGAAAATGGCAGCAGCCAATGGCTTTAGCAAAATTTTGGTAGGGCGTGGCGGGATCTTATCGACACCTGCGGCTTCATGCATCATTCGGAAATACAATGCATTTGGTGGCATTATCCTCTCTGCTAGCCATAACCCTGCGGGGCCAGATGACGACTTCGGCATCAAGTACAACATAGGCAACGGTGGTCCGGCCCCTGAAAAAATCACTGATGCAATTTACAACATCACCAAGAGCATTACTGAATACAAAATTATTGAAGCTAGTGATCTCGACCTCGATCGCGTAGGTGAGACAAAAATAGGTAACACCACCGTCGAAGTGATCGACTCTGTCGCCGACTATGCCGAACTAATGGGCAAACTATTTGACTTTGATCGCATCAAAATCTTGCTCGCATCCACAGGCTTCCGTATGTGCTTCGATGGAATGCACGCAGTCACAGGACCCTACGCCCAAGAAATTCTTGTCAATCGTTTAGGCGCACCCACCAGCGCTTTGCAAAATTGTGTTCCTCTCGAAGATTTTGGTGGTGGACATCCCGACCCAAACCTTGTTTATGCCCATGAACTTGTAGAAGTACTCTATGCAGACGACGCACCCGACTTTGGTGCAGCCTCAGATGGTGATGGCGATCGCAATATGATCTTAGGACGCAGATTTTTTGTCACCCCTAGCGACAGTTTAGCGATCCTTGCCGCCAATGCTCATCTAGTTCCTGCTTACAAAGGTGGACTCGCAGGGATTGCCCGTTCTATGCCCACCAGTCAAGCCCCCGATCGCGTGGCAGCACGTTTAGGAATTGAGTGCTATGAAACTCCTACGGGCTGGAAGTTTTTTGGTAACTTGCTTGATGCTGGTAAAGCTACCCTCTGCGGCGAAGAGAGCTTCGGTACAGGTTCCAATCATGTTCGCGAAAAAGATGGACTTTGGGCAGTTCTCTTTTGGCTAAATGTCCTCGCAGCCCGACAAGAATCAGTCGAAACGATTGTCAAAGAGCATTGGCAACTCTACGGACGCAACTTCTATTCCCGTCATGATTATGAAGCTGTAGATAGCGATCGCGCTAACACGCTAGTCGATAATCTCCGCAAAAAAAGTGAAACCCTAAAGGGTCAGAAGTTCGGTTCTTACGAAGTTGCTTTCTGTGATGACTTCAGCTACACCGATCCTGTAGATGGCAGTGTTAGTAAAAACCAAGGTATTCGGATCGGCTTTACAGATAACTCTCGGATCGTCTTCCGTCTATCAGGAACTGGTACTCAAGGTGCAACTCTCCGTCTTTATGTCGAGAGCTACGAACCAAATATTGCGAAGCATTCCCTCGATACTCAAGAAGCCTTAAAAGAGTTAATTGAGATTGCTGATCAAATTGCTCAAATTAAAGTCCTAACAGGACGCGATCGCCCTACTGTGATTACATAGCCAAAGTTGACTTCAACTTCGCTTAATCAACTTTAGGAGATTTCTTAAAGCAGTTGTCGATCAAATTCACCACGATAAGGGTCGCAGGGCAAAGCCCCGCAAAGGGTTTTATATTATTGTTTGTGGTAGGTTTGAAAGCAAATTTCTTGAAAAAATTTTAATATGGTTGGGCCGCGCGAAACGCGGCTCAACCATATTTTGGTTTTAATAAATCGGGCACTTTTATTTGAGCACGATAAATCTGCTTGATAAATCTGGTTGAGCGAAGTCGAAACTTTAAATACTCCAAGTGATTAGTAAAGAACCTGCGATATAAGCAAACGCTTCGATTAGTCCTGCACCGAGGTTCGGTAATTCTTGCCGCACGATTTCATCAGATATTTTGACCCCAGGCACAAAGATTAAATCAGCAACCCAACGAATCGCCACTAGCATCAAAATCCCAAACGGAATTGCGAGGGTATACAAAACAAAACTGATGGCCCAGTTTTCAAACTCAGGTAAAAATGCAAAATGAACAACATTGCCGATCGCTACTAACAAACCCGCAAAGGCAACTCCCGCCGCAGGATTATTATGCTCTTGGATTGCTTTGAATACGTCATAACCCGCGATCGCTGAATAACAAAAGCTCGCAATTACCAGCGTGGAAAGTCCGATTGCATAACTTACCAAACCCACTAACCACGTCCCCGAATCGCCTCCCAATGCAGAGCTAATGATAATGCCATTGGCAATGTGACAGCCAAACTCAAGCACCGCCGCACCATAGTTTTGTTCTTCCCGAATCTCTCTAGCACTATCGCACCGTTGCAAAATCAAGCGATCGCAAACAATTGCCCCGACCAACATCAATCCAATTACGAAGAAGCCATAGAAGGTGAGATTTATTAAACTGTTTTCCCAACCTAAACTCGATTTGGTGAGTGCACTTTTAAGCGCGATCGCAATGCCTAGATAGTAACCAACTAGAGCAACTGCTACCGCCGAGTTATCACGCACAAATAGCTCCATATTCAAGTCGATCTTGCGACGAAATAGCTTTTGATAAGTAAACTGACCGATCCATAACAGCAAAAAGCTGATCGCAATCTCGGCAACAATCAACGGCGATCGCCCAATTTCCTGTAAGACTCGTTCCATAGATTTGCGATCTCAAGATTTAGATTCGACAATTAGATTCGACGATGCTTTGCACTGATAGTCTTAACTATATAACAAAACAAAAGGGGCGCATCGCGCCCCTTTTGTTATTTAGTTAAATCGCGAAGTAGCGATCGCTGATTTTCATTCATGTTTTGTAAAACTTGGTTAGCATCGTTGTTTTGTAACATTTGCAAAAGCTCTTCGATTTCTTCACTAAGCGATCGGGAAATAGGTTCCTTCTCTCTAGTCTTTTCAGACACTGTTTGATGGGTTATTCGACTACCAGATTTTTTTGGATCAGGCATCACACAAGTTCCAGTTTCACAGTCCATCCCTAACTGTTGCCAATAGATGGTGGGAATAACTTTACCGCGCTGACCAACATGTTCGTGTTGCAGAAGATTAGTTTGCAGATAGTTGCGTGGTGAGTCATAGAACTTAACATCACGCGCATAGGGAACTGTAAAACATCCAAAAGCTTTACGATATTCTTCAGAACCAAGAATCTCATGAACAAATGCAGATACCCCTTCCATCATCAGCAAGTTCATGTAAGTAGCAATCTCTTCTTTACCTCGGAGCGCTCTACCAAGAAGATGTTTAAAACTCCATTCTACAAATTTGAGATTGGAACAGTCATTATAAAAACTCTTGAGATAGACAGGTGACATGACTAATTCCCCAATGAAATGGCGCACACCCAACTTCCCTTTAAGAAAGTCTTTTTCGATCTTAGCGATTTCTTTGCACTCAAATTCATAGGGCTGACGCTCTAGGATTTGAGTATAAATTTGCTTAAGCGCATTTTGGCGCTCTGTTTCTGCTGACTTACGATCAATCGTAACGGGAGCATAATCATTCATAATATTCTCTCCAAAAATTCTCTAAAAACTTTCTAAAAACTACTGAATATCCATCAATCTTGCTATCAATTACCCAGAGATTCGGAGGGAAATCTCTATAGATTGTCAACCACCTAAGCGTGAAGCAATGTGTTGATCGCCATTTCTGAATAAGGTTTTACCAAAGCAGCACATTCAGCAGGTAACATCTTCTCGATAACGGTTTGGAATAACCGATAACCAGTGGAACATTCCTTGCCGATTTGATAGGAATTAATGATATTTGCTAACCAATCCATCAATGTCTCACGGAAGAATAGTTCATCATCGCGCAATACGGATAGCGATGTGTAGCGAATCATGTTGGACATGTCATATTTGCAACGTTGCAACTGCTTCTGTACTAACTCAGGATATTGCTGCGCAAGAAGTTTGAGAGATTGAACGATAATTTCATCGCAATTGTCGCGCAAAAGATTATAGGTTTTGACACGAATTGAAAAACTATTAGCAAACCGTTCTAAATTAACTAGATCTGTATCAGTTAGATAAACACGATCTACAACCCCAACCTTTTCTTCTAACGTGCGATTCATTGTTAGCATAATCTTATTTTAACCCCTTAAATGAACTTAGTAAATATACTTAGTTTGGTCGTCTTAATCTTTAAAATAATTCTCTTAAATCCCCTGTATTTAAAACAATAGAATTCTATTTACTGTTCATCTAAGAAAGAAACTAAAGTTAACTTAATAATATATTTCGACATAATCACTCGTGCCATGTACACGCGCGTGATTATCATAAACAAGCGCATAAAGAAGATATTACTTCTCATCATCGCTAATTAGTACTATCAACTTTATTAATAGATTTAAGTTTTTATTGCAGATTTAAGAGCCCCCAGTTAAAATAGTATATAGCAATTTAACAAAACGTAATATTAGACACATCCATGCAATCGGCAGTAAGAATTGAAAATTTGAAGAAAACTTATGGCGAGACTATTGCCGTAGATGGAATTTCTCTAAATGTTACACAGGGTCAAATATATGGGCTACTTGGTCCAAATGGAGCAGGTAAGACGACGACAATGCGTTGTCTTTGCACTTTGACTACACCTGATTCTGGCGTGATTGAGGTCGCTGGCGTAACAGAGCCAAGAGCCATCCGCGATCGCTTAGGTTATGTCGCTCAAGAAGTGGCTTTGGACAAGGTGCTCACAGGGCGAGAGTTATTACGTTTTCAGGCAGCTTTGTATCATATTCCGCCCAAACAAATTAGCGATCGCATTGAGAACGTATTAGATTTGATGCAACTAGAGTCATACGCAGACAAACTTTCAGGGACATACTCAGGTGGTTTGCAAAAACGTTTAGCTTTAGCAGCCGGGCTTTTGCATCAGCCCTCGGTACTGATCCTTGATGAGCCAACAGTGGGCTTAGATATTCAAAGCCGAATTGCAATTTGGGAATTTTTAAGGAAGCTAAGAGCCTCAGGAGTGACAGTATTAATCTCAAGCCATTATCTCGAAGAAATTGATGCTCTTGCCGATCGCGTCGCCATTATTGATAGAGGCAAAATTATTGCTGAAGGTACAACTAATGAACTAAAAACTCAAGTGGGTGGCGATCGCATCACGATTAGGATTCGCGAGTTTGCTGAACGCGATGAAGCCGAGAAAGCACAAAAGATTCTACAGCAGTTACCAATCGTTCAGAGTATTACGATCAATGCTGCTCAAGGAAATGCCGTTAATTTATTTGTGACGCCAAATGCAAATGCGATTAGCGAAATTCAAAATATGTTAACCGCCGTTGATATTAGTGTGTTTAGTCTCTCCCAGTCGCGCCCCAGCCTTGATGATGTATTTTTGGCGGCAACAGGGCAAACCCTTTTAGATGCAGAAATCGCGCAGTCAGAAATATCGGTAACGACTAAAGGTAAAAAGAAGAAACGATAACCTCATGTAACTAGCGAGGACGTGAATTACAGCTCCTATTTACTGAACTTTAGGCAAACCTTAACTATTAATGACAGTTTTTTGATTCAACAAGATTTAATATACGGTTGAGGATATTTCCTTGATTGTTAAGTTTGAGGTGCAATATGCCCGATTCTACCTATTTCCTATTAGCTCAAACCTCGACAACGGGGAGTTTTATAAACCAAGATCTGTTTAGACCCGATGGATTCGTATATCAACTGGTTATTGCGATCGCAATTTTAGTTGGTGGTTGGGTTGTAGCCATATTTTTGTCTTCCATGACCGAAAGTCTTTTAAAGCGAACAAATTTCGATAATAAACTTGCAGGTTGGTTGACAGGGTCTCGTACTAGCACTTTACCGATTGAAAAATGGGCTGGTACAGTAGTTTTCTGGATCATCATCCTTTTTGCTTTAGTTGGATTTTTCCAATTTTTAAGGTTAGATGCAGTTGCAACTCCTTTAAATAGTCTATTAGGACAAATCACCTCATTTTTACCTAAACTTGGTGGTGCCGCGATCCTGGTTGGGATTGCTTGGGTATTAGCAACGATTAGCAAAATGATTGTCGAGCGCTTTTTGCGATCAGCGCAAGTTGATGCCAAAGTAAACGAAAGCGTCAGCGACCCCGCGCAGACTATGCCGCTAAGTGCGACGCTATCTTCAGCTTTATATTGGTTTATCCTCTTGCTGTTTTTACCATTGGTACTTGATACCCTTGGTTTAGTCGAAGCACTTCAGCCGATTAAAAATCTCGTCGATCAGATTCTGAGCGCTTTACCTAAGATCCTCAAAGCGGTGATGATTGGCGGTATCGGTTGGTTGGTTGCACAGGTAGTTAAGCGAATTGTCACTAACTTACTAGCTACTAGCGGCGCAGATCGATTCCTTCAGCGTTGGACTAACAATCAAACTGACTATACCCTTTCGCAAGTGGTGGGGAATTTTGTTTATATACTAATTCTTATTCCCACAGCCATATCTACGTTAGAAGCATTAGAAATTGGAGCAATTTCTCGTCCTGCAACGGCAATGCTCGATCAAGTATTGCGCTTCTTACCACAAATCTTTGTAGCATGTGCAATTCTCACAGTCGCCTATTTCTTTGGTCAATTTGTTAAAGATATTGTTTCTGGGATTCTTACGGGCTTAGGCTTTAATAATATTTTGCAATGGCTGGGATTTCCATCGATCGCTGTAAGAACACCAATCGACTCACCAGTGGATGCGGATTATATAGATCCCAATACTGTTGTTGTAACTCCTTCTTTACCACAACAAATACCTCAGCAAATACCACAACAAACACCTTCGCAAATTGTCGGTATCCTCGCATTTCTAGCAATTATGCTGGTTGCGATCGCGACAGCGACCGATGTTCTCCAAATTAATGCTCTTACCAGCATTGTCTTTGGTGTACTGAAAGTCTCTGGACAAGTATTAAGCGGTGTGATTATTTTCGCGATCGGCTTATATTTAGCCAATCTTGCATTTAATCTGATTGCTAGTTCTGGTGGCAGACAATCGAGAATCCTCGCTCATGCGGCAAGGATTTCCATCGTGGCTCTGATCACAGCAATGGCTCTTAAGCAGATGGGCATCGCCAGTAACATTGTCGATCTAGCATTTGGCTTGCTCACTGGAGCAATTGCCGTCGCGATCGCGGTTGCTTTTGGACTTGGTGGCAAAGATATCGCCACTCAACAATTGCGTGAATGGTTAGACTCATTCAAACGGAACTATTAGAAACTAAAATAAAAAGAAAGCCTTGCATAGCGAGGCTTTCTTTTTATTTGGATTAGAATCCATTCTTAGTGCTGTCGCCAAAAATATTTAATGAGAAACCTGCGATCGTGGGTTTACCGATGACAACAGCAGCATACAATGCAAATAATCCTTTTGCAGTAACCGTGGGCAAAGTTTCAGGGCACAAGGTTGTAAAACCAGTTGCGTTCTATGTCATCAGCCTAAACTTTTGATTGGCGTTTACGTGGTACAAAGCCACATCTATTAGGCAAACTGAACAATGATTTGTTTGCTCAAGTATGCGATCGCTTTAATCAAATCATTCAGCTATAAATTATTAGCAATAAAAAAGATAGCATACGCCACCTCTTTTATTGCTTTATTGGAACAAGGTGCTTAAGCACCTTGGTTAATTTGTGATTAGTATTCCCATTTCTGAGAAAGATCTGCGATCACTACAAAACGAGCTTCAGTCGAAGTATTCTTGGATCTGTATATATCTCCAGTATTCTCCATTTAAGTTTTCATTTTATTCAATAAACTTCTGGCTCGGCGGCTAAGCGCTTTTTTTGTTAAAATTCCTTGCGAAGGGCTAAACAATAGCGCCAGCAAGAAAAAGCCTGTGATAATCAGCACGATCGCACTGCCCGATGGCACATTTTGATAATAGCTGACATACATGCCACTTACACTGGCGATTATGCCAATCACTGCGCCGAAACCCATCATCAGATGTAGCTCCTTGACCAATAGATAGGCAGTAGCGGCGGGACCTGTGAGCAGCGAAACCACTAAAACTACACCGACAGACTGCATACTCGCGATAATTGTGAGGGTGATTCCTGCCATTAGTCCAAAGTGAATGAAGTGCACGGGTAAACCCATTGCTTTGGCAGCTAAGGGATCAAAGCAATAGAAGATGAGTTCGCGATAGAAGATGGCAACAGCAGCGAGAACTGCGATCGCAATAATTAGCGTTCGCCAGAGATCGGTGCTAGTGACTCCCAAAATATCACCAAATAGAAAGCTATGTAGGTCTAATTTGCTCTTGAGAACTGTAATCAACATTACCCCTAATGCGAGAAATCCTGAGAACACTAACGCCATCGCCGTATCGACTTTGACTTTAGAATGTGACTGAATCCATGCCACCACAAAGGTGCTAATTGTCCCTGCGATGAATGCGCCAAGAAAAATATCCATCCCAATATAAAAGGCGATCGCAAGTCCTGGTAAGACCGCATGGGCAACCACATCACCCAAAAGCCCCATGTGCTGCACGATCAAGTAGCTACCAATCACCGCCGATAAAATACCAATGAGAACGCCGATTGCGATCGCATTTCGCATAAATTCAAAGCCTAAAGGCTCTATTAACCAAGTCAGCATAAAACAATTCCTAATGTTCAAATGTTTTGCCCTCATCCCCTAGCCCCTTCTCCACAGGAGAAGGAGAGAAAAAATTTTCTTGTTCCCCTCTCCTGCGGGAGAGGGGCTAGGGGTGAGGGTCTATAGTTCTTTCTGCATCAAAATTACGCTATCGCCATAAGCGCGTTTGATGTTCTGGGTGGTAATCACATCATCTCGATTACCTTCTGCAATTAATTCTTTATTGAGCAATAACAGGCGATCATAATTGTCCAAATTGGAACCGAGATCGTGGGTAATCACTAAGAGAATCTTGTTTTGAGATTTCAACTCCGCGAATACATCAAAAATTATCGCTTCAGTTTTTTTATCCACACCAACAAACGGCTCATCAAAAAATAGTAATTCTGCTTCCTGTGCGATTGCCCTTGCGAGAAATACCCTTTGTTGCTGACCGCCCGATAATTCGCCAATTTGCCGATCGCGTAAGTCCCACATACCGACGCGCTTGAGTGCCGACTTAACCACATTTTCACAATGACAGGAGGATTTTTTGAGCCAATTTAGCCAATTGCGATGACGGGTACGGGACATCATCACTGCGCTCCATACGGTCACAGGAAAGTCCCAATCAACTTGCGATCGCTGCGGCACATAGGCGACCGTCCGTAACTGTCTGTGCAAGGAACGCGATTGATAGCGCACATTTCCGCTAGAAGATGGCACTAAACCCAGCATGGCTTTAAAAACCGTACTTTTCCCAGCGCCATTGGAACCAATTACCGCCACCATTTGTCCTGTTGCGATCGCAAAGCTGACATCCTCCACGGCACTAATATCGTGATAGCTGACTCCTAAATGCTCGACTTCTAGCATATTTTTGCTCAAAGGTATTATGATAATGATTATCATTCTTTGTGGCAAAACACAAATATGCCTTTGAAGCTGTCTACAAAATCGTCCCTAGGCTCAAAATTTAATGAGATCACTAAATAATTTATTTTATGTCTACAGTGCCAATTCAAAAATTTAATCAAAAGTCAGTCGAGCTTCCAAAAGTTTTCGCGATCGCAGGAGCCACGGGAATTGGGAAAACTGCTTGGATTCGTCAGCAAATCGCCAAAATTTCTGAGCCAGTAGTATATTTTTGTCCCAATGCTGGCCATGTTCCGATCGATCCGACTTGCATTAAAGCAGAGTTTCCTGATCTGCAAATTTTGAGCGATGGTCAGGAATTGGAGCTAATTCGACAAGTTGAGCAAGGTGCGATCGCCTTGATCGAGTTGGGATTTCATCTGGATTTGCGATCAGGAGATATGCTGCTAGACACTTTAGCCGCCGATCATGCTTGCAAACGCATTGCGCTTGTTCCCTCTAGTTTAACTAGCTCAGAATGGCATGACTGGGCAGATCAAGTCTTAGCTATTGAATATTACAGCGATTTTCATGACTTGCAGATTTGGCGATCGCCTTTCACAGGACAGGTGTTTGACCCATCGAGCTTGAATGTACTGTGGTATGAAATCATTCAAGGGGCTTATGGAGAAGTGACGCGGGCTAAAGGGATTTTCGACCTTTTTGATGGTCGTGCTTTTCATTTAGATTTTGTAGAGGGTATGGAAGATAGTCTTTATACGGAAATGAAGTTGCCGCTTTGGCTAGATGGTCGTCCTGAGCGCTTTAGTGGTATTGAAGTTGCAGGGCGTAATTTAGACGGTAAAGCGATCGGGCAATGCATTCTCGATTGCTGTCTATCAGAAGAAATTCTGCTGCATTATCAAGCTCAAATCAAACAATCTCGGCTAGTAGCCGCTTAAAAAACATGAAAATTGCTGTTATGTCCTGTATTCATGGCAACTACGAAGCCCTTGATGCAGTTTTACAAGATATTGATCGTCAAAAAGCTGAGAAAATCTTCTGTTTAGGCGATCTCGTCGGTTACGGACCATTTCCTAGTAATGTTGTGGAGATGGTGCGATCACTAGATATTCCCACTACACAAGGCTGTTGGGATGAAGATATTGTCGAAGGATTGAACTCTTGCGAATGTAGTTATCCATCAATGCTTGCCGAGAAGCGCGGCAGACTTGCCCATGAATGGACAAATGAGCATATCTATCCTGAAACCAGAGAGTATTTGGCAACTTTACCAAAAACTATTAAAGATGGAAATCTTGCATTTGTGCATGGCAGTCCTCAGAGTCAGCATGAATATCTTTTGCCAGAGTTAGACGGCTTTATCGCGTTAGAGCGAGTTCTCTCTACAGGTGCAGATATTCTTTTTTGTGGACATACGCATGTGCCTTATGTGCGTAGTCTTGATGCTGGCAATCTAAATCTATTAGTAAAAACTGGTGTAGAAGTTCCTGAAGTAGAATCGCGAGAATTTACCGCGCCATTAAGACGGATTGTCAATGTTGGCTCTGTTGGTGAACCGCGACATGGCAGACCCAATGCTACTTACGTCATTTACGACACCGATCGCGATCGCATTATTTTGCGAGAAGTGGAATATGACTATCAAAAAACCTGTGCGGCAATTATTGAACGTGGTCTGCCCGCAATTTTTGCGTGGCGTTTAGCTAAAGGCTTAGAATTTGCCGAGCGTGCTGATGATGCTTCTCATTTATGTGAGCGAGGTATTTAGATGTCACATTGGGCAATTTTAAGCGGTGTTGAAGCAAATTTACCAGCCTACGAAGCCGTTTTAAAAGATCTTAAACGTCAGGTTCCTGAGGTTACTGAGTTATTTATTCTTGGTGATTTGATTAATGCTAGTAAAGATAGCGACAAAATTATCCATCGCGTGCGTAATCCTCGGATCGGTGAGCTAGTGCCGCAAGTCTGCAAAGGTTGGTGGGAAGAGCAAGTCTTGATGCAGCACGGTTTCGTTCCTGATGTCGAGCCAAATCCTGTAGTCGAGAAATACGGCGTAGCGACTGCAAAGGCTCTTTGGGACAATATCCCCAAGGAATCAGTGGAATGGATTAGTAATCTCCATTTTGCATTTATGGAATTTGATTGCCTATTGGTGCATGGCAGTAGTCTCAGTGTTATGGAAGAACTCACTCCTAAAAGTTCGCCTTTAATCTTCTTAGATCGGATCACACGAAGTAATGCCAATCGATTATTTTGCGGTCGTTCTGGGCAAACTTTTCGCTATCAAATTAAGGATGGTTCTCTTGCCTCAACAGTCGTTACTCTTGATGGCGAACAGGAGCCTAAAATTTACAGTACTAGCGATCGCCTAGCGATCGGTGTCGGTAATGTTGGCGGTGATTCTAATAAAGCAACCTATACAATTTATAGCCCAAATACCGATATTATTCAGTTTCGGACTGTACGGTATAACAAAAGTAAAGGTTTTGGGAAGGGTTGAGGCGATCGCCAAAAATTCGTGTAGTGACTCAGATAACATCAGGTATGAGACGGTTGCAGCTTTTGATTAACATTCTTAAAAATGATAGAAATACCTTTTTCTCATCATGGAATTTAATGCTGCTGATTTCTGTAGGATTACATATTTTTTTAATGACATTCCCAAATCCATCTAAACAAAAACTAGATCTAGCTCAAACCGAAAAACCCTCGATTAGTGAGTTAACATCTATACCTACAGTCGATTTGAAAGCCAAACCTTCAGTTCCAAGTACTACTCTATCATTACCATCAATCAATAAAAATTTATTAATTCCAGATCAAAATCCTGCGACAGAAATGCGATCGCGTCTACAGCCGTCATCCACGAGTGACCTAGAGCAAAAGACCGAAACACAAGTCTCAACCCCGAAATTGCCCTTAAAAGAATCTAAAGAATCCATAAAAATCGATCCTCCACAAAATAAGCAAGATGTAATTAGTCAGACTACTCCTGATCGCAATGCTGATCATAATGTCGATAAGTCACAAGATGTAGCTAGTAAAGCAAAAACAGACTTTGATGTTTTACTCAAACAGTCAACGCAATCTGGAGCAGAACGTATTAGCATTCCAGAGTTTTATTTTATATATCCAGAGCTGTTTTATGCAAAATCTGATAAGGAGCAAAATAGCTACGACATAGATAAACCACATGCTGGGTTTGATGGGAACTTCGCAATTATTCTCGATCAAAAGCCCGAACAAGTATTCAAAACTCTCTTTGTTCCTCAACTTCAAAGTAGTAATTTTGAAATTATGCAAATGTCTAACTATGGAGGCGGATTGGTTTATAAAATCAAACAAAGTTCTTTTGTCCGATATCTCAATCTCTTACCTACTCAAAGCGGTACTGGCACGATCATTGTCATCTGGAAAAGCTTACCTTTTTAGCATTCTCTTCTTACAGCGCTTTGCGATGAAACCAGACCCAGATTTTTTGTAAAAGCCCCGCTTCGCGGGGCTTTTACAAAAATATTGTGGTTCGTTTGTTCGCAATTTGCTGTAAAAACAAAAAACTGTGGCGTATGCGCCACAGCTTTTTAAAGTTTGGGTTTTATTTAGCCATTACTGGTTTGAGAACTGATGCACTCTTAAATGGAGTAAATTTTCCACCTAACCCTTCTACAATCGTCTGAGTATTAGCGATGAAAAACTTTTGATAAGTGTCACCCTCAGAGCCAGCTTCACCAATTCCATCCGCAAACAGTTCACGGTCTGATACTTTGACCTTAGATTCCTTCGCGACCACAATAATCAATTTAGGGTTGATCGTTGTTTCTGCAAAAATAGTTGGCACACCTTCTTGCTTGATCGCTTTCACCAATTCAGCTACTCGTTTTGGCGTTGCTTGCTCTTCGGTACTAAGCCCTTGCAAGGCTCCTGCGACAGGAATACCGTAAGCTTTGGAGTAATAACCAAAAGCATCATGAGTAGTTACCAATTTGCGCTGAGCAATGGGAATGGTCTTTTAATCCAGCTATCAATTTGCAAGAGTTCAGCGCTCAGTTTTTTAGTATTAGCTTTGTATAGTGCAGACTTACTAGGCTGTAGCTGACTGAGCCTCGCTCCGATAATCTCTGCAATTCGCGATCCATTTCGCGCATTGTGAAAAACATGGGGATCGTTTACCGTTTCTCCATCATCTTCAAACTGTTGGGCCAGCGGGACTGCTAGCTCATTGACCGCAATAGACGGCGGCTTTATGGAAGCAGCAGTGATCAGCTTAATAATCGAAGGCTCGAAGTTATAGCCCGCATAGAGAACCAAATTTGCTTTTTCAATCGCAAGGCGATCGGCAGGTTTTGGCTGATAAGTATGTGGATCGCTACCCGCATCAATTAGGCAAGTCAAGTCGATGGTGTCTTGAGCAATTTGCTTAGTGACGCTCGTAGTTGCGACAACCCTAGGCTTAACGGATTGAGTAATCGTGCTCATCCCTAAGCATAGATAACTAGCTGAACCTGCAACAATAGATAAAGCAATGGTTTGCCAAGATTGAGCCTTAGCTACAAAGTTGATTGACATAATATGTTCGCGATTAATTTACTTAGAATAATGATAATCATTATCATATTATGATGTTAGCATCTACTCTCTTGCGAGTAAAACTTACGCAAATTAAAGCCCAAAGTACTATGCAAATCCCTCAAATCGATATCCCTAAGCGCGGAATGCCAGTCACAATTGTGACTGGTTTTCTAGGAAGCGGGAAGACGACGTTGCTCAATCAAATTCTCAAAAATCGTCAGGATCTTAAAGTTGCAGTTTTAGTGAATGAATTTGGTGACATTAACATTGATGGACAGTTACTAGTCGATATTGAAGATGGCATGGTGGAGCTAGGTAATGGGTGCATTTGTTGCACGATCAATGACAGCTTAGTTGATGCTGTATACAATGTCTTAGAGCGAGGAGAACGCATTGATTATATGGTGATCGAGACGACTGGGGTTGCTGACCCTTTGCCGATCGCCTTGACTTTTTTGGGTACAGAACTAAAACATCTCACCCGCCTCGATTCTATCCTTACTGTAATTGATGCAGAGACATTTACTGCTGACCATTTTGGTAGTGAGGCGGCGCTTAGTCAGGTGCAGTATGGCGATATTGTGTTGCTAAACAAAACGGATTTAGTACCAGAGTCACAGGTTGATCTATTAGAAGAATATCTTCGCAAGAATAAATCTAAAGCGCGAATCTTGCGATCGCAACATGGGGAAGTTCCCTTGCCATTAATTTTAGATGTGGATTTGGCTGAAAATGGCATTTATCAGCAAGAACACAAGCATGAAGATCACGCCCATTCCCACGAAAATCATGATCATCAGCATGACCACGGTCATCATCATTCCGATCATTTAGCAAATGATGGCTTTATTTCTGTCTCATTTCAAAGCGATCGCCGATTTGATTTAGATAAGTTCACTTACTTCCTTGATAAAGTCATGCCCGTTGATGTATTCAGAGCAAAGGGTGTTCTCTCATTTGCTGCCGAAGATCTCCGTTTTATTTTTCAACTGAGCGGTAAGCGTTATGAACTAAATTATGACCATCGCCAGAAACCTGCCAATAATCAATTGGTTCTCATTGGTAGAAATCTGGATGCCCAGTTGCTTCAGCAGCAATTGCAAGAATGTTTGGTGTAAACGGATTTAAATCAGATATAGCACAGACTTTCCCCGCACTATATCTACCTACTGCGTATATTTACTTTAGTTACCATGTCGTATATGATAATGATTATCATTCTTAAAATATAGGATAATAGTAAGATTTTCATGAAACAAGTATCTTAGTTATTGAAAATATTAATCAATTATTTCGTTTATTATATTGGTATTTAGCTATAAAAGTGCTACATATATCTAAGACGTTTTCTTTATTAATACAAATGATTCTTAATAAGGATGTTGCAATATACAAGTGAGGAGCTACGCTATGTCGAAAGTTTGGTTTGAACAAATACAAATGACCCTAGTTGGGGCGATCGCCTTTTCTGCCCTTGGAATATTGCCTAGCACGAGTGTATCGGCACAATCTATTCCCCCAGTCAAAGATGTGATCGGTCAGAATGTCACATCAGTTTCACAACTTAGCGATGTACGTCCGACTGACTGGGCTTTTACTGCATTACAATCTCTAGTCGAGCGTTACGGTTGCATCGCAGGATATCCTGATCGCACTTTTCGCGGTAAACAAGCCACTAGTCGTTATGAATTCGCCGCAGGTTTAAATGCTTGTCTCGATAAAATCAATGAGATTATTTCCGCAGGGCTAGCCGATAAAGTCAGCAAAGAAGATCTTGCCACTTTACAAAAACTGCAAGAAGAATTTGCGGCTGAACTTGCCACTCTACGCGGTCGAGTTGATGTCCTTGATGCAAAAACTGCCAAACTTGAAGCACAGCAATTTTCTACTACTACTAAACTTGGTGGTCAGGTAATTGCTTCTGTCTCCGCAAGTGGTTCGGGAAGCAATAATCTTTTAACTGCCAATGGAGCCTTGTCAGGTAACTCTGGTAAAGCAAACACTACAGTAATCAGTCGTGTACGTCTGGAACTCAGAACTAGTTTCACGGGTGAAGACTTGTTGTTAACTCGTTTGGATTCTGGTAATAACGGCAGTAATTTACTCAATTCTCTTGATAGCGGTAATCCAACCAATGACATCTTGAGTGGTTTCACAGGATTTAGGAATAGTTCTGCTCCTGACTATAGTAATGCAGCAACCAACTTTTCACTAGGAATTTTGCGTTACGACTTCCCAATTGGTAAAGACATTCGCGCTGTCGTTGGTCCATCTATATCATTGAACAATCACTTAGACGCTAACAGTTACGCTAATGATGAATCAGCAGACTTTTCGGGTGGTTTGTTTATTAATAATCCCTTGACTTTCCCAGTCAATAATGGTGCTGGTGGAGTACTTTCTTGGAATTTTAATCAAAGTGCTTTTACTATCAGAGCAGGGTATGTAGCGGCAAATGCTAGCAGTCCAACTACGGCTGCTTCCGCGAATGGGACTATTAATCGAGGGCTGTTTGGAGATAATTATCAAGGCACTGCCGAACTTGAGTTTGCTCCCAAAAATACCGATGGTGGTAAGTCGTTTGCATTGCGTTTGCAGTATACTCGCGCAGCAGTAAACAATCTTGACTACAGCGCAGGTGGTGTTAATCTTGAGTGGACTTTTAATAATGCGATCGCAATTTTTGGACGCTATGGATTCGGTAATATCAGTAATCGCGGCACTGCAATTTCCACAGCGCTTCCCAGCTACACAACTACAGTTAATACTTCTCTAAACCCTCAAACTTGGTCTGCAGGTTTTGCTTTCCCTGATTTGTTTAAAGAAGGGGCTATGGCGGCGATCGCTGTAGGACAACCTTTCGTTGAGAATCAAGTGGGTACTGCTACTCAAACCAATGTGGAGATATTCTATCGCTTCCCTATTTCTGACAATATCAGTATTACTCCTGATTTGCAGTTTATCTTCAATCCCAATAACAACAGTGGTAATAGCACTATCACTGTCGGCACATTGAGAACAGTATTTAGTTTCTGATAAATTATAGGTGACTGCCAAGAGTTGCAAATAAAACCTAAATAAGACTCGGAGGGCAAAGCTCACCGAGTCTTATTGCGATGTAAAAAAAATGGTAATTGCTCAACTCAGGCAAATTGAGGTATACAAGGGTCAAAAAGTGAAAAAGTGATAGGATGAAAGAACTTCCCGATTTAAAGCAGCTAACAGAAGAGGGCAAAGAAGCCTTGATAGTGGAACTATGGGAAGAAATACAGAAATTACACAAACGGTTAGAAAAGAAACCAAAGAAAACATCATGGAACTCAAGCCTACCGCCAGCGAAAGGATTTAAAGCTGACGTAAAAAGCGAAGATAAAGGCAGTGGTGAGGAACGAAATGGAAGCATAGGAAGAGAAGGAGGTGGTCGTCAGTTGAGCGAAACTCCAGACCAAATCATCAGAGCAACCGTAAAAAGCTGTGGAGGATGCGGCAAATAGATA
>JBBRMK010000032.1:0-46129 GCA_038230875.1 Pseudanabaenales cyanobacterium
ATGTATTTTTGGGTAAATCACAAAATTTCCCGAGTGTGAAACCACCGCTTTGCGTTAAGTGTCGTACCCTTGGCACTGAGTGATTACAACCTATAATCTTTTAACAGCAATGTTTTTGGACTTTTGTCAGTCAATCAGCTTAATGACTCATTATTTTATTAAAAATTTTAGTATAAGTTTGTTTTTTGCAGGATAAAGTAATGGCGTTACTAAAGTCTGTTGATCTTTTTGCTGGAGCGGGGGGACTGAGTTATGGACTAAAAGCAGAGGGCTTCAAGGTTGTTACTGCGGTAGAAATTGATCCGATATCAGCTAAAAGTTATAGTTTTAATCATCAGAAGACAAAGCTTATAGTTGATGATATTCGTCGGGTGAGTGGTCCTCAGATCCTCAATCAGGTAAAACTTGATCGTGGTGAATTGGACTTATTAACAGGTTGTCCTCCATGTCAAGCTTTTTCTACGCTTAGGACACGAAGACGTAATAAGACCTTAGATGATCCCAGCAAAGATCTGATTATTGAGATGTTAAGACTAGTTCGTTCAATACGACCTCGTGCAGTGATTGTTGAAAATGTTCCAGGTCTAGCCAATGATGAAAATTTTACTAATTTTCGCATTGGGCTAACACAGTCTGGGTATATGTCTGAATATACAATTATCAATGCATCTGAGTTTGGGGTACCACAAAGACGTAAGCGATTAATACTTGTTGCTTTACGAGGAAAAGAAATTCCAGTTGGTTGGTCAAACCATAACACTAAGCGTAAAACCGTTAGAGATGCGATTGGTCATCTTGCAGCAGCAGGAACTAGTGGAGATACACTTCATGACATGCCTGAAAACCGTACACCAGCGATGATGTCGAGGATCAGAGCAACGCCTAAAGATGGCGGTAGTCGCTATGATATTTCCTCTGACTTGCAATGTGCTTGTCATGCAAACATTGATGGATTTAGAGATGTCTATGGTCGAATGGCATGGGATGATATCGCACCAACAATTACTGGTGGATGCACAAATCCTTCCAGAGGTCGTTTTCTGCATCCAGAAGAAGATAGAGCTATAACACTTCGGGAAGCAGCATTATTACAAACATTTCCTCTAAGTTATAAGTTTGCCCTAGACCGAGGCAAAGAACATGTTGCTCGCCAGATTGGGAATGCATTCCCTCCAGATATGATCAGACCAATAGCAAGAGTCATCCGCCGCGAACTATTAGTATGAGTAGCAAGAAACCAGTAGATGATCTTCAAAGAAGTGTTAAAGCACTTGAGAATAAAACAACTTATATTTGTAGTCTTCGATTTCCCAACTATCGAAATCTTCGGATTGACAGTGAGTTGCCATTTGATTTCCCAATAACAATCTTGCTTGGGCGAAATGGGACTAATAAGAGTTCTATACTTCATGCTCTTTACGGCAGCCCAAGTGGTCAAACTATTGCAGATTTCTGGTTTGAAACAGAAATTGATGCAATTCCAGCAGAACGGAATGACCGTAAACAAAGCGTTGTTCATAGGTATTATGGAGATAATGGTGAAATTGTTGAATGTATTAAGGCTAGAGCTTCTCGGGGCGCTACAGACCCTGATTATTGGGAGCCAATTGTACAAAGGCAAGTATATGGATTTCCTGTTGGTGGCACTAGAATTAGTCCCATTGAACTTAAGGTTATACACTTAGACTTTCGAGGCGAATTACCTGCTTTTGATAAATACTTTTACTTTCCCGATCCAAAGCATCTCGCTGATCGTGCGCGTTCCGCAAAAGTGAGTGGGAAGTTGCGAAGAGCGTATCGAAAACAAGATTATCTTAGACAACGATCAAGACCATTAAAAAAAGAAATTGAGAAAAAGGGTATTTCGCTAACTAATGATGAGTTAGAAGTCTTGAAATACATTCTTGAGCGAGACTACGTTAGTGGGAAAGTACTTAAACACTCATTGTTTCATGGTCATGAAGGATGGACAATATTGTTTGAGACTAAACACTTTAATGGTGGTTATTCTGATGCTTTTGCTGGTAGCGGTGAGTCATCTGCGGCTCTACTTGTTCATAATATATTACAGGCTCCAGAAAAGTCTTTGATACTTCTTGACGAGCCTGAGACATCGCTTCATCCTCGCGCTCAACAGCGAATGCTAGAATTTATTGCTCATCAAGCAGTGAGAAAATCACTTCAGGTGGTAATGGCTACTCACTCTATTTATCTTGCTCAAGGTCTTCCTCAGAAAGCGATTCGAGTGCTGGTACTAGAACAGAATGGGGCGGTAACTGTTACAACCGATATCTCGGCAGGCGAGGCATTACATGAAATTAGTACTTTTCCTGCTGGGAAAACTATTTTAGTTGAAGATGAACGTGCAAAACATATCGTTATCTCAGCTTTAAAGAAAGATTCAAGTTTTGCTTTAAAAGAGTTTGAGGTTCTGGTGAGAGAAGGGGGGACTTCGCGTATATATCGAGATATTCAAGCACATGCTAATTCTGGAGGGAAAGACCTATTTGTTATTTTTGATGGAGATCATAAGCCTAAAGACCTTATTCCTAAGGACGGAGCACTCCCCCAAGGAGAGAAAGACTTAGAGAACCTAATCCAGAAACTTACATCTGGAAATAATACAAAAGGACCTGGACTTAAGTTTGTAGATACAGAAGACATGACACGCTACATTCGTTTTTTGAGAGATTTTGTCTATTATTTACCTGATTTAACTCCTGAGAGTCTTGTCTGGGATGACGAGACAGCACAAGAAATCATTAAAAAAGATATTCCATCAGAAATCTTACAGGAAAAAGATTTCAAAGAGCGATTAAAGCTTCTAGCAGAGGAGCGTATAGGTTTAAATCCTGATAGCATTTTTAATGATCTACTTGCAAACCTGCTTAGTAGTGAAAGTCAACGTAAATCAGATATTATGGAGATTATTCGGAATATTCGATCTATTACTGTCTAAGCATTACTATTCCCTTAAGTCTAGCTATGTATTGACCATGCTCCACGGTTGTAACTCATTTCGAAATTTGCTCTTTTTAAATTTAATTATTTTTTGCTGATTAGGCGATCGCTGGTTTATACGATCGCTGAAAATCTCGAACGCCTAGAATGGTTTGGGATTTTGCTATGTCATGAAGAAGGACAAATCAAATACTGGCAACATATCGAGATCCAGCAAGCGAGTTAATTATGGTAGAGAGAGATTATCTTAAGTGTGATCTCCTTTTGAAAAAAATTTTATGTTTATACAACGTAAAATAAACGCATAAACGATTGAGTTAACAAAAGCAGCCTAACCCATGAAACAACTCAAACAACTAACCTGTATCATCGAACGCGAAGGTGATGGCTATGTATCGCTCTGTCCTCAAATTGATATAGCTAGTCAAGGTGACTCAGTAGAGGAAGCCAGAAACAACCTAGTTGAAGCGATCGAGCTATTTTTTGAAATGGCAAGCCCTAACAAAGTTCTAGCCAGAATGTATTCAGAAATCTATGTAACTCAGATCGAGGTCGCCATTGGGTAAACTTCGAGTTCTTTCCGCAAAGGCAGTCTGTGACAAATTTCATCCTTGGACAAGAGCTATGCTAGTTAAGGAAATTTCATCATCTATTCATCAGTAATGGCAGTTATTATCGCAGGTGAACGCAGTGGCGTAGGGAAAACTACGGTTACTTTGGCGCTGTTAGCAGCCATGAAAGCGCGATCGCAAACAGTGCAATCTTTTAAAGTTGGGCCAGATTACATCGATCCGATGTTCCATTCATACATTACGGGGCTACCTTGTCGCAATCTTGATCCAGTTCTTACTTCTGAAACCTATGTGCGTTCATGCTTTGCTAAACATAGCCAAAATGCAGAATATGCACTTATTGAAGGCGTAATGGGTCTATTTGATGGAGCAACAGGCAAAGATGATACGGCTAGTACTGCCCATATGGCAAGATTGCTGCATGTACCAGTGGTGTTAATTCTAAATTGTGCTAGTACTTCTCGATCCATCGCCGCGATCGCGCATGGGTATCGCACCTTCGATCCGCGCATTCAAATTGCTGGTGTAGTTCTCAACCGTGTTGGCAGCGATCGCCATTTAGAATTATTGATACAAGCCCTTGCTCCACTTGATCTACCAATTTTAGGAGTTCTCCGTCGTCAAGATGATATCTCTATTCCCGATCGCCATTTAGGATTAATCCCTACCGCCGAAATGTCTGATCTTGATGGAATTATTGAGCGTTTGGCACATTTAGGGGAAACTTGCTTTGATTGGGAAAAATTATTGCCATTGATGGAAAGCTCTCAACCTATAATCTCATCTCTCCCAGAGATGAAGTCTGAGGGAGAGAGCAAAATTCGCATTGCGATCGCTCAAGATCGCGCGTTCAGTTTTTACTATGCAGACAACCTCGATTTATTTAGAGAACTAGGTGCAGAATTAGTCCCCTGGAGTCCAATTAGTGATCGCGAACTACCTAAAAATATCTATGGACTATACTTTGGTGGCGGCTTCCCTGAAGTGTTTGCTGCTGAATTAGCTGAAAATAAAACCGCAAGAGAATCTGTGCACGCTGCGATTAAAGCAGGAATTCCCACCTATGCAGAATGTGGCGGTTTGATGTATCTATGCGATCGCATTATCGATTTTCAAGAGCAATCTTTCCCAATGGTCAATATTCTCCCGACTACCGCGACAATGGGAAAGCGATTAACTTTAGGATATCGTCAAGCGATCGCTTTGCAAGATAGCCCTCTAGTTAACAAAGGCGATCGAGTTTGGGGTCATGAATTTCATCGCTCATCTTTAACCGAAATAAGCGATCATCCTCTCTATTCACTTCAAGGTTATGATTCTCATTTGCAATATCCGCCCGAAGGTTGGCAACGCTATCAAGTTCATGCTTCTTATACTCATCTCCATTTTGGCGCCCAAACTCATCTATTAAAGAAATTTTTAGATAGATCAATGAATCATACTCCCTTCCCAGTGAAAGATTAGACGGTGCGGCGCGGAGCGCCGCACTGCTAATTCTTGGGTTTTAATGTCTATTTTTCTACTGGGAAGGGAGTAGTCTAGAGATCTAGCCCGTCCATGTTGACAACCGAAGTTTTCGACATGGACAAAAAGAAAAAACCAAAGCGGGGCTTCGCCCTGCGACCTTCCATAAGAACTAAGGAATCTTATCCTAGACGCGGGATAGTAACCGACAATATAGTGGATTAAAATATAGTGAGTTAAAATGACAGGTGGGTTAAAATGCTTTTGAGCAAACAAAATAATCACTATGCCAAAGCCTAAGACGACCCTCATCCTTAATCCCAAACCACAATCGCAAATTACTCTCAGTGAATATGTCACTGCGATCGCATGGTCATCAAATAGCAAGTATCTTGCTGCCGCGACTGCATCGGGTGAAATAGTGCTTTTAGATGATGCGATTGCAGGTAATAATCTTGAACAGAAGCAGACTAAATTGCAAGAACCAACCGAAATTTCGGTAGATTGTTTGGGCTTTTCGGCAGATGCTCGTTGGCTGGCGGCTGGGGGACAGGATGGGAAAGTACGGGTGTGGGACTTAGGCGGCGAAAAACCTGCGATCGCGGCAACTCTTGACCTTGGTAAAACGTGGATCGAACATTTAGTTTGGCATCCTACCCGTCCCGAATTTGCGTTTAGCTTCGGTAAATATGTGCAAGTTTGGAGCACTGAAACTCTTGATATTGTGACAACTTTGCATTTTGAGCGATCAACAGTACTGGCGATCGCATGGCATCCCAGTGGTGAATTACTCTCTGTCGGTGGCGATGGTGGGCTCAAAGTTTGGTCATCTAAAGATTGGTATGCCGATCCGATTCTATTTGAGATGCCCACCGCTACTGCGAAAATCGTTTGGGATCACGCAGGACAGTATCTTGTCGCTAGTACTCTCGATCATTTAGTTTTAGTCATGCAATGGTTAGGAACTGAATTTGATGCTTCACCTTGGCGGATGCAGGGCTTCCCTGGGAAAATCCGTTCCTTTGATTGGTCAGCTAGTAAGACTTCGCCATTATTATCTTCTTCTAGTGGTTCTGATGTCGTTGTTTGGGAAAAGCACGCCGATCTGAGTATTGGTTGGGAAGGGGAAGTTATCAAAGGGCATAACAGCATTGTTGGCTTTGTCGCCTTTAAGCCCAAATCGGAAGTACTCGCCTCCGCCGATGAAAATGGCAGAATCGCAATTTGGAAAAATGCTAAAGATTGGGTGCAAGCTTTAGATACACCCATGGGTGAGATTACAGCCTTGCAATGGCAACCACACGGCAAAAAGCTAGCAGCAGCAAATGCCGATGGAGATGTAATGGTCTGGGCTGAATCATCACAAGGTAAAGGCTTTCGCTAGTTGTATCTACGGTAATATATGGCTTTCAAGTCATTTGTGCGTAAGTCCTAATCCTATGTTATTATTACAACTGCTTTGCTTACCAAAGACGCTACAAAACATATTTGGAGAGGTGGCAGAGTGGTTGAATGCGTCTGACTCGAAATCAGATTTGGGGTCACACCTAACGGGAGTTCGAATCTCCCCCTCTCCGTACAATCAAAAAAGAGCTTGATGCACTGCCTCAAGCTCTTTTTTGTATGCAAAAAGGGCGCTTAAAGACTATTTTTCTTTTTGTCGTTACAAAAATTGCAACTGATAAACTAACTTTGATTAATGGTGGGACACTCAATTTTAGTAAATATTTTAGTAAATATTAAGAGCTTGCCTAATCACTAGATGCGACAGGTTTTTGAGGAGTGAAATTATCATGAAATTGATCAAGCCCATTTATCTAGCTATCCCTGTCGCGATCGCTCTAGCAGGAGTAATCGCTCATCGCACCTTAGCTCAATCCAGTCCTCTCAATAGACCTATGCAAACACCTAGCTCGATGATTAAATCAGGGATTATGGAACCAGTCAGCGATCGCAGTTCTTCTATCAATCCATCTAGCAAAGAGCGTCCTGTAGGTGGGCTGTATGTGCAAACCACCGATCAGAAGAAGCAAGCTTTCACGCTCACTAATACTGATGTCAAAGGGAAGATATCAGGTAACATTTCACGAGTTGAAGTCACTCAGACTTTTCAGAATCCCTATGAAAAGCCACTAGAGGCGATTTATGTATTTCCATTGCCCGATCAAGCAGCCGTGGATGATATGGAAATCATGATCGGCGATCGCGTGATCAAAGGAAATATCAAAAAACGCGAAGAAGCTAAGGAAATCTACGAGCGGGCAAGACAAGAAGGACGCACCGCAGGTTTGTTAGAGCAAGAACGCGATAATATTTTTACGCAATCTCTAGCAAATATTAAGCCAGGTGAGCAAATCAAGGTAACGATTCGCTATACCGAAAGCTTGAAATTTGAGCAAGGTGATTATGAATTTGTGTTCCCAATGGTGGTTGGATCTCGCTATATTCCTGGACAGGCAATTGACACCCAAGGAAATACAAATCAAGTGCCTGATGCCTCGCGGATTAATCCACCTGTACTCAAGCCTGAAACGCGATCGGGTAATGATATTAGCGTCAGTCTGCAAATTGATGCAGGTGTTCCCATTCGTAATCTTTATTCCACTTCGCATCGAATTGATGTCAACAATAATGGTGAAACCGTTGAGTTAAAACTAGCGGCTGGGGACAACATTCCTAATAAAGACTTGATTGTGCGATATAAAGTTAGTGGCGATCGCACCGAGCCGACAGTTCTAACAACTAATACTGATCAAGGTTCTCACTTTGCCACTTATCTGATCCCTGCGATCGCCTATCGTGCTGATCAAATTGTGCCGAAGGATGTCGTTTTTTTAATGGATACATCTGGCTCTCAATCTGGCGATCCGATTTTGAAATCACGAGAACTGATGACTCGCTTTATCAATGGGCTCAATCCTAACGATACATTTACGATTATTGATTTTTCGAGTACTACCCGTCAGCTTTCCTCTTCTCCTTTAAAAAACAACTTAGCCAATCGTCAGAAGGCAATGGACTATATCAATCAAATTGATGCCAATGGTGGAACTGAATTAATGAATGGAATTAATGTTGCCACGAGGTTTCCTTCAGCAAGTGATGGACGTATTCGCAGCGTGGTGCTGATTACGGATGGTTACATTGGTAATGATAACGAAGTGATCGCTGCTGTCCAAAAAAATCTTAAACCCGGAAATCGACTCTATAGTTTTGGGGTTGGTAGCTCTGTTAATCGCTATCTATTAGAACGCATAGCTGAAATGGGGCGCGGTACATCGCGAGTAGTCCGTCAGGACGAGCCAACCCAAGAAGTCGCTGAGAAGTTTTTCCGTCAAATCAACAATCCCGTACTCACAAATATTCAAGTCAAATGGGAAGGTGACGGCGCGGCTCCCGAAATCTATCCTAGTAATGCGCCTGATTTATTTGCGGAGCAGCCGCTAGTTTTGTTTGGCAAAAAAGGCGATCGCGCTAATGGCAAGCTTAAAATCACGGGTATCGCCGCAGGTGGCGAACGCTACGAGCAAACCCTTGATGTGAATTTTGAAAATCGTAATAGTAACCTCGGTATTGCTCAACTATGGGGACGCGCGCGCATTAAAGACTTGATGAATCAGATGTTTGGCGGCGAAGTGAAATCTCTAGTTGATGCGGTTACGCAAACTGCTCTTAACTATCGCTTGCTATCGCAATACACTGCCTTTGTCGCAGTCAGTGAAGAGGTGCGCGTCAATCCTGATGGCGGCAAGATTACGGTGCAAGTTCCTGTGCTTATCCCTGAAGGCGTCAATTACGAAAGTACTTATGGCGGTGGCGTTCCCAATCAAGCAGCACAAACTGTTCCTAGTAGCGTTGCCGCACCCTCTCCAACCTTTAATTCTCCCACAGTATCAAGAAGCAGAGTTGGTAACGGAGTTATTTCGGAAGCTTCTAAAGATACAAATACTTTCCGCTCTGAAGCAAAAGTCAGTGGTCGGGTTTACACTGATAGTCTGAATGACAAAACTCCAAACTCGCAAATTCCTAATTCGCAAGTTCAAGTAGTCAGCATTACAGGGCTTACAGGTGTTGATGTCGCGATCGCTCAACAAGCGATCGCGCAACAGTTACAATCAATCAATGTTCCTGCGGGTTTCAATGGAGTTATAGTCTTAGAGGTTCCCATCCAAAATGGCAGGCTGACAAGGTTTGTACTGGATGATGTGACTTCGACTCTGAAGGATAAAAATCTTGTAGAAATGATCAAGCGATCGCTCCAAAATGTTGTACTTCCATCTACAGCAAAAGGTACGATTCGCCTGACGCTAAATGTGAAATCAATCAAATAAAGTAACTAGGGTGGACAATGCCTAACCTTTTACAGCAGTTGTCGATCAAAACCACTACCACGAGGGTCGCAGGGCTTCGCCCTGCAAAGGGTTTTATATTATTGTTTGTGATAGGTTTGAAAGCAAATTGCTGTAATACCCTTTTAATAAAGTGATCGCCTCAAATCTTAATGTTTTACCGATTCTATAACCCAATTCTTGTATCATAGCCAAAATGATTTAGTTGACTAGTGGCGGCGTCAAATGCAGAAAAAAATTCCTGTAAAGCTTCCGATCTCGAATATTCTCAATGGGGTAATGCGTGGCTTAGCTGTAACCGCCATTAGTGGCTATCAAAAATTCATTTCACCGCATAAAGGTTTTTCTTGCGCCCATCGGGTTTTATATGGCTGTGAGTCTTGTTCGCAATATTTTAAGCAAGTAGTTGCAGAAGAAGGAATTATCACGGCGATCGCGAATGCTAAAGGGCGATTTCAAGAATGTCGTGAAGCCAATGAAATTTTAAAAAAGCGGAGGGCAAAATGTCGGGTAAGGCAAGAATATTATGCAAGCCGTTATGCAAGTCGTTTGTCCAACCGTACTTTAGCGATTGAATCGGGCGGGCTTGAGAATCCTGATATCCCTGAAAATCCAGAAGATGCTGAAAACCCTAATAAAAAAAGGGTAGGTGGTTCACAATGGGGACGGAAAACGCGATCGCAATCTACTAATAATGGTGATAGTGGATCTGCCGATAATTGCAATGATTGTAGTGACTGTAGTGATGGTATCAGTGTTATTGACTGTAACAATATGAATTGCCCTGAGCTAAGCTGTCCCGATCTCAATTGTGGGAATGCTGACTGTTTATCAGGAATGGATTGCAGTGGGCTAGACTGTGGAGGGCTGGATTGCTCTGGTTGTGGTGATTGTGGTAGCTGCAGTTAAAAATTAGTGAAAGAAAATCTATGATCGAACATGATGTATTAATTATTGGTGGTGGACTAGCTGGCTCTAGAGCAGCATTAGCGATCGCTCAAAATTATCCTAACCAGAGTGTGGGCTTAATCTCTAAAGTGCATCCGATCCGATCGCACTCTGTTGCCGCACAGGGTGGAATCGCGGCTGCGCTCAAAAATGTCGATGCTGATGATGACTGGCTCACTCATGCCTTCGATACCGTCAAAGGTTCGGACTATCTCGCTGATCAAAATGCTGTTCAAGTTTTGACGCAATCTGCCGCTGAAGTAATTATTGATCTTGAGCATTTAGGCGTTTTATTTTCGCGAGCCGAAGATGGACGCATTTCGCAACGAGCCTTTGGTGGACATACTAATAGTCGCGCTTGCTATGCAGCGGATAAAACTGGTCATGCGATTTTGCATGAGTTGGTAATGAATCTGCGGCGATTGGGCGGCACGATTTATGAAGAATGGTATGTGATGGAGTTGATTTATGAAGATGGTGCAAATGGAAAAGAAGTAAAAGGAGTTGTCGCCTATAGTTTGGAAACTTCCGTGATCGAAGTATTTCGAGCGAAAGCAGTATTGCTAGCTACAGGAGGCTATGGCAGAGTTTTTAATACAACTTCTAATGATTTTGCTTCAACGGGTGATGGTTTGTGCTTGACTGCAAATATTGGCTTGCCGTTACAAGATATGGAATTCGTGCAATTCCATCCCACTGGCTTATATCCTGTCGGAGTACTGATTTCCGAAGCAGTACGCGGTGAAGGAGCTTATTTAATTAATGATTTGGGCGATCGCTTCATGGCGAACTATCCAATCAGCAAAAATCGGATGGAACTCTCTCCCCGTGATATTACCTCGCGGAATATTGCTTGTGAGATTATGGAAGGGCGCGGAATTAATGGTGGAAATTATGTACATTTAGACGTGCGCCATTTGGGAAGAGAAAAAATCTTAAGTCGGATTCCCTTTGCCCGTGAAGAAGGTTTGCGCTTAGCAGGGGTTGATTGCATCGATCATCCTTTACCTGTACGTCCAACCGCGCATTACTCAATGGGCGGCATTCCCACTAATATCGATTGTCAAGTAATTGGTACGGATAGCCAGACGATCAGAGGATTTTTCGCAGCGGGGGAATGTGCTTGCTTATCAGTGCATGGTGCAAATCGCTTAGGTGCAAATTCGCTTTTAGAATGTGTAGTCTTTGGCAAGCGCGCTGGTGAAAAGCTCGGTGCATACGTTAGCGATCGCGCCATGCCTAAACTCGATCCGCGACCATATCTTGCTGAAGCTGAAGTTAAGCTCAAAAATATCGTTTCTAAGCAAGGTAACTCTCGCATTGCCGATATTCGGCAACAATTACAAGACACAATGACCGAACATTGCGGTATTTTTCGTGATGATCAGCGTTTAAAGGATGGCTTGCAAAAACTACAAACTATTCGCGATCGCTATGAAAATGACCTCTTAGTAGATGATTGCAGCGCCGTATTTAATATGGAACTAATGCAAGCGATCGAATTAAAAAGTTTGCTTACTGTTGGCGAGATCATTATGTCCAGTGCTTTATCACGCCGAGAAAGTCGTGGTGCACATTCTCGCGAAGACTATCCAAAACGCGATGATCTAAATTATCTTAAACATACGCTTGGCTATCTAGAATGCGATAATGTAGTAACGAGTAATCGATCCGTTGACATGAGTTTGCAATCTATTGATTGTGATCGCTTTACTCCCCAAGAGCGCAAATATTAATAATTAGAGATTAATAATTACAGTGCGCAGTGCATCCTAACCCAGATTTAAGAGTGAAATTTAACTGTGGCGATCGACGAATTTGTAAAACTACTTGATCAAGGCGTAACTAGCTGGAACAAATGGAGAGAAGATCATCCTGATGTTCGTGGTGTCGATCTTAGTGAAATCCAGCTAGAAGAAATTGATCTGACTGGAATTGATCTGAGTATGGTCAACTTGCGTGGAGCAAGATTGCGTGGAGTTAATCTTACTACAGCTAATTTGCGTGGTTCAGACTTGAGCATGGCAAATCTGAGAGGAATAAATCTTAGCGGCGTAAATCTAAGTTCAGCTCAGCTCAGTATGATTTGTCTTAGTGAAGCAAATCTTAGTAGAGCAAATTTAAGTGGAGCCGACTTGCGCGGCTCTAATCTACGTCTAGCTAATTTTGATCACGCTGACTTATCGACAGCGAAGATGAATATGTCCAGCATGAATGGGGTGAGCATGATCGGTGCGGTTCTGATCGGCGCAAATTTGTGCCGAGCTGAGTTAAGAGAAGCTAATTTAGCGGGAGCTGATTTTAGCCGGGCCAATTTGAGTGAGGTAGATCTATCTCACAGCAATCTCAATGTCGCCGCTTTGGTCGGTACAGATTTGATCGGCGCAACTTTAGTTGATGTTGACATCAGTGAGTCAAATTTATGCCGGGCCAATTTGATCGGCGCAAATCTCTATCGAGCTAATCTTTGCGGATGCGACCTCATTGGCGCCGATCTACGCGGTGCAAATTGCAGTGAGGCTTATTTTATTGGTGCTGATCTGAGTCGAGCTGATCTAAATCGGGCTGAATTTACAAGCGCCAATCTTAGCAAAACTAATTTTAGTGGTGCAAATATTGAAACTACCGACTTTCAAGACGCAATTTTGCCTGATGTTTGGTAGCTAACGTAAGGCGATTTCTTGGAAAGACTTACTTTACCGTGATTGTGCCGCGCGAAGCGCGGCACAATCACATTTTGGTTTTAATAAATCGGTTACTTTTATTGTTAGATATCATCTAAGGCTAATTCATGAGCTAATTCATGAAGTGCCCTTACGTTCGTTCTAGGTTTTTAACGCTGTTATTTTAACGCTGTTATAGGTATACGGCGGGATCAATTGGTTCACCATTGGCTCGCAACTCAAAGTGCAAGTGTGGTCCGGTTGAAAATCCTGTGGAACCAACTGCGGAAATTGGCTGACCTTTTTCAACCATATCGCCATCTTTGACATATAGCTCACTACAGTGACCGTAAAGCGTAGTCATACCATTGCCATGATCGATAATTACAGCGTTGCCATAGCCGCCATACCAGTCTGCATAAATTACTCGACCACGCTCACTAGCATAAACTAAGCTGCCATAGTCAGCACCAAAGTCAATACCAGAGTGAAATCTCTCCGTCCCTAGAATTGGATGTGTTCGCCAGCCAAAATTGCTAGTCACAGGGCCAATCGTGGGATACATCAGTTGTCCTGTCCCCGGAGGAAGAATCACCCCAGAATAAGGCTGGACTTTTGCCAAAATAATTTCTGACAGTCGGCGTGAGTCTTCCAGTAGTCGATCTTCAGCTTGAGCTAGTGCTAGGCGATCGCTTTTAAGCCGATCAATGGAATTTTGTTGAGCCACAGCTTCAGCTTCAATATTTGCTTTTTGATATTTCAGCTTTTGAGTTAATAGTTCGACCTCATTGCTTTGGGCAATTGTCTGATTGCGTTGCTTGTCTACCCGATCTGATCGTTGGGTTAGTTCAGCAAGTAGCTTACGATCGCCATTATAAATTCGTTCAATCTGACGACGGCGATCGGCAAATTGATTTAGGTCTCGACTGCTAAGAAGGGTGATCCACCATCTTTGGAGTTGTTGCCTTTGCAGATATCGTAAACGAGCTGAAGTTGCCTCTCGTTTTTTATTGAGTTCATATACTAGATCTTGAAGCTTGGTATTCAGAGTTAGCAATTGTTTTTTTGCTTGTCGAATTTTTTTTTCATTGTCTTGGATCTGAGACTCAGTAACTCTTACATTCCGTTTTAAGGCTTCTAAACGAGACTGTGCGGGCTTAGAAAGAGCATTTATTTGTTCTTGTTGCTTTTGAATGATTTGGCGCTGTTGATCGACAAAGTTCTGATAGTTTTGTAACTCTTTCACGGATTCTGCTTGCGCGGGTGTAACTTGCGTCCACGTCAAACTACATCCGATCGCGATTACTAAAATTAACGTCCCTAGTAAAAGGAATCGTCGCGCAATGCGCTGCGCAAAGCCCTGCCCAATTTTTGGACAGCTATTTAAAAAATTATTCAGCCAAGATTTGCTAGTTATATGCCAATAGTGGCGATCGCGCATTCAGTCCACCAAATATCCACAAACTAGGGCAAGATTTTAACCGTATTTTGTCCTTCAATCAAATTTATCTTAAGATTCGTAGCGGTTTCTAAACCCAAAAAGTATACAGAGGAGTATACAGAGGAGCTTCGCCTATCTCTCTAGAGAATAATAGTGATCGCTATCGAGATAGTAAATTATTAATTTTTTATAATACTTCTGTATATTTTGATACTAAAAATTGAATATATAGTGTTTTTATGACATACTTTTGTTAACCCATAAATTAGCGCTTAAAAAGCTGCTTAAAAAATTGCAGAGGTAAGCTCATGAAAACCACCGTAAGTCAATATAAATCCAAATCTACTAAGAATAATATTAAGCAGTCTGCTTACTCTCACTGTCTACTTCCATTACCTTCTACATGGGTAACCCTACTAGAGCCGCCCATGTCAACTAGTTGCGACGAAGCACTGTTAATGTGTCAGTATTCAGATGGTCATTGGGCTGCATGGTTACCCGACTTTGGGGAAATTAAATTACATTCAGGTCAATTTTGTCGCATGTCGTAGATCGATGAATAGAAAAAGATAGGTAGCGCAAAGCGCTACCTATCTTTTTTTGTTTTTATAGTCTGAAAAACATTATTCTATGGAGCAGACGGAGCATGTACAAATCTTTAAGGCGATTTCTTGAAAAGATTTTACCGTGGGTGTGCCGCGCTTCGCGCGGCACACCCACATTTTGGTTTTAATAAATCGGGTACTTTTATTGTTAGATATCACCTAAGATATTGGGCAAAATTGAGAAAATGACCAAATCTACTAACATCCATTTATGGATTCCCGAACTTTTTTGCTCTAAAGGTGGGATTCAAGTATTTTCAGGCTTTTTATTGCAAGCATTACAGGCGCTATATCCTCATGCAAATTTGAGTGCTGTGCTTAAAAATGACTCGGCAAATATGATTAATCAAGATGACAATCTTGCTAATATTCAAATTTATTGTACAGGTACAATTAAATCTCCATTTAGAACTGTATTCTTTGCTCTGCGATTAATTGGTTTAGCGATCGCTCAAAAACCAAATCTAGTAATCATGACGCACCTAAATTTCGCACCGATCGCCCTTCTTTTAAAAAAAATAATTGGCACGAAATATATAGCGATCGCACATGGCGTAGAAGCATGGGATATTCAAAACTCATTACTAAAAGCATCTTTACAGAGTGCTGATCTGATCCTTGCTGTCAGTCACTTTACTCGCGATCGCCTATGCCAAGAGCAGAGCTTGCCACAGGACAAGGTAGGGATTTTACATAATACCTTTGATGCTAAAGCTTGGAAAATCGCTACCAAACCTGAGTATTTGTTAGAAAAGTACGGTTTGAAACCTGAGCAAAAAATTATTTTAACTGTTTCTCGCCTAGTTTCATCTGAGCAATATAAGGGCTATGATCGCTTATTAGAAGCAATGCCAGTTATTTGTCAGACTATCCCCGATGTTCATTATATGATTGTTGGCAAAGGTAGCGATCGCAATCGGATAGAACAAATCATTAACAAAAACAATTTACAAAATTACGTCACATTAGCAGGATTTATCTCAGATGAATATTTGTGTGATTACTATAATCTTTGTGATTTATTTGCTATGCCCAGCAAAAGAGAAGGATTTGGGATAGTTTACTTAGAAGCTCTGGCGTGTGGTAAACCTGTATTAGGGGGAAATTTAGATGGAGCGGTCGATGCTCTATGTCATGGAGAAATCGGAGTATTAATTAATCCTGATAGTCTGCAAGAAATAGCAGAAAAAATTATCAAAATTTTATCAGGACAGTATGAAAACCAAGTAATCTATGAGCCTAATGTATTACGACAAAAAGCAATAATTGCTTTTGGATTTAGCCATTTTCAGCAAACTATATTTAAATATCTATCAAGATTTTTGGATTAATCAAGGTAGAAAAAATGTGTGGAATTGCGGGTGTCTTGACTATGTCATTGCAAGATTCGACTGAGAAATATATTCAAGCAATGCAAACTGCTCTTAAGCATCGAGGACCAGATGATCAGGGCACTTATTTATCTAAAGATCGAAATGTCGGTTTAGTTCATACTCGTCTTTCAATTCTTGATCTTAGTCAAAATGGACATCAGCCGATGCACATTGCTAATCAACGATATTGGATTACATTTAATGGAGAAATCTATAACTTTATTGAATTAAGACAAAAGCTAGAGAATGAGGGAGAAACTTTTTTTTCGCATACAGATACAGAAGTTATTCTCAAACTTTATGCTAAATATGGTGAAGAATGTCTAAGCCTTTTGCGAGGAATGTTTGCTTTTGCAATTTGGGATGATTACGAAAAAGTATGCTTTATCGCTCGCGATCCGCTAGGGCTTAAACCACTTTATTATTGGCAGCAAGGCTCAACTTTGATTTTTGGTTCGGAATTACGCACAATTCTAGCGACCGATGGAATTCCTAAACAATTAAGTGCGATTGGTTTATATACCTATCTAACTAATGGCTCAGTATCCGAGCCTTGGTCGATGATTGAAAAAGTAAAATGTTTGGAAGCAGGTAATAACTTGACATGGAAATCTGGTAAGATTCAGCAAAAAAAATACTGGCAAATTGACTTTGATTCATCTTCTATTAATTCACCCAATTATCAACCAATTAGTATGAGTGAAGCGATCGCCAACACACGATCAGCTTTATTTGATAGTGTTAAACATCATTTTATAAGCGATGTACCTGTCGGTGTATTTCTAAGTGGGGGAATTGATTCAACTGCAATCGTCGCGATCGCGCGACAAACACAAACAAATGAACTACAGACTTATTCGATTATATTTAATGAAGAGCCTTGGAATGAAGGAGCAATTGCGCGGCAAGTAGCTAATCATTTTGGGACATTACATATAGAATATTTGCTTACTGCCGATGTTGGTAAGAGCTTGTTACCAGATTATTGGCGATCGCTTGATCAACCTACTATCGATGGATTTAATACTTTTTGTGCATCTAAAATTGCTCATCAACATGGTATGAAAGTGGTATTGTCTGGACTTGGAAGCGATGAATTATTTGGTGGATACAAAACCTTTCAGAGTGTGCCAAAGATGGTATTTCACAGACAAAAATTAGCTTTTTTAAATGCGATCGCGGGACTAGTAGGTAATGGGCTAGAAAGATTTACTAAATCACCAAAATATCGCAGGTTTGGTGCATTTCTTACTAAAGAAAACTCAATTAAAAATTCCTATGGCTTAGCACGTGGAGTTTTTTCTGATCTGGAAGCATTACAACTCGTTCAGTTTTATTTAGGAAATGATGCTGTTGATCAATTACAAAATGAGATTATAAATTTCACAAAAACAGAAAATCATAGTTCTCTCCATTTCCCCACTCCCGAAGACGAAGTTTCCTACTTTGAACTAAGTCGTTATATGCGAAATCAATTGTTGCGCGATAGTGATGTAATGAGTATGAAATGGGGATTGGAACTGCGCGTCCCTTTTGTCGATAGTCATCTATTTGCCAAAATCAGTCAAATCCCTGCATCGATCCGTTTACAAAGAAATAAAAGTCTATTGACACAAGCGATTCCCGAAATCCCAGACTATATTACTAATCGTAAAAAACAGGGGTTTACATTTCCCTTTGAACAATGGATTGGTAATGAATGGGGCGACTATACAATGGACATAGAAGTACCACCTCATATTCCTTTACCTCGCAAGCAGTGGTATAGACGTTGGAGCTTAGCAGTTTTACAAAATTGGCGAAGGACTATCTCAGCATGAAAGTTCTCCATGTAATTCCTTCTATAGCAGCAGTACGCGGTGGTCCTAGCCAAGCCGTGATCGATATGGTGCGTGGATTGCGATCGCAAGATGTTGATGCTGAGATCGTCACAACTAATGACAATGGTAAAGATTTGCTAGATGTGCCTCTTTATGAACTTACTGACCGTTTAGAAGAATATGCCAACGTGCCGATCCGATTCTTTCCTAGATTTTCGCCAAATATAAACCCTGTACGCGAGTTTGCCTTTTCAGGAGCATTAACAACTTGGCTATGGCAACATATTAACGAATACGATTTAGTTCATGTGCATGCAATTTTTTCCTATGCTTCCACGATCGCTATGGCGATCGCGCGTATCAAAAATGTTCCTTATATAACTCGTCCACTAGGGCAACTATGCGAATGGTCATTGCAACAAAGTAAACTTCGCAAACAAATCTATCTCAATGTGATCGAGCGTTCTAATCTACTGCATAGTAAATCACTACATTTCACAGCTGAGCAAGAGAAGATAGAATTTAATCAATTAGGATTAAATATTCCTAACTTTATCTTGCCTCACGGAGTATACATCCCAACTCCAATTCTCGATGCTAAAACGCAAGTACGCGAAATTCTCCATACTCCCGATCAACATCCGATCATTCTATTTATGTCGCGTATTCATCCTAAAAAAGGATTGGAATACCTGATCTCGGCGCTTAGCAAACTAAAAGAATACAATTTTGCTTTGGTGATCGCAGGCAGTGGTGAGCCAGATTATGTTAATCAAATTAAAGATTTACTAAAAACTCACGACATTGGCGATCGCACTCACATGATCGGCTTCGTCAAAGGCGAAACTAAAAATCTTTACCTGCAAGGTGCGGATATTTTTGCCCTGACATCTCATTCCGAAAATTTTGGCATCGCGGCGATCGAGGCTTTAGCGGCGGGAACTCCTGTACTAATTACCGATGGCGTAGCGATCGCGCCAATGGTCAAAGAACACGCGATCGGTTATGTTACAAAATTAGATATAGAAGCGATCATCTCTACATTAGAAAATTTCTTCCAAAACTTTGACAAAACCGTAAACAATAGACAAAACTACCAACAAATTATTTCTGAAAATTATAGTTGGCAATCAATTAGCGATCGGCTTGCTAAAATCTATCAAGCGATCATTGATAAATCTTCCAAAACTAGAAAGTAAATCATGACAAATATGTTTAAATTTGCTGGAAGATTCCCATTTATCACGAAATCTATGCTTGTTTCATCGACTTTATAAGTCTTTCCAATCACCCCAATCGTCAGATACTTATGATTGCAACACCTATCAAGACCATTACTCTAAATGAGTTTCTGCAATTGCCAGAGACTGAGCCTGCGACTGAATATATTGACAATAAAATCACTCAGAAACCAATGCCAAAAGGTAAACATAGCTTTTTACAATACGAAATTTGTAATGTTGTCAATCAACTAACAAAATCTAGGAAAATCGCCTATGCTTTCCCAGAACTAAGATGTACTTTTGATGGACGTTCTATTGTTCCAGATATCGCAGTTTTTCAATGGCAAAACATTCCATTTCTAGCAGATGGCGAAATACCTGACAACTTTAATCTTGCGCCAGATTGGATTATTGAGATTCTCTCCCCAGACCAGAATGTCAACAAAGTGATTGGTAAGATTTTGCATAGTCTCCAGCATGGTAGTAAGTTAGGTTGGTTTCTCGATCCAAGCGATCGCAGTATTTTGACATTTCAGCCAAATCAACAGCCTGTATTAATGGCAAATAGCGATCGCTTACCAAGTTTAGAAATAATCTCTTTAGAGCTGACAGTTGAGACAATATTTAGTTGGTTAAAAATGGGAAACTAGATAAATATGCTAGAACAAGTTACACCACTAATCCTTACTTATAATGAAGCTCCTAATATTGAACGTACATTAGCGCGTTTAACTTGGGCAAAAAGAATCGTTGTAATTGATAGTTTTAGCGACGATACAACTCTAGAAATTTTAGCTGTTTATCCTCAAGTAAGCGTTTATCAACGCAAATTTGATACACATACAATCCAATGGAACTATGGATTGGAGCAAATTAATTCTGAATGGGTTCTCGCTCTTGATGCAGACTATGTGTTGTCAGAGGAAGTGATTAGAGAACTTCTATTCATGTTTGAAACTGAAAAGCCCGAATTACTTAATGGCTATTTTGCTCGATTTCGTTATTGTGTATTTGGGAAACCATTGAGAGCGGCTCTATTACCACCACGTCAAGTCCTATTTCAGAAAACTAAGGCTATTTATATTGAAGATGGACATACGCAGTTGCTCAAAGTTCAGGGTAAGTCTGGCAATCTTAAAGCTTATATTAACCACGACGATCGCAAGTCATTAAGTCGATGGTTGCAGTCTCAAGATCGATATTTACTAATTGAAGCTAAGAAATTATTTGCAACTCCTCAAAGTAAATTAAGTTTTGGCGATCGCCTTCGTAAACTCAAAATAATTGCCCCGATTATAATTTTGCTTTATTGCTTAATTCTTAAAGGTGGAATTTTGGACGGATGGGCAGGTTGGTACTATGCTTGGCAAAGAATGCTAGCGGAAATTTTATTAGCGATTCGGTTGATTGAGTTAGAACGCGAGCAATAAAGACAAATTGGCTTTAGCGATTGTTAAATCTTTGAGCGGTTGTAGTGGTGGGCATTACGCCATCATTGTAGGGTGATGCAATTTCGGATGGATCGAGAAGTTTAATTGTCATTTGATTATTTTTGATCCAGCCTTGCTTTCTCAATAGTGCATCTTGAGACTTGCCAGAATTTAAGGTTTGGGGTAACTGTTCGCGAAGTCCATTTACACGTTGCTCGACTGAGTTTACCTCTGTTGTAAGCTCGTCAAGTCTTTCTTTCTGCGATGACTGATAGGGTAATAATTTCGTAATTGCAGCGATCGCGGCAAGTGACAAAGCCAAATTGACAGCAATCACGATAATTGATTCAATAGCTTTAGCGCGGCAAAATTTATCTTTCTTGCGCTGGACAGTGTGAGCAACTGCCTCGCTGTAATTATTTGCACCATTAAAAGCAGGATTGGTAGGCATGCGTATAGGTGTCAAGTTGCCGCTAGAGCTAGAATGACTGCTAAGCGAATTCATTTTCACGTTTTCAGTCCGCCCTAACTGACCATGCGATCGGCGCAGGGCTTGTTTTGGTACTTCTGGAGAAAAACGCGGAGATAAGTCTCGTTTGGCAACCATTCGCAACCTCTAGGCAATAAAAAATAGGGGGATAAGGACTAGGAATTGGAAAGAGCAGAGCCTAATAAAGCCGCTAATACTGCAGGAAACAGTGCAACTACTAGTGCTGTCAAAACTTGAGTATCTGAAAGATTCATATAATATCTCCTAATATATAGATTTTTATTTCAACTTTAACAATACACTGTCATCTCAAAAATTGACTAGTTATAAAACCTATAAATTAAATAGATTTAATTTACAAGTATTTCTAATCTCTGGGTTTTATGTTTTTTGATGTTCTAAGACAAATTTTTGAATGCGATCGCATGTTTCAGGACGAATCTCATGACCCATTTCATATTCCTCATATTCCACCGTTACACCCAATCGCTCAAACATTTCTCGCGTATTTCGAGCCACTCCAATCGGAACAACTGAATCTTGCGTACCGTGAGCAATCAAAATCGGTGGCAGGGCTTTACCTGCAAGTTCTTGTAACTGTTCTTCACTAATATGCAAATATCCACTTAAAGCAATCAATCCTGCTAAGGGAAATACTAAACCAATATCCAAGGTCATTGCCGCACCTTGTGAGAAACCTAATAAAAATGTCTTCTCTAAAGGAATCCCAGTCAGTGCAGGAAGATTTTCTAGAAATTGACTGAGCAGTTCACAGCTTTTGGCTAAACCTTCGGCATCAAGACTCTGTAAGTCGTACCACATTTTGCCGTTGGGGGTCGGATGGTTAAATGGAGCTTCAGGGCAAATCCATTGATAATTACGGATTCCCACGATGGGTATAAGCGAGATTAAATCATCACAGTTTGAGCCCCAGCCATGCAGTGCGACGATCACACCAAGTGCATCGGGATTAGGCAGTTGAGAGGGAAACGAGCGGTAATTTAATGTCATGAGTAAAATTATATAGCGCTTGACTATCTATCACCTGCCACTTTAGAGGACTAGTCACGAAGGCAGTGCATCGCCTTGCCTTACTTGATTGCTATACAATAAAAATGCATGAGAAAAAATGCATAAGATATGCACTTTTAAAAACCAAATCATAAAAACTTTTAACAATTGCTGGAGAATTGCCTGAATGCAACTCGTCGCGCTTCAGAACTTACTTGACAACTCATCATTTGCCGTTCTCTTTGTAACCATGCTCATTTTTTGGGTGCACGTTGCCTTCCCAAATTTGCCATATTTACGATCGCTAGGAAATGCTGGCATGGCGATCGCGAATCTTTGTATTGCGGCATTATTAGGGGCGCGGTGGATTGATGCAGGTTATTTCCCACTTAGCAATCTTTATGAATCGCTATTTTTCTTAGCATGGAGTCTCACCGTAATGCACTTAGTGGTTGATCGTATCGGTAGCAAGAGCGCCAACGACTCCGCCAAGCGTCTGGTCGGTGCATTCACCTCACCTCTTGCTATGGGGATCACCGCGTTTGCAGCTTTAGCTTTGCCCGCAGGAATGCAAATCTCTGAGCCACTTGTTCCCGCCCTCAAATCTAATTGGCTGATGATGCACGTTACTGTGATGTTGCTCAGCTATGCGGCTTTGATGACAGGTAGCATTTTAGCGATCGCTTTTTTGATTGTTACTCGCGGTCAAGATGTAGTGTTACAAGGTAGTTCATTTGGCACAAATCTTCGTAGTGTTGCTGATAATCTCAACCCTGAGCCTTTCACAGCTTTTGCAGTTGAAAACATGAGCAATATTATGCAACCTGTTAATCTGCAATCGGCGGGGGTAACAATGCTGAAAGAAATTGCGCCTCAAGCCAAACCCTTATCTTTGCGTCGTCTCACTCTCGGAGAAACTTTAGACAATCTTAGCTATCGTGCGATCGGGCTAGGATTTCCATTGCTCACGATTGGCATCATTGCTGGTGGCGTATGGGCAAATGAAGCATGGGGTTCTTATTGGAGTTGGGATCCAAAGGAAACATGGTCGTTGATTACATGGCTTGTTTTTGCTGCTTATTTGCATACGCGGATTACTAAGGGTTGGCAAGGGCGCAAACCTGCAATTTTGGCTAGTTTGGGACTTTTGGTAGTCTGGACTTGTTATCTAGGCGTAAATCTACTCGGCAAAGGTTTACACAGCTACGGATGGTTCTTATAAAAAGAAAGACTCGCAAAGCGAGTCTTTCTTTTTTATTAAGGCTCTCGCTTTGCGAGAGCCTTGTTTATTTTTAGTTTTTTTCGCGTTTGCTCATTAAATCTTGCTCAAGTTTGGGTAAACTCTGCAATTCAAATACAGTTACTTGTCCAGAGTTAGCGCTACCTTTGCCATTTTGTAATACCTCTATCCAATACCCATACTTCTTGCCCTGTCGCAATTCTCCTTGCAAAGCCCAGAGAATTGATGAGGCATTTTTACCTTGCGATCGCGCTACCGTCGCCGCAGTTGGATAAGCATAAACTCTTTTAGCAGTGGCATAGTCGCGCATAATTTCGGGTCCATAAATAGAGCGCAGAGACTCCTCTAGACGCGATCGCGTGACCCCATTGATGATGTCAAAAAGCTTAATTTGCTCACTGCGGATCACATAAGCATTCCCTTTAATTTCGGCTATCCCTGGCAATAAAATACTTGCCTGAAACTGAAATCGTCTTGAAGGTGTGTCACTTTTTCGTACCAGTAGACGTTCACCATTCTCAGGACGCAATGCAGGATTAGTTTTAATCCAGTCAGCAACTTGATCAGGTGTTTGTCCAGGCAAAGCGATCGCTGATTGCCAAGTTATTGGCGCCGCCATATTAAATATTTGCGTCAAAATCGTTGTGGCGATCGCAATCTTCGCACCTTGGATGTTTGCGCTCTTAAAACAATTCATGTAAGTCCTCTACACCAATTAAATCCTAATGGACAAATTTAGCTGGCAAATAATGGGTGAAAGGATATCACGGTCTGGAGTAATTGCAATGACTTTTTCAGGCTTTTTCTTGCATCGTATGAGTGGTAATGTTTTTTCGTAATCGTAATTAATACAAGAAACCAAAACAATATGCTTGAAGTATTGACAAACATCTCCTAAATCTACATAATAAGGAGCGCTTAAATAAAGAACCGCAAAAAGCAACCTGTTAACAGTTAACTTTAAGCGATTCTTAAGTCAAATATTTAAGCAAAAGTTTGGGTTCGTAGTTCAATTGGTTAGAGCACCGCCCTGTCACGGCGGAAGTTGCGGGTTCGAGCCCCGTCGAACCCGTTTTAAAAAATACAAAAAAAAGAGAGCGCTAGGCGCTCTCTTTTTTTCTTGGGCGATTTCTTGAAAAGATTTTACCGTAGGTGTGCCGCGCGGCACATCCACATTTTGGTTTTAATAAATCGAGTACTTTTATTGTTATAGCTGTCGCCACTTGCTATTAAGACAAAACCAAACCCAAGAAAGTGGGAGGCGGCGCTTCGCGCCGCCTCCCACTTTCGGGTTTTATGTCCTGATACACTTGGCGACAGATATATAAGAAAGAAAGCAATTGAATAAGCGAAAAATCGATTGAACAAGAATGTCTTTACTGCGAATCTAAGCGGATTATCAAAAATGGCACGACCCGTCATGGTAATCCTTTCCCCCCAAATAATTAGCGTTGCGGCGCGACGCGCCGCAACGCTAATTATTTGGTTTTAATGTTTATTCTTTGACTGGGAAGGGAGTAAACAAAATCAAAAATGTAAGGATTGCCATCGCCAATTTATAAGTAATCCTCGAAATCAGCCAATATCTGAATCAACAAAACAACTAGTCGATAAGCTAATTTTAGAGCGTATGTCCTTAAGAGCGATCGCTCATGTTGCTGGTGTTTCATTGCAATGGGGACAAAATTAAGTAAGCAGCAAATCTTTTACTGTTGAACAGCAAGTACAAGTAATTGCTAAAAAAAAGTACATCTCACTCTTGAATTAGCGAATCCTTAATAAATGTCTTTCTAATAAACCAATAAAACAAAATATGTCAGATGCTCAAATTAGTGTTATAAAGTTCGCAAACTAGACGTAAGCGATTAAAGTTAGTGCCTAGCATTTTTCCTGACGGCATAGTTACGAGGTGATTTCTTCAATGGAGAGTAATAATATTCGGAATAATGCGGCTTACGAGCAGACCCTTGCAGGAGTCACCAAGGACTTATCAGATTTGCGTGCCAATATTTTGGGCAAACTCAGCCGTGAAATTTTAATTTTACAAGCCCAAAAAAATGCCCTAACCGATGATATTCAGCGTCTTCAGTCTCATCGGAAAGAGTTAGAGGTTTTAACTGTTGCTCAGCAGGGGATGAACCAACAAGAAATTCAGAGACAACAGTGGATCGAGCAGCTTGCTCAAGCAATCACATTCCATCTAAAAAATGATGTAATCGTCACTAATTCTCAGGTTTTAAACGATCATTCTGAAAATTTTGAGCAATTAATGCTCAATCTTGATGGCGCGATTCGAGCAACATTTCAGTCTTTGCAGCGCGATGTTGATACTTATCAGCGCGATCTTAATGATCAAATGCAACGGATGTACACTCAACGCCAACAGGGCGAGTTGATGTTGTCAGGGCTTGTCGAAAAAATTGATGAATACTTGCAACGGTCTTCGGGCGATCGCTATCTAGGGAGCAATCCAATAGACAATTTGGGGGGCAATCCACCAATATCAAACTTGACAGGACTAACTAGTTTTACGGGGCAGATAGAAACTAACGGCAATAGCACAGCCGCCGCCAGACCTAATGGCAATGGCAACATCAGTGGTAATTACAATCAAGTACAGATTCCCACATTTAATAGCGGTCAATTTAGGCAATATGACGAAAATGACACGCGTCCGTATGCTGGTGACCCGACTACATCGTTTGAATCTTCTGAGCCAGCCACAGATTTAGCTCAAACTAATAAACGTCTTAATGATTGGTGGGTTGGATTTATTTTAGTTTTAGGTGCTTCAGTTGTTTTGTCTTTACAGAATATTTTGGTGCGCGTGATCTTTGTAAAGTCCAATATTTTTGGCTTTTTTCAGTTCGGTGGTCTTATTCAAGCAAGCGTCCCCAACTCCTTCATGTTGCTGCTGCTAAGAATGGCATTTGCTACACCAATTATGTGGATAGTTGCTAAGTTCGTGTTTCGGGTGGATGTATTACGCGACTTTCAGCAGCTTCTTTCGCCTAGTCGTCGATTATTATTCTGGCGAGTTGCCTTTAGCGCTTTATTGCAGTTCGCCTCTTTTGCTTTCATTTATTTGGCTTTAGGCATTTTAAAGCCAGGGCTAGCAATTACCTTATTTTTCATTTTTCCAACCGTGACAGTGTTAATGGCTTGGTTCTTATTTGGCGATCGCCCTAGCAAGGAGCGCTGGTTTGTGATTGCCATAATTTATGTTGGCATCATGCTGACCTACAACATCTTTGGAGTTAGTAAACCTGATACATGGGGAGTCATTGCGGCTATGCTCTCAGGAGTATCGTTTGCAGGATATATCATTACTTCACAGGCTTGTTTCAAACAATTAAATCCTGTGTCTTTTACTTCAATTAACTTCGCAATTATTTTTCTGTTTTGCATTGGCACATTACCGTTTGTTTTATCATCGATTTCTCTAAATAGCTCACTTGTATTTATGTGTTTCTTAGTTGCCTTAACTACTTTGGGTGGTTATTTGCTAACTAGTTTTGGCACCAAGCTGATGGGTGCTGCACAGGCTTCAATTGTCAGTGCTAGTGGTCCTGTGTTTACAACATTTTTAGCATTCATAATTTTAGGCAACAATCTGGACGCTATTCAGCTATTTGGAATTTTTCTAGTCACAGGCGGAGTAGGACTGCTCAGCTTACAAAACATGTATAAAAAGCCAGTTAGATAAACAAGGAAGATGGGCGCTATGCGCCTATCTTCTTTTGTTATAGTAGCTATTAGATTCTCTAGAGATATACAGTGGTCAAAGACTTACGCCCTCAAGAAACACGCCCTCAAGAAACAACAGTGTCATCGCAGTTACCAAAACAATCGCAGCAGACATATCAATATTTAATGCGGTCTTTTTGGCGCGGACTAGCTGGTAAACAAAGTTTACCTGTATTGACTTTGTTGGCTGTTTTTTTGATGATGTTACTGATCTGGAATTGGCAATTAATAGTGGCAACAAGTGCAGGAATCTTTGCCATGATTTCAATTTATATCTTTCAAGACTGGAACTGGAACGTAGTTTTATGGCGAATTCAGAAGTTTTTACAAAGTCCTTATCGACATTTACCACTATCGGTCGCTAGTGGTAGTGTCACAGTTTTTTTGACATATACATTATTGGCTATATGGTCAAATCAGGAAAATCACTGGCTAGCATCAGCAAATATTTTGCAATTAGGATCAACCCTATTGATTTTGATGCTTTTAGTAAATCAAGCTTTTAAGCAATGGTTGAAGCGTCAACAAGATAATTTTGATCAGTTAATTTCTCAACTTGCCGTAACCGATGATTTAGCAAGATTAATTGCCATAAAACAGATTAATCAATATGTCCATCAAAATCAGTTGCCAGCCTCTCAAGAACGCGCGATCGCTGATTATTGCAATCTATTAATAAATCGAGAAACCGAGTCAACTATGCGTGAAGCTCTATTTGATACTCTGGAAGCCTTGCAGCCAATTGCTATTAAACCTGCACTCAAACGCTCTACCCATAATGCTAACTAAAGACCAAATTCTTGATCGTCAAGCTGCTTTATTAGTTCAAAGCACACCCGATGAGGAAACTGCTAGCGCTGTGCGGTTGATCGTATCAGTACTTAAAGCGATCGCCCAAAATCTAAAACATACGACTTTTTTTGTGATTCAAGATATAGAGGGAGGGTGGCTACTGACACCGCTTAGTAATCACGATAGTCCTGAAATCGAGAAGACTACGATTTATGCTTATAGCGATCGCACACCTGCCAATATTGATCGATTGAAATTAAATGACGAAAATCTCGAATGTGGGGAATACAACCTGATCGATATGCTATTTCGCTTAATTGGCATGAAACAGGTGGACAGCATTGTATTTTTTGATCGCGCAACCGATACTCAAAACGGAATTGAAATTGTGCGTACCGATATTGAAGAGTTATGCGAGAAACAAATTAAACGTGCTCAGTTTGGATTACAAAAGTTAAATGAAATTAAAAATAATTCAAATATTGCCTAAAGCATTAGCAAAACGCTCTAATAAAAATTGCCATAAAAAAGGGACGCAAAGCGTCCCTTTTTTTATTCGTGATCAATAAAACCACACATTACTGCACCATCGACTGAGCCTTTACCATTGACCATACAAACTAGATTGTCTGCTTGGTTCATGGTCACAATTCGGTCGTAACTATATTTGCTAAGAAGATTGTCGGTAATCGCTATCACCTCTGGACTAGTATTGACAGCGAGAATGATTTGATTAAGTTTACTATCCGCATTCTCATAACGAACTTCAGTTTGAGGAGAAGTAGGATTTTGATATAGAGCTGCGATGATCGCTGGTTGAGCGTTTACTGGAGCAGCGATTGCAAAACCTGAAATGACAAAACCCGAAATGGTTAAAAATGTTGCTAAAACTATATTTTTCATGACTGCCTCTATGATCCTTTCTCTAACTGCTTCCAGTAATCTAATTTTCGCGGCAGCATAGCGATCACTACTTCCTGCTATTAACTCAACCAATTGGATGAACTTTATCCGCGAGCTATTAACTTCATAACCACATCATCAAGCTTTTTTCGATGATGGCAAGTGACATGAGATCTTCGACTATGTGATCGCGATCGCACTCAAAAGGATTATCTCAATCGCTATACTAAAAAGTAAAAAATGAAAATTAGAACTAAATCCTTTTTTGGATCTTCTATTGCGATTTCAGGGTTAATCGGCACGTGTGTCTCGATTAGCTGGACAGACCCATCTTTTGCCGATCCAAACATCCGTCAAATATTACAAACTAGAGAATGCCCAGGCTGCGATCTTTCAAGAGCCAAATTAAGTTTTGCGAACCTAAGAGGTTCGAATTTACGCTATGCCAATCTATTCTCTGCCGATCTTAAGCTTGCCGATTTGCGAGAAGCTAACTTAATTGGCGCAATCCTCGATAAAGCTGATTTACGCGGCGCCGATCTTACAGGTGCTGATTTGACAAGTGCATATATGTCAGAGACTAATCTCTGTGGTGCCATCATGCCTGATGGTCAAAAATCGAACGAAGGCTGTCCAAAACCAGCGAAATAGACAATGCTGGGTTAGAGTTGTGTAGAATGAAATGTATTCGTCCAAGCGGAGTTCCGCCCTATGATTGACGCCATTATTATTTTCGCATTCATTCTCGCGGGAGCAGGGACTGGCTTTCACGGTATAGATTTTTTGCCAGCTGAGTTGATCGCCCATGTCGATGTGCAAAACTTTCGGTGGATAACCCTTGGGATAGGCTCATTTGTTGGTCTAATCTCAGGTTTAATTGGTCAGAATACTTATCGCCGTATCGAGTCCAATATTAGAGAGTTGCCGCTTGAAACCATCTTAGGTCGTGCAGTTGGGCTAGTATTTGGGCTACTGGTCGCTAACTTGATGCTAGCTCCGTTATTTTTGATTCCAATTCCTGAAGACTTCGCTTTTATCAAGCCATTGATGGCGATTTTGGTGAGCATTATTTTTGCTTACTCAGGAATGACTCTGGCAGATACGCATGGACGCGCGCTATTGCGATTGATTAATCCTAACAATGTAGAAAGCAGCTTAATCGCCGATGGAACCTTGCGTACTGTAACCGCTAAAGTCTTGGATACAAGTACCGTAATTGATGGACGCATCCAGACTTTGATGGAGACTGGTTTCTTGGAAGGACAATTATTAATTCCTCATTTTGTCATTCAAGAATTGCAGACAATCGCTGATAGCTCTAATGATCAAAAACGGGTGCGCGGTCGTAGAGGACTAGATATTCTTAACAATATGCGTGATCAGTTTGGCGATCGGATTACTATTCATCCTGCGGATTACGATGATATTCAAACAGTTGATGCCAAATTAGTCCGTCTAGCTCAAGAGTTAAGCTGCACTTTAATTACCAATGATTACAACCTTAATAAAGTTGCTAATTTGCAACAGGTTGAAGTTTTAAATATTAATGATTTGGCTCAAGCCTTACGACCAACTTATTTACCAGGTGACTCCCTCGAACTTAAAGTTTTAAAAGAGGGTAAAGAAGCATCTCAAGGTATTGGTTATCTTGAAGATGGAACTATGGTAGTGATTGAAGAAGGACGCGAATATGTTGGCAAACAAGTAATTGTAATTGTCACTAGTGCTTTACAAACTTCGGCAGGTCGAATGATTTTTGCTCGTCACGAAGCGATCGCCACTGTTTAACTTATTTATTTAAATCATTTATTTAACTCATTTATTAAAAAACTTTATTGCCTATGCAAGTTTCGCCTTCCCCCGTACAGCCACAATTAGTGTCAGGTAAAGTCGGGTGGGGATGGCGACAAGCGACTTATCCTATTTCCGCAAATTTTGGTTTTGCGGGTTTTTTGATGATGATAGTTGCGATCGCGCAATTAGTGCGAATTGGCGATTTAGATTTTTTATTGATCTCAATTTTTTTGGTAGCTATGGGGGGTGGGATCGGTATTTACGCGGCAGGTAAAATCGTTGATGTGTGTCGTCAAAATTCTGAGTACGTATTTTCACAACGTCAATTAATTTGCATTGCGGCCTATTGGTTACTTCTAGTAATAGGGCTTAGTACATCTTCAGACGCTTTGGCTAAACCTCTAGTCGCGGTTTGGTGGACTTTACCTGCCTCTACTTTTATATGTATATCGGGATCAATGATTTTGCAATCGGTTAAGGCAAAATCTAAAGCTAAACCTAAGCAACCTTTAGAAGAAATTAGTACAGATATTCTCAATATCGTTACCTATTCTGACCAGACAGTTTTGGTGAGTCCATCTTCACTAGGACAACAACCACGCCAGTTTAATAGCCTAGTTTTAATCTTATTGGGCTTTTTCTTTTGGACAATGCTGGAATTCTCAACCAATATTAGAGCGATCGCGGCGATCGCTTTTACAATTACTGGACTTACTGGCTTTTTTACATGGCAAGCGCAGTTGCGATCAACCGAAAAAATCTTACATCTTCGATTTAGTGGTTTGTGGGGAATCGCTGCGGAATACATGATCGATTTACACCCTTTTTCGAGTTTGTCAGTTGTCAAATTACAAGAAGCAAACGGGGAATTAAGTTGGATGCAGCTAGGTGGAGCTAATAAAGAAATAACGATCCCCTTGGCGATAACGATGCTGACAAGTCCCACAAAAGAAGGTATACCCGACCAATTAGCACAAATACTTCGCGAAGAATTTCATCTTGCCAAGCAAGAAACTGAGCGTGACAGTTTAGGACTAGCTCATGTGTTGCTACCGCAAGGCGCAGGGATTTTGGCAGGAGGAGCTTTTATAACGGTTGGTGGATTGCTTTTGTTTTTGTTTCCTTTGCCCGCTAAGCTATCTGCTGAAAGTATGATCGCTTGGCTGAGTATCTGCATTGTCAGTCCCGCGATCGCCAGAGTTTTTCTAAAATTGGTTGCCCCGAATAGTTTGCAAAGCGATCGCCCTCGCCATACTGCTCATTTACAGCATTGGGAAATCGGAACGGCTCTTTTATTAATCAGCGCTTTTCTCTCCGCTCAATCTATAGAAAAAGTCGCGTCTTTAGTCACATTTAATCAAGCATTACCTTTGCTAACACTTATTTGTGGATGGCTGAGTATTAGCCTTGGCGTCTGTATTTTTGCTTTTGTTCGTCGCACTCCACTTTGGAATATCAATTATTAGCAAATTAGCAAAAAAGTTGATGCGTGAGCTGTTTTTTAATTAAGCATGGCTGTGCACTCAAGAATTAGCTTTTGGTTAGTTAACGAGTAGGGTTGAATTTCTAAGGCTGTCCGAAAAGTGGCGATCGCTTCGCGATAATTACCGATGGCGGCATAGCATAATCCCAAACCATGAACGGCGCCAAAATGATAAGGATTAAGCGCGATCGCTTTCAAACAATCCTTGATCGAACGTTTATAATCGCCTTGCATGTAAAACAAAACCGCACGACGATTCCATGCTTCGACAAAATCTGGTTGAGAGCGAATCAATTGGGTCAACATTAGCTCGGCTTGTCTAACATTGCCACTATCAGCCATCATTTGACTTTGACGTAAGACTTCCAAACCCTGCATTCCCTTCTGCATAAACCACATCTCCCAAAGCCCCTGAGTCGCGCGATCGCGGATATCTTCATCATTACTCTTGAGATCTTGCAACAATTCTTCGATGGGCTGGCTCATTGGTCTAGTCTGTATGGGTTTATGCTATGTTTTGAACTCATATCTAAGAGATTTTTGCTCGTATGTCTATCATACAAATTACTGTCCAAGAACTAGCCCAACGTTTAGCTGAAGATCATCAAACCTTACAACTAATCGATGTCCGTGAACACAATGAGGTCGAAATTGCCGCGATCGCGGGTTTTACGATCTTGCCGCTTAGTGAATATGAAGAATGGGCTGGAGATTTTACGGAGAAGTTTGATCCTCACTTAGAGACATTAGTGTTATGTCACCATGGCATGAGATCGGCGCAAATGTGCCAATGGCTGGTCAATCAAGGCTTTACAAATGTTAAAAATATCGAGGGTGGGATTGATAGTTATGCCTATATCGTGGAGCCAACTATGGCAAAATACTAGATCCAAAAATTACAGCAGTTGTTGATCAAAACCACTACGACAAGGGTCGCAGGGCAAAGCCCCGCAAAGGGTTTTATATTATTGTTTATGGTAGGTTTGAAATCAAATTGCTGTAAAATAACGTTTTTTAAATTTTGAGGGCTGTCCATAAGGGAAGACTGAAAAATATTGCCAAGCCGATCGCTGAAGCAATACAAGTAATGATCGTGATCATAATAAACTTGCGATCATTTGCACCATAAAACTTATTCGGCAAAGAACTCGCCAATACTATTAGTCCAGTGCCCACAAGAATTTCAATAAATAAGGTGCGGTTCATAGATTTTGATTACGGCTCACTCAAATGGATATCTTCAGGAGAAAGGTGGCTCACAAGAAGGGCGGCTCACAGCGTCATCTCTTTATGCCATCTCTTTATAATAAGACCGTACTGAATTATTGAACTTGTTTATGACCGATTGGTTATGGCTTCAGCGATCGCTACCTGATGAGATTACTGGTGCTGATGTATGGGAATCGCTTTATGCTGATGAACCGATTACAGTTCTGCTAGAGAGTCCTGCAAAATCATCTTCAAAACTAGCGCGTTACTCGATCGCCGCAGGTAAACCGCGTCAGATTTGGACTCCTGCGGTTGGCGAAATCTTGCCATGTCTCGAACAATTACAATCGCGGATGAAAACGGCTCAAAATTCTAATTTAGACTTGCCTGACAACTTGCCTTTTACAGGTGGATATTTAGGTTGGTTGGGTTATGACCTCGCATGGGAAATTGAGCGCTTACCCTATACCAAACCTGATACTTTGCCCTTTCCTGTCGCATTTTGGTACGAGCCATCTAGCTTTGCGGTGATCGATCATCATACTCAAAATGTTTGGCTAGCCGCTAGTGATCGCCATCAATTAAGAGAGCTAAGCGATCGGCTCAGTAATGGGCTTGGTAATGGACTTTGCAATGGAATTTCGAGATCAAGCTTGGCTCGATTACCAAACTATTCACAATCAGTACATACCCCAACCTATTCACCAGAGCAGCAAGGCTATGAGGCAATGGTGGAAACAGCAAAGCAATATATTTATGCTGGTGATATTTTTCAGGCCAATCTCTCAATGCGGTTTGGTTACCCTTGGGCTGCGGATGGATGGGAGCTATACCGACATTTGCAATATATTAATCCATCGCCATTTGCGAGTTATTGGCGGACAACTTGGGGCGAAGTAATTAGTGTTTCGCCTGAGCGTCTAGTCAGCTTGCGCGATCGCCATGCGGAAACTCGCCCGATCGCAGGTACCAGACCACGTGGCAAAAATGAGCAGCAAGACCAAAAGCTAGAGCGCGAGTTACTTGCGTGTATTAAAGAACAAGCCGAACATATTATGCTGGTTGATTTAGAACGTAACGATTTGGGGCGAGTTTGTGAATGGAGTAGCGTCAAGGTAGATGAATTGCTAACGATCGAGCGTTATAGTCACGTTATGCACCTTGTTAGTAATGTCGTTGGCACATTGAGAAGCGATCGCACTCTGGTCGATCTGATTCGGGCCACATTTCCTGGCGGGACAATTACAGGCTGCCCAAAGGTGCGATGTATAGAAATTGTCGAGCAGCTAGAGCCGCAGCGCCGCAGTTTGTTTTATGGTTCTTGTGGCTATATCGACAAACGTGGCAACATGGATTTGAATATTCTGATTCGGACATTGCTCAAAACCAATGATCATATTTGGGGACAGGTCGGAGCGGGAATTGTTGCTGATAGTATTAGCGATCGCGAGTGGCACGAGTCGTTGCAAAAAGCGCAAGCGCAACTAGTTGCGCTCGGATTAATTACAGATTGAGCACGTAGCGCTATGAGAGATAATGAGTAATTGAGATTGTACACTTTGCATTAATCTTTAAAATCTAAGATAAAACCTTAAACAAAAATTTATTTATACAATCGTGAATTACTACTTTCCATCCGATCCACCATATTTTTTATTTGCTATTTCCCTCTTTGCTGGACTCGCCTGTGGACGATCATTTGAAGTAACTTTACGCAATCTTGTTAACAAGTGGGCAAAAAGTAAGTCTTCTCGCGTCATGTTAGAACTCAAAAGTGCAAGTATAAAAGTTCCTTATCTTGCCATGACTATCAGCATTGCGATATTCATGTCAACAGGGCTAGAAATCTTTGGTCTGCCTACTATATTTGGGTATATAGTCGCGATTCCGTTTACAATTGGCATTGCCTTTCTTATTTGGCGACAATTAGGACAAATGTTAATTGAACTCGAACGAGGCGGATCAGCCGCATTAGATCTCGATTCTTTTGAAGGTTAATAGACTGCGAAGTGATTTAACTACATCATTTTTTGCCAAACTATGCTGAAAGCCTTACTAAGTAAAGCTTCTGAAAAATTATTTGTAAAGCGATCGCTATCAGAGCAAGTTAAAGTCTAGAGAAAAAAGCCGGCTACATGCCGACTATTCCACCTAAGCTTTATGTCTTAGCTGTCTTAGCTGTCTTAGCGGTTGCAATAAAATCGTTATATTAGAATGTATTGAAACCTAACTCGCTTCAATACATTCTAAATTTCTCGTAGACATTTGTCTAGGCTAATTAATTAATGGAAGCTAAAGAATTTTTGCGACAATATCGGGAGGGGCGGAAAGTGTTTAATAATGTTGTGCTTGTTGGGGCGGATTTGCAAACAACTGATCTTCATAAGGTCGATTTAAGTCATGCTTTAATGAGCAAAACTAATTTTGCGGCTGCTAAACTCTGTCGAGCGAATCTTACTGGGGCTGATCTAAGTTATGCCAACTTGCATAGTGCTGATCTGCATCGGGCAAATTTGCGCTATGCCAATCTTAAAGGTGCAGATTTACGAAAAGCAGATCTGCGGGGTGCTGATCTACGAGGTGCTAATCTAAGTTGGACAAATTTGCAGGAGACTCTATTTGATGGTGCTCAAATGTCAAATGTTAATCTTTACAACGCAAAGACATAAATCAAATAAATTTTGCAAGGTTTTACAAAATTTATCCTAGGTAGCAAGCTCTACTTAGAAATTTGCATTTACAGAGAAATATAAACCTGAATCTTGTAAATTATTGCCTGGGTTAGAAACATTCACCAAAGGAATCCCATAATCAAGACGCAGAAGCAAATTACGGATCGGTTGATAGGTAGCACCCAAACCAATCCCAAGCAATGACTGCGTGGTCGGATTTGTGCCAGAAGCATTCCAAATTGTTCCAGCTTCGACAAAAGGCAATAGTTTCACAATGGATGAGCCTTCACTATCTCGGACTACGGGAAATTGCAACTCTACCGAAGTCTGAAGCCCATTGTCTCCTGTCAATTGATTTTGGCGATATCCGCGAATAGATTGTGGACCACCAATACTAAAACGATTGAGAGACAACAACTGATTCCCAGCAAATTGCATGTTGAGTCGAAAGAATGCCAAAGTATCTTTATCACTACCTAAACGTTCCACCCTTAAAACTTGACCAACCCAATAGAAGAATCTACCATCGGGCGAACCATCATTGCGAATCGTTGCACCCAGAAGATTTAGTCCGATATTGAATGTGGAACGCAATACCCAAGCGCCTCTGGGATCACGACTTAGATAATCTTGACTCAACCTCAGGACTCTCGACTGCGATCGCCCATCATCAAACTTAAAATTTTGAAAATTAAATGACCGATTACCAAAATAGGAGCCGCTATTCTCAAAAGCTAAGCTGCCGCCAATGGCAAACTCTTCACGCGGTGATCGCAATAAGGGTTGACGGTAAGCTAGCTCATAGGTCTGTGAATCTGTGAGAATATTTAAGCTGTCGAATGGTGGCTCAGTTACGGGATTTTGACCTGCGGAAAAATTAAAACTAAGGGTTCCACCTTGGGGATTAATTGGGTATTGATAGTTAAGTTGATAAATATCGGAACTACCAGAACGGGTGTACCCTAAAAGAATAGAGTCTCCATTACCTGTAAGATTAAGCTCTTGCAGGTTCACGCCAGCCCGAAAAATCCCTGTGGAAGTGTTGCCATAGTTATCAAAAAATGGACGAATGCTAAAAGATTTTGTCTCGCTAAACGTAATCTGTAAAACACTCTGATTGGCTTGACTACCTGTGGTTAAATTGGCTCTGATGTCACCGATCAAAGGATCAGATCGCAATAACTGAAGTGTATCTTCTAAGCTAGAAAAGTTGAGAGGTGTCGCTCCTGCCTGCTGAGCGCGATCGCGAATATAGTTGTCATTTAATCTACCGACTACATCTCCAGCCCGTTTCACGTCAATTCGCTCTAAAGCCCCTTCGCGTACTTGAATTGTAACTACGCCATCTTTAATATCTTGCGGCGCGAGTACTGCACGCGAAGTAATATAGTTGCGATCTTGATAGATTTGAGTGATTTTATCGGCAACTTCTTGTAGTTGACTGAACTTAACTGATTTATTTTGGAGTGGCGCAACGAGTGCTTTGATTTCGGCTGGTGTGAGAATTGAACTTCCCAAAACATCAATCCGCTTCACGGGAATCAAGACTTCATTTTGAAATGTTTGTGGTGGTACGTCCTGAGGACTTGTGGATGGGGGTAATTTCGCAGGGGTGAGAATTGGACTTGTCGGTTTAGTCGGTAGCTTCGGTGATAGAGATTCTGGTGGTCGAGTTAATGGAGAAGATATAGAAGGAACTTGAGCATAGCTAGGTAATCCAAGGCAACTAAGTATTAAGCTCGATATTGAGACAATTAAACTTTGGTTTCTAGCCTTAACTAAACTTTTTAAATTTTGATTCACTTTCACACTTCAAATCACTAATTTGCACTCATCTTGTAGCACGAAATTTACGATCAATTAAGAGAGTTGCTATAACCAATTGCCCACTAAAATAAACGACGACCAAAAGAAAGGATGTTTGATATCTACATTTCCAGTACCTTTAGGCAATGCGATCACAGGTATACCGTCAACCCCAACAATTTGATTATTCTCAATCTTGACTTTTCCTCTTAATAAATCAAGTTGGGCTTGCCTCAAAGCCGTAGCTTTACTAAGCGCATTGGGAAAGGCTTTGTAAAAGCTGATCATCAAAGGCGCGGTGCCCACATCTGAAACCGCCCAGAGCGACGCAAGAATACTTCTAGCTCCTGACTCTACTGCCAAACCACTAATGCCAAGATTATTGCCCACAGCAGTTTCGCAAGCACTCAAGGTGAGCATCTCAATCACAGGCTGGTCAAATCTCAGGCTAGCAATTTGCTGCGATCGCAATTTACTATCCCAAAACTGAATATACGAATCCTCAGCCCGATCTTCTAAGAATTTACCATGGGTTCCAAAATGGAGAATCCCATAATTAGCTTTACTTCGCTGCTCTTGCATGTTCTTGATCGTAAAATCTCGATCTAAAAATCCAGCTCCAGCCAGAACATCCTTACTAATCGTCCTAATCTCAACTTCTACAGTCGGTAATGCACTCAACCCTTCTTTAGCCTCTGTCAGCCCCATTGCTAATATTCGCGAATTTTTGCGATCGCGATCTTCTAGTCTAGTTACCCGTAATGAGGGAATATTTGCCGAAGCATAGCGTTCTACTAGGAACTGTTTACCATCATGAAGAGCAGCAGGTGGAATTACTCGTAAGCCTGAGTCCATCACAAATACAACCGTTTCAATCTTCATTGCTTGCAGTTGAGAGTCGATCGGACGCATCACCCAGTTATAGAGCTTTTGCCCTTGCTCTAGATAGTCTAGTGATTCTGTATCGCGAAGACTGGCTCGATAATCTGTTAAAGCTGTAATAATTTCATCTTCGTTGGCATAGTTGGTATAGCGATGAAAAGGTTTGCCAAGTCCTTTAGGCGGAATGACCATTATTTCAATGCGATCGTTCAGTATGATTGGATAGATTAGTGCTGAGACACTTCCAGATCGCTTGGAGACATCACTCACTAAATCTTGGGCTTGGTTAATATTTAATACTGGCGGCTTGAGATCTTCTCCCAAGAAGATCCCCAGCTCAGAAACATAGGCTTTTTCGATCGCTTGAAATGCTTTTTCTAAGTTTTCTTCTCTTAAGAAGCGATCAACTTCTCTTTTCATGACATCTCTGATTTCGAGAAGTTTTTGCATTTTTATGTCAACAGGAGTTTCACTAACAAAAATTTTGGGCGGTGTAAATACCGAGTCACCTGAAGGAGCAACTAAAATATTGCCTTGCGTAAAAATACTTGTGCCAATAGGAATAATTCTGCCTAAAGCTAAGGTAGATGAGCCTGAAGTGACAATGCCTGCGGTTCCATTAAGGCTAGCGTTGCCAATGATAAATGGATTAAGTCCTCCATGACGAAGAAAAATCTGACCACCCGAATTACCACTGTTACTAGCGGAGCAGATACTCGCTCCCGCACAAGCCGCAAATGGACTAGACACCAAACCAAGCACTCTTATATTGCCACCTGTAGAGGATGCGAAGAAATTACCACCCTGAATCGATCCCGCCGTATTTGCTGAGTTAAAAACAATGTCGCCTATGGGGTCGAGAGTAATTTTACCTCCACTAGCGAGATCGCTGCTGGCATTTAGATTCGTGGTTGTAATGCTGTTCTTGGCTACGAAGTTAATATTACCACCATTGCCAAAAGTAGAACTTGTATTAACATCTCCTGAGATTGTATTAATCGAGCCGTTATTGCTAGTTAGATTAATATTGCCACCTCCTAAGTTTCCTGTCGCCAAAATTTCCCCTGTATTAATGTTGCCAGATGCCTGAAAACTAATCGTCCCACCGAATCCATTCCCTCCATTAATCCTCGCTCTAACATTCCCAAGGGTAGTATCAATTGCCCCTCCAGTGCTATTAACAGAGATTGTACCTGCGTTGCCAATAAAATTACTACCTGCCTGAAGACTGCCAGTTGTAATATTTCCCAATGATTGCAGAAAAATGCTCCCTCCATTCCCCAAGGAAGTTGTACTTATAAGTCCTGCTGTAGTGTTAATGGAACCTGTCTGACTAGTCAGTTTGATTATCCCTCCACTGCCAGTATTATCAGCGGTTCCAGCGCTTATATCAGAAGTAATAATATTATTTGCTGCCCCAAAGAATATATTCCCAGCATTACCAATATTGGAATTTGCAGCAGCTATTTCTCCCAGACTAGTATCAATCGATCCATTTAAACTAGTGAATGAGATCGTCCCAGCCAGTCCATTACCACCAAAAGCGATGTAAGAACCTACAGCCGCAAGTGGAGAAACCCCTGCCCCAGTCTTAATGTTTCCTGCCGATTGAAATGTAATATTTCCACTATTTCCGACTGTAGCCACAGCATGAACTCGTCCTGAGCTAACATCGATCGCACCGTTTGTACTGATTAACGAAATATTGCCAGCATTTCCAGTTGAAGCTGCGTTCGTGACAATGCTGTATGTATTCGTAGAAACTATAGTCGTTCCAGTTGTTTGAATGTTACCTCCAGCTTGCACGTTAACATTACCACCACTACCCAACGATAAAGAAGCAGCCTGAATGCTATTCACTGAGACATTGCCGCCAGCAGTAAGGTTGATATTGCCAGCGTTACCTAAAAACGTTGCAGAAAGATTTCCAGTTCCTGCAGAACCTGTAATGTTTCGCCCTGCAATAAAGTTAATTGTGCTGCCATTGGTGATGATCGTATCGCTGAAGTTGATATCTCTACCAGCCTGAGCTGTCAACCCCACGCCATTGATAGCAATTGCTACTGGGGTATTGAAGTTGATATCATTCGTCGCTTGTAAAATGACATTCGATGTTGCCGTGTTAATAAAATTTACATCTAGCGTATTTGCTCCAGCATTAGGATCACTAAACTGATCTACATTAGTCAGTCCAGCCGTAAATGACCCGCCAAATAAAACCACATTAATATCTGTCGGGTCGAGTAATAATGTACCAATATTTCCATTTGTCGCTAAGGTATTCACAGTTCCGCGATAATCAAGGTTCTGTTTGCCTGACACCTCGACAAAGCCACCATTACCAGACTGCGTTCCTCCCTTTGCGGCGATAGAGCCGAGGAATCTTGTTGATTGATCAGCCCAAACGATCGCTTTACCACCATTGCCACTCAATATCGCACTAACATTAATCTTGGAACTATCACTCACAAATGTTCTCAGCGCATTAGGAGCGAGCCCATTACCTTGGAAATTGCCACCCATTAAAACTGTTCCACCACCAAGCGCCCCAGATGCATCAATCTGAGCATTCACCAATCCCACCTTCTCACCAAAAATTCCAACATTTCCTCCCTTGTTAGATGGATTGGATACATCCACTCGTCCCGACACAATAGTCATCCCACTTGTCACAGCAATATCGGTTGGGGCTAGAGTTGCCACTAAAGCTAGAGAACCATCGGCTTTGACAACTACGTGATCGGCTTGAGGCGCTTTACCCGTGAGTAGCTCTGCGAGTTGAGGTAACTCGGTAATCTTGCCACTCCAGTTCGTAGGCACGGCATTAGCTGTCACTTGTAAACCTAAAACTGCATCAGGTGATCGCAACTCAACTTGACTATTTCCTGCTACCGAAGTTAAAGCAATATTCCCACTAGGCGCGGTCAATGAGCCTGTATTAATAATGCTGCCGCCAGTAAAAGTAATGTTTTTGCCAGTATCTACCGCTAAATTACCTTGATTGATGATTCCCGCAGGTTGAGCGATCGCAAAGCGAATCGTTTTCGGATCGCCATTAGGAAAACTGAGAGAATTCTTGTCAACATTAAAAGTGCCACTATCAAAGCCCAAGCCTGTACCCGTCGTCGCATGAAACGAGCCGCCAATATCTAAACGAGCATTTTGTCCAAATACGATCCCATTAGGATTCATCAAATAAAGATTCGCATTGGGAAAAGCTTGACGACTTTCAATCGTCCCTAAAATCGCAGAAGGATTATCACCTGTAACGCGATTAATAATATTACGAACGTCAGCACCGTTTACCGCTGAGTTGCCAGTGTTAAAGATTACACCTGACTGCGGCACATTAAGTTCGTTAAAGCTGTGATAAAGATTGCCGCCATTGACGGTGCCTGCTCCTGTTGGTGCGATCGCATTGCCATTCACTTGAGTCGCCGTAGTACCATCAGTTGCGATCTGGGCTTGAGTAGAATGGGCGATGCTTAAGGATGCGATCGCAGACACTAGTAGACAAAATCTATTTTTCATTGACTCACACCAGAGAAAACCTAATAACTACTGCTAGAAATCAAAGTGCTAACTATTTCTCAATCTCTACAGAAGCCAGAAATTATTCGTAAATCCTGTAGAGGTATTTATTTTAATCCTTTCCCAGTGAAAAATTAGATATTAAAACCAGATAATTAGCGTTGCAGCGCGAAGCGCCGCAACGCTAATTATTTAGTGGGAAGGGAGTATCTTTCTTATTAAGATAATCACCTATACAAGGAAAACTTTTGTAAAGCGAGTTTGACCAGTGGCATTGCCAGAATACTGAGGTGCATTGGCATTTGCCTCAACTAAAAATACTTTAACCGTAAACAAAGGATTTTCTACTCAGCAATTTCTACTGTTTGTTAAACAAAAGCAAAAAGCAATCTGTAACATGCCTAATTTTGTAAGAGTGGTTGCTACAAAATAACGTCAATTTATGATGAAGCCTATGAAATTGAATTTGCCGATCTAGATGGACAAGCTTATGCCATGCTGGCAGTCAAATCTGAAAATCTCATGGTTTTACGTTATGCGCCAATTGAATTGGTAGTTTCTAGATAAAACAACTCTTCCCACTCAAAAAACATATCTGGAAACATTTGCATTGTTAGGCGATCGCCTCGATCATATCTATCAATTCTTTTATATCCTAAAGCAGAAGGCTGTGAAAAGCCTGCGATCATCTTATTATTCACATCAAACAACCACATTTCAGAAATCCCCGCCGTTGCATAAAGTGATACTTTGATATCGCGATCGTATTCAAGAGAGCTATCGGCAACCTCAATAATTAACAAAATATCCGCAGGTGTCGGCAACGCCTCCTCATAAAAATCATCACGGGGCTTTAAAACAGCAAGATCTGGCTGTGGTTGGGATTTGTTGCCTAGATCGATGGGATTTTGCACAGAGATTAAAGCCCGATCACCTAGCTTTTTTTCTAATAGTTTAGCTAGTCGAATAATACAGGCTGCGTGTTTTCTTCCAATCGGTGACATGGTTTTAATTTCTCCAGCAATTAACTCTAGGCGATCGCCTTCTGAAAACACCCCCGCCTCATGCATGAGGTGATACTGCTCAACAGTGAACTTAAAGTCTTTTTGCAGATCAACTTTAGGAGTTAATAATTGGGCTGTCATAAAGCTTTCACCAAAGTAAATGCGTATTTGTCCTAACTGAATCTTAACCGACCTAAAGGATAAGGTGATCTCTAACAATAAAAGTACCCGATTTATTAAAACCAAGATGTGATTGTGCCGCGCTTCGCGCGTCACAACCACGGTAAAATCTTTCTAATAAATCGCCTAAGTATAATTCGCAAGATTAGCTCCTTTAGTTTGCATCCATAAACAGAGGCAAACTAAACAAATCTGCCTCGACAGGGCGGCGGCGTTTGCGATCGCCTAGGTTTTCTCTACCTAACCACCCTATAAATTTAAGCTTCGCCTGTAATCGATAGATCTTTTATCCAAATCTGGGGTGCAACACCTGAAGGAGTAACTTTTACTTTCGGCTCGACATAAACGATCGCTTTCAGCAACTCGAGAATATCGCCTGCTACAGTGGCTGACTCAATACTGACGCGATCGCCTTTATTTACCAACCAGCCATCAAATGGCAAAGAGAACGAACCCTGAGATGCTTGCACTCCTGCATGAAGTGCTTGTAAATCATCAATCAAAATTACGTTCTCAGCGGTAGCAAGATCGCAAATTTGTTCATTTTCAGAGTTTGCCGAGCCACTACGTTCGACATGGAAAAAGTTGGGACTGACAGAGACTTTTGCGCCGATGCTAGCATTACCTGTGGGTTTGGCGTTCAGGCGTTTAGCCGTAACTGAGCTATGCAAGAAATTAGTTAAAACACCATCCACAATTAAAGGAACTCGGCGAGTGGGAGTTCCTTCTCCATCAAATGTAGATGCTCCGATATTTCCAGCATGAAGTTCATCATCACTAACATTTAAAAGCGGTGAAGCGATCGCTGTACCAATGGATTCAGGGGTTGAGAGACTGTTCTTGTCGAGAATGCTCTGAGCATTAAATAAACTAGAGAAGGCACTAATCAAACTTAAAAAAGCTTCGGGAGAGAACACAACTAAATACTTGCCAGATTTGATTTTGTCATAGTTCAAATGGCTAATCGTTTTCTCGGCAGTTTCGGCAACGCAACCTTTTACATCTAAGCCTTCAAAACTCCGACTAACCCTATAGGCTCCACCACTACGAGGTTTTCGGTCTTCTTCTTCAGTTTTTGTATAGAGATAAATGGAACTATAGGAACCACTTTCATTCCGCATTGCCCCATCACTATTGAGATAGAAACGATTGAGATCGCGTTGAGATAAACCATTATAAGGAACACCTGCGATCGCTTGATGCGCTGCCAGTAATTCTTTTTCAGCACCCAAAAGAGTCTCGACTAGCTTCTCGATAGGCGTTTGTGGTGCATTCTGTGATTCGCGCTCTGAAATATTAGCGATCGCTTCAGGACTAAAATCGGCAATATTTTCTTTAGCTCCAAAAAAACTGGCTTCGTGGGCGCTTTGGAGGGCAAGTTTGAGACCAACTCGATCAACATTTGTGGTAGATGTAACGCCAACTGTTCCTTCTTCATTCCAAACTCGCACGATGATGCTGGCGCGGTTGGAGGCTGATACTTGCTTGGGTGCGCCACTATCAACTTCGGCACTAGTCTCATCAACGATCGCGCCGTAAATATCAAATTTTTTAATTTCTAACTTGCTTGCGGTCTCTTTAGCATCGGAGACTAATTTTTCTACACTGATCGCTGATGACATAAATCTATTAACTTATTTTGAGCTTATTTTTAGTTACCTTTCATCATAATAACGCAATCAACAAGATCAGCGATCGCTAACTGAGATAGCAACTGGTAGCGAATGATTTAATATGTTTTAGAGAGCGATCGCCAATACTACCAAAAGTTTATGGCTCAGAAGCTAGTGATAATTGAAGATCCATCATTTTAATCTGTTTTAAAACCCGAAATACTTCAAACAAATCTTGACTACCAGTAGGGAAAAATAGTGAATACAATCGCGAAGCGCTGTATAAAGGAATTGGCTGTGCGATCGCCTTTACAAAAATAAACTCGTCTCCATTTGTAATTAGTCCAAAAGTTGGAAGATCTGAGTCTGGATTGCACATCATGTAGGACAGAGCTTGGGGCAATGCTAAGGAAGCCATAATCGTGCGTTTTGCCTCAATTACTAATACCCATAGGCGATCGCGCACTATTAAAGTGTCAATTCTCCCGCGCAAAATTTCTTCGTCACCTTCTAGTGCAAATTCAACAGATTCTTCGGTTCTTACTTCATATTCAGGCTCATAAAAGCCAACCAAGTCTAAAAGAGGCGAAATTATCAGCTTGTCAACAGCCCCTTCTGCTAAGATGCCACGCCTTCTATGTCCTGCAAATCTTGCCAATAGGCGATCGAGGGTTGCTTTTTCAAGTTCTGTTAATTCGGGTAAGTCATTCTGCCATTCTCTAAAAAATGTTGGCTCAAGAGAAGGGCTGAGGTGAAATTTGTTCTCAACGTCTGCAATTGTCAAAATTGTTTTAGAGATAGGAAGTGTAACAACCATAGGAATATTCTCAGCCAACCAATTAGACCTATTTTACAGCCTATCTAAGAAGTTTGTATAAAATTTGCGGCGATTTCAATTTCATTCATCAACAAATATTCTCAAA
>JBBRMK010000033.1:0-45457 GCA_038230875.1 Pseudanabaenales cyanobacterium
AAATAGACATTATGCTTTCTCCAAGAATTCAATGAGTATGTAGAGATAGAGATGTCGGAGAGAAGCTTGTCACGATGAAACAGAAAAAAACTGTCAGTACAGAAAACAATTACTACAACCGATAAATACTTTTACCTTACGGGATTTAGTTTAGCGCATAAATATTATATTTGGGTGTAATTTTACGATTTATTTCTTTTTATGGTGATCTCAAAGCCTCAAAAGGTAGAAAAAACGATCTTTACTTCTTGAGTTTTAGTCCATCCATCCAATATTTTTGTTATTTATACGTTGCAATTGCTCGTTTGAACCAGTCGGACGGGTGTAAGGGGTGCGATCGCGATTTGGGTATGGCTGGTCTACAGGCTGTTTGCGGGGAGTAGCTCTGTTTTGTGGGGGACTTTGTGACACTAACTGAGATGGAGTAGGCTGAGATGGAGTAGGCTGAGATGCATTAGTGGTTTCAACCGTCGTTATGGTCGCTGTCTCTGGAGCTTTGGCTTGTTCTGAGAGTTTAATATTTGCTTCAGCTAGTCGCAGGTTATCGCGTTTGACTTCTCCAAGCTGATGCTCTAATTCATTTTTGAGACTTTGGAGCGCCGCCAGTGACTTTTGCAAATGATCGACATTAGTTTGGCTGATTTGCAAATCTTTTTGCAAATCAGCGATCATTTGTAAAAGTTCAGGTTCACGTTTTTGCGATCGCACCAATTCAGCTTTCACCAAATCAGCTTGTGAGTCAGAGCTTTTTAGTTTAGCCTGATTGTCGGCGCTTATTGCAAGAAGCCCAGATCCTTTATTAACTGCTTCAGAAACTGTTTCGGCTTTTACTTCTATAGTTTTTTCAGTTATCTCCTCATTACTAGTTGATGGCTTTTGGACTTCATCACGCAATAAATCGGAAATCCCTACTTTCTTTTTAGTTGTCATATTTTTTAATTATTATATTGCTTAAGTTTGCAAAGCTGCTGTGCTTCGCGCGTCACCTTAAAATATCTCGCCGCAATTCATCTACAACCCGTCGATAGTCTGCTTCTGCTTCTCTAGCATTTTTACCTTTCCACTCTGTAACTAATTTTCCCTCTAGAGCAGCGCGTTCATGGGCTTTGTAAGCGCGTACAAAAGCGTGAAAAACAGGTACTCCCACCTCTAACAAAGTGTTTTGAGCTTCAAGAGCTTCATTGAGGCATCGTGGATCAACTCTAGTGAGCAAAACCCGATGAGGCACTTTTGCAGGTCGAACGGTATTTTTTACAGTATCGATTAAAGCAGTTAGATCCATCGGCGCTGGTGGACTAGGCAAAACTAAATAGTCAGCGATCGCCACAACCGTGGAAAGTGCATGAGAATGTAGCGCAGGCGGCGTATCTACTAATACTAGATCGTAACTACTAAGTTTAGGTAATTTTCGTAATTGAGTTGGATCAATTTCTTTAGCAATATCAAAACCCATGCCTTGAGAGCTTCTTCCTACCCACCAAGACAAGCTTCCTTGTATATCAGCATCAACAACTAATACCTTGGATTCCTTTGCCAAGATACCTGCTAAAGCGATCGCAGTGGTTGTTTTACCAACTCCCCCTTTACCATTAGTAACGACCACAATTTTTGGGGAATTTGACATATTAAGCAGTCTCCTTAAAGTTTATTCGAATGTCTAGTTACAAATAAAACTGCGATCACAAGACAAGCTAGACCGATATTAATTGAGACATCAGCAATATTGAAAATCGCAAATCGAATAATTCTTAGGTCGATAAAATCAACAACATAACCAGCTACAAATCGGTCAATTCCATTACCTGCCGCACCAGCTAAAATGCAACCGTAGCCAACTTGTTCCCATCGGTTTAAGTTTTTACTAAATATCCCAAATACTACTAGCCCTAGGCTCACAATCATAGATACCCATTTGAGCCAATCGATTTGACCGCTAAACAAGCTAAATGCTGCCCCCGTATTAGTTGCATAAGTTAAATGAAAAACACCTTCAATTATAGGGAATGATCGTAATCCCTTAAGATGTTGCACAACTATATACTTGGAAGCTTGATCGAGAACTAATCCCAAAATTGCCGCAGTCCAGTAGAGAGAGTTCTCGATTTTGCGAGATTTCATATAAGAATTTTTTATTTAAATAACTTATCCCATCAAAGCCCAAATTTGAAATAGCAGACTTATCCACTTACCTCAATTCTGACTAGCCTATATTAATAAGCCCTAGCCACGCTAATAAACCTTGGTGAGTAACAAACTCGATCGCGATCGCAATTATGAAACCAACCATCGCTGCACGACCATTTAAGCGCTCTGCATAAGTATTAAATCCCATTTTTGGATCAGTAGCTTGTGGTTCTTGCGTCGGTTCAGTCATGGTCTAAAAATCCTCAATTTTGCATAAAACTTCGTACAATTCTAACCCATAGAGTATCTAACACATAGAGTAAATTCAACGCAAAGCAACGCTTTTACTCTTTATACTCTATGGCTTTGACTTTATGGATTTAGACAAAATCTTTTGCCCAAGCTTTAAATTATGTTTACTTTAAAACTTAAGGTTTTGTTTTTGGATTGTAACGACCGATTTCTTGTAAACTTAATTAAATAAATATGTAAAATTATAAAATTTTACTGAATTGTAGCTAGCAACATAATGGAGTGTAAACTGGCTTGGAAAATCATAAGGAAAAGATTTTAGTTGTAGATGACGAAGCAAGTATTCGTCGGATTCTTGAAACACGTCTGTCAATGATTGGTTACGAGGTTGTTACCGCCGCAGATGGCGAAGAAGCGATCGAAGTTTTTCATAAAGAGAATCCCGATTTAGTAGTGCTTGATGTGATGATGCCCAAGCTGGATGGCTACGGGGTATGTCAAGAGCTTCGCAAAGAATCTGATATTCCAATCATTATGTTGACCGCTTTAGGCGATGTTGCTGATCGCATTACGGGGCTTGAATTAGGTGCAGATGATTACGTCGTTAAGCCATTTTCACCCAAAGAATTAGAAGCGCGAATTCGTTCGGTATTACGACGCTTTGATCGCAGTGGCTCATCAGGCATCCCCAGTTCTGGTGTGATTCACATCAATACAATCAAAATTGATACCAATAAGCGACAAGTCTATAAGTCTGACGAGCGTATTCGCTTGACGGGTATGGAGTTTAGTTTGTTGGAGCTATTAGTAGGGCGATCAGGTGAGGCTTTTTCGAGAGCAGAAATCTTGCAAGAGGTTTGGGGTTATACACCAGAGCGTCATGTGGATACTCGCGTTGTTGATGTTCACATATCGCGTTTACGTGCCAAGCTAGAAGAAGATCCTAGTAATCCTGAGCTGATCTTGACAGCGCGAGGCACAGGCTATTTATTCCAGCGCATCATTGATGGCTCAGAATTTAAACAAGCATAAAGACATAAAAAAGACTTCCAGTGGAGGTCTTTTTTATGTCTAATCTATTCTCATCTTACAGCAATTTGCTTTCAAACCTACCACAAACAATAATATAAAACCCTTTGCGGGGCTTTGCCCTGCGACCATTGTCGTGGTGAGTTTGATCAATAACTGCTGTAACAAAATTCAAAACAAAAAGTATCTCTGAGCCATCGGCAATACTGACGCAGGTTCGCAGGTTAATAATTCGCCATCAGCCCTTACTTCATATGTCTCCGAATCAACTTCCATATGTGGCAAAGCATCATTGAGCTTCATATCTAGTTTGCTGATGGTGCGTGTCCCTTTTACCGCGATCGCCTGTTTTTTCAAACCTAATTGATTAGGAATATCGCGCGCGATCGCAATTTGCGAAAGGAAAGTAAAAGATGTCTGAGCGATCGCACCGCCATAACTGCCAAACATTGGACGCATATATACTGGCTGCGGTGTAGGAATGCTGGCGTTAGCATCACCCATCTGTGACCATGCAATAAAGCCTCCTTTAATCACCATTTCAGGTTTGACTCCAAAAAAGGCGGGATGCCATAGAACGAGATCGGCAATTTTACCAACTTCAATGGAACCAACATATTCAGAAATACCATGAGTAATAGCAGGATTAATCGTGTACTTCGCGATATATCTTTGAGCGCGAAAATTATCAGCACGAGTAGATTCGTCACTAGAGAGAACTCCTCGTTGCACCTTCATTTTATGCGCCGTTTGCCAAGTTCTGATAATCACTTCCCCGACTCTTCCCATTGCTTGTGAGTCGGAAGAAATCATACTAAACGCGCCGAGGTCGTGGAGTATATCTTCAGCAGCGATCGTCTCGCGGCGGATACGAGATTCGGCGAAAGACACATCTTCGGGGATGCTAGGATCGAGATGGTGACAAACCATCAGCATATCGAGATGCTCATCTAAAGTATTTAAAGTATAAGGACGCGTGGGATTGGTAGAAGAAGGAAGTACATTCGCTTCACCACAGATTTTGATGATGTCAGGTGCGTGACCACCGCCTGCGCCTTCAGTATGATAAGTATGAATGACGCGATTTTTGAAAGCAGCGATCGTATCTTCCACAAATCCTGCTTCGTTCAACGTGTCCGTATGAATCGCAACTTGAACGTCGTATTCATCGGCAACTCCTAAGCAAGTATCAATCGTGGCGGGTGTGGTTCCCCAGTCTTCATGAAGCTTCAATCCGATCGCACCAGCTTCTACTTGTTCCACTAAGCCTTCAGGTTTACTGCTATTACCTTTACCCAAAAATCCTAAATTCATAGGGAAAGCATCGGCAGCTTGCAGCATCCGATACATATTCCATGGTCCTGGGGTACAAGTTGTAGCATTAGTGCCAACCGCGGGCCCAGTCCCGCCACCGATCATCGTTGTAATGCCTGAGGCGATCGCGACTTCGATTTGTTGAGGACAAATAAAATGGATGTGTGTATCAATACCACCTGCGGTAAGGATTCGCCCTTCTCCTGCAATGATTTCCGTACCTGGACCGATAATGATATTCACATTGTCCTGAACATAAGGGTTTCCTGCCTTACCGATCGCGACAATCTTGCCATCTTTGATCCCCACATCAGCTTTGACAACTCCCCACCAATCAAGAATCAGCGCATTGGTAATCGCCACATCCACGGCTCCATTGGCATTAGTAATTGGCGACTGTCCCATACCATCGCGAATCACTTTCCCTCCGCCAAATTTTACTTCATCGCCATAGGTAGTGTAATCGCGTTCTACTTCAATAAATAATTCTGTGTCAGCTAATCGGACGCGATCGCCAACTGTTGGTCCATATGTTTCCGCATAGGCACGGCGAGACATTCTATAACTCATTGGTTCTTCTCCTGAATTTACTAAGACTATGAGGTGGTTCGCAGCGCAGATCTCAAATAATTGCCATACCAATTGTTTTTAATATTTGCAAAATTTCATAGAGATCGTTTCCATGTCGCATTAGTGTATATTCATCGGAAAGCGCATAAAAAAACCTTTCTTGGAGTTCTAACTTAATAAAAATAAAGTTACTTCCATTAGTAACCATCCCATAAACAGCTTTTTGCGGGCTTGGCGTGGCAAGCATATAGGCGATCGCTTGGGGAATTCCCTTTTGAAGTGAAACTCCAACTTGTTTTGATTCAATTACTAAAATCCAAAAACGATCTTGCATTACCAATACATCAATTTTGCCACGAATCATCAAGTTCTCATCCTTGACAGCAATCTTAACTGATTTTTCGGCAACTGAATAGAACGGCGGTTGATAAAATCCTGCTATATCTAAAAGTGGAGATAACACGACCATTTTCACCATTTCTTCCAGCATTGGACGCTTGGATAGATGGAGGTAATTAGTTTTAATGCGGTCTAGTTGCTCTTTTTCTTTGGAAGATATTTCTGAACAATGACTATGCCATTCTGTAAAAAAGTTAGCACGATCGCACAAAGTTAAATTGAATGACTTTTCCAAGTCGTAAATCGTCAATTTTTCCGCCGCTACTGTAGTCATTACTTAATTCTCCAATTTGCCTTCTACTAAAGCATTAAATCCGTAAATTTCGCGACTACCGACATAGGCAACAAGATTAATCTCTTTTTGATCACCTGGCTCAAAGCGAATTGAAGTTCCTGCAGGAATATCAAGATGCATTCCTTTTGCGCGATCGCGTTCAAAGATCAACGCCCTATTAGTCTCGTAAAAATGATAATGCGAACCAATTTGAATTGGGCGATCGCCTGAATTAGCAGCCTTAAGCGTAATTACTTCTCGCCCAGCATTCAATTCAATCTCCCCATCTTGGGTAATTATTTCACCAACAATCATTAGGGTTACCTCGTTTAAATATTTAATATCTGAGCAGCAGTTAAATCTAATTCAGGAAAAGTTTGAGAAATAATTTTGTCATCTCCCGTAAATTTAGTTGTTTGATATTTACCATTTTCATCTAACAAATTAATAAATACAGTTTGCACTTTAGGATTGCCTAAAAAATTGCGACTGCCATTTGCCAAATAATCAACAACCCAATATTCAGGAATACCTATATTTTGATATTCTTCAAACTTATCAATATAATCATCTTCCCAATTATTTGAGACCACTTCAACAGCCAACTGGATCTTTTCTCGCAACCCTTTATAAGCAGAACGATTAGAGCGCCAGATAGTGGCATCGATCACACTTAAATCAGGTATACGCCCTCGCTCGTTTCCTTCTTGATCGATAGTTTTGATGGGAATTGCTCTTTTAATTACATAGTTAAGAGATAAGCGTTCAACCTCTCGATAAAAGCGTCTGTCTATGAATTCAGCAACATCATCATGATTACGAGTAAATACCATTTCACAAATCTCAACTATTTCGCCATCAATAAGCTCATAATGTCCATGTTCTGGGCAAACCTCTAAAAATTGTTCAAAGGTTAATTTAGGTTTTACCTCTATTGTTTCTGGTTTGTTTTGTATTTTCGCGATCGCAATCATCTCAAATCTCCATAAAATATTTATTTAGAAATTAATTAACGAATTGGCTGATGAACTGTGACAAGCTTAGTTCCATCAGGAAAAGTTGCTTCTACTTGCACGTCATGAATCATTTCGGGTATGCCTTCCATTACATCTTCGCGACTAAGTAAAGTTGCCCCGTAGGACATTAATTGTGCGACAGTGCGACCTTCTCTCGCACCTTCCATAATCTCGGCGGTAATAAAGGCGATCGCTTCAGGATAATTTAGCTTTAACCCTTTGGCTTTGCGCCGCTCTGCTAAAAGAGCGGCAGTGAAAATTAACAATTTATCTTTTTCTTGAGGCGTAAGCTGCATGGATGATTACCAAACTCTAGGTACGCATATCGGTCTATTTTTATAGGATACACGCAAAAGCTGCCAAATTTCTTGAAACCATTTACGAGCATCGCTAGAAGAGTCTCCACAATATCGACAGACTAAACCCGCAAGCGATCGCGTTACTCCTGACATTCCTGAATATTTTCCCTGTTCCCAAGTGGCGCGAATACGAGTAACTAGCTCAGGCTCGACAGTTTCACCGACAAAGATAAAGCTAGCGGCAATCGCATATCCATTTAAAGCATTAGGACTTTCTAAAGTTTCGAGTTGTCCATTTAGATGTTGTCGATCTATCCACAATGGTACTTTGTCTCGCCATACTTCTGTATGCGATCGCCAATTTCCACCAATAAACTTTTCACCTCTAGCAGTACGTCCAAATCTAACAATTTCCCATAGAGTGCAAGTTGCTGATGGTGCAAGCTCAATTCTGGTGGTTTGGCGATATTGGGCTTCAGCAAAGGCGATCGTTTCTTGTGGGAACCATTCTAAACTTGCTCCTTCTTCAATACAAATAGATATATTTTGCAAAGACTCTGCACCATTGCTGCGATAGATTTTACTGGCTGTTGCAGTAGTTAGTAGAGCTTGGGTATGTGGATGGAGATGGATTTTGGCTGATAAGCGATCGCCACCAACTAGACCTCCTGCGGTATGGAGCAGGACACAATGACAAATTTTTTCACCTTCTGGATAAAGCGATCGCTGCATTTTCCAAGGAGCAACGGCATAACTGTGAGTTAGCTGAGTCGCTAAATTCTTTTGTGTGAATTCTAATTCTAATTCTCCTACCCACGATTTACCCATAGAATAATTTAGATGACAATCAAAAAAGGTATTGTGATCTGCAATAAATTGGTAGACACTAACACTTAGGCTGCACTTCTCATTAATTCTCAAAAAAATTATCAATCATTCGAGAATTAAGTGAAAATGCATCTCTGCATGAGTACTTAACTTACTTAATAAAAATCATAAACCCTAAAGTATTGTTCTTATTATTTAATTTGAACTGTTTAGTCATAAAAACACTCAATTTTAGCAATAAAAAATATGTACATTAATTGCATTAATTAGGATAAAAATTTATGGAAAGGCTGATTTTAGTCAATTTTCAGCCGTGATTTCTTTTTCATTTTTTCCTCTTTGTAAATAATTTAAGTTAAAGTAACTGCATTTTATTTTGTATAACCTGCGACAGATAGGAAAGAAAAAGTAACGCACTATGTGTTCAAGAAGTTGAAGTTTAGCAAAGTCTTATCAATGTACATTTCGTAATGTTCATTAACTTTTCCGAAATTCAACCTTTATTGTTTTTTACGGTTTCAGAAAGATTCTATGCCTAAGACGCTGTTTAAAATTGACCTCACTAAGCCAATGAGTGAGCAAGAATTGCCTGGTCATAATCGCTGGCATCCTGATATTCCTGCAATTGCTTCAGTCAATCCTGGTGAAACTTTTCGTATTGAGTGTAAAGATTGGACAGATGGACAGATTAAGAACGACGACAGTTCTGATGATATTCGAGATGTAGACTTGTCTATTGTTCACGTATTAAGTGGTCCAATTTGGGTCAATGGTGCTGAACCAGGTGACATTCTTGTCGTTGATATCGTTGATATCGGCGCTCTCCAAGGAGATGAATGGGGCTTTACAGGCATTTTTGACAAAAAGAATGGTGGAGGTTTTTTGACAGATCATTATCCTAATCCTGCTAAAGCGATTTGGGATTTGCAAGGAATCTACACCACTTCTCGCCATATTCCTGGTGTCAAATTTGCAGGAATTACTCACCCTGGTCTAATTGGTTGTGCTCCCTCTCATGAACTGCTAGCCAAGTGGAATAAACGAGAGTCGGAACTGATGACAAGCCAGCCTGATCGCCGTACTTACGGAGCTGGGATCAATATGGATGGAGTGCCTGTACTGGCTGCTCTGCCCAATCCTCACAATGCTGTTTTAGGCACTTTACCTCAATCTGAATACGAACGTGTTGCCGCTGAAGCTGCCCGTACTATTCCTCCTCGTGAGCATGGTGGTAACTGTGACATTAAGAATTTGTCGAGAGGAACTCGCATCTACTTCCCAGTTTACGTGGAAGGCGGAAAGCTCTCAATGGGCGATATTCACTTCTCTCAGGGAGACGGTGAAATCTCATTTTGCGGTGCGATTGAAATGTCTGGATTCATTGATCTGCATGTAGACATTATCAAGGGTGGCGTAGACAAATACGCTATGGTAAATCCCATCTTCAAGCCAGGTCCCGTTGAGCCTCATTACTCAGAGTTCCTAGTTTTTGAAGGGATTTCGGTCGATGAGTTTACAGGTAAGCAGTACTTTATGGATGTGCATATTGCCTACCGTCAAGCTTGTTTAAATGCGATCGCTTATCTTAAGAAGTTTGGCTATACAGGAGAACAAGCTTATCTACTATTAAGTTGTGCGCCGATTGAAGGAAGAGTTAGTGGTATTGTTGATATTCCCAACGCCTGTTGTACTCTAGCAATTCCAACCGCAATCTTCGATCAAAACATTCTTCCTGTCTAATCAAAAAGTATGCCTCTTTATGAATTTCGATGTGAAGAATGCGGTGTTTTTGATGTGTGGCGACCAATGTCTGAGTCCAGCGATCCTGCACATTGTCCAAGTTGCGATGAACGAGGTAAACGCATCTTTTCACCGCCAATGACACTATCTAGCACTATACGCATGAAAAAAGTAAGTTCGGAACCAGAACTAGTTAAGCGAGATCTGGAACCCAAAACCCCTAGAGTTCAGTATCATTCGGGAAGTCGTCCTTGGATGGTTGGACACTAGGGTATATGAACTATTCAACTAATCAATATTTTTTTGCTTTGTGAATTGATGTTGATTAGGGATTTAAAAATGGTTTGGTGTGAGTTTTAAATTAATTTAGGAGTATCTCGGCTGATGAAGAAGATCAATAAATCCAACAATGTTTTGAACGGCATAAGCCGCCGTCGATTTATTCAGTATGGCTCCTTAGCAGCCGCTGGAAGCATTATGGTTGCTTGTACCCAAGGGGCTAGTACTCCAACTACTACAGGAGCAGCAACTAGCTCGGCATCACCTGCGGCAGATGGTAAAAAAGGCATTAAGGTCGGCGTAATGTATTCGACTACGGGTACGATCGCGATTGTGGAAAAGTCTTTACAGGATGCTACTTTCCTAGCGATCGATCAAATCAATGAAGGTACAGGACCTTGGGCTGGCAAAAAGGGTATCAACGGTCAAATGATTGAGAAGGTCGTTGTCAACCCTGACTCTAACTGGGATTTGTACAACCAAATGTCGAAGCGGTTGATCGACGAAGATAAAGTTGTCTGTGTCCTCGGTTGCTATACGTCAGCTAGTCGGAAATCCGTTTTACCAGTTTTCGAAGAAAAAGACAGCCTACTTTATTATCCTGTCTACTATGAAGGAAACGAATGTAGCTCAAATGTTTTCTACACTGGCGCTGCTCCTAACCAACAGATTACTGATTCAATCCCTTACTGTATCAAAAACTTTGGCAAGAAAGGTTTCTTTATCGGTTCGGACTACATCTATCCTAAAGAAAGCAATCGGATTGCCAAGGCAGAGTTGGTCAATGGTGGTGGTGAAGTAGTTGGCGATGAATACGCGGCTCTTGGTACAACTGAATTCATCACGATCATTAACAAGATCAAGCAAGCCAAGCCCAATTTCATTCTCAGTAATCTAGTTGGCGACAGTATCCCAGCTTTCTACAAGCAGCTGAAGGATGCAGGGATTACGTCCAAAGACATTCCGATCATGGCTTATCCTACTACTGAAGAAGAGATTCAGGCGATGGGTCCTGAGTTCGCTGAAGGTCACTATAGTAGTTTCAACTACTTTCAATCAGTTGACACTCCTGAAAACAAAGCATTTGTAGAGCAATTCAAGGCAAAGTTTGGCAAGGAGCGTGTTACTAACGGAGTCATGGAAGCAGCTTATCTACAAACTTTCTTCATGGCGCAAGCAATGGAAAAATGTGCTAAAGAAAGCAAGCCATTTACCACGGCAAATCTGCGGGAAGCAACTAGAGGACAGATGTTCAAGGCTCCTCAAGGGACTGTTAAATCTGATCCAGACAATTATCACACCTATCTATATTCCAGAATCGGTAAATGGAAGGCAGATGGTCAGGCGGAAATTGTGTTTGCAACCAAGGCGGCAGTTAAGCCTATTCCTTGGAGTCAAGCGCTGTACAAGGGTCGCCTTTGTGTTCACAAAACACCAGATGATCGCACCAAATCTGACGTTGAAACTAAGAAAGATATTCCTATCGAATTCTTGAAAGAAGTATAAGCTATGTGCATTAAATTCTCCCTGATTCAAGCCAAAAGGTTTTAATCAGATAAATCACAATATTTGGTTAAAAGTAATGCATAGCAACTCTTTTAACCAAATATTGGTTTTTAAATTTACCCCAAGAGAGCTATGAACGTTTTGCCATTTAATGCATTATCTTCGCTAATATACTTGGCACAAGCAAACCCGACCGCGAAGGCTTTTGACCCGATCGCAGTTGCCAATCAACTTTTAAATGGGGTTGGGATCATCGGCATTCTGCTATTAACAGGGTTGGGACTTTCAATCACGTTTGGAGTGATGCGGATTATTAATCTTGCCCATGGTGAATTTATCATGCTGGGAGCATATACAACCTTTGTGCTCCAGAGCAATTTCAAAATGGATTTGTTAATGACAATTCCATTTTCGTTCTTGTTTACAGCTTTTGTCGGCGCAATTGTTGAATTAACGATTGTCAGACGATTATATGGGCGCGCGGTTGAGACCCTTTTGGCTACTTGGGGTCTAAGTATTGTCCTTCAAGGTGTGATCAAGCTTATTTTCACGGCTCAACTTAAGTATGTTAAAGCCCCTCCCTATATCCGAGGAAACTGGACTCCTTTTCAAATTGGTGGACAAGCAATCGAGATATCTTACTATCGCTTATTTATTATCTTCATGGCGCTTTTGCTGTTGGGGATAACTGCTTTGCTACTTTACAAGACGACTTTGGGCAGAGAAGTACGGGCGGTAACTCAAAATCGAGAAATGGCAAAGTGCCTAGGTGTAAATACTAGCCTTGTTGATATGGTCACTTTTGCGTATGGATGTGGTCTAGCAGGAATTGCGGGTACTGTGATTTCTTCACTAAAAAGTGTCGCTCCACCCATGGGACAAGACTATTTAGTTGATGCTTGGATGACAGTTGTGACTGGAGGGGTTGATAAATTAGTTGGTGTTTTAGCGGGTGCAGTTTTGATTGGAGAATCGAATGCCGCGATCGCGTACTTAATCAACGACCCTACGGCAAGAGTAATTGTGCTAGCTGCTGTAATCGTATTGATTCGCTACCGTCCAGAAGGGCTATTTACAGTTCAGAAGCGCAGTTAAGGATTTTGAAATCATCTTTTTGTCAACAAAAACGATTTTTATGGAGGTTTTAGGATGGCAGAAGTAGTAGGTCGAATTCGACAAGCAAACTATGTTCCGAAGAAATGGCTGGTTACTTGTTTAGTACTTTTGCTAATTTTTGCGATTTTTCCTTTTGTGGCTGGTACGTTCCAGACCAACTTAATGGCAAAATTGCTCTTATTTGGAACTTTGGGTGTTTCTCTGGATCTAATCTGGGGATTCACAGGTATTCTTAGCTTTGCCCATGGCGTGTTTTTTACACTGGGTGGATATGCGATGGCATATTATCTCAAACTAAATCTTTCTGCTACGGCAAATAATTACGGCGGTTCACTCCCAGATTTCATGGTCTGGAATGGACTGAAAGAGTTACCTTGGTTCATTGCCCCATTGCAGTTTTTTCCGATTGCCGTGATTGCCACAGTAGTAATTCCTGCTGGCTTTGCCTATGCGATCGGCTACTTTATATTTCGTTCTAAAGTGAGCGGAGTATATATAACTGTTATCACCTTAGCGATCGCTTCAGCACTGACTACGTTCTTTGTAAGTCAGCAAGCTTATACAGGAGGCACTAACGGGATAACAGATGTATCAAAACTGATTTTATTTGGTGCTGAAGTTCCGCCAATAGGTATGTACTTTATAATTTTGTTCTTCGCAGCTTCGGTAATTGCGGGGAGTTGGTGGCTAACCCAATCCAATTTTGGATTGATTTTGCGTTCGATTAAAGAGAATGAGCAACGCATTTCGTATTTAGGCTACGATGTCGCAAGTTTTAAAATCTTTATTTGGACACTTTCTGCGGGCGTTGCTGGTGTCGCAGGTGGTCTATTTGTACCGTTAAATAATTTCATTTCACCAGTTTATCTTGGTGTGGCTTTTGGTACTCAGATCGTAATTTGGGTTGCGGTGGGCGGTAGAGGAACGCTTTTTGGTCCAATCATTGCCGCGATTCTACTAGGACAAATCCAGAACTCAGTGGATCGGATTACTCAAGATTGGCAATTAATTGTTGGCGTTATTCTAATGTTAGTTGTTTTATTTCTACCTGATGGACTGATGAGCCTATTACCAAAGAAGCTCTTTGCTAAGAAAACTAATCAACTAGATAGACCTGAATGATTTCTCTAGTTTTTGAAGGTGAGATTTAGTTAATTAAAACTTTCAAAAATCTCCCTATCAAGCTCCATATCAAGAAAATCACACATTCACTTAACCTAAAAAAGGTGTAACTCATGGAAACAATTTCAGCAATTGAGAGTGATAACGTTATTAGTGAAACTAACAGCGTTAAAAGTGCTAGAGGTTCTGTTTTATCTGTTGAAGATCTCAAAGTAGTTTTTTCTGGATTCAAAGCCTTAAAGGGCGTCGATCTTGATGTTGGTGAGAATGAAATTGTTACGATTATTGGACCAAATGGAGCTGGTAAGAGTACTCTACTTGACGCGATCGTTGGAAAATCCCCTGTAGCTTCAGGACATGTGTACTACCACGGCAAGGAAATCACTAATAGAAGTCCATACGAAATTGCGCGAATGGGGATTGGACGCAAATTCCAAAATCCTAATGTTTACAATGATTTGTCAGTATTCGATAATATTTTACTTGCTCTAAAAGGAACTCATGGTGTTTTTGCTTCGATCAAATCCAAACTTACAGCAGGTAAAAGAGACAAGATTATTTCTGTACTTGATCGCGTTGGGCTATTAGAAAAAGGCTATTCTAAAGTTTCGTCTCTCTCTCATGGACAGAAGCAATGGGTAGAGATTGGCATGGTAATTGCTCAAGATCCTACTTTGGTTTTGCTAGATGAACCAACTGCTGGCATGACTCCAGATGAGACCCATTTGACAGGCGAAATTATCAAGACGATTTCTCAAAATCATTCTGTTGTGGTAATTGAGCATGATATGGAGTTTGTTAAACAAATTGCTCAACGCATTGTCGTACTCCATCAAGGCGAAAAGTTGACTGAAGGATCGGTCAATGAAGTGCAATCAAATCCCAAAGTAATCGAGGTGTATTTAGGTCGTGAACAAATCAATGCTGCTTGAACTAACTGATGTTACTGTTTCTTACGGTCAAACACCTGTTTTGTTTGGTGTAAATATGGCGATCGAGCAGGGAGATATTGCTTGCTTGCTCGGTCGTAATGGTGTAGGCAAAACTACCCTATTACGCAGTGTGATTGGCTTAAATAAGGCTCTCTCTGGCAGCATCATTTTTGATGCTGATGATATTACCAGAGTTCCGACATTTAAGCGCGCTCGTTATGGTATCTCCTACATTCCTCAAGGTCGAGAAATCATTCCCTATTTATCGGTTTTAGATAATCTAAAATTGGGTATGTCGGCTGGAAAGAAAAAATTCCGCAAAATCCCTGATGAGATATTTGAGTTTTTTCCCATGCTCAAACAGCATCTTAGCCGTCAAGGTGGGTTATTGAGTGGAGGACAACAGCAGCAATTAGCGATCGCGCGTGGGTTGATGAGCAGTCCTAAGATTATGCTTCTAGATGAGCCAACTGAAGGAATTCAACCTTCAATTGTGCAAGAGATTGAGGAAACCTTAAAGCGAATTAATCGTGAGAAAGGCATCACTTTAATTGTTGTAGAACAAAAAGTTGATTTTGCACGGCAACTCGCTCAAAAGTTCTTCATTATGGAGAAAGGTGCAGTTGTGGCAAATGGTGCAACATCTGATTTGAGCGATGATTTGGTTCATAAATACCTTGCAATTTAAAGTTACGGAACTTTGTGTTGAGGGAAAAACCAATAATTGATTAAAAGTCTAATTACAGTAGTTATTTATCAAACATGCCGTCATAAGGATCGCAGGGCAAAGCCCTGCAATAGGTTTTGTATAAGCTATTTGTGGCAAGTTTGAAAGTAAATTTCTGTAAGTCAAACTTTTAACCAGTTATTGTTTTTTTGTTTGAAATTTAATATTTTGCAATTACTAATTGAAAAGTTATGACTAGAATTTTAGTTGGCGTAGTTGCTTCGCTGTGGCGTTATCCAGTTAAGTCAATGCTTGGTGAAAAACTTGATCAAGTGGCTGTAACATCTAAAGGACTATTGGGCGATCGCGCATATGCACTATGGGATCATGAAACCAAGCGAATTGCCAGTGCGAAGAATCCGAAAAAATGGGCAAAACTCCTAGGATTTCAGACGGAATTTGTAGAATCTCCTCAAGTTAATGAGTTGGTGCCTTGTGTTAGATTTGCCTTGCCAGACGGTAGTTCTATAACTAGCGATCGCAGTGATATTGATACTACTCTTTCCCAAGTATTGGGACGGGGTGTGCAATTACTTTCTGCTGTTCCTGAAACACCTAGCTTAGATCAATACTGGCCTGATATAGAAGGCTCGGCTAATCGAGAAATAATTACACAATTGTTTATGCCTTCAGGAACTTTTTTTGATTCCTGCCCTATTCATGCGATCACAACCGCTACATTAACGCAATTGAAAAACCTCTACCCTGAAGGGCAATTTGAGCCATCTCGGTTTCGTCCTAACATTTTAATTGAGCCAACTTCTACTGAAGCTACATTTATAGAAAATGATTGGGTGGGTAGGAAGATGATGATTGGCGATGAAGTTTGCCTGAGTATTGATACAGCCTGCCCTCGTTGTGTAGTAACAACAGTTGCTCAGTCTAACCTTCCTACTGACTTAAATATCTTAAGAACGACCTCTAAACATAACAATTCGATCGCGGGTATCCGAGCTTCAGTTTTAAAAGAAGGGAATATCAAATGTGGCGATCAAATTTGGTTAGAGTAACAAACCCAACATATTTTGGAAAGTTTTGCGAAGCAAAACTTTCCAAAATATGTTGGGTTCTATGGCAGCGCAAAGCGCTTCAGGAAATCTCTATACTTACATTCGTTCAATAATAAATTCGGTGATTTTTGTTAAACCTATCTGAGTTTTGAGATTGCTAAACACAAAAGGTTTGCTGCCGCGCATTTTCATCGCGTCGCGTTCCATTACACTCAAGTCTGCACCGACGTATGGAGCGAGATCAATTTTATTAATTACTAATAAATCAGATTTGGTGATTCCTGGTCCGCCCTTACGCGGAATCTTGTCACCTGCGGCAACATCAATCACATAAAGCGTCAAATCAACAAGCTCAGGACTAAAGGTTGAGGCAAGATTATCACCGCCGCTCTCGACAAAGATTAAATCTAAATCTGTAAACCGAAGTTCTAATTGCTCGATCGCCGCAATATTCATAGAGGCATCTTCGCGAATGGCGGTATGTGGACAGCCGCCTGTCTCTACGCCCACGATGCGATCGCGTTCTAAAGCTTCGCTGCGCACTAAAAACTGAGCATCTTCTTGGGTATAAATATCATTGGTGACAACAGCAATTTGGAAATGCGATCGCATTGATTTACAGAGAGAATCTACTAGCGCAGTTTTTCCAGAACCAACTGGACCAGCAACTCCGACTCGAAATGGTGACATGAGATTTATCCTGATACAATCTTATAAAATTTGAGCAGTTTTTTGAGCCGTTTTTTTTAGCAGTTTTTAAAGAGTGATTATTCTACTAATGCATATTGTTACACAACGTCTATCTACACAAGCAAAACAACTTGTAAATCCAAAATCTCTTTTTACGCTGGCGTTAGTTGCGGAAGATCGAACCCGCAGCCGTCATCGATTTATGACCGTTGAAGGAGAAGAGATTAATTTGCAGCTTCAGAGAGGAACAGTCCTAAAAGAAGGAGATATTCTCGCTGATGAGAATAATCAAGCGATCGCGCTTGTGATTGCTAAACCTGAGCCAGTTCTGACTGTCACCGCCGAACATCCTCTTGATTTTTTACGGGCTGCCTATCATTTAGGTAATCGTCATATTTCTTTAGAGATTACAGAAAGCTATTTGCGGTTATCTCCTGATTCAGTTTTAGAAGATATGGTTTTGCAACTAGGATTAACTGTAATCAAAGAAACTCAACCTTTCCAACCAGAATCTGGCGCTTATCATCACCATGGTCATTAATCCCGATTCTCTACAATTATTACGGCTATTGCAACTCACCAGCCCAGCTTTACCAGTCGGAGCTTACAGCTATTCTGAAGGTATAGAATATCTTTGTAGTACAGGGACTATTCAAACTGAGTCTGACCTCTGTGATTGGTTAAAGAGAGAGTTAAGCTCTGGATTTATTACCACCGAAGCCGCGATCGCATTACGCGCTCATCAGGCAATCATGGCAAGTGATATTTCTAAGCTAATCTATTGGAATAACTGGCTTTCGGCAACAAGAGAGACCGAAGAGGTTCGCTTGGCAAGTTGGCAGATGGGACAATCTTTAATGAAGCTATGGTATCAACTTCCCGATAGCCAATCATCTAACACTAAAAATTTATTGATATTAATAAGCGAAGTCTTACCAACAGCCAAAAATAATTCTGAGGGACAGGGTTGTAACTACGCGATCGCTTTTGGGATTGTTGCCGCAAGTTTAGAAATTGATCCCAACAATACGACAGTTGGCTATATTTATAGCTGGTTAGCTAACTTAGTTAGTGCTGCTGTTAGGTCAGTTCCTTTCGGTCAAACGACTGGACAACAGATTATCTTTCGGCTGAGTACAGATATTTTACAAAGTTCTCAATCAGCTTTAAAATACTTGGATAATGAATTAGAATGGTGTGGATGGGGAGTGAATTTAGCTTGTGCTAACCATGAGACTCAATACTCTAGACTATTTCGTAGTTAATAGAATTGATCAAGCTTATCAGAACATAAAGAGGGAAGTAAGAACTTTGTTTATTTTTTGAGATTTATATTCTAAGATTGCTGTAACCTTAAAAACTGGGATCTGGCGTCAATAGTTAAAAACATGCAAACTGAAAATCAAAAGCTAGTAACTACTGAACAACTTTTCTTGACTACTGTAGAAAGTCTGGAGCAAGAAATCAAGACATTGAAGGCTCAGAATATTAGCTTAAAAGAGCAGTTAGCAACCAAAATTACTCAAGGAGAACAATTAGCTCAAATCAATTGTTGTATGCAAACTGAAATTATTGCTTGCCATCAAAATGAAAATATTCTGCGATCGCTTTTAGAAAGACTTGCAAGTGAAAAGAATGATCTAGAGCTGATTCTTGATACAACAACAATCCACAGTGACACCATCGAATCGCTAATGTATGACAAAGCATTAACTCTTGCTCGGGAAGTAACTATTGACAGTTTGACCCAAATTTCTAATCGCCGTGCATTTGACCAAGGATTAGCAAAAGAATGGCAACGCCTAGCAAGAGAAAATCTGCCAATCTCACTATTGTTATGTGATATCGATTTTTTTAAGCGCTATAACGATCGCTATGGACATGCTGCAGGAGATGACTGTTTAAGAAGTGTAGCCAAAGAGATCGAATCTTGTACTCGCCGCCCAGCCGATCTTGCCGCACGTTATGGTGGCGAGGAATTTGCGGTAATTTTGCCTAACACTCTTAGAGATGGCGCAACTTTTATAGCTGAAAAAATTTGCCAAGCGATCGCTGATTTGAATATCCCGCATGAATCCTCCTATGTAAGCGATCACGTCACCATCAGTATTGGCATAGCCACGACTAGCCCTGACTTTAAAACAGATCTTAGAAATCTAATTGAATCGGCGGATAAAGGGTTATATCTAGCTAAAAATCAAGGGCGCGATCGCGCAGTATTTAGCAGCAACCAATCAGATATTTAAAAAAGTACATCTCCCTAGTCGCTATTTTGGGGCGATCGCTGTTTCTATCTTTACCTCATTTGCACAACTTTCACTTTGCTCAAATTCAGAAATATTTGAGAGCGTAGTTTTGGCAATATTCGCAAGAGCTTGAGCAGTAAAAAAGGCTTGATGCCCTGTGACGATTACATTTGGGAAAGTTAGTAAACGCTGAAAAGTATCATCTTGAATGACTTGATTTGATAAATCTTCAAAAAACAAATCTGCTTCTTGTTCATACACGTCGATACCGAGGTAACTGATCGCGCCAGATTTGAGACCATCAATTGCGGCTTGGGTATCAATCAAACCACCGCGACTGGTATTAATTAGCATCGTGCCAGTTTTCATTTTGGCGATCGCTTCAGTATCGATCAAATGATGAGTATCAGGCGTAAGTGGACAATGGAGTGAAATAATGTCTGACTTCGCGAAGAGTTCATCAATAGCAACATATTCCATTCCCAATTTCAAACAATTAGGATCTTGATAAGTATCATAGCCAAATAACTTGCAACCAAATCCGCACATAATCTGGGCGAAAATTGCGCCAATCCTACCTGTTCCAATCACTCCAACTGTTGCACCATACAGATCGAAACCAAGTAGTCCTTCAATCGAAAAGTTTCCTTCCCTAACGCGGTTATAGGCGCGATGAACTTTACGATTGAGCGATAGAATTAGAGCAACAGCGTGTTCAGCTACAGCATAGGGAGAATAAGCAGGAACGCGAACAATTGCTATCTCTAATCTGGCAGCAGCAGCTAAGTCCACATGATTAAAACCTGCCGATCTCAAAGCAATTAATTTTGTACCGCCTTGCGCTAAAGTTGCCAACATATCGGCATTTAGATTGTCATTAATAAAAATGCAGACTGCTGGAAATCCGATCGCTAGAGAAACTGTCTCATCACTGAGATGCGATTCAAAGAAGATGATTTCGTGTTGATGTTGCTGATTAGCTGCATTAAAAGATTGGCGATCGTAAGATTTGGTATTGAAAAAAGCAACTTTCATAATTTACTTAATGAAAACTCATTTACAAAAAAGAATCGTAGAGGCAATTCATGAATTGTCCTTACGATTCTTTTTTGATTTAAGAATTAGCTTTTAACGAATTAGCCTTTAACGAACTAAGGCGATCTCTAACAATAAAAGTACCCGATTTATTAAAACCAAGATCTGGTTGTGCCGCGCGAAGCGCAGCACAACCACGGTAAAATCTTTCTAATAAATCGCCTAACCGTTAACATTAAGAGTAGCTTTTGCAGGATCATAATCTTGCAATTCCACTTTAACAGGTTTCACATTCCAGATTTCATCACAGTATTCCTTAATTGTGCGATCAGAAGAGAACTTGCCTGAACGCGCAACATTGAGAATACTCATAGTTGTCCAATGCTCAACATCTTGATATGCAGCACTGACTTCAGCCTGACAATCAGAATAGGCTTGATAATCAGCTAACAACATATAGTCATCGTGATACATTAGGGAATCCACTAAAGGCTTAAACAATTCCTTATCCGCAGGAGAGAAATAACCCATCCCTAGGCGATCAAGAACATTACGAAGTTCCTCATTACTTTGATAATAAGTTTGAGGATTGTAACCTTCAGCTTTCTTCTGTTCGACTTCGGCAGCCGTCAATCCAAACAAGAAGAAATTATCAGCACCGACTTCTTCACGAATTTCGATATTTGCTCCGTCAAGAGTTCCAATTGTCAACGCGCCATTCATCGTGAATTTCATGTTGCCAGTACCAGAAGCTTCTTTACCCGCAGTCGAGATTTGCTCTGACAAGTCAGCCGCAGGATAAATCAATTGACCGAGGGAAGCGCTAAAGTTGGCAAGGAAAACCACTTTGATACGACCTTGAACATCAGGATCGCGATTGACTACATCAGCGACTGCATTAACTGCTTTGATAATCAACTTCGCCATCACATACCCAGGAGCCGCTTTACCGCCAAAGATAAAAGTGCGTGGCGTAATGTTGATGCTTGGATTTTGCTTAATCCTTAAATAAAGCCCAATGATATGCAGCAGGTCGAGATGTTGACGCTTGTACTCATGGATGCGCTTAACTTGAATGTCAAAGATCGAGTTGACATCAACTTCTACAGCGTTGTGAGTCATGATGTAATCGGCAAGCGCTTGTTTGTTGGCTTGCTTGATCGCTCTCCAGCGATCGCGAAAATCTTGATCGTCAACAAAGGCTTCGAGCTTACGAAGTTCATCAAGATGCTTGAGCCAAGTATCACCGATTTTTTCGGTAATCAAGCCCGATAGAGCGGGGTTAGCTAGCAATACCCAACGACGTGGAGTAACTCCATTGGTTTTATTATTAAACTTTTCTGGCCAAAGCTTATAAAAGTCTCTCAATACATCGGCTTTAAGAAGCTCGGTGTGCAATGCAGCTACGCCATTGACAGCATGACTGCCGATAGTCGCGAGGTTTGCCATACGGACTTTTTTGCCGCCGCCTTCTTCGATAATCGATAGACGCAATAGCAACTCATCATCATCAGGAAACCAAGTCTTCACATCTAGTAAAAAGCGATGATTGATTTCGTAAATGATTTCCAAATGCCTAGGTAACAGACTTTCAAAGAGAGGAACGCCCCATCTTTCTAACGCTTCAGGCATGAGAGTGTGGTTGGTATAGGCAAAGGTGCTTTGCGTAATCCGCCATGCGTCATCCCAGAAAAAGTCATGCTCATCAACCAGCAAGCGCATCATTTCGGCAATGCTAATTGCAGGGTGGGTGTCATTTAGTTGAACAGCCGCATGCTCAGCAAGGTTGTCCAGACGACCATATTTTTTAAGATGACGGCGAATGATGTCTTGGAGTGAGCAAGATACGAAGAAAAATTGCTGCTCTAGACGTAACTGACGACCTTGGGGCGTGTTGTCGTTAGGGTAAAGAACTTTGGAAATGGTTTCCGATTTAATTTTGGTTGCCACAGCGCCATCATAGTCACCAGAGTTAAAAGCTTGGAAGTTGAAATCCTCACCTGCTTCTGCTTTCCAAAGACGGAGCGTGTTTACTGTATTGGTTTGATAACCAGGCACAGGAGTGTCGTGGGGAATACCTTCGACCGTAAAACTAGGAATCCAACGGGTATGCGGACGAGCGCGGTCATCGTTGTAAATCTCGGTATGTCCACCAAATTTGACTTGCACGGTGGATTCGTAACGCACAACTTCCCAAGGATTACCACATTTCAGCCATTTATCAGGAATCTCCACCTGCCAGCCTTGCTGAATTGATTGGTTGAAAATGCCAAATTCGTAGCGAATGCCATAACCCATCGCAGGAATTTCTAAAGTGGCAAGTGAGTCAAGGAAACAAGCCGCTAAGCGTCCTAGACCACCATTTCCTAGCCCTGGATCTGGTTCTTGCTCTAGCAATTCAGTTAAGTCTAGTCCCGACTCTTTGACAGCTTGAGCGATTGATTCATACAGATCAAGGTTGATCAAGCTATTGCCTAGATGTCGCCCCATCAAAAATTCGGCGGAGAGGTAATAAACGGTTTTGATATCTTGTTCGTGGTAGACCTTGAGGGTTTGCAACCAACGCTGTAACAGGCGATCGCGTGTGGTATACGACAACGCCATGTAGTAATCAGTGAAGTTAGCCAAAGACGCGAGCTTACCTTGTATATAGAACAGGTTATCGGCAAAGGCTCGCTTGAGGGTTTCAATACTTAAACCTGTGCGATCGTCTTCTACCGTTATCGTAATATTGCTGGTTTGATTAGCAACATTTGTTTGCATAGAATTATTCCTGAATGGTTACTTTGTCTTAAGGCATTTCTGCTGATCACCCTAAGGGTAATGCCAATGTCCTAATCCAACCATAAACTTTGAGATGTTGGACAACTATTTAGCTAATAATTTAATTTTGGGCGCAAAATATTTAAGGTTTCCTGACATTTTCCAAAAATTAAAACCAAAAATAGAGTTGGCGCAAAGCTTTGTCTTTATTTTGGAGGCTAATTTTTGGAGGCTAATTAAAATTTACTTTGCAACCATTGCCGAAATTCTCGCCGTAAGGCACTTATAGGCAGATCCTGACTTCTTTCTAAAAAAAGAGATATTCCTGTGATCGCATCAACAGTAGGGAAGGCTTTACTGACATGAGAGTTAATGTATTTGCCATCGACAAATATGCTTATTTCTAATTTCCCGTTCTTATATCGCCAAATTTCAGGGACGGCTAAAGCTTCGTAGGCGCTAATTTTGGTGGTTGAGGTTAAGTCCACCTTGATCGCCAAATCAGGCACGGGATCAATATCAAGATTGAGCCGTTTTTTACCAATCATCGCCTTATAGTTTTCGATATAAAAGCAATCATCAGGTTCAATTCCTGCCTGCATTTTTCTACTTTTGAAGGTTGTTGAGCCAAGAGATTCCCACTCTAAATTTAGTTCGTCCAATAAAATAACTAACAAATTTGAGATCAAAACTTTGGCGCGTTCATGTTCTGGTAATGGCATCCGAAATTCTAATACTCCTTTGTAATAAGCAATTAATGAATGGCGATGCTCTCCCAAATCTTCTAAAATATCTTCAAATTCTTGCCAGTTAATATTTTCAAGAGTGACTCGTTGACCTTGCTCTAGCTGAATCTGCGCGATCGCAATTTTGACTGTCATGACAAAAGCTCCAAATTACAATTTTTTAGTGTAAATCGCCCTCATCCAAAATTCCTGCCTCGATCATTTGGTGATAATCAGCGATCGTCGAGAGATGCATTTGTGGTTTGAGTTCTTGCTCTAAATCTATTTGAGGTTCACTCACAGTTGCTTGCATAATCTGCCTGCCAAAGTTTTGTTGTCATACTCTTAGGAAAATTATAACGCTGGCATCGGCGCAGATGCAGGAGTTTAACTGGGTTAAGGTAAGGAAGTTAGTACCAGTGCCTATAATTCTCATTTCGCTAACTCATCCCTAACCCAAAGCCGCACATGATGCATCAAACTCGTCTCATCCATTGATAAGGTTGGACATTCTCGCAATATAAAAACTATATAGTTACTAATTCTTTTCGAGAATTGATCTGATTTTTAACACTCTCTTCTAAAAGTCGATATAGAAAATGAGGTTTAACCTGATTAGACAATTTCAAACTATTTTGATAGATTTTACAAGCTGACTCATTATTAATAATTCGATAATGAATAATTTGTGTCCATTCTGGTGCAGTAATCATTAATTGAGGCATAACATCGATAAAAGTCTCAATTTGCTTTTGCATATCAAAAGATTCTAAAAAATGAACCAACCCAAACATAACTTCATGATGTTCACATTCATCGTCTAAAACAAGATGCAACTCTTGTAAATATTTTTCATCAGGATGTTCAGCAATTGCTTCCAAAACCTCTTCAAAGACTCTAGCCTCTTCAGAAGTTTTCATTAAGCGATTTTCTCTTAATATTTCTATTAAATTCATAGCGTAACAACTCCTTTCTCAAAAGTAGAAAACCAAGTTTCTTTGTTAAGTTTAATAAGATTTTGCAAACCCTTTTTTATTTCTAATCCACATAGCCTTTGACTAAAATAAATTGATCGCACATCACATATTTCTTGTGCTAGAGCTTGTCGAGGTGAAAGAGTTAAGTCTGGGCTTTTACCATAAGATAAGGTTTGACGATGACGACCTCCCTTCCCTGGCGACAAATGTTCCATCATCATAGCAATTCCTTAATTAGTTAAGTAATTTCTGACTTTCGCCTTCATATAAGCATTAGAAGGAACATGATGAGGAGTTAAATTATCACCTCTACGACCAGATTTCAACAAATCGCCGTATCTGCCGACTTTGCCTTCTCCCACGATTAATTTATCTTCAGTAACCTTGTCTGTGTCTGTCATTTCGCAAACTCATCCCTAACCCAAAGCCGCACATGACGCATCAAACTCGTCTCGCCCATCGTTAAACTCAAACCCAAAAAATCCATTAACACCACAGAGCTAAACATCGGCAACACCAATGACACCTCACGGGATTGATAGACACTATCCACCAAACACCAAATCGTCAACACCTCCATATCAAAACGCCACACCTCAGGCACACCCAGCGCCGCATAAATCGCCATTCGATTCATCGAACTGCTTGTACTATCAACCTCGATCGCCAGATCGGGCGGCGGCAAAAACTCCAAATCAATATCATCCTTACCACGCACCACCAACTCATTTTGAACGTAATAACACTCATCAGGCTCCAAACCCTTACGCAAATCCTCACGGCTCCAAGTCGTAGAACCTAAACTACGAATTTCAATTCCCAACTCCTCCGTCATAACCTCAACAAAGCGACCGAGCAACTTCTTATAATGTTCATGGGGCGGTAACGGCACCATAATCTCCAAAATCCCATCATCAAAAGTCAACCGCATCGCCGCTTGTGACTCCAAATCGCGCACCAAATTTTGATAAGTATCCCAATGAATACCCCGCAATATCGTGACATTAGTTGACAAAGACCTAGCCAACATTGAACTAGAGGCGATCTCCGTAACCATAAATTTCTCCTTTAGCTACAAATATTCAACTCTTTGAGATAACCACCAATCTTAAAACCTTATTGATGATATCCCCTAAATTCGTCTCATTCCGTAGCGCTCTCCGCTTATCTATTTTAGCAGAAGCTAATCAGGGCTACAGTTTTGCTAAAATAGCTCTTAATATATACTGATCGAATTATTTAAACCAGTTGATATTTATGCCTAAAATCACCAATAATTCGGGAGATGCGATCCCCTCAAGCCCGATCGCAATAGTCTGGCATCGGCGCGATTTGCGAATTGATGACAATCCTGCGCTAAGTGAAGCGATCGCTCAAGTTGGCGATCACGGGATCGTGCTGGGAGTATTCATTTTCGATCCTGATATTCTTGATGATGGGGTTACGGAAGGTTGCAAGGTTGATTTCATGCTGGGCTGTTTGCATGAGTTGCAGGCAAACTATCGCCGTTTGGGAAGCGATTTATTATTTATGCATGGTCAGCCGAGCTTTTCAATTTGTGAATTAGCCAAATCAGTTTCGGCGAGTCATGTATTTTTTAATCAAGATGTCGAACCCTTTGCGATTAAGCGCGATCGCGAAGCAACTAGTGCTTTGCAAGAAATTGGTGTAAAAGTTCAAAGTTTTGTCGATATTGGTTTGATAGCACCTGATGCGATCGCGACCCAATCAGGTGAACCTTACAAGGTTTACACGCCATTTTGGCGCAGCTGGCAAAGCAAGCCGAAGCCAAAACCTTTAGATAAGCCTAAGAAATTAACTGGTTTAGTTAGTTATGACCATCTGCCAATAATTCCTTTGCCTAGTCTGCGTGAACTTAAATTTATTAACGACATTACTTTGCCGAAAGCGGGTGAATCGGCAGCTTTGGAATTATTAGAAAGCTTTTGCGATCGCGATGGAATTTTGCGTTATAAAACTGAACGCGACTTTCCTGCCCATGCTGGCACATCCACCCTTAGTCCCCATTTGCGTTTTGGTACAGTCGGGATCAGAAGAGTATGGGAATATGCGATCGCGGCTCAACAACGTAGCCGCAGCGAGGAAGAATCAGTTGGGATCACCACATGGCAACAAGAATTAGCATGGCGAGAATTTTATCAGCATGTGCTTTTTTACTTTCCTAAATTAGAAACAGGCGCATATCGTCCGCAAATGCAAAATTTTCCTTGGGATGATGACGAAGAGAAATTTGTGGCTTGGTGTGAGGGGCGCACAGGCTATCCAATTGTCGATGCGGCGATGCGTCAACTAAATCAAACAGGCTGGATGCATAATCGTTGTCGCATGATCGTAGCGAGTTTTTTAACTAAAGATTTGATTATCAATTGGCAATGGGGAGAGCGTTATTTCATGCAAAAGCTAATTGATGGCGATTTAACGGCAAATAATGGCGGTTGGCAATGGAGCGCTTCTAGTGGCATGGATCCTAAACCTTTACGGATTTTTAATCCTGCTTCCCAAGCTCGTAAATATGATCCAGAAGGCGAGTACATTTTACGTTGGCTTCCCGAATTGCGAGGGCTAACTATTGCCGAACTTTTGAGTGGTAATATTCCACCACATCAATGCAAAAATCGAGATTATCCTTTACCTATTGTCGATCACAATATTCAGCAGAAAAAGTTTAAAGAGATCTATAAAGATTGCAAAATATAGAAGAAATTGGCAAGATTGGTGATCTCGATTAATGCTAATTATTTAAAATGAATGAGATGGAGAACTGATTACTTCGCCAATTTCTTGAGGAGTTGCACCAATCTCTAATAACGTATTGATAATTAGATCCAACGAAGAAGAAGGATCTCCTGCTTCCATCTTAGCAACTCTAGACTGGCTAGATTTGATTTTTTTCGCAAGAGCCTGCTGAGTTAATTGCTGTTTAGTCCGTAATTTTTTCAGATAGCGGCTAAGAGAGAGCCTCATCTCAATCAATGCCGACTCTTGGGGAGTCAATTCCAAAAATTCATCTACAGTGACACTTTGCCATCCTGCTGCTTCTAATCGACGACGCTTTTCTGAATTCATAGCTTATGCTCGCTCAATATAATTTATTTTGAATGAAGTACAATCAAGAAATATATCTCAATTCCCCCAACTGAGTGTCAAGCATCATAGTAATGTTTCATTCTTCTTTGGCAATTATCAATAACTTAACTCAAACCTTATTCTTTTAGATTTTTTTGTGGACAGTTTATGCAAGAAAGTTTGCAAAGTTGTGGTCAACGGATCTCTATTGTTGGCACGGCAGGATCGGGGAAAACGACCTTAGCAAGACAAGTTGCTCAGCAACTTCAAATTCCTCATATTGAGTTAGATGCACTACATTGGGAGCCAAATTGGATTGAGGCTTCAACACAAGTGTTTAGCGATCGCGTTTCGGAAGCTTTGAAAGGTGATCGCTGGGTTGTCGATGGTAATTACAGCAAAATCCGAGATATTGTTTGGAACCAAGCGGATACAGTTGTGTTTATAGATTATCCATTTTGGCTAGTGATGGGGCGACTGTTGCGGCGAACTCTGAGGCGATCATTGCAGCAAGAAGAACTTTGGAATGGCAATCGGGAAAGTATCTACAAATCTTTTTTTAGTCAGGATTCTATTTTGATGTGGATGTTGAAAACCTATTCTAAAAATCGTAAAAAATATCCTGCGCTATTGCAGCAATCAGAATACAAACATCTATCTGTTATCCATTTACAATCTCCGCAAGTGACAAAAACATGGTTACTGAGTTTGTGAGTTAAACCGAAGAGAGTAGAGATAAAGCTTCAAACCATTTTTGCTTTCTTTGAATACGGGGAGATCGGTTTAGTTAACTTGCAAGTCACAGTAAAGGGCGAAAACAAGAATTTTGGCGAAATGGTAATTAAGATTGTTTAGAAGCTTGAAGCTCGTTAAGTTGGATATTTTGGCTACGAATACGGCGAGATAGCAAGCGAATAATATTTACAGCAATGTCGGGAGTCTCATCGATCGCTTCATACAGTTGTTGTTGAGTTAGCACTAGACATTCGCATCCAGCGATCGTTGTCACCGAAGCTGATCGCGGCTCGGCATCAAATAGCGACATTTCACCAAAACAAGTCCCCTTATCTAAAACCGCTAAATCTTTATCTCCCAAATGCACTCGAACTTTTCCTGCTACCACAATATATAGCGATCGCCCCTCTTGACCTTGGGCAAAAATTGTTTTGCCCGTTGGATATGACACCTCATTCATAATCGAAGCTAGACGAACCAAAAAGTCATCGCGCAACTCCTTAAAGATCGGAACTCCGCGTACCAATAACAACCGATCAATACTGGTTAGCATAGCTCAAGATTCCCCATTTGGTTTGCCGCCCATTCTGGTTTTAATTTCCGTGTCTAGCACTTTACTTTCTTGGGAATTATCACCTAAATTTAGGGTATTTTTCTCATTATTTTGAAAGTAATAGGAAATGGCCCGAGCTTGAGCTAGCACCAAAGAATCGCGATCCTTCAATAAATGCGGCAAAATTTTAATTAGCGATCGCGGTGAAGCAACTTGCAAATAAGAAATCACGGCTTCCCTGACAAAACCTGTCGAATGTTCTAGGGCTTTTAACATTGCATCCGCAGGCAAGCTCCACGATTGAGTTCGTGCTACATGAAAGCAGCAAGCTAATGACCAATCTGAAAAACAATAGCGCAAATCGACAAGTTGTTGTAAACGCTCGCTCGGTGACAATTTTTTGTAAGGATGAATAGTTGCCAGAATACTCAACTTATCGACGATTGAGCGATTATCCACCACTGACAATAAAACTTGCTTAATACTCATATCAACAGTATTGTCCAAAATTTCCATGCCGCGCGCCAGACTACTTTTAGAACCAGACAGAATATTAAAAGAAGCCGCCTGAATTGCTGATGATGAATAAAGTAATTTCATCATTAAAAAAATTCGCTCCAAGCAATCGATCGCCTCATTCTGGAGAGACTCTATTAGTAACTCCGCCTCTGTGGTTGAAACTTCAGCCAATGGTATATCCTCAACCCCTGCCCAAGCCTCAGTCATAACTCCCAGTTCTTGAATCACCATTTTTTCAATTCCACTGCGCCCAATCATTTCAAGGATGATCTCAATACCATGCTCTTGAGGAATGCGGATCAGGGTACGCAGAATTTGGCGTCGATGCTTACCCCAAGACTTAGGTAAATTGCTAGCAAGCAACGAAATTGAAGTCTGTGTTCCTATTTCTCCCAAAATGTCCCATGCTTGGACGCGCACATTATCAGGACTGCGATCGCTACAGGTAAGCTCTAGCAAAGAACTAATTGCATCATCACCAAGTGTAACTAACGCTTCATGAGCTGCTTTGCGTGTAGCTTTGTAATGTAAACCACGAATGATTGAAGGAAAATATTCGCTAGCGCGAGTTGCGGCGATCGCCTTTAGCAAGGCACACCGTACCTCAATCGAAGGATCTTGCAATAATTGCGGTACATAAAAACGCAAAGACTGCATAAAAGCAGCTTCAGCTAGCGCCCGACAGCCCAAAACTCGCTCAGGTTGTGACGAACTGGTAATCATATGACGTAAAGTATTTGTCGCCTCAGCTACCTGCGCCGAAGCCCCTAGACGCATCATTAGAGCGACCGCAGTACCGCGAATAATCGGATTTTGTTCGGGACTTAAATAACTCCTTAAACTATCAATGTCTCGATTTTTTTCATCAGCTAGCAAAATATAACGCAAACATAAAGCCTGTACTTGAGGTGATGCGTTCGGTGATTGGATTACTTCACGAATATAGGGTAAATACTTTGGCTCAGGATGTTCCAGCATCGCATCAAGGCTTTGAGCCTGTAAATCTGGCGTCATTTGTGACAGTATCGGTGCAAGCGACTCACCGACCGATTGAGGTGCAATTTGTGTCAATAGCTCAATACAAACCGACTGCTCAGTCTGCGTTTCGGCTCTTGTCATTGACTCAGATACGGCTCGACGCAGCTCGCGAGTGTCTACAGCTAATAAACTCAGTTGACCACGTTCTACACTTTGAATTAACAGCTCTAAATATCCTCGGCGCAGTAACCAAATAACTGCTACCCAGATCACAGCGACTAAAACAATTACTCCCGCAAACCAATGGGCGAATATATCGTCACCAATGCCACGCTTTTTAAAAATTTCGCTAACAACCCAAATCAAAACTCCTGCACCACCAGTTGCTAAAGGATCGGCGATGCCTCTGACAAAAGATTGGATCTGACTACGCAACTGATCTGGCACAGCCTGAAAGAGGGTAGGCGCAGTTGCTGCCACAATCGTAAAACGAAATAACTCGTCAAAGAATTTTAGAACTACAAAGCCAGCTAACAAGCCGAATGGGGCAAAACCCGCTAAAGTACCTGTAATGATGATGCCCACAGGCGGCATGAGTACCGCAAAAAATACACCAATCCGCTCAATAATTCGACTAGAGCCAAAAAGCTGTAGGGTAAGCTTAAAGACTCCCATAATGCCGCCAAAAATCCCTAAAAAACTACCGATCGCCACTTCCGTTTTAAGATGAATTTCCAGTTGCGTTTGGTACTGAAACTCGATCATAAAAAACAAAATTTGAGCGGCTATGAAAAAGCCAAATAAAAGCCAGACATAGTTACGGATCTTGCCTTTTATAGAACGCGTAGAAATTTCATTATCTTCCTCACTGTTATAAATAGAGTTGGGAAATGCTTGCCGATATCGAGTGCTTAAATAAAACAACACGCATGAACCGATAAACAGCATCACACAAGTTGCTAGGGTCATATTTACAGCCCCGCCCCAACCCACTAAAAATGGGTAGGAAAAACCACCGACAATTTCGGCAACAATAATTCCTGTACTAATTAAGGGAAAAGCTCGTTTAATTTCCCGAATATTAAATAATTGGTTAGCGGCAATATCGTTGTTGATATTACTAAGTACATAAATACCTTCTACCCATAAACGAATCCCAAACACGGCTGCTAAATATATCAATGTGCCTTTTTGTTGCATGAGTCCTAACCAAGCAAATGGTAGTGGTAAGACTAATAGCAAGGAAATACCCAGCATTACCCAACGCAAAGGGAAAAGCTTTTGCAACCATGAGTAAAAAACGCCAAAAGCAGTAACAACAAAAGCAGTAGCCATATAAACCCAAGTCAGATTTTCGGCTTTATAGGCTTCTAGAAATAATGTAGAGCTAGAATACTCAAGCCACACTGCTCCGATCGATGTTACCCCGTAAAATAAAAACATCAAAAATGTGCGTTCAGCTTCGTCTGGTCGCAGGTTAACGATTTTTAAAAATCGGCGCATCAAAGAACTAGAGTTGGGAATGGCAGGTGCATTCATCTGGGTGCATTCATCTGGGTGTATTTATAAATGATGGCTATCGGTTGACGATATGGTACTACAAGAACGCAAATCTGCAATGACAGCTATTTCTCCAATTACCTCAATTTCTCAGGGTCATCTCAATATTTGGGAAACTTGCCGCCGTAGATATGAATACAGCTTTTTAGAGTCTTTGAGTTTACCTGATGCTGATTTAAATTCTAAAGAAAAATTGCTGTTGGGGGCAAACTTTCATTTACTTATGCAGCAAAAAGAGTTAGGGCTTGATGTATCAGCACTGGCAAGTAGTAATCCTCAGTTACAAGAATGGTTAGCAGCTTTTGATCGACAACCACCAGAAATGATCGCTGGCGATCGCCTTTGCGAACATCGGCGCACCTTAGAAGTCTCACTACAAAATAGTGAAAACAGCGATCGCATTCAAGAGCATTTTGTCTTAACTGCAATTTATGACTTGTTGATTTTAGGCGATCGCCAAGCTCAAATCCTTGATTGGAAAACGCATCAAGTAGCGATCAGTTTTAAAAAATTACAAACTAATTGGCAAACTCGTCTCTATTTATATCTATTAGCCAAAACCACAAACTACGCCCCCAATCAATTATCGATGACCTATTGGTTTGCAAATACTGCCCAATCGGTGATTATTCCTTACTCTCAAACTGAACATGAACAGACTGAAAAAAGATTGCAGCAAATCTTGATCGAGATTGCTCAAGCTTTTAATGATTCGTCAGACTATCCCAAGTTATCGCTCTATAGTTCTGCTTGTGATTATTGCGAGTTTAGCGATCGCTGCGACCGAGGAGATGTATTCACTAGCAGCGTAAGCACTAATATGGAAGATATTCCCGAAGTTGCCATTTGAGTCTAATTTTGTAGAGATAGCGATCGCCAAAGTTCTGTAATGCTAAATTGATAAATTACTGTTTTTACAGCAGTTGTTGATTAAACCCACCACGCAAATGGTCGCAGGGCGAAGCCCCGCAAAGGTTTTATATTATTGTTTGTGGTAGTTTGAAAGAAAATAGCTGTAATAAAAAATGACAGATCATCGTCAATATGCCCCAGCGACACAAAGAAACCGCGATGCAATCCTAGAGGTGCTTTTACAGGTGTTATCTCCTAAAGGTACAGTATTAGAAATTGCCAGTGGTACAGGAGAACACTCGATCTATTTTGCTCCACATTTACAACCCCGTAAATGGATAACATCTGACCCTAACCCTTTAGCGATCGCCAGTATTATTGATTGGCAAAAACATTACCCATCTGATAATTTAACCTCGCCTTTAATCATTGATGTCACAGCACCAGATTGGATCAATAACGAACATTTACAAAGCCAAGACATTCAGGCGATCGTCAATATTAATATGATTCATATTTCACCTTGGCAAGCTTGTTTGGGACTAATCGCAGGGGCAAAAAGTTTATTGCCAGTTGGCGGCATTTTGTATCTTTATGGACCCTTCAAACAGAACGGACAACATACTAGCTCTAGTAATGCTGAGTTTGATAGAAGTTTGCGCGAGCAAAATCCTGAGTGGGGAGTTCGCAATCTAGAGGATGTTATTACAGTTGCCACTACCCAAAATTTTGGATTGAAAACAGTTCAACTTATGCCGGCTAATAATCTTTCTGTGATTTTTGAACGATTACCTTAGGCTGGTTTTTTAATAGAAGATAAGTAAAACAGAAAGAGGCGATCGTATAGTTGAAGAAAGTTGGGAATGGTTATTTGGCAATCAAATAGGGAAGTGAAAATCATTTGTTAGTTTGTAAATTTGCTGCAGTTTGACCAAATAGAATTTTCTTACTTTCTTCTGTAATCGTTGGCAGATTGGCAAAGGGTTTGGCTTGATCATAGGCGCGAATTACGGCGGGGCGATCGCGGATTCTTTCTAGCCAAGCTTGAAGATTGGGAAAGTCTTCGATGTTTTGCTGTTGGTGTTCATGGAGCACAATCCAAGGATAGGAAGTCATATCAGCAATCGAGTATTCTCCTGCAATATAATCTTTACCTTCAAGTTGACGATTTAGCACTCCATAAAGACGATTGGTTTCCTTGACGTAGCGCTCAATCGCATAAGGAATTTTTTCGGGTGCATATTGAGCAAAGTGATGATTTTGCCCTGCCATTGGACCTAAGCCGCCCATTTGCCAGAATAACCACTCCATTACAGTTGTGCGATCGCGCAAACTAGCGGGTAAAAATTTTCCTGTTTTCTCGGCGAGATATTGCAAAATTGCGCCAGACTCGAATACAGATATGGCTGATCCTGCGTCTGATGGATGGCGATCAATGATCACGGGCATACGGTTGTTGGGTGAAATCTTAAGGAAGTCTAGCTTAAACTGATCGCCTACGCGAATATCAACAGGGCAAATTTCATACTCTAGTTCTGCTTCTTCTAGAAAGATAGTGATTTTATGACCGTTTGGTGTTGGCCAATAGTAGAGTTCAATCATTGGTTTAGGGAAATAAGTAGGTTTGCCAGATACCCTTTTATTCTAATGCGATCGCCTATCACCATCAAAATAACAGCGATCGCCTCTAAGCAAACTAAAAGTTTCACTCCGAAAAAGCCTGATACGGGAACTACACATATTGGGTTTCGGTTGGTTAAAAACTTGGTACTCTAAGCGATCGCTTAGAGTACAATGCCTATAGTCAAACGGTAAAATAGTCATAATAATTGGTCTAATCAAAGGAGGTATTTATGACTTATTTAGAGTTACGCGAAAAAGTTGAGCAGCAAATATCTCAATTACCTCTAGAGCGGCTTTCTTTAGTTAGTAGTTTTATTGATTCCATTCAACCTAAAAATGACGTAAGCCAAAAGAAATTGCGCCGACTCTCACCAATCAAACGCAGTGAAAAAGCAAGCGATTTGTTAAATCATTCGGGAACTTGGCAGGGTGATGATTTGCTGGAATGTCTTGATTATGTCAGAGAGACTCGCTCTATTACTGAGTTTTAACCCTGCTTCCTAATCTGTTTTATGACTTATTTGCTCGATACGAATCATTGCAGTTACATTATCAATGGCAATCCTAAAGTTACAGATAAATTAAAATTCCATTCTGCTGATACGATTGGGGTTAGCATCATTACTCATGCGGAATTGTTATACATGGCTGAAAAGTCAGTGCTAAAGACTCAGAATCTAGAAGCGATTCACAGATTCTTAGCTGAGGTAGATCTTTATTTTCTTGATGAAGAAACTGCCAGTATTTACAGTCATCTCAAGGCTGCGGTTTTTAATCAGTTTGCGCCCAAGGATAAGAGCAAGCGGCGAAATGTGAGTATTGAGAGTTTGGGATTTGGCGATCACGATCTTTGGATTGCCGCAACGGCTATTCAGCACGATTTGACTCTGGTTTCTGCGGATAGTGATTTTCAACGTATTTACCAAGTCAATCCTTTTTCGCTAGAGTCATGGGTATAGCGATCGCCTATCACCATCCAAATAACGGCGATCGCTTAGCGTAGAATAAATGCAGTATGTATCAGCAGAATAAAGAATCCTATGCAAAGTACAACTAATATTGAGCAAAGCATCTTACAAAATTTGCGATCGCTGCCAATTGCAAAACAGCAGGAAGTTCTTAAATTTACAGAGCGCCTTCGAGAAACTCTGCCTAAAGCTGTGAAGCTATCTCTGCGAGAACTAGCTGCAATGCCTTTAGCTCAAAGGAATCAGTACATTGCACCATTCATTCAGAAAACTGTTGACGACTTTCTCAATGATCCCGAACTTACCGAGTTTTCTATTTTAGATACTGAAGATTGGGAACTTGAAGATGATCAACCCTAGACGTGGTGAAATTTGGTTGGTCGATCTAAATCCGACGAGAGGACAGGAAATACAAAAAACTCGACCTGTTGTGATTATCAGTGCTGAAGCGTTTCAGCCAATTCCTCTCAGAATCGTTGTTCCGATTACAAGTTGGCAAGAAAAATTTAGCGATCGCCTGTTTATGGTGAAAATTGAGGCTACTCTAGAAAATCAACTTAGTCGTGATTCTGCGGGAAATGTTTTGCAGGTTCGTAGTATTTCAACGGAGCGATTTGTAAAGCGGTTGGGGAAAGTTTCAGATGAGATTTTACAAGAATTGCTGGCTGGTTTGATTATTTGTGTTGATTATGAACCAAATTCATAGATCGCATATCACCATCAAAACAATTGCGATCGCTTAGAACTGACATTAATTTTAATTTTGGGCAAAAACATGAAAAACTTAGATAAATATAGCAAATGGAAATGGCTGTCAGAACCGACTACAATCGATAATTCTTATAGTAAAAGTGAAGAATCAGTAGTTAGTTGGCTGAGACGTTCCACTATTAAACGAGCGCTGATATTTAGACAGTTTTTGAGAAGAAACTTAGAGGAGATTCCATCAGAGTATCAAGAGCATTTCATAAAAGCATTACAAACTAGATGGGATAGTGCCTTTCTTGAATTTATACTAGCTAGAACTATTCAAGTTTTAGGCGGAAAGTTTTGTATAGAGTTAGAAAATTCAGGTGGTAAGTGTCCAGATTTCCTTGTTAGTTTTGATGAGCATCAACTAATTATTGAAGTTGTTTCACCCAGTTTCGACAGTGAAGGAGACGAAGAGCGAAAAAGAGATAAACTACTTATTGAATTTATAAACGCAAAAACTCCGACTGGTTGGAGTATTAGCGTAATTCAACTACCAAATATTGGCTATGAAAATCCTATAAAAGAATTTAAGCACGCATTTCTACAAATGTGTAACGAATTACCAGATGAGCCTCAAGAGGAATTCGTTTATAAAAGTAAAGAGTTGAAATCGGGACTATTACATCTAGGCTTTTTTCCACAAGAACAAAGGAATTCAAGTCGGATATATTCTATTGGATGTGCAGAAGATAGAATAAAATATGCGGTTAAGAAGAAACGCAAACAGGTAAGAAGCGCATCTTTGCCTGTCTTATTGGCAATACATGGCTCAGGTTATGGTGTAAAATTTGACGATTTTGATCGTGCTTTGTTTGGCTACAAGACCATAGTAAAACATACTAGCAAGAATCTTCAAGAGGCTATAGTCAAACCAGATGGAATATTTCTAGAGTCTGGCAAAGAAAATAAAATTCCTACATATGCGGGCATTCTAGCTTTTAAGAGAGTAGATCTTATTCGCCATCCTGATCCTGTTATCTACCATCACCCAAGATTTTTGGGGGAATTACCAGAAGAGATTATGATCTTTGAACAAAGAAGGTTCCTAGACTCAGCTATAAATATTCAACATCCAAAACGTGAAAATGTTCTAGCAGAACTTGGTTTTATAAGTAGTGATTGTCTGTAGTACTTTCCTATACGAAGTAGCGGTTGTTCTCTTAGTACTAAATTTCAAAATCAACGTTGTCAAAGATTCTAAACTGTAGAATAAAAATAATTTAACCCATTCAGGAAAAGTATGGCTGAAACCGTTGTTTTACAAATGCCAGAAGCATTGTATCAACGCTTAGTGATCGCATCTGAAGCAACACAGCAATCGCCTATCAAGTGCGTTTTGAAATTCCTGATGAGGATCATCCATTCGCCTACACACCTTCGAGAACTTCCGCAGAAGATAGCTATAGCTTCCCATTTATTGGTTCAAACTCATCTTCTAATAGCCATAGTCTCGCCTCTTCATAGCTACTGGTCGTCAGCACAACTTTATAATTTTTAACAGGATCGAGAACGCGACATTCACCCTTCATATCCCTCATTAGCATCAGCAAATATGGTGGAGACTGCATCGGATCAACCCAAACCTCAAGAAAATCCCAATTATCCTTCGCTGGGTCGAGTGCGGGGGATAACGTGATATCGATTGTTTGCATCTACTTTGACCTCATCATAAAACAACAAAATAGTTGAGCCATCTATGTCAAGTCTATAACCGATAGACTCTGAGAAAAATAGTCCATAACGATCATAGTTTCGGACATTTCCCGTAAATTCACCTTCTTTTATAATAGCCTGTGCCACTTCATACATAGTAGCTTCATCATTAAAAACGTGAATAGAATTTCCTAATCTCAATAAACGCTGAGATTGTGGAGTATTCGGCAAGTGTTTAGGAATATGTTTCGGATCGAGAAAAATCCTACTTGCTATACCTGCCATTGTTTTTCCTGCGTTATTCTCACGATCGCATTTTAGCTCAATCATAAGTTATCGGCGATCGCTAGTTTCTGCAAAAAGATATGATGTTATTAGAAGTTGAGAAAAATATGACTGAAATAGATATTTTTCTGCCACGCAAACATGAACCTATTCGAGAATCACAGCCAACAAATCACCGCATCGGAAGCACCCCTTGCCGATCGCTTGCGTCCACGTCAGCTTGATGAATTCATTGGACAAGAACATATCCTCGGACAAGGAAGATTGCTGCGTCGCGCCATTCAAGCTGATCGCCTGTCATCGCTGATATTTTATGGGCCCCCAGGCACAGGCAAAACCACCTTAGCGCGGATTATTGCCAATACCACCAATGCCCACTTCATCGCTATTAATGCTGTACTCGCAGGCGTGAAAGATATTCGCGAAGCAATTGATGGAGCGCAAACACAACGGGGTTATCATAATCAGCGCACGATTCTATTTGTCGATGAAGTTCATCGCTTCAATAAGTCTCAACAGGATGCAATGCTGCCTTGGGTAGAAAATGGCACGATTATTCTAATTGGTGCAACCACTGAAAATCCTTTCTTTGAAGTGAATAAAGCACTAGTGAGCCGATCGCGATTATTCCAATTAAAGCCACTGACCGAAACAGATTTACGGCGCGTATTAGAGCAAGCAATTAGCGATCGCGATCGCGGTTACGGAAATTTAGCCGTGCAAATAGATGAAGAGGCGATCGCGCATTTAGCAAATGTAGCAAATGGAGATGCGCGATCGCTGCTGAATGCTTTGGAGTTAGCAGTTGAGACAACTGAACCTGATGCAAATGGGGCGATCGCGATTACTTTGGCAGTAGCTGAAGAATCGATTCAGCAACGAGCAGTTCTCTACGACAAAGAAGGGGACGCACATTTCGATACGATTAGCGCCTTTATCAAGAGTGTGCGCGGTTCTGACCCCGATGCCGCCCTCTATTGGTTAGCAAAAATGGTTTATGCAGGAGAAGAACCGCGTTTTATTTTACGCCGCTTGCTGATTTTAGCGAGTGAAGATGTCGGACTAGCTGACCCACAAGCAGTAGTGGTTGTCAATGCTTGTGCAGAAGCATTTGACCGCATTGGTTTGCCTGAAGGTCGCTATCACTTAGCACAGGCAACCCTCTATCTTGCCAATGCTCCAAAATCTAATAGTCTGATGGGATTTTTTGATGCGATCGCGGCTGTCGAACAAGAACGTCAATCTGATGTTCCCAATCCGCTCAAAGACAGCAATCGTGACAAGAAAGGGTTTGGTCATGGTGCTGGATATCTCTATCCCCACGCCTATCGCGACCATTGGATCGAGCAGCAATATTTACCAAGCAGTTTGCAAGGGCAAGTATTTTATCAACCTTCCGACCAAGGAGCAGAGGCAATAATCAAGCTTCAAGTAGAACGCAGGCGTGAAGCTCAGTTGGCAGCGATGGTACGCGGCGTAGGAATGGAACTTCCTGAAGCGCTGACCTTTAGCCCCACTGATGCGAAAAGCGATCGCTGGTTACAACGCACGATCGGACAAGCTGGTGATCGCTTGGCAAAAATACGCGATCGTTTATTTGCACATTTATCGCTGCAACGTCATCATGTGATTTTGGATGTTAATGCCGCAACTGGGTTACTGACATGGGAAGCATTGCGATCGGTTCCTGAGGGCGGTGTTTACGCTCTGACATATCACGAAGCAGAAGTAATCGCTTTACAAGAACAAGCAGTAAGTTTACCTGAAATATTGCGCCCAATCTCGATATTTGGTTCTTTAATAAAACTTCCTGATGCGATCGCGTCAATCTGTTTTGATGGCATTGTCGGCTATAACTCACTGATGCGCGAACCTGACAAATTAGCTTGCATTCGGCAATTAGCAAATCTGTTGCAGCCTGATGGCAAAGTAGCTCTTTATGAATCAATTCCACGTTATACCCAGCGAATTTATGAGTTAATTAATTTGCCAACTGAATTTGGCGATCGCTGGATTCAAGCCGAAGAAGCCATCTATGCGAATCCTGACGATCCGATGACAAACTGGGATGTTGAAGATCTGCGCTCGGCTTTTGAGAAAGTAGGTTTAATTTTTGAAATTGAAGTAGAACATATGACTACACCTATGCAAATTTCTACGGCTTTATTAAATCGTTGGTTTGGCAAATCTAATTCAAAGCCATCCTACGCCGACTATTTAGCCAATTTTCTCGCGGCTGATCAAATAGCGATCGCCCAAAAATTACTGACTGATCAGCTTTTGAATAAAACTATAAATTGGTCAAGTTCAGCAGGAATTATCTATGCAATTCTTGCCCAAACATAACGGAAAGCGATCGCTACACCTTTGGGACTTACGCAAATTAACCAAGAACTAAAGTTCTTGGCTCAAAGCTAAAGTCAGTTAAAACTGACTAAAAAAAGCCTCAAATCAACCTGTTTTAACAGGTTTAAGCTTTCAGCCCGCAATTTATTGCAGGGCTATTACTATCTCAAACCAATAATTTTTTAAATAAGACATCTTCAGAAATTATTTTGGACATCGAATCAAGCCATATGAACGATATTTGACTAACCTGTCCAGATTCCAAAGTCACGATCGCGAAGTTACGATGTAATTCATCATTTGTTTTGATAATTCTAGGAGTAAGGGCGGAATTAAGGAAAATTGTTCCCATACTGTTAGTGACGACCGTTTCACGAGTCCGATTAGAATTGTGGCGGAGATGATGATGCATATGTCCAAAAGTGACTAAAGGGACTGTTTTAAGCATTTGATAAGACTTAGAAATCGCGTCGGCAAAATCTGGATCGCCATAGTCACCGCCAATCGGTTTCCAATCTTTGCCACAAATTGAATGCTCGGCAGTACCAAGCCCAGAAGGTCCACTATGTCCAAGCAGAATCACAGTGTCATGAGCAGCCTTAGCGATCGATTCAGTAATGCGTTGAGTCGATTCTTCAAAGTTATGGACATTAAAACGATCGCGATAAAAAGCTTCTTTTCTCCATTTGGAGCCTCCCCCACTAAAAGGACGCGAACCGACGACAGAGAGATTGAGTTCAGCAAAGTCTAGCCAACTGTAACCAACATGGAACTTACCTAAAATATCTAATTGCTGTTGGACACGATCTTCTTTAGTGCGATCATAAGGACATTTCCTTTTATTTGTTTTTTTACTATTAGGGTCGGAAGCGCTGTAATGAGCATCATGATTGCCTAAAATAATCGCCTTCGGCAAGTCTAAGTCGGCGATCGCTTGAACAATTTCTACTGACTCATTGCCAAAATCACCAACAAAGAGAACTAAGTCAACTTGCAAAGCCTGAAGTGCTAACCGATCTTCAATGGGCTGCCACAAATCATGGACATCCCCAACTACGGCTATTTTAATTGATGACTTCGGCATAATTTAAAGACTGAAGCAAGTATTTTGAGCAATGTAAAAACCTAGAAAAACCTAGACTAGTAGTATAGCAATTGTCAATAAAGTATAGTTAGCACATAGCGCCGAGTATACTAAATAGGACTTACAGCCTATTGAGGCTTTAAGGAGTACAGAAAAATTTTTGAAAGTGCCGCTTCGCGGCACTTTCAAAAATTTTTCTGGGTTTTATGACAGCGCAAAGCGCTGTATGCATTAGCTACGTAATTTAGGGGCAATTCATGAATTGCCCCTACGACTTAAAACTAATCCATTTGGAGAGCAATTCAAGCGATGTCTGCAAGTAATGGAAAATTCGCGGCAAATTTTAAAAACCAGTTCTGGAATTGGCGGACGCTCGCTCAGTTAATTTTTTTAGCGATCGTGATTACTTGCAGTATTTTGGCATGGAATACGCTCGCTAGAAATATGCGAAATTCTGGGCTAGCAATTAGTTTCGACTTTCTAAGCGATCCCGCCTCCTTTGACATTGCTGATACGCCTTTCCCTTACAAAGCTTCAGATAGCTATACAAGTGCTTTGCTAATCGGTTTGGTTAATTCTCTCAAAGCGATCGCGATTAGTATTATCTCCGCAACCGTAGTTGGCGTTACAGTTGGGATTTCACGTCTGTCAAATAATTGGTTACTTAAACAGATCGCTCGCATTTATGTGGAGATCCTCCGTAATACTCCATTATTATTGCAACTATTTTTCTGGTACTCAGCTATCTTTTTAACACTTCCATCCGCTAGCGATCGCATATCTTTAGGATTTGCCACCCTTGCTAAAGATGGCATTACGATCACCGCTCTTAAAACGACTCTAAGTTCTGAGTTTTGTGCTTTAGTATTGGGATTGACAATGTTTTCCAGTGCTTTTATTGCAGAAATTGTGCGCGGTGGTATCCTCTCGGTGGCTAAAGGACAAACAGAGGCAGCCAAAGCATTAGGAATGAACAACTTCCAAACTATGCGAAAAATTGTCTTGCCTCAAGCATTACGAGTGATTATTCCATCGCTGACGAGCCAATATGTCAACATTGCCAAAAATTCTAGTCTCGCGATCGCAATCGGCTATACCGATATCTATCGCATTGCTTCCACCACAATTAATCAGACTGGTCGCCCTGTAAATGTAATTTTAATCATTATGGGAACTTACCTCACGATTAGTCTCACAATTTCGGCAAGCATGAATTTACTCAATAACAAGTTTCAAATTGTAGAACGTTAAAATATTGAAGGCATGAAAAATCAAAATATTTTAGTTTGGTTTCGCAACGACTTGCGATCGCATGATTGTGAAACTTTATATCGAGCCTCTGAAGCCTTAAAAGATAACGGCGCACAGGTATTTCCAGTTTACTGTTTCGATGTACGTCACTTTGGCGAAACTTCCTTTGGCTTTGCAAAAACAGGTGCATTTCGGGCTAAATTTTTGATCGAGAGTGTAGTGAATTTGCGCGAAAATTTGCGATCGCTTAATTCCGATCTGATTATTAGGATCGGTCATCCTGAAGACGTTCTTCCTAAATTAGCGCAGCAATTGGAAGTTGGCTCTGTTTATTATCATCAAGAAATCACAACCGAAGAGAAGGCTGTAGCAACAAATCTTTGTTCGGCTTTAACAGAAAAAAGTATTACCTATAAAATATTTTGGGGAAACACCTTATTACATCGTGATAATTTACCTTTCGCGATCGCTAAACTCCCTGAGCTTTTCACCCATTTCCGTAAACAAGTAGAAGTAGATTTTACAGTTCGTGAAGTTTTCCCTACACCTGATTGCCTTACTTCTCTACCTAATGAACTTGATGTTGGTGAAGTCCCAACTTTAGAATCATTTGGACTTAGAGAACCTGTTCCATGCGATCGCGCAGTTTTGCAATTTGAAGGTGGTGAGACCGCAGCTCTAAAACGTCTAGATCATTACTTTTGGCAAAGCGATCAACTTCAAGTTTATAAGCAAACTCGTAATGGAATGTTAAAGTCTGATGACTCTTCCAAATTTTCGCCTTGGTTAGCTTTGGGCTGTCTCAGTCCGCGCTACATATACACTCAAATCAAACAATATGAAAGCGATCGGCTTGCCAATGATTCAACCTATTGGCTAATCTTTGAACTGCTATGGCGCGATTACTTTCGCTTTGTGGCTGCAAAACATGGCGATCGTTTGTTCTATCGTTCAGGCTTACGGAACATGGACATTCCTTGGAAACAAGACTGGAAGCGTTTTGAACTTTGGCAAACAGGCGAAACTGGGTTCCCGCTAGTCGATGCAAATATGCGCGAACTAGCCGCCACTGGCTATATGTCCAATCGAGGTCGCCAAAATGTGGCTAGCTTCCTCACCAAAAATCTTGGCATTGATTGGCGAATGGGAGCAGAATGGTTTGAATCTCTTCTAATCGATTACGATCCTTGTAGCAATTGGGGTAATTGGAACTATACCGCAGGTGTTGGTAACGATGCGAGAGGCTTCCGTTTTTTCAATATTAATAAGCAATCGCAAGATTACGACCCTCAAGGCGAATATGTTAAGCATTGGCTCCCCGAACTTGCTGCGCTTCCAGTTAATAAAATCCATCAGCCATGGAAACTATTACCTGTTGAGCAGAAGCGTTTTAACATTCATCTTGGTGTCAATTATCCAAATCCTGTTGTCGATTTATTTGCTTCCGCAAAAGCAAATGAAGAAATTTATAACGCAATCCACTAATATGCTTCTTCCAATTCTTTATTCTTTTCGACGCTGTCCTTATGCAATTCGGGCAAGAATGGCGCTTGCATACGCAGAAATCACCTACGAATTAAGAGAAGTCTCATTAAAAAATAAACCTCAAGCCATGCTGGATATTTCTGCAAAGGGAACGACTCCTGTAATGCAAATATTTAAGGAGGTTGGAGATTATTCTCAAAGCTCGCTAGTATTAGAGGAAAGTCTAGATATTATGAATTGGGCGATCCAACAGAACGATCCATTAAGCTGGAAAAATCTATCAGAAGTATCTTTAGTGATCGCCACTCACCTAATCATCACAAACGATCGCGAGTTTAAGCAAGCCCTTGATCGCTACAAATATCCTAATCGATTCCCTGAACATCCACAGGAGTTTTATCGCCAACAAGCTGAAGAATTCCTCCAAGTTTTAGAACTTCAACTTCAGCAAAGTAATTTCTTAATTTGCGATCACCAGACCTTCGCAGATATCGCAATCTTCCCATTTGTGAGGCAATTTGCTTATGTAAACATTGACTGGTTTAATTCAAGTCCCTATCCAAAGTTACAGCAGTGGCTCAAGTGGCATGAATTTAGTGCCATGTTGGAGTTTGTCATGCAAAAATATCCAGTATGGACACCAGAGCAAGATGCGATCGCGATTACTTCATTAGCCAGCAACGATGCAAATGTTACCTTTAAAACCCTTGCCTAGTCGAAATTTTATGCTCTTGCTATAATTTGTCAAGCCT
>JBBRMK010000034.1:0-44037 GCA_038230875.1 Pseudanabaenales cyanobacterium
CCCTATGCTTGTTTGATAGACATGCCGATTGACGGCGATGCTGCCATAGGGTGTTTGATTTGTTAATCTTTCTTTTTGCCTCCAACTATACTAATTAAGCCTACCAGCTTTTATCCCTTACATCAAATTTTGGTCACACCCCTTGCGAATGCTGCCATTGAAGTGCTAGAAAAAAATCCTACCGCCCTACAGTAAAGTAAAGAATTTTCTAGACAAGGAGTATAGAAATCCTGAATAATGTTATAGCCATCGCTACGATATTCACCTTTGAGATTTAGATCATTTAGATTCAAGTTGAGTCTCTTGGATGCCATATTCAGTAATTTATAACTGATAATTTCTAACTATCAAGAAGCCTTGGTTTCAAAGTAGAGAAGATCGATAAAAACAGCACCAGCCAGCAAAAGCAATCTTTCGTCAGCAGTCAATTTAAGATCTGTATATCGCACTCTAAAATTATCAGCATCAGTGAATAATTCTTTAGTGATTCCTGACCATTTCTTTTCAATTACTGATACTTCTCTACTTCCTTTTTTGATTGGGAACGTCCAAATCTTCCATAATGGCGAAGTCATCGTCATTACTACTCTGTCTCTAGTGTCTAGAAAATCAAATTTTTTGTTAAACCAGGCAAACCTTTGTTGCAAACTTCCTACAGCGCGATCGCCTTCACCAAAAATATCAAGACGTTGAAAAAACCAGCGAAAAGGATGATGAGCGCGAAAAACTTGTTGGTTATCCATATCTGTACCGACAATATTAAAAATTCGCCAATGTCCTAAGAACTGACGCATTATCGCATCACCAAATCCTAGTTTTGGCTCAGCGCAATAACCAAACTGCTGACCATTATCTGTTTTGATTAAGTAACGGTTACGAGTCTCAAAGCCAAATATTTCTGCAATTTCAAACTTTTGACTGACATAAATTGCATTTGCACTGGCAAGTGTTTGTAAAAAAATACTCATAATCAGTTCCCCAAAAAACTAATCTTTTGACTCTAGTAATTGATTATCAATATACCTGTTTTTCAATGCAGTAAATTGTTAATGTTAAAGCGCAAAGCACACAAGCACTTGAAACAGAACTTGAAACGCGATCGCCTATATTTAAAACGCTTCACTAGCGATCGCCTTACTGCAATTATTTAACTAGCAAGCACTTGTATACCTATTCTAAAGGTTTTCTAAACTATAAATACCTAAGCAGAGCGGATTATAGGAGCGATCGCTGATAGGATAAAATCACTAAAGTGTTACTGCATAGTAAAGCATGGATTTTCAGTCGGTTATTTTGGCGTTGCAAAAGTATTGGAGCGATCACGGATGTTTGATTGCTCAACCATACGACATTGAGAAAGGTGCAGGCACGATGAGTCCGCATACTTTTTTGAGAGCGATCGGACCTGAGCCTTGGAGCGTTGCCTATGTGGAACCATGCCGCCGCCCTACTGATGGACGCTATGGTCAAAATCCTAACCGCTTGCAACATTATTATCAATTTCAGGTGATTCTTAAGCCCTCACCTGACAACGTACAAGAGCTATATCTAAATAGCCTAAAACACCTTGGCATCGATCCTGCTGATCATGATGTGCGCTTTGTTGAAGATGATTGGGAATCGCCTACCCTCGGCGCGTGGGGTGTTGGTTGGGAAGTCTGGCTAGATGGAATGGAGGTCACTCAATTTACTTATTTTCAACAGGTTGGTGGCTTAGACTGTCGCCCCGTTTCTGCCGAAATAACTTATGGCTTAGAACGCTTGGTAATGTATCTACAGGGAGTGGATTCGGTTTATGACATTGTGTGGCGATCGCACCCAATTTTAGGCGATATCAAATATGGACAAGTGCATCACCAAAGCGAAGTCGAGCATAGTGGCTACAATTTCGGTAACTTTGGTGGAGTCCCACAGGATTCTGATCTGCTCTTCCAACTGTTCTTGCAATATGAAAAAGAAGCAGCACATTTACTAGGATCTGAACTGGTACTACCAGCCTTTGATTACGTTTTGAAATGCTCACATTCTTTTAACTTGCTAGATGCCAGAGGCGTAATTTCAGTGACTGAGCGGGTGCGTTATATTGGTCGTATTCGCCACTTAGCCCGACAAGTTGCTAAGCTCTATTACTCTCAAAGAGAAGCTTTAGGCTTTCCCTTGGGCGCTGAGTTAAAAGTGCCAGTTTAGTCTGCCCAACCTCATTTTTATTATGGCTCGAAAATCTAAAAATTCAAATCCTCGTTCTTCTTCTAATACTGATTTTAATACTGACCTTGGACTTTCTGATCTTCGTATCCGCTTAAATTTTTTGGCAAAAGAAAATGATAAGCTGCTAAAACAAATTGAGAAAAATCGTACTGAGTTACATAATCTGAACGATAGTATTAAGGATGTTAGCATTCAGATCGCGCAACGGAGCGCTCCTTTTCGTCAAAAAATGTTGGAACTTGACAATCAAATTCATGCAGTATTCAAAGAGATTTTTACTGGCAAGAAACTGGGTAAGAAGACACGTAAAGATGTCGAAACAATATATTATCATTTGCAATCAGATGGAGTTATAAGTCCTAAGCAGTCCTACTCCGATACAGATAGATTTGAAGCTAAAGATCCCGAAGATGAAACAGATTGGGGAGATCATGAAGAGCGATCGCACCAAAACTTTGCAACCGATATTGCCAAACCTGACCGAGAAGAGTTAAAAAAGATTCGCCAAATTTTCTTGCGACTTGCCGAGATTTTTCATCCTGACAAGGTGATAGATGAATCTGAGAGAGATTACTGTACAGAAGTGATGAAAGAAATTAACTTAGCGTATCAAAATGGGGATTTAGCCAAACTGTTGGAGATTGAGAAGCAGCAGGACTTAAATGAAATTATTAATCATGATAGCACTGACGATCTGACGCGCCAATGTACCAAAGTGGAGGCAGAAAACGCATTTTTGAAAGGTCAACTGGGAAACTTGAAACAGCAGCTTCGACAAACTAAAAATACTCCGCAAGGGTCAATAACAGCCCAGTTTAAGAAGATGACAAAATATGGCGGCGATCCAATTGGAACTGCTTTGGTTGAGATGGAGGCTCAAATCGAAATTATCGAACAATTACACAAATTTGCAATTGCTTTTCGCGATCGCCGAATCACCGTCAAAGAGTTTTTAAAAGGACCCACCGCCTTTATTCATAACAGAATGCAGCAACAGAATCTGGCAGATGAGGAGTTGCTGTTAGAGCTTTTGAACCGATATTAGTAGGTAGCCTTAACGATTAAGACTACTCATGCTTTGGGCAGGATAGCGATCGCCTGCCGCAACACCTTGAGGCGCTACAGCATTGATTCGACTAAGATCATCGGCGGTAAGAGTTACTGTCGATGATCCAATATTTTCTTCCAGATAAGTACGGCGTTTTGTCCCTGGAATTGGCACGATATCATTACCTTGAGCCAATAGCCATGCTAAAGCAAGTTGCCCTGTGGTAATCCCTTTTTCGGAAGCGATCGCTTTTACCTGTTCTACTAATTCCAAATTCTTTTTAAAGTTATCACCTTGAAAGCGAGGAGCATTACGTCGATAATCATCGGGTGCAAAATCATCTGGACTAGCGATCGCTCCAGTCAGAAAGCCCCTACCTAAAGGACTGTAAGGAACAAAGCCAATTCCTAATTCTCGTAAAGTTGGTAAAATTTCATCCTCGGGGTCACGGCTCCAAAGGGAATATTCGGTTTGGAGAGCCGAAATGGGATGGATAGCTTGAGCGCGACGGATTGTCGCAGGTGCAGCTTCGGATAAGCCAAGATACCTGACTTTTCCTTGTTGCACTAATTCTGCCATTGCGCCAACGGTCTCTTCAATCGGTACATTTACATCTACACGATGTTGATAATATAGGTCGATTACATCAACTCCTAAGCGTTGTAAAGATGCATCACAACACTGACGTACATATTCAGGTTTGCCGCTGATGCCTAACCAGCCACCTTCAGCACTACGAACATTACCAAATTTGGTTGCCAAAATTACGCGATCGCGACGATCTTTGATTGCTTTACCAACTAGTTGCTCGTTAGTGAATGGACCATACATATCAGCGGTATCAAGAAAGTTCACACCGAGTTCTAGAGCATGATGAATTGTCGCGATCGCCTCTTGTTCATCCCGACCACTATAAAACTCAGACATTCCCATACAGCCAAGTCCAAGTTCAGAAACCTCAAGTCCTTGATTACCTAGTTTTCTTGTTTTCATTGATTTACTCCTGTTTTAGTTTTGAAAGTTACTATGAGTATGGTTTCGCGCCGCCCAAACTAACAGCTAGACGACTGTTTGTGACTTTAAAGGTTTAACTATTGTGCTCTTTTATTGGCATCAAGTCATCTTCTATTAGGAGCAAATAATCTTCATCAGAAATAAATGAGACGGCTCTAAATCGTCCATCTAGATAGGCTTTAGCGATGGTCAAATCATTACGCACTTTGAAATCACTGAGTGAATATAACTCCGTATTTTTCAGGTTAGAAATAAAAATACGTGAATTAGTCAAGCAGACATTAATATTAAATTAGATTACATGACCTTTGAGTTCAAGTATGGCATCGTTACACAAATGGTTAAAACCAAAACGGCTAGCCATTTTTGAAGCCTGTCTAATTGGTTTAGTGGCTGGCTTATCAGCTGTCATATTAAAGTGGGGCATTGGATTAGTAGGCGGATGGCGCGTCAATCTTGCTAACGACTTGCCAGCTTGGTTTGTCTTACCTGTAATCGGTTTAATTGGCGGCTTTTTATCAGGGCTTTTAATCGAGCGGTTTGCGCCAGAAGCTTCAGGAAGCGGCATTCCTCAAGTCAAGGCCGCACTCGGTTATGTTCCCATTGCTTTAAATCTGCGCGTGGCAGTTGTCAAGCTTGCTAGCACAATGTTATCGCTAGGTTCGGGACTGGCTCTCGGTCGTCAGGGACCAACAGTGCAGATTAGCGCTGCACTAGCAGCACAGATAAGTCAATGGATTCCCACCTCTCCCGAAAATCAGCGTCAACTAATCGCTGCTGGAGCCGCCGCTGGACTTGCTGCTGGATTTAATGCACCGATCGCAGGCGTGTTATTTGTAATCGAAGAACTACTTCAGGATGTTTCCAGCCTAACCTTGGGTACTGCCATTATTGCCTCATTTACTGGTGGCATGATTTCTCGCGTTTTAGGAGGTCAGATTGCTCATCCCATCATTCCTGATGTCCAATTTTCAGTTCAAGAAATTCCTTTTTTAATTTCTCTCGGCTTTCTGGTTGGTTGCTTTGCCGCGCTCTTTAATCACAGCGTAATTGCGGTTACGCAATGGAGTCGTCGCTTTTTTAAAATGGGATTGTCATGGCGGATTGCGATCGCAGGTTGTTTGACAGGACTCGTGATTGCGATGTTACCTAGAGACTTTCGCGACAGTACGGGCTTGCAGCTTTATTTAGCAATGGGACAATCAGACTGGCAGGTCACAGCAGCAACATTTGTGGTGCGATTTCTGCTGACGTTAATTGCCTGTAGTGCGGAGACTTCTGGAGGATTATTTGTACCTAGTCTGATATTAGGAGCGTCTCTAGGCTCATTAGTAGGAAATATAGAATATTCGTTATTAGGGACTGGAAATCTGACAATCTATGCTCTTTCAGGAATGGGTGCTTTCTTTGGTGCAGTCTCAAAAGCGCCAATTACAGCATTTGTGATGGTTTTTGAAATATCAATGGATTTTACGATCATCTTGCCACTGATGATTACTAGCGTAGTGGCTTATCTATGTGCAGAAAAGTATGCCCCTGTCTCTTTATACAATCGCTTATTGGAAATGGGAGGGATTTTTTTAGAGGCAAAAACGATGACGGAAGGGTTATGGAATGGGTTGAGAGCAGTTGATGTGATGCAGCGGCAAGTGGAAACATTAAATAGTCAGATGACCGTTAATGAAGCAATGCTTTTGTTTGCGCGATCGCGACATCGTGGCTTTCCAGTAGTGACAGGTGCTAATTTAGTCGGTATTATCACCTTATTAGATCTGGACAAAGTCCACGAGCAAAAGTTATCTGGAGATATCGAGATCGGTCAAATCATGACCCCAAATCCGATTACGACCAGCCCTGAAGAGAGTCTTTCTCAAATTCTCTATCTACTTTCTTATTACAAACTTTCGCGATTACCTGTAATTGATCGCAATAAATTAGTGGGAATTATCACCCGCAGCGATATTTTACGCGCTCAAACAAGACGATTGAGCAGAGGTAGTTCGCCGCAAACAATTAACACATCTTATCTCGTCTATCAGACGCGTGGTCCTTCTACTGGTAAAGGTAGACTGCTTCTGCCTCTTAGCAATCCAAAAACTGCCGATTATTTGATAGAGATCGCATTGGCGATCGCAAAGGAGCGAAACTACGAACTCGAATGTCTGCATATAATCTCTATCGCTCAGCATCTTTCTCCATCAGAAACACATGTAGATTTAAACCCTATATTAAAAATATTTCAACAAGCAAGCATAGCTGCCGATTTAAACCAAGTACCGATTCATACACAGGTGCGTGTGTCTCATGATGTTGGTCAGGCTATTTTAGAAATAGCTAGCTATCGCCAAATCGATCTACTTTTGATTGGCTGGAATGGACATTCATCATCGCCTGAGCAAAAATTTGGTAATACAGTTAGCAATGTACTAAAGCAGATAAATTGTGATGTGATGTTAGTTAAATTTAGCGATCGCTTGCAGAAGTTTAATCAATTTACTCAAGAATTTAAAAAGCAAAGTATTTCCTTCAATCGCTGGTTGATTTTGATCAATGGGGCGGTAAATACTGAAAATGCGCTGCAATTACTTCCTACGCTAATGCCACTTTCCAGTTATCCTGAAGTTTGTCTCTGTCAGATTTTTTCTACTGTCAATAAAAAGCATGAAGATAGCCAGTTAGAGAAGTATGCAGACTCTTTAGATAAATCTCTCGGTTTCTCAGTTAGTACGGTTCCAATTTGTTCTGAATCGATTGCCGATGCGATCATCGATTTAGCAGATGAACAGCGAAGTGATGTAATTATGTTAGGTGCAAGCTATGAAGGTTTTTTGCAACAAATACTTCACGGTGATATTTCCGAAGAGGTCGCTCGAAATAGTGACAGGACTATTATCATTTGCAGAAAAGCGGCGATGGGAGAATAAGGAAGCTTATAGCACCCTATCTACTTTCTAGTCTTTTACGAACGATTGCGATAAGATTGTGAAGTTCTCTAATAATCAAGCATATGGCAATCAAGCATATGGCAATCAAGCATATGAACTTTAAAAGTATTATTCGCGATATCCCTGACTTCCCCCAAAAAGGCATCATTTTTCGAGATATAACGCCTTTATTAGCTGATCCTCAAGGGCTAACGGAAATTATAAAAAGCTTTCAAACAAAATTTACTGAACTGAATATTGGGGCGATCGATTGCATTATCGGCATTGAGTCTCGGGGGTTTATTCTCGGCGCACCATTAGCAATGAGTTTGGGTTGTAGCTTTGTGCCAGTCCGTAAACCTAAAAAATTACCATCCGCAGTTTTTCAAGTTGAATATTCATTGGAATATGGAACTGATACTTTAGAGATGCATTGCGATGCGATCGCCGCAGGTAAGCGAGTAGTCATCATCGATGATGTGATTGCGACAGGAGGAACTGCGGCGGCGGCGGCAAAACTAGTTGAGCAGTCTGGTGCAGAACTAATTGGTTATGGATTTTTAATTGAGCTAGACTTTCTCAATGGTAGAAAAGCTTTGCCAGAAGTTTCAATTGTCTCGTTGGTAAATTATTAGGCGATCGCTTACCTAAGACAAATAGAAAGAGCTTCACAACGCGAGGCTCTTTCTATTTAAGAGTTGTTTTTAATGGAAGTTAGGAGGATATTTCAAGCGTGAAGCGATCGCCTCGAGATCTATTTTTCCAGCGTCCCATGTAGCAATCGCTTAAGGTATCATGCTAACAAGTCAGATCGCTGTTATTACAACACTAACCAAACGTTACTATAGCGATCGCTAGCTTTATAAGGATAGGCTGATGATACTAGACAATGAAAATGGCAATCTGAAAGTCCATGAATGGATTGCAAAATATACAGAAGAAGGTACTGTCGATATTGTTACAGGTTATTTCACTATCGGAGCATTAGCCTATCTTTCTAGGCAAGTTAATCACAAAATTACAAACTTCCGTCTAGTTCTTGGTGATATTGTCAATTTTGATAAAGAAGAAAATAGACCGCTAGATTTACTCAATGAAAATATCACGATTGAAGCGGCGCTCAGATTAAACAGTCTCTCTAAAGAAGCAGTAAGCTTTTTAAAACAAGAGCAAGTTCAAGCAAAAACCTTGGAACCGAACTTTTGTCATGCTAAGTGTTATCTTTTTACCCCTAAGAAAAAAGACGATCGTAATAAATATTTTATTTCAGGTAGTTCAAACTTAACTGAGGCAGGAATTGGCTTAAAACATACTAATAATCTTGAATTAAATATTGCAGAAACGGGAAATAATAACCAATATAAAGAGTTAGTAGAGTGGTTCGAGGCTCTGTGGCATAAACATCAAGCTCATAAAGAAAAGACTATTTTCTTTAAAGACGGTTCGATGCAAAGGATTGATTTTAAAAAGTATTTGATTAATGAAATCGAAAAGATATTTATCAAATATACGCCGAGGGAAATTTATTACAAAGTTTTGTTTGAACTCTTTGGTAATCAGATTTTAGAAATAGAGAACGATCCAGAATTTAATCGTCAAGTTGGCAGATTAGAAAATACAGTGATTTATGAGGCCCTTTATGAATTTCAGAAAAAAGGTGTTTTAAGTCTAATTCGGATGCTTCAGAAATATAATGGCGCAATCTTGGCTGATGCTGTTGGTTTAGGAAAAACTTGGAGTGCTTTGGCAGTCATGAAATTTTTCCAATTACAAGGACGAGAAATTATTTTACTTTGCCCCAAAAAGCTAGAGAACAACTGGAAGCGCTACCAAAAGAATCAAGAATCCAAATTTGAAAAAGATGGGGTTGAATTTTTCATTCGCTTTCATACAGATATGAATGATGGTCGCATGGCATCTTATAGTGATCGTGCGGACAAGTTCTTTAGTAGCGATCGCCCTAAGTTAGTTGTGATTGATGAAAGTCATAACTTAAGAAATGACAAGTCAAGTCGATATAACTTTTTGATGGAGCGTTTATTGAAAGCAAATGATGACATTAAAGTTTTGCTTTTGTCAGCGACTCCAATTAATAACTCGTTAAATGATATTAGAAACCAGTTTAAGTTGATGGTTCAGGGTGATACTCATGGATATGATACGAAACTAGGTGTAAAAAACATTGATTATTCATTTAAGCAAGCACAGACAGCATTTAATGAGTGGAGAGGTGGAGAAAATCCTCGGATCAGTGAGTTTATTAAAAATCTACCAGCCAACTTTTTTACACTAACAGATTCCTTGCTTGTAGCTCGAACCAGAAAAATGATTGAGAGTCAACAAACAGATTTAGTCTTTCCCATCAAGGCAAAGCCTGAAAATCTATTTGTGACGCCGCATCAACTTGGCAATTTTGAATCTTTTGAGGAATTATTTACCCATTTTCCACCAATGCTTTCGGGTTATCAGCCAGCATTTTATTTGGCAGAAGAAAAAGATGTAAAAAAAGATGTGCTGCGTGATGAAAAGTTGAGAGATAGATTCCTAGTCAAAATGATGTACATTCTGATGGTAAAGCGTTTAGAGTCTTCTTGGTTTTCGTTTTATTCAACTGTAGAAAAGATTAAAAATCACCATCAAAATGCGTTGGATAAAATTAAGGCTTATCAAACCAGTAAAGTAACTATAAATAAAGTAGCTATAAATTTAGTAGAAGATGATATCAACATTTTTGGTGATGATGAGAACGATGATGGATTTGAAGAAGTAGTTGAGCAATACAACCTAGGAAAAAAACGTAAAATTGCGATCGCAGATATTGATCGAGCTGGTAGCCTCGATCAATTTAAGCAAGATTTAAAAGAAGATTTAGCTGCTCTGGATAACCTCTATATCAACTTGCAGAAATTTAATAACAAGATTGAAAAAGAATTAACAAAGCCGCACCAGCTTAAATCTTGTGATGATAAGTTAGAGGCTTTAATCGCTCAGATTATTAAAAAACGGAAGTCAGGAGCAAATAATAACAATCAAAAAGTTGTAATTTTTACAGTCTATCGAGACACTGCCATATATTTATTTAAGCAACTTAAAGCCAGAGGTTTTGATAAAATTGCGATCGCCTCAGGTTCGGGTTCTCAAACAGATGATTCAATAGTCGAGACAAACAAGATTGAACAGGTTTTAGAAAGATTTGCTCCATACACAAAGCTCTATCGTGAAAAGGAATGGGACTTTATATCTGAAAAAGAGGGCTTGGCTGCCTTTACAGAATGGAGAGATTGGACTATCGATCATCAACCCGAAACTTACCAAAAGCTTTGTAATCCAATTGATATATTAATTGCGACCGATGCTTTAAGTGAGGGACAAAATCTTCAAGATGCAGATATGGTGATTAATTATGATATTCATTGGAATCCTGTACGGATTATTCAAAGAATGGGAAGGATTGATCGCTTAGGTAGTCCTAACGAGCGAATTTTTGGGATTAACTTTTGGCCATCGGATAGTATCAATGCCTATTTGAATTTACAAGGACGAATTGAGCAAAGGATGGCAGCCATGAAACTAGGGGGTGCTGAAGTAGATCACCAATTCTCTGAAACTTTTAGTGAAATGATTCGGGATGAATCCCTCGATCAAAGAATGAGCGATCGCATGATGCGGCAAATGGAAACTACTTGGAATGATATTGAAGTAAGCCATGAAGGGCTAGGCTTTGATGATTTATCTTTGGAGCGCTATCGCCAAGATTTGCTAGAGGAATTTAATCGAGATAAGGCTAAATATCAAAAAATGCCCAAGGGAGTATATACAGGGTTTGAGAGCTGCGGAACACATCTCGAAGGGAATCGCGAAGTCTGTAACAGCAATGGCATAATTGCTTTACTGGGATACCCCGCCAAACCACCTAAAAGCTTGGAGCATCAATATCAGCTATTTGATCTGATCTATATCGACTATGACGGAAAGTTAGTATTAATGAATCAGAAGGAAGTCTTGGATGCCTTAACTTTCTATAAAGACAAAAATAGATTTGTGCCTGATGCAGTTGATCGGGGTGAAGAGAGTGCGATCGCTGAATTAGTGAAAGCAATGAAGGGCTGGCTCAACGATCAAGCTTCAGAATCAGAAACACAGGAAGATGGCACAACCAAAAAAACAATGGGTAAAGAAACAAAAGATATGCTAGCAAAGCTAAAAAGAGGTGACAAAGATGCTTTGTTTAGAATAAAGCAAAATATAAAAACTGATGATAAGTTTCAATTAAACAACTTCGATTTAATTACTTGGTTGTTGGTAAGCGTTGAGTAAATGTCAGAATCACGGATTAAACTGATTACGCTGATGACACAGATGCAAGATAGATTATATTAAAATCCGTGAAATCCCATAATCCATTTAATCTGTGATTTCGACTTTTATTTATCGGCTAGTAGCTGTCGCAATCGCAAAATCTCCTGCTCAGCAAGATCGGCACGTTGTTTTTCGGCTTCAGCACGTTGTTTTTCGTCTTCTAGTAATTCCTGCTTCTGTGCTAGTTTTTCAGTCCCCCATAATAATAGATTGTCAGATTTGTCCCACCATCTCAGCCAGTAAAAAGTTTGATCAAGTTTAGTACCTTGCCAAGCACCTAGGTATAAACCTAGAGATTCAATCAAAAATCTACCATTGCGAGGACAGGCTTGAATTTCATATTTGCCTGATAAATCTAGGGTACGGATTTCTAAGCGTCCGTCTTCAGGATCGAAGATTACATAAATGGGAATTTGTAATATTTGTTCATAGAAGTACATTTTGCCGTAGGGGGGTGTGGGGCGCATGGAATACTCACTGGTATCTTCTTCTGAAAGAAATTCCATAACGATCGCAGTACTTCTCCATCAATGTGGGGGCTATAGCTACGGCGGATTACATTTTTGCCAACGGGGTTGACCTTTGCTACATAAAACCAATCGGGAGCTTTAACTATAGTTTTTTGATTAATTTTGACGACCAGCGCCATATTATAAGCAACCATCGTCTCAGGGGCAAGATGTTGAGAGAGTTCTAGGCTATCGTTAAGGGCGGCGGCTAAAAGCGGTTGAGCAATACTTTCCACAGGGTCGTCAGGTAAGATGAAATTAGCAGGTAACTTTTCCCATATGATTTCTGGTTTGGCGATCGCTGAAGCCGCTAATGGTTGGGAAGATGGTTTAACTATTGCTTGAGTCATCGTTTTAGTAAAATGACTAATTTGTTATTACCATTCTATATTTTCTTAGACTTATGAACCTAAGCATCTTTAATGATTTGGACTTTTTACAGGCTTTAAAAGCTTTTTTTCACGACCTAAATGTACCGATTAACTATGTAGATGATAAACCTACCTCAGCAAAGCAAGTATTAGAAGATACCTACAAAGATAATGAGGCTTTTAAGCTAATTAATGATGTTTATTTGGTTGGATTAGTTGATGATGCAGCTTTTAAGAGAGGAAAGAGTTTAGCGATCGCCCAAATTAAATCAGATTATGATGGCATCTTAGTTTTTGGGATAACTTTAAGAAATCGTGAGCATAATTTATTGCCAACGCGATCGCAACTTGCGGAAATATCCCGTGCTTTTAATCGAGAGTTTTACTATACGCCTGTGGTGGTGGTGTTTAAGTACGGCGAATATTTAGCGTTTGCGAATACGGAGAGGTTGAAATATAAGGATAATCGTGAGGGTGAAAAGGCAGGCAAGGTGACACTGCTAAGGGATATTGATATTAGACAGCCACATTCGGGACATGAGCGGATTTTAGCGAATCTAGCGATCGCGACTACGGGCAAAAATAAAGTTGATTCGTTTGCTAGCCTTTATAAGTATTGGCAAGAAGTCCTTAGTGTCAGCTTACTGAATAAGAAATTTTATCAAGATCTCTCTAACTGGTATTTTTGGGCTGTGGGGCGTGTCACTTTTCCAGCAGAGCCGACATCACTTGAAGCTCAAGCTAAAAAGGTTAGTCTTGAGGATTTGATAAAAGAACATAAATCTAAAAATGTGATCCGTTTGCTGACGCGATTGCTTTTTGTTTGGTTTATTAAAGAAAAAGGGTTAATTCCTCCAGAGCTTTTTGAACTTGATGATTTACAGAAGAATATTCTCAAAAATATATCTCCCTATAACGATTTAGGGCTGTTTAAGCAGGTAAATCAAGAAAGTATCTATTACAGAGCTATTTTACAGAATCTCTTTTTTGCTACGCTAAACTGTCCAATTAAACCAATGGAAAGCCATGATAATCGCGTGAGAGGCTTTCGGAAGATGGACAACTATGGACAGCATCGAGACGCTAATTTTTTGATGCGCTATGAAAAGCATTTTCAAAGTCCAGATCGATTTGTAGAGATGGTGAATAGTGTTGTGCCTTTCTTGAATGGTGGGCTTTTTGAATGTTTGGATGATAAGTTAAATAAGGTTTATATTGACGGATTTTCGGATAATTTGGCTAAGGGTGAGCAGTTGATTGTCCCTGATTATTTGTTCTTTGGAGTAGAGGAGAAGGTTGATTTAAGTGCAGAATATGGCTTAACCAATAAGGCGACAAAAGAGGCTGCGGTAAAGGGTTTAATCAATATTCTCAAGGCTTACAAATTTACAATTACAGAAAATACACCAATTGAAGAGGATGTTGCTCTCGATCCTGAGTTGTTGGGTAAGGTGTTTGAGAATCTTTTGGCTAGTTATAATCCTGAGACGAAGACAACAGCTAGAAAGCAAACAGGCTCTTTTTATACTCCCCGTGAGATTGTGAATTACATGGTGGATGAGAGTCTTATTGCTTATTTGAAAAATGAGTTGCTGGCTCAAGAGTCGGGATATCAGGAGGAAGAGCTAGATCGGCAATTGCGTCAACTGGTTTCTTTTGATGCTGTTAATCCATTTGCAGGAAATACTGAGGCTCAGAAACGGATCATCAAGGCTTTGGATAAATGTACTATTCTCGACCCTGCCTGTGGTTCGGGTGCTTTCCCGATGGGGATTTTGCAAAAGATGGTACATATTTTATTTAAGGTTGATCCGAAAAATACGGAATGGAAACAGCGTCAAATTGTAAGAGTTGAAGCGGCTATTGGTCAGTTGGAAGGGTTGGAGGATGCTCAATATCGGGAGCAAGGTATTCAAGATTTGAATGCTCAAATTAAGGATATTGAGGAGGCTTTTGCTAATAATGAGTTGGATTATGGGCGTAAGTTATATCTGATTGAGAACTGTATTTATGGGGTAGATATACAGTCGATCGCTACCCAAATTTCTAAGCTGCGGTTCTTTATTTCGTTGGTGGTTGATCAAAGGGTTGATCAAAGTAAGGATAATTTTGGGATTCGTCCTTTGCCTAACCTCGAAACTAAGTTTGTGGCGGCTAATACTCTAATTGGTATCGAGAAACCAAAGGCGCAGCTAATTTTATTTGATACGCCAGAAATTAAGAAGTTAGAAGCGGATTTGAAGAAGGTAAGGCATCGTTTATTTAGTTCTAAGTCTCCTAGTCATAAGCGCAAATTGAGAGATCAAGATAAGGCTTTGAGGGAACAAATTGCTGTGGTTTTACAGAAAAATGGTTGGGAGACTGATACAGCGAATAAATTAGCAAATTGGGATCCATATAATTTGAATGATTCGGCTAGTTTCTTTGATCCAGAATGGATGTTTGGGATGAATGACGGGTTTAATATTTGTATCGGCAATCCGCCTTATGGTGGTGCATTGACCAAGAAGGAAGTTGAGTATTTCAAAAAAACCTACACACTTAAAACAAGTGAAACAGCAATTCTTTTTATTGAGAAAGGAAAGTATTTTCTTAAAAGTAATGGTCTTTTGACTTACATTGTTCCAAAATCATATTCATTTGCTTCAAATTACGCGACGACTCGTGATTTTACTATCCAAGAGCTTTTATTAACAGTAGATTGTGGAAAAGCATTTGAAAATGTACTTCTTGAAGCAATGGTATTTCTTTTAAGAAATAATGAGAAACAGAAATATTATAATTCTGTATCGTTTGATGGACGAGACTTTTTAGCAGTTTCAACTGTTAATAAATCATTGGTTAAAGAATTTTCTTTCATCTTAAATGGAATTACTGAAAAGGAGATTTCTATTGCTTCAAAAATAAGAAAATCTGGGAAGTTCTTAAATGATGTAGCGACTAATACTAGAGGTGATGCGCTTCAAAAATTTATAGATGAAGATGAAGGGCATTACTATGTTATAGGTGGTGCAGAAATCAATGAGTATGGAATCAAAAGTTTCAAAGGTTTAATTGATGAAAGTAATATTGTTTCTGAAAAAGGCTATATCAGGAATAACTCTCTTTTAGCACAAAATATAGTAGCTCACATTAAGAATCCATTTGAACATATAAAAATCACTGCCTGTATTCCAATAAATACAACAGACTATTTAATCACTGATACCATAAATCAAATTGTAATCACCGATAAATCATACTCTCAAAAATTTATTTGGGCGCTTCTCAAATCAAACATAGTAAATTGGTTTACTTACTATTTTATTCTTGGGAAAGCTATTCGGACTATACACTTTGATAGCCCAATAACGGCGCGTATTCCTATTCCTACTGCTGGTGAAAGCGACAAGTTAGCTATTGATAAAGTCGTTAGTTATGTCCTTTACCTAACCGAACAACTCAAAGATGTACCTACTATTGGCAAAGGACTAGAACAAGCTTCTGCTGATAAAGTGATGACACAATACTTTGAGAAAATTATTGATGCTATGGTTTTTGAGCTTTACTTCTCCGATCACATGAAAGAGAAAAAAATTGATGTTCTTCAATTTATACAAAGAGATATTGCAGAAGTAATGCAAGGTAAAGTATTTGAAAATTTAGAGGATACGGCAAAACAAAAAGTAATTGAACAACTTTATGCCAAATGGACAGATCCAGACAATGAAGTGCGTGATCGTATGAAACTATTTGCTGTCAGAAGCCCTGACGTTTTAAAACCTATCTTAGAAAGCAAATAATGAAGCGAATAAAAGAAATTAGAATCAAAAACTTTAAAGCCTTTCAACAAGAGGAAAAATTTCTTTTGAATGGTAAGCACCTATTGGCTTATGGCAATAACGGATCAGGAAAATCTTCCTTATTCTGGGCTTTATACACATTCTTACAAAGCAGCACTAAAACAGATGAAGATGTCCAGAAATATTTTCTTAATTACATTGAATCAGACAAAAGTACCCATCAAACCCTGATAAATATTTTCACGGATGAAGCAGAAGATGCCTACATCCAAATCACTTCTATTGATACAGAATCAAGCATAGAGACGATTTACACTGTCTCCCATGACACCATCAATACTAATACTAATGCTGACCCAATAATTCAGGAGTTAAATCTTGCCAGCGACTTCATTAACTATAAATTGCTGCACAACTTCTACAGAGAACCGCATAAACAAGAAATTAACCTATGGTCAGTATTTGAGCGGGATATTTTTCCATTTCTAACTGATGGAACTCAAAACTGGCTAGAAGATATTATTAAACCACTAACATTAGATATCCCAAGAACACAATTAGGATATGCCATAACTCGCGGTAGAAAGCAACGTTATATAAATGAGCTAGATACTTTAAACACCAAAATCCAAACTCTTTTAACAGAAATCCAAAACAGTGCAAATACATTCATCAAAGACCATTTTTTTGAAGGCAAAGACATTATTAGAGTTGAACTCAACTTCGAGAAAAAGTTTAACTTTGATTTGGTTAAGTCCAGAATATGGCAAGAAGACAGACAAAGTTATAGACAAGAGCAATTACAAATTAAGCTATCTGTTGAAGTATATGAAGCAACCCCAACGCCACATTGGAAACCGATAAAACGGGTACAGTCTTTTTTAAATGAAGCTCAACTTACTAAAATTGCCATAGGTATTCGTATTGGTGCGCTGCGTACTCGCCCACTAAGATCCGCACAATTTAAAATTCTAGTTTTGGATGATATGCTAATCAGCCTAGATTTTTCTAATCGTATGGATGTGGTACGGATAATCTTAAATACTGATAACGATCCTAATCTCGAAAATATCTTTGGTGGATTTCAGAAAATAATCCTCACCCATGATTTAGGCTTTTACGAACTAATCAAACGCTACACATCTCCTCACGAATGGGAATATCTAAAATTTCATTCATCCGAAAATATAAACGAAGCTCCAAAAGTAAAACGCGATCGAGATCGGCTAGAAAAAGCCGAGATATTTTTACTAGAGGGTGAATATGATGCTTGTGGGAATGAACTAAGAAAAGAAACAGAAGCTTTATTAGACAAATATTTAAAAGGTTTAAACTCAGCTTCACAAGGCGAGTTTCAGCCGCTTATGGATAAATTGAACCAAGCCATGAATCAACTGAGTGAAACCAGAAGAGCAGATTTTAATAAGTTATTTGTAAAAAAAGATTTAACTCAAGAGTTTATAGAAAAGCTAAATACAGATTTTGAAAATGATGAGTCTTTAGACCAAAATCGAAAAGGTAGACTTAGAGGATTGAGAAATGATTTAGTCAAATATCTAGTTAGACAATCTCAAATCAAGCAAGATAAGGAAAGAATTATAAATGAGATGAAAGATATTTTAAAACGCATTATGAATCCTGCATCTCATGCATCCATAGTCCCGCTTTATGAGGGAGAGCTAAAAAAGGCGATCGAGGCAGTTAAACAATTACAGGAAATTTTAAACTCTCCTGAAACTACTTGAGACCAAGATTTTAGTAAAGAGGTAAGGAGATCTACCACAATATCATCATGAATCCCCTTAACCATTCACGGATCACCCAGACGTATTCAGGAGGAATTGCACAGAAATGTTTAGATGCAAAGGGTCAGAACGTGCAGGAATGGGAACAGGCGATCGATGCGATCGTGGCGCGGTTGTATGGATTGAGCGAGGAGGAAGTTAAAATTATAAAAGGAGAGATGGTTTAAAAAAACAAATTATTGATCATTGTCAAATATCTTAATTAAGGAGCAAAACCCATGACACTTGCCGAACTGTTGCCAGCCGCCAAAAAACTCACAGTAATAGAAAAACTGAGGCTCATTAGAATTCTGGCAGAAGAAATCGATCAACTTGAAAGTACTAATCCTTCTGAACTATCAAATCCAGCTAAACCTACACACAACCATCTAAGACCATTTGGATTATGTGCAGGTGAATTTGTTGTCCCCGATGACTTTGATGCAACCTTACCAGAAGAAATTTTGAGAGCATTTGAGGGACGATGAAAATCTTATTAGACACACACATTTTCCTGTGGTTTGTTAGTAGCGATCGCAGATTGACACCAGATATGCGAGATATTATCCAAAATTTGGACAACGAAATATTTTTGAGTGTTATTTCAATTTGGGAAGCTATTGTAAAATATCAACTAGGAAAATTGCCATTGCCAGAAGCCCCAGAAATCTATCTCCCTAAACAACGCGATCGTCACCAAATCTCTAATCTCAATCTTGATCAAGCCAGTGTCGCCTACTTAGCTACACTACCATCTCTACATCGAGATCCCTTTGACAGGATGTTAATTTGTCAGGCTTTACAAAATGACATGGCGATCGCCACCGTAGATGAAACAGTCCGTTCTTATCCAGTCAAGCTGATCTAACCGACAAAAGGAGCCAAAACTATTATGCAAACCATCCAAACAACTGCCTATGTGAATGATCAAGGCATACTTCAGATTCCACTACCCAACCACTTAGGTGAAGAGCTAGAAATCTTACTCGTCTATCAACCAATTTCTAAACCCAAGAAACGCCAATGGTCACAGCGATTTCTGAGCACCTTCGGCACATGGCAAGGCGAACCGCTAACTAGAGAGCCTCAAGGCGAACAACTAGAACGAGAAGAACTCCTATGACTTATTTGCTGGATACCAACACCTGCATTGGTTATATTAACCGCCGAAATCGTTCAATTTATCAGCATTTTCTATCAGTCTCCCCTGATGATGTCTTTATCTGTGATGTTGTTAAATTTGAACTTTATTATGGAGCATATAAAAGTTCTCGAACCATTGAAAATCTAGAAATCCTAGATAACTTTTTTGCTGACCTAATTAGCCTTCCCTTTGAAGCAAAAGCAGCCCAAATCTGTGGACAAATCCGCGCCAAATTACAAGCTAAAGGTACACCTATCGGAGCTTATGATCTGCAAATTGCGGCGATCGCCATAGCCAACAATCTAATCCTTGTCACCCATAACACAAGAGAATTTGAACGCATTGAAAACTTAACCCTTGAGGACTGGCAACTATGAAAATCTTAGCGTATAAATGTTTAGCTGCTAAAGCAGTAACAAGACGACTCAATGACGAAGGATTTCTGATTACAGCTTATCAAACTGACGCAATTAAAGAAGGAGAATCAATATGGCACAAGTAACTATCTACTACGAACCAGAAATGGAACTACTAACCGTATTTTGGCAAACACCCCGCAAAAACCAAATCGCCACAGAACTAGGTGATGGAATTATATTGTTTAAGGATGGTACAACAGGAGAACCAATCGGCATGGAGCTATTATCCTATCTACCCAGCGACAATCGATTTAATACATTTAGCGTTGAAGTCGGTAAACTCGCAGAAGTCGTGTAAATGCTGAACATCGACTAGCTCATATCCTCGACCATACCGAAATGCTAGAATTACAAACTGAGATGGCGACTTACACTCATCTAACAAAACTATGACATATTCATCACCTCAATCGACATTAACAGTTGCAGAAATCAATGGACAACTCCATGCAGCACTTCAGCAACTATCACCCGAAAGATTGAAAGCCGTTGCTGACTTTGCCGCTTTTTTAGCCAGTACTGAAAGCGAAGCCGCAACCCTAGAACTATTATCAATTTCAGGATTATTAGAACGAGTCAAATTAAATCAGTTGACCCCAAAAAGTGAATATGTAAATTGGAGAACAGTACGCTCAGATGTATAAAGTACTATTGCATCCTGACGTTAAGAAAGTTTATGCAAAAGCCGATAAGCCTCTAGCCAAGAAAATCGCAAAAGGCTTACAACAACTTGAACAAGAACCTCGATTACATCCAAACATTAAACCTCTCAAGGGAGAATATTCGGGTTTGTTTCGTTATCGGATTGGAGATTATCGGATTATCTATTCCATTGAAGATGAGATAGTGCAAGTTTTTGTGATTGCGATCGCCCATAGAAGTCAAGTCTATGAGACATAAAATATTTAGATGCCAACGGTCAGAACGTGGAGCAATGGGAAAAGACGATCTCTGTATTTGTATCGATTAAATCAAGCGATCGCTATAATTAATTGCAAAAATCGCAATAGTAACAATCAAAATTAATGGATAGAGAATCCACGAACCAATATTTAAATATTTAAAGGCTTTTTTATGTCCATCTTTATCTAACTTCGTGCCAATTACGGTGACGAGAATTGGGAATAAACATAGACAGAAATAGACGTAAAACACATATTCCATAGCAACGGTATAGCCAACTTCAGGTAATTGATTGTTAAAGGATAATAACAACACAATTCCTGATAGCAGTGCCGAGGCAGGAGCCATCGTGCGCGGCACAAACATCGTGTAAGGGAAAAATAAGCAGCAATAAGTTAATAGTGACAACAAAATCAACGGCAAAATATTTTTAGATAAAAACACCAGGGTTTTGCGCTGAAAAGTCATCCGAATACTTAAACCAGGGTATTCAACCTGAGCATTAGATTGGAATAAATCAGGATCTCCTTGGGTAGAAGTACTGCGCGAAGAGTCTTGGAAATAGGTAATATCTTTGAAATTCCAAAGCTGAAGCCCTTGAAATGGTTTGCTCTCTTCAGATGCAGTTCTCGGCAGTTTGAGACCAACTGTATCGATCGCATAGATTAACCTTTCGGTGGATAAATTCGGATTATCAAAACGCAAATTTAGTTTTTGAGAATCAAAGGGATAATCACGAAAATCAAAGGCATTGCGAAACTCGCCGCGAACTCGATAGAGGCGATAGTTTAATCCATTGACGACCTGAGCCTTGATTGGTGCTTTGCCATCAAATACAGGTGCAGTCGGATTTACACTATTGCTGACTGCATCAGGAAACTGAATTTCGGTAGGCTCATCAGTGCCGTTATAGCGAAACCACACATAAAAATCGGCGGTAAAAGTTGCCTTGTCAATGCGATTGAGCTTATTGATATCCATTCCCGCATAAACTACGCGCTGCCGCCAAAAATATTGATCGCCCGATTGAATGATGCTCGCAGATTGAAGTTCTTTTGGTAAATTCAATCGTTCAGGATTGGGAATCGGCGTAAATTGTTGGGAGGCTGAGATCAGTTTATAGCTTTGGAATTGGGCAAGACGCACAGGTTGATCACTATTGCGATCGCTATTGAAATAAAGCAACCCTGTTAAACCTTTCAGCCCTACTTTACGATTATTGAGGGCAGTTAAAGCCTCTCGCACCTGTTCGCGATCGCCTTCTAAGCTTGCCGATGTTGATTTTGGATTAGCTTTACGAATTGCATCTACTGCCGCGATCGCTGCCTCATAAAACTTTGCTCCTAAATAAGAAGGAGTCTTGTTATAAGCTTTTTGATACGCCGTTAGAAAATCTTGAGCATCTGCCCCAGCACTATCAAATAGAATTGGCGCTGGCACATACATACCATCGGTAAAGAAACCGAGTTTTTTCTTTTCTTCATCATATTTCTCAAAGCGCTTCGCAAAGGATTCTCTAGCTAAAGCTTGCTCACCCAAAATACTGTTTTTTAGCCCTTTCTGTTTGAGGGCAACCAAAAAATCTTCGGCTACTTCTTCTTTTGTCAATGTTAAAAACAATATTCCCGCCTCAGGTTCGGCGGCTAGTTCGTTGACAATCTGCTGAATTGATGATTTTCGATTATTTGCAGTAGAATCGATCGCCCAAGTACGCTGAATTTTGCCACTGCCATTAGCCTCAAAAGCAGACTTAATCACTTCTGATTGAGTCTGTTCATTTTTGCTAGCTTTGTCATAAATCACACTTGCAGTTTTAAACTGTAATACTTGCTGCGCGTAAATTGACAAGGTGCTAGCAAGAGCAGGATTGGTATAAATAATTCGAAAATAGTAAGGGCGATCAGTGGTGACCTTAGGATTATTAGCAGTGCCAGTGATCGCAGGTAGTTTCCGCTCTTGATAAATGCTACCCGCTGCGATCGACGTATCAGAAGATCGGTGCCCTAAAACTACAATTGCTTCACTTTTAGCAATTTCGGTGGCAACTTGGGTTGCTCCTTCAGCATTTCCCTTGTCATCAAAAGTATTTAATTTAAGCTGACGACCATTGATGCCGCCGTTGCGATTAGTCGCATCAATGTATAGCTTGATACTATCGACAATTTCTTGTCCCCCACTTGCTCCATCTCCGCTCAGAGGCGCGGCAACTGCGATCGTGATCGCATTACCTTCAGCCCTCAAACCTTGTGGATTTAGCCCCCCCAGCGATACTACGATCAATATTGTGATCAAGGCGATCGCCCAAAATCTTACAACTGTTTTACCCATGAAATTACAGGCGTCCTCATTAAAAATTGCAGCAGAAAAATTACAAAAGCACGAATAAAATTTTCTCGCAATGTTAGTCACACGAGATACAGTCAAAATACCCATAAAAAAAGAAAAGAGGACGCAGAACGTCCTCTTTTCTTTTTGTGGATTTTAATTTGAGGGCGAATGATGGGAATTGAACCCACGAATGGTGGTACCACAAACCACTGCCTTAACCACTTGGCTACACTCGCCATTTAACCGTTATCTACTATATTACTAGTCTGTACATTTATACAATACCTCAAATAAAAAATTTCCAGCTTTTTAGGCGATCGCGATAAATTCTTAATACACTGTACTTTTAGTGCATATATCAACTTCCAAAAACAAAGTACTATTACTTACGGTCTTCGTCTAGAGATACATAAATATGATGCGAATACTGGCTTTGGTTGCAGGTAGCACTGGCGATCAATTACTGTTTTTTCCGACACTCGATACACTCAAACAACAGTATCCTAATGCCGAAATTGATGTAGTAGTCGAGCCGCGTGCTATGGCAGCTTATCGCGTTTGCCAATCTGTCAATCGAGTACTCAAGTTTGATTTTAGTGATAGCAACTCTTTGGCTGATTTTGGTAATTTACTCGGTACAATCCGCGATCGCGAATATAATGCCGCGATCGTTACTCAGCCAAGTTTCGCAATTAACATCTTGTTATGGTTAAGCGGCATTTCAAAGCGGATATCCTTTGCGGGACAGGGCGATTTTTTACTGACTGACATTATTCCCACAAATACTCAAGAATATGCGGCAGTCCAAAACTATAACTTGCTCGTAGCTTTAGACATTCAGCATTCATGTCCACCAATCAAAGTTAATCTTCCCAAAAGCGATCTGGACTGGGCAACGAACGAACAAAAGCGCCTTAGCATTCAACAAAGCGGTTTTATCTTGCTCAATTGTGGTGCTATGGGAAATTATCCTGCCGAAAGTTGGGCTGAGATCGCCATTAATATTCAATCAAAGCTACCAAACTTGCCAATCGTGGCGATTGACAGCCTTAATAATGCAGATTTACTCAAGCAATTAACTGCTAAAGTGCCCAATCTATTAATTGCTAATCCCACTGATATTGGTAAGCTAACCGCTTTAATTGCTTCAGCCAATCTGTTTATTTGTGCAGAAGGTGATGCTATGCAACTGGGCGTTGCGGTAGGTACAGCATTAGTAGCAATTTTAGGATCGGCTACACCTGCTAGTAAATTGCTACCTATTCAAGAAAAACGGATTAAATATGTTCAGGCGATCACGGGTCAATCCATCAAAGCGATCGCGCCTCAAACAGTTCTTGAAAAAATCTGGGAAGGCTAAATAGCTCAAAATGCCCATTTTCGGGCATTTTGAACTTTGATTAATATAGATTCAGCCGATGAGTTAACCATAAATCAAGATTGAAAAGTTTGTCATTGTCATGACAATTCACAACATAAAGTGGTATATCTCAATCAATCATTGGTGACAAGTTGGTGAGCTAGATGGTGATCAAAGTTGCGGCTGTGAAGGGAATAGGTTTAACAGTATGAGATCGTTAAGACTTAGAAACCAGTTATCGGCGATCACTGCCAATTGCTTGTTTATAATTGGTTTTGGCTTGGTTGATATTTCCGTAAGCCGATCAGTTGCGATCGCCCAACCCCTTACTCAACCCATTGCGCAACCCATTGCCCAGTCTGTGGCAATTCCTGCACTTGCTTGTCAACAGGTAACTAATCGGCGCTATGTTGTCATAATTGATCGCCCCGCGAACTTACTTCCGCAGTTACCTAATTTTTTAGCGATCGCTGCTGTACCTTGTAGCTGTCTCAATGCTTCAATGACATTTTTTGGGGGGTTTGATAATGCTAAATCATCCACATTTCGAGCCACTCAACTGCGCGAGTTAAAACTAGATGCGATCGTGCATTCTTTCTCCGCTAGAGTCACCGATGTTCCTGCAAACTTACAGGCGGCGATCGTTTTAGTAGAACCAAGCAATGATCCAAATCTTGCGATCCAACAAGTGCGATCGCTAACAGGAAAGAGTGCAGTGCTTGCCACGTTTAATAATCGCTCGGTAATTTTGGCAGCACCTCTATCTAGTCAACAAAGTGCCAAGGCGATCGCATCTTTGCTTCGCAATCAAGGGCTAGCGGCTCAAGTAGTTAGCGCTGACCTGATTGCACCGAGTCCTGTTGTAGATTCTATCCCCACAACTTCTATACCAAATCAGAATCCTGAAAGCTCGACCCGAATTATTTATCGTGTTCTGGTTCCTAATGCTAGCGCTATTACCTTAAAACAATTACGTAAATTTGCACCTGACGCGTTTGTTACTATTTTTAAAGAGAAATCCTATATTCAGTTACGCACTTATACCAATCGTGTAAACGCTCATCGGGAACGCGATCGCTTAAATGTTAGTTATCCAGGCACGCTTTTGCTTCAAGATTAAGACTCCAGATTAACTTTATGACATCTCGTTCTAAGTCTCTAATTACAGATATACCAACCTACACAGTGCGGATAAGTCATCGCGCTAAGTGTGTACGTCTTTCGCTCTCTGTCGAAGATGGTTTGGAGGTAGTTGTACCTGCTAATTATGATCGCCAAAAAATTCCTGATCTTGTCCATCAAAAGCGTGATTGGATTGCCCGCAATCAGAGCAAACTAGATGAGCGAGAAGCTTTTTTTCTGTCCCAAGATCCGCATGAGTTACCTGACTCTATCAACTTGCGATCGCTAGGCGAAAAATGGCAAATTGAATATCACCAAACTTCGACAAAATTAGGCTTCATCAACATTAAAGAAAAGAAAGATCAGCTTCAGTTAGTTATGAGCGGGAATATTGCCGAAATCGAATCCTGCAAAGCGCTTTTGAAGCAATGGCTGATGCAAAAAGCTGAAAAGCATTTATTTAGTTGGTTACGTAAAGTCAGTGTCCGCGTAAATTTGCCCTACCGTACGACAGCTGTGCGCGGTCAAAAAACTTTGTGGGGTAGTTGCTCTGGCGATCGCAATATCAGTCTTAACTATAAGCTGCTCTTTCTCGAAGCTAATGTAGTGGAGTATGTGCTTCTCCATGAGCTTTGCCATACAGTACAGATGAATCATTCAGCCAAATTTTGGAAATTGGTCAGTAAATTTGAGCCAAATTATAAGGTATTAGATAAATCTCTTAACAAAGCATGGCAAATTGTCCCTGCATGGCTGGATTTTTAGTTCCAACCTCAAAGTGTCATCAGAATTATCCTTTGAAAGTATTTTCTATCTATTTTTTCTATTTATATCTGTCGCCACTTGTATTAATACAAAATCAAACCCAAGAAAGCGGGAGGCGGCGCGAAGCGCCGCCTCCCGCTTTCGGTTTTTATGTCCTAATACACTTGGCGACAGCTATAGTTACAGCGCTTTGCGCTGTTATAAAACCCAGAAAACTTTTTGAAAGTGCCGCTTCGCGGCACTTTCAAAAAGTTTTCTGTAATACTCAAAGCCTCAACAGGCTGTACCATGAAAAAGAGTTGCTTGAAAGTATTATCAAATAAGCATCAAATAAGTTAAGCACTAAATAAGTAAATAAGCACGTTGATCACAGTTAGATGTGAGCAAACTCACAATAGATGAGTGAATCGGCTCTATGGGTATTCGGGGGTTAAGCATTATACTGTCATACTGAAATTGATAAGTGTGAGGAATAAATTTATGACCGAAACAAAACCAAATTTACTACCGATTATTGGTGGTGCTGCTGTATTGGTAGCAGTTGGGGTAGGCGCTTATTTTTTCTTGAATAAGCCAGGGATTTTGCCTACTAGCACTGCGGCTGGAACTCTAAATGTAGTACCTAAACAGTCACTGATGGCAGTGTCAGTATCGACTGATGAAGCGGCGCTTTCTCAAATCGAGCAATTCCTATCTCCAGAAACCAAAAAACTTTACGATGCACAGATTGCTAAAGCAAGAAGCAATCTTGCTTCAGGTGACTTTAACTACGAGAAGGATATGAAACCTTGGGTTGGCAAAAATATAACGATTGCATTTTTACCTTTAGGCAAAACCGCTAATCTTGCACCCATAAAATCACAAGCTGCAATCCAGAATCGTTATGTGCCAATAAGCGCTACAGGTACGATTCAATTTGTGCAAGAGAAGACTGCTCCCCAGTCTAAGTCTGTGCCAAATATTATCGTTGTAGTAGAGGTGAAAGACAAAGCTGGTGCTGAGAAGTTTTTAACACAGCAAGTTAAGTCCAAAGGGGGAGGCAAAGAAAAGCAATCTGATTATAAGGGCGTAAAGATTACTCAGTATGGTGAAGGAGATAGCGCAACTTCATATGCTATGGTTGGCGACAATTTGATTTTCTCTCCTACTGAACAAAATACTCAGAAGGTGATCGATACCTACAAAGGTGAAGCTTCTTTGGCAAGTGCTGCGAGTGCCGACGATCTCAAGATCAAAAACCCCGTTGTCCAAATTTACATTCCTAACTTTAGTCAATCTATTGTTGAATTAGCAGCAATGAATCCTGATGCTCAACCAATCCCCCCAGAATCGTTGGAGCAATTGAAGCAGGTGAAATCCATGAATATGGGATTCGGAATTGATGATGCAGGCATTCGTTTTAAAGCGCTTGGCAAATTTGAACCAGCGACAATTGCTGCACTCAAGAACTCTCCTAACAAAATTATTGCTCAACTTCCTTCACAAGCATTTATCGTGATCACTGGCTTTAATATCAAGGATTCGTGGGAACAGTTTGTGAAGTCTGCTGAGAAAAATCCCGAAATCAAAAAAGGGCTCGATGATACTAGAACTCAACTGAAAACATCGCCATTGGCTCTTGATCTAGATAAGGATATCTTTGGATGGATGGATGGTGAATTTACGATCGCTTCAGTATCTGGCAAATCCGAAGGGATTTTAGCGCAAACTCAAGGGATAGCACCTGTACTGATGCTTCAAACTACTAATCGTCCCGCTGGTGAGTCCTTGCTCATTAAGCTTGATGATTTTGTCACAAAGAACGGCGGCAAAGTAGGCAAGAAAGATGTTGGCGGAGTGGCTGTTACTGAGTGGTCATTTCCAGGTGCACCCGGGGCAATTGTCTCGCATGGTTGGGGTCAAAAAGACATACTGTTTATGACAGCTTCACCAATTGTGCCTCTGTTTGTACCTAAACCTGCTAGTGCGATCGACGCCGATCCAACCTTCAAGACTGTAATTAGCACTCTGCCTAATAGCAACGTTGGCTATTTCTATATTGATGCAACTAAAACATGGAATATTGTCCAAACCTTTATGCCTGCGTCTGAAAAACAGAAAATCACTGCTGATGTAAAGGCTTTGATTGAAACGGTTCGTGGTTTGGCAGTAACAGCTACTTATCCAAATCAAGAAACTGCTGAAGTCGAAGCAATTCTTTCACTTAAAAAAGGTGGTAAGTAGAAAGGTGGTAAGTAAATAAAGCGCATAGCGCCATATCTTTTAATAAAAAAGGCGCACGAAGTGCGCCTTTTTTATTGCTGTTCTAAAATAGATAAAGCTATAGAGCTTTGCGTTCTCATCAAACTTAGATTATTTTGCAAAAGCATTGCTAAGTAATACTTTTGCAAAATAATTACTCTATTCATTCACAAAAGAAATCATACTTAAAAAAAATTATGCTTACAATTCGGAAATCAGAAGAAAGAGGACATGCAAATCACGGCTGGCTCGATAGTTATCACACTTTCTCTTTTGCTAACTATTACGATCCGCAGCATATGGCATTTCGTTCTTTACGGGTGATCAACCAAGATCAAGTGGTTGGTGGCAAAGGATTTGGGACTCATCCTCATCGTGATATGGAAATCATTACTTATATGCTTGAAGGAGCGCTAGAGCATAAGGACAGTATGGGTAATGGTTCGATTATTCAAGTTGGCGATGTGCAACGCATGAGTGCAGGGACAGGAGTTACACATAGCGAGTTTAACCCTTCTGCTACAGAGTCAGCCCATTTATTGCAAATATGGATTTTGCCAAATCAAGAAAATATTGAACCTAGTTACGAACAAATCTCTTTTTCTCGTGAAGAGAAGCTGAACCAATTACGTTTGATTGCTTCACCTGATGGACGCGATTGCTCTGTCACCGTTCATCAAGATGCTTATATTTATGCCTCTATTCTCGAAGACGGAGTAAAGGTAATACATACAATACATGAAAATCGCTTTGCATGGCTTCAAGTAGCAACAGGTAGCATATTAGTGGGCGATCGCTTGCTCAATGCTGGTGATGCTATCTCTAGCGATCAGGCTGGCGATTTGAAACTGATTAGTCAAGGTAATGCCGAAATTCTAATTTTTGATTTGGCTTAATGTTTGCTTTAGGATTTAACACAAGGTGCATAAAAACTAACAGTTTCATAATCACGCTTCCATAATGACGATATGCTATTCACATTTTTGACATGTCGCAAAGTTTCAACAACCCATCCAGGTAAATACTGAGGATCTGGCGGTGGTATTTGCTCAATCACCTGAGATTTGACCTTTACCTGCCAAGGTTGAGGCTTATGTCCCCAAAGACTTGACTCCACTCGCCCCTCTTGTTCTAAGACTCTAAATCTCAGTTGTAGAGGGATTTTACTGTGATTACGGACAATCAAATCTTTGTAACCATATGCAACCGCAGCATCCTGTCCTAAAGTATAAAATCTTGATTCTCCATAGGCATCAATACTATGGCAGTGCCGTTCTAAAATCTGACAACCCCCATATAAAAACGTATTAAATATATTGGTGGAAATCAAACATAAGCCTCCTCCTACATCAGTTAATACCTGACCGCGCACAAATACTGGGGCGACGCGAAAACCATTGGCTTTGGTTGGTTGCCCAATGCGATCGCTAAAACTAAAAATCTTTTGTGGAGCTAAATTAAGGTAATCAATTCGTTGAGCGGCAAGCTGTAAGTTCCAAATCCGGTTAGCTCGAATCTCTAATGTACCGCGATCAGGAATCGGCGTACTAAACTCTGTCCATTGATACAAATATTGATCAGCATCATCGGGATTTTGCTGATTAGCATAGTGAAATGGATATCCTTTTGCTAAAGCTTTAGCATATTTGAGACTATTACGGAGCGGCTTTTTGAAATCTTGCCAGGCTTGTTTCATATTCTGACTTTTAAGCCTTAAGCATTTATTCTGTTAATTGATTTTACACAAAAAACAGGATTTAGCAAAGACTCTTTTACCATTTCTAAATCATTTGAAAATTGCCATGAGATCGTTACAATACTTGCAGTGAAGAATCAAGTATTCTCAATACCGAAACATGTCGAGACTAGTGATATCCGTGGGCTTAAGTAATAAGATAAAAGATCGATCAAAGATTGTGTTAACTGGCGGCGGTAGTGGTGGTCATGTTAGTCCCAATCTTGCCCTAATTCCCGATCTTGAAGCTGACGGTTGGGAAGTTGAATATATTGGCTCAAACAATGGTATAGAAAAACAACTTGTCGCTGCGGTTGGTATTCCCTATCATGGTATCTCTTCAGGAAAATTGCGTCGTTATTTTGATTGGCAAAACTTTGTCGATCCTTTCAAAGTGATCAAAGGAATATTTGATGCTTATTTTGCGATCGCTAAAATAAAACCTAAAGTTATATTTTCTAAAGGCGGGTTTGTCACTGTACCTGTCATTTTCGCTGGGTGGCTGCAACGGATTCCTGTGATTATCCATGAGTCAGATTTTTCGTCAGGTTTAGCAAATAGATTATCGATTCCATTTGCCACTAAAGTCTGTGTCACATTCCCTGAAACTGCTAAGCATCTGGCGAAATACTCTTCCAAAGTTAAGCATACAGGTTTACCTATTCGTCCTGATATTCTAAAAGGAAATGTGGAGCGCGGTCGAGAATTTTGTGGTTTTGATTTAAATTCCCCTATTCTGTTTGTAGTCGGTGGTAGTACAGGCTCAGCAAAAATAAATCAAGCGGTGCGTTCTATTTTAGATGTACTTACTCAAACCTATCAAGTTGTTCATGCTTGTGGCAAAGGGAACCTTGATGAAAATCTCAAAGGCTATCCGCGCTATCAGCAATTTGAATATTTAGGAACAGAACTTGCTGATGTCCTAGCGATCGCGGATTTAGTCGTATCGAGATCAGGCGCTAATGCTGTGTTTGAGTTTCTGACCTTAAGAAAGCCGCATTTACTGATTCCCCTATCCAAATTATCTAGTCGCGGCGATCAGATTCTTAATGCTAAATCTTTTCAAGCTCGTGGCTATAGTGCAGTGCTCTTTGAAGAAGATCTAACTAATGAGAATCTATTAAAGGCGATCGCAGATCTTGATAGTCATCGTGATCAATATATTCAAAATATGAACCAGAGTGAAGAAACCAATGCGATCGCGCAAATTGTTTCTCTAATTAAAGAATTTAAAATTTAATGCGTCGATAGATTTCTTGCATAGGAAGTTCTATGTTTAAGCTCTGCAAAGTGATAGTTTGCTCAAGGCGATCGCATATTTGTAATTGCCAGCGATCGCGTTGATCGATCTGGTGATATTGCTCAACATAAAGTTCAACTTGACTAACGAGTAGATATTCACAAAAACTATCAAGAGAGCGATATTTTCTAAATTTATCGCCGCGATCGTATGCTTCAGTGGAGGGAGATAGAACCTCAATGATCAATAAAGGATTGAGAATTTCATCAGTGCGATCGCGATTAAACTGTGGTTCGCCATTAATAATCATCAGATCGGGATAAGTGCCGCACTGATAGTTAGGAATCCACAAGCGCAAATCACTATTATATAAACGAAAATTTGTATCTCTAAGTAGAAATCCCAAGTAAATCAATAGGTTACTGGCAATCTCGCTATGTGTTGCTGTACCTCCAGACATGGTAATAACTTCTCCATTACAATATTCATGACGTTCCTCAGCAGTTTCTTCGATCTCGTGGTATTCATCGATTGTCAGACGATTTTTTGAGTTTGCAGGAATGGTGGGTGAATTGATTTGAGCAATGACCATGATTGCACCTAAGTATTTTTTTAATGATCTTTTTAATAATTGTTTTAATCATCATTCACGCCGCGCTTCGCGCGGCATAAATTTAGAGAACGCTAGCTAGCAAAGCTTTTTGAGCATGAAGACGATTTTCGGCTTCATCCCAAATGCGTGACTGATTACCTTCCATTACTTGATCAGTAATCTCTTCACCACGATGAGCAGGCAGGCAATGCAAAGCGATCGCTTTTTTATCGGCTAAAGCCATTAGTTCCGCATTCAGTTGATAGGGCTGAAAAATGGGAATACGATCTTCTGCTTCCGATTCTTGTCCCATGCTAGCCCAAACATCTGTATATAAAACGTGAGCCGCTTGAGAGGCAAGTTTAGGATCATGGGTGACAATCACCTCAGAATTAGTGGCTAAAGCTTTTGCCTGAGCAACAACTGTAGGATCAGGAGCGAAGTTTTTTGGTGAAGCAATCCGCACATTCATACCAACCAGCGCACAGCCAATCATTAGAGAATGTGCCATATTATTGCCATCCCCAAGATATGTAAGGGTTAGCCCCTTTAAAGTGCCAAAATTTTCCAGTACTGTTAATAAATCAGCTAAGACTTGACATGGATGCTCCAAATCACTTAGGGCATTGATAATCGGCATCTTAGAAAATTTGGCAAAGGTCTCTAGCTCTGACTGCTCAAAAGTGCGAATCGCTAAAACGTCCAAATAGCGATCAAGAACTCTGGCTGTATCTTCCACAGGTTCTCCACGACTTACTTGCGTCACATTAGGATCTAAGTCAATTACATGACCACCTAGTTGGTGCATAGCGACTGTAAAGCTAACTCGTGTTCTTGTCGATGCTTTGCGAAATAGCAAGCCCAGAGTTTTGCGTTGAAAGTCAAACTGTATTTCTCCTGCTTTGAGTTGTTTAGCAAGTGTAAGCAGTTCTTGAATTTCGTTTGGTTGTAAGTCTGCCAAACTAAGAAGATCTCGTCCTTGAAGGTTTCCCATTGTTATTTATAAGAAAGCTTGATAAAAAAGCTTGTAATGAGTTGATCTAGAGATTACAAGTTACTTAGCAATTAGACAAATAATTGTTCGGAAATATCAATCTGTCAAAATTGTTAGGCTTCAAATATTTAGGACTTACGCACTTGCCCTGCAATAAATTGCGGGCTAAAAGCTTAAACCTGTTGAAACAGGTTGATTTGAGGCTTTTTTTAGTCAGTTTTAATTGACTTGAGCTTTGAGCCAAGAACTTTAGTTCTTGGTTGATTTGCGTAAGTCCTAATATTAAGTAGCTGAGCAAAACAAACCTTAGAACCCAAAAAGCTGTGGCGCACGCGTAGCGTGCGCCACAGCTTTTTGGGTTCTGGTTTTTATCATGCTTGCTTACTTAGCATTTAACAATTTTTAAATTTTTACCCCAGATTTGCGAGCAATCCAGATTTCCCAGTTACGGAGAAAGCTTGATCTTGCTCTAAATATCGAAGTGCGAGGGGGAGTTAACGCAAGTTCAGTCTCAGGTGGCTGTACTAAAATTGTAAATAAGCCTAAACGATTACCAACAATTGTGTCAGTAAATAAGCGATCGCCTACCATTGCTACTTGTGAAGGTGGTAGTTTCATTTCTTCGAGAACTTGACGTACTACCCGTCGTGAAGGTTTTGCAGCACGGCTTCGATAAGGAAGATTTAGACTATCGGCGATCTTTTTAATTCGGCGATCGCTGAAATTATTACTTGCCAAACAAATTGAATATGGCTGACTCATTAGTTCCGCCCATAGACGAATCTCTTCTGATACATCTAATTCATCGTCACCAACTAGAGTGTTGTCAACATCTAAAATCAAGCCTCGCAATCCATGCGTTTCCATTAATTGCGGAGTGATCGCGGTAATCGGTGCTGACAAGACTAAGTCAGGAGCAATAAGCAGCCAAGGTTTCACAAATATTTTTGGTTTTTGGGGATGCTAATTAAATAGTTAAAACTATTCTAACTCAGAATAGTCATCTCAATATTTTAGGAAATTGCTTGAAATAAGTTTGAAGAAACTTACAGAAATTTGCTTTCAAACCTACCACAAACGATAATATAAAACCCATTGCGGGGCTTTGCCCTGCGACCCTTGTCGTATGCGATCGCCTAGTTTTACTCGCTCAGATTTAAATAATATAAAACCCATTGCGGGGCTTTGCCCTGCGACCCTTGTCGTGGTGGGTTTGGTTAACCACTGCGATAAGTCCTTGGCTTAACTTATCGCTATTGTTTTGGTGTTTTTTGCTGAATTTTTTTGTCAATTATTTGCAATGCTTTTTCGTGATCTTCTAAAGTGCGACTGAACACATGACTACCATCGTATTTAGCAACAAAAAATAAATACTCGGTTGTCGCAGGATCAAGTGTAGCTTTGAGACTAGCTAAACCAACCGAAGCGATCGCGCCAGGTGGCAGTCCTTCATTTAGATAAGTGTTGTATGGCGAAGCAGTACGAACCTGCTCTAACGTGAGTGGGCTTTCGGGAGTTTGTTTAATATTTAATCCATATTCAACAGTTGGGTCAGCTTCTAATCGCATATTGCGTTTGAGACGATTCCAGAAAACTCCCGCTATGACCCGACGCTCTGAGTCGACTACAGCCTCTTTTTCGACAATACTGCTAAGAACAACCCAATCTTTGAGGCTAACTTTAACCTTTGGTTTACCAGATTGATTGTCTTGATAAACAGGCAAAGCGACTTGCTCAAAGCGATCTAGCATCAAATTTATGATCAGATCAGGTGTTGCTTCCGATGGCAGTATTTGATAAGTATCAGGGAAAAGAAATCCTTCCAAACTGGGGACATCATCAGGAAGCCAAGTACGTCGTTTTGGACTAATTCGTTGAGTTGCAGCAACAAAGTCTTTGGCTGTAAAAAATCCTTTCTTCTCAAATAGCTCAGCCATCTGTACAATCGACCAACCTTCAGGAATTGTAAATCGGACTTCTGCGGACTTCGCGGTCTGAATTTGCGCGACAACTTCTGCTAGAGATTGATTCGTAGCAAAATCATAAGTTCCAGATCTTAATGCTATAGACTCACTACTTCTCAAAGATTGCCACATTACCCACAGACGTAACGCTAAGCTGGAGCGAATTATACCTGCTGATTCTAGTTCTTGGGCGATCGCTTGGGTTGGCATCCCATCCGATATGGTTAACCTCACTTTTGCCCCAAAGTTATTAGGTGCGGCACTTGCCCAAATCCACCACGAACTACTGGCTAGGCTAGTAAATAAGATGACTAATGGCACAGCAATACCATAAAACAGCCAATTAGAACTCTTCTTCGGCATCTTCTGTGCTGAGGACATGGTCTAAATATTTCTCCACATAAGGCTCTAGTGCTGCCATTTCTACAGGTGAAAGGATCTCAGGTAGACCGCTATCGCCAACTTTGGCAATAAACATTAACGGATCAAGGGCTGTAAATACTGAAAAAGCTTGCTCTTCATAGTAGAAATGCGCTAATTCTTGGAATTCGCCACAGTTTCCATCTTCTTCAGTATCAATCTCAATAATATCTTCTTCAGTTGGTTCAGGAAGCTCGCCTTCAACTGTCAAAGTGTAAGCGGAGCGACGTAAAGATAAATTCTGTTCGCCTAAAACTGCCTGAGCAGTTGAAAAAATCAAATCGATTTCTTCTTCGGTGACATCGACCAGTTCAGTTTCTTCTTCGTCATCGGTTTCTTGCCATGCAAAGATTTGCACAGAAAAGTCAACTGGTTGAAGCAGCATATATTCGATGCTGTCCACTTTAAAGGTGGTTTCGATAGTGCATGGCAAGTTTTTGCCTGCGTCATCCGTAATTACGATCGTTGATCCTTCCATAGATTGATGCTTTGTATCCTATAGCACTACTAGCTCAGAGAAACCCTCTTGTATAAGGCTTTTGGCGCTTTTAAGCATTATGACAGCAAAGGGGACAGTTATAGCATCTCGACCAAAACACGATGCCTTAAATAGTTATATTGACCGTACTTTTGGTTAGTCTAGAGCAGGCTCTTCCGATCCTCAATTGAACTATGACTTTTAATTTTGTACTGACTTTTGGAGCGATCGTCACTTTACATATCATCAGGATTAACACCTAGTGATCTGAGCTTTTCGGCAAGACGTTGAGCTTTTTGTTCTGCTTCTTGTTTGGCAAGACGTTCTTGAGTTGCGATCGCGGTTTGTTGATCAGCGATCGCAGTTTGTTGAGTTGCAATCGCAGTTTGTTGATTAGCGATCGCAGTTTGTTGAGTTGCAATCGCAGTTTGTTGATTAGCGATCTCATCAGCTTTTATAGCCCGTTCATCTCCAGTCAACAGCAAATTCCCCAACTCATCCCACCAGCGTAACCATGGAGTAATTCCTTCTTGTTGTAGTCCAATTTCCACACCCATTGGGGCGATCGCAAAATGTCCGCGATCATTAGTCGGCATCTTGACATACCGACCATTAACTAATTGATACGCCTCAACATTATCTTTCCATGCATCAAAAATGACATAGAACGGAATCCGAATCGCTTGCTCGTAAACCCAGAACTTTCCTGCTTTTTCGGTGTCGCTAGGTGGTGTTGCATCTCTTTCGTCTGAACCATTACCAGAGACAAATTCAATCGCAATTAAGGGAGCGACAAATTCTTTCCACAGTACATAGGAACGGCGATATTCGCCATCAATGAGCGGCGATACATTCGGCACATAAAACCAGTCTGGCGCTTCGGCTCCTTTTTCGGGTGGCTCCATCATTCGCCAGTAAATACCACTGTCTTGACCAATGCAATAGCGTCCATCAGGATGTAATTTTTCTAAAACTGGGGTGATCGAGCTAGTTAAAACAATGCTTTGTGGGTGTTCTTGAAAATTTTTCACAAAGGTTCCGTCTGAATCTGGAAGTTGCTTATGATCGGGCAGACTGATTTTAGTCTCTTGAACTGGTTGTGATTGTGGAGCAGTCGGTTTAAATAAAGTTTGAGTGCTTTCCATAAGGCTTCCAAGAGATTATGTTGACTTGATTTTACCATGACATAAAAAGTTTACGAAGTTTCCCCTTTACCATCTGTCACCATAAAAAAATCATACTTCACTTGACTTTTTAATAGTTGCTTGACGTTTGAGGGCTAGCCATTGTTGCAGGATGAGAGCCGCAGCTTTACGGTCAATCATTTCTTTATTGCGTCTTGTGGAAATACCTTGCGATCGCATCATTTCTTCAGCCTCAAATGAAGTTAAGCGCTCATCAACGAATTCTAAAATCATGCCTAATTGTTTAGCGGCGCTATAAGCAAATTTTTGAACTTGTTTGGCTTGATAGCCTAACGAACCATCCATGTTGTAAGGCATTCCCATGACCAGCGTACCGATATTTCGCTCTAAAATTAATGCTTTTAACTCTGCCATGTCTGCTTGCCATGACGTACGAATAATCGTGGTAATACCATGCACCGATATACCAAGGCGATCGCATCCTGCGACACCAATTCTTTTTCGACCCACATCTAACCCAAGTGCTGCGTATTGCATTCTGCTCTTCTCTTCAACTCTTTAACAGTAATATGATGATAAACATTACACATAGATTGTTAGGGCTATTTGGGCGACGCTTAATTACTGGTTTTGAAATGGTTGAACTTTTTGAATTAACATTCGCGATCGCGCAATAATCGTTGTCCAGTCATCCTCAGCGATCGCTTCAGCAGAAAACAAATCACTAGAAATACCAACTGCGATCGCTCCTGTGGCTAGGAATTGAGCAGCGTTTTGAAGGGTAATGCCCCCTGTGGGAATTAAAGGAATATCACGCAATATTGGCTGTAGACACTTAAGGTAATCGACCCCGCCAAGTACTTTAATCGGGAAAATTTTAACGGCAGCGGCTCCAGCCTGCCACGCTGTGAGAATTTCTGTGGGCGTAAGTGCACCTGCAATCACAGGCACATTATTTTCTAAACCTTTAGAGATAAGGTCAAGATTTGTATGTGGCGTAAATAGAAAACTACAACCACAAGCGATCGCTCGTTCGGCACTGTCGATATCTAAAACTGTTCCTGCTCCGATTTTGCAATCAGGTAGCTCCTGCTGCAATTTTGGGATCAGCGATTCAGCGCGATCAGTATTCCAAGCGATCTCAATTAACTTAATCCCACCTGCAGCGGCGGCAAGTGCTATTTCCCGTGCAGTAACCGCATTATCAGCCCGAATAACAGCAATAATGCGATGCTGTTGCAACAAATTTAGCCAAGAATTCACAGATTTTTTGCAATCAACTAGCAAAGATAATGACACAAAGCTCTGTATTTGTAACGCTATCTCAATTTTAAAAAGAGAAGCAGCACGTTGTGCTGCCTCTCTTTTCTAGTTTTATGTTTGTAAATAAATAGCTTTGATGCTCATCTATTTGCTGATTTTTAGCGAATAGTAGCTTATTTGGACAAAACAGAAAATCTACTTGAGTCGGCTATAGAGTCAACATCAGAGAGTATTGAAAACTTTTCGGCTAACACATTTACAAGTAGTGTATCGATCGCATATTTGCCGCCACCATAAATTGCAAAGAATGCAAAAGACGCTGCATAAATTGATGATAATTCGATTGATGGAATTGAGAATCCACCAACAAAGATGTGATGATAATTAGCTACCATCATGGTCATAAATAATCCTAAGGCAGCGGGTCTAGTTAAAAAACCCAAAACTAAAAGTGGAGATGCAATCACTTCAGTTATTGCCGCACAGTACGCAAAAAAGATTGGGAATGGTAAACCGATCGCTTCTACGTAAGCTTCCGCAAAACCAGGAATATCAGATAGCTTATCTAAGCCGTTATGTACCATTACTGTACCAAGCACAACTCTAAGTAAAAGAAGTGATGCTTGAGTTAGCCAGACTGGAGCAGAGTCCGAGCCTAGTAATAAGCGACCAGTTGAGGCAACGATGCGGGTTGTATTGTTCATTTATAAAGTGCCTTTGTTAACAAAAATTAAAATATCGAAATAACTTATAACTTATATACATTAATCTTAACATAAGTTTTTTTGGCGTAAATCCTCAAAAGGAAGAGTTAAGCTGATCATTCTTCTGCATTTGAATGCTTAATTAGTTGTGTTACGATCGCAAACTAAGCAGTCTTTAATAGATTGCTTTGTAAATTACATCTTTAGAGCAAAGCTTATGTCCGCATTGCCCGCGATCGCTGTTTTGGCGATTCTGATTTTGGTTCACGAACTTGGTCACTTCATGGCGGCTCGCTTACAGGGCATTCATGTAAATCGATTTTCGATTGGGTTTGGTCCCGTCTTGTGGAAATATCAGGGTAAGCAAACAGAGTATGCGCTGCGGGCTATTCCACTTGGTGGTTATGTTGGCTTTCCTGATGATGATGAAGAAAGCGACATTCCCGCTAACGATCCAAATTTGATGAAAAACCGCCCGATCGTGGATCGGGCGATCGTCATCAGTGCTGGTGTGATTGCTAATTTTGTATTTGCTTTTTTAGTTCTACTGGTAATGACATTAAGTGTCGGCATTGGCACAGTTGATCAACCAGGTGTAAGAATTACCCAAATTATTGAGCCAAACGCACCTGCCGCCATATCAGGCTTAAAAGCTGGTGATATCATCATGTCGGCAAATGGCATTAAATTTGATACTAGTCTGACCACGCTTGATCGCTTTCAAACGCTAATTTCTAAAAGTGCCGATCAAAATGTTGATTTAGAAGTGGTTCGTGATCAGAAATTACTCCAGATGTCGATTTTACCCGTGGGAGAAACAGGTAAAGGCAAAATCGGAGTTAGACTCGACTTTACAGGTAAGCCCCATCGTCGTGCGGTACATAATCTTGCCGAAGCTTTTGATAGCGCTACCCAAAGTTTTGAAAGATTAGTGGTGATGACTGTGCAAGGGTTAAAACAACTTGCTACCAATTTTCAAAACACGGCTTCTCAACTTTCTGGACCAGTAGCGATCGTGGCAATGGGTTCAGAGTTAGTTAAGTCAGATGCCGCCGCTCTGTTTGACTTTACAGCGATCATTAGTATTAATCTGGCGATCGTAAATATCTTGCCTTTACCTGCTCTCGATGGTGGTCAATTAGTATTTCTGGCGATCGAGGCTCTACGCGGCGGTAAACCTCTGCCTGAAAATATTCAAAACAATGTTATGCAAGGAGGGCTAGTAATTCTCCTCGGGTTAGGTGTGGTGATGATTTTTAAAGATTCATTTAATTTGATTCAGCAAAGTGGGTTAAGTCCTCTGTAGCAAAAGCTTTTCGATTCAGAAATTTAAAAATTAAATTAGAGGCTGTGCTAAGCACAGCCTCTAATTTTAGTCTGATGATTACTTAGGTGGGTATAAATACAAAGTTTTTTGTCAAATTCGAGCATAATGAATAAAGAAATAATAAGTTTTTCGATCAACTCGATACATCACCCATGTCTCTTCTCATTCGTAACGTCGCCATCATCGCCCACGTCGATCACGGCAAAACCACTTTAGTTGACGCACTTCTCAGACAGTCTGGCGCTTTTCGTGAAGGTGAAGTCCTTGTCGAATGTGTGATGGATTCTAACGATTTAGAGCGTGAGCGCGGTATTACCATCCTTTCCAAAAATACTGCTGTTAAATATAAAGATACGCTAATTAATATTGTTGACACCCCTGGACATGCCGATTTCGGTGGTGAAGTCGAGCGCGTGCTTGGCATGGTCGAAGGATGTTTGTTAATCGTTGATGCTAATGAAGGTCCGATGCCACAAACGCGCTTTGTATTAAAAAAAGCGTTGGAAAAAGGCTTGCGTCCAATGGTCGTCATTAATAAGATTGATCGCGAATTTGCCGATCCTCATGTCGCGGTTAGTAAAGTTCTCGACCTCTTCCTTGAGCTTGGTGCAGACGATGACCAATGCGATTTTCCCTACTTATTCGCTTCAGGGATGGGTGGCTTTGCGAAGGAAAAGTTAGAAGACGAAAGTGTAGATATGAAGCCTTTGTTTGAGGCAGTATTACACCATGTATCCCCACCAATTGGCGATCCTGACAAGCCTTTGCAATTGCAAGTTACCACCCTTGACTACTCCGATTATCTTGGTCGGATTGTGATTGGCAAAATCCATAACGGCACAATTACTTCTGGACAGCAAGCAGCACTCATCTCGGAAAATGGCACGATCACCAAAGGTAAAATCACCAAACTTTTAGGATTTGATGGGCTCAAACGAGTAGAAATGCAAACCTCTTCGGCAGGTAACATTGTTGCTGTTTCAGGATTTGCAACTGCGAATATTGGCGAAACCATCACTTGCCCGAATGAGCCTTTAGCTTTACCAATGATCAAAGTGGATGAACCCACTTTGCAAATGACTTTCTGTGTCAATGATTCACCATTTGTTGGTCAAGAAGGCAAGTTGGTTACTACTCGTCAAGTTCGCGATCGCCTAATGCGTGAACTTGAAACCAACGTCGCTTTGCGCGTTCAAGAAAATCCCGAATTTCCTGATCGCTTTGCAGTTGCAGGACGCGGTGAGTTGCACCTCGGCATCTTGATTGAAACTATGCGCCGTGAAGGTTACGAGTTCCAAGTTACACAGCCTCAAGTTATTTACCGCGAACTCAACGGCAAACAGTGCGAACCATATGAATGCCTCGTTCTTGATGTGCCTGAAGATGCAGTCGGTGGTTGTATCGAGCGCTTAGGTCAGCGTCGCGCTGAAATGGTCGATATGCAAATGTCAAGCAGCGGACGTTCTCAGCTCGAATTTGTAGTTCCTGCACGTGGACTGATTGGCTTTCGTGGTGACTTTATGCGAGCCACTCGTGGCGCTGGCATTATGAACCATAGCTTCCTCGATTATCGTCCTTCAGCTGGGGAAATTAGCGCCCGTCGCAATGGAGTGCTGGTTTCATTTGAAGAAGGTGTAGCCACTGAGTTCTCATTGAAGAATGCTGAAGATCGTGGCGTGTTCTTTATTAAACCAGGTACTAAAGTTTATAAAGGCATGATCATTGGTGAAAACAATCGCCCTCAGGATATGGACTTGAACGTCTGTAAGAGCAAGCAGCTTACTAATATGCGAGCGGCTGGTGCCGATGACATTGTGCAATTGCAAGCGCCAATCGAGATGAGTCTAGAGCGCGCCTTGGAATACATTGGTCCCGATGAAATCCTTGAAGTCACCCCAGAATCAATCCGTTTACGCAAGCTTACTAAAAAGTTCGCTGCTGGTAAGCGCTAGTCTCTAATTATTTCTCCAAAGTAAAAGGGGCGCTTTGCGCCCCTTTTACTTTATGTGTTTATATTTGCTAGACTGTCTTCTAGAGTTTTACGGCTATTTCCTAAATATTTACCCATGCATCAAGTTGTCCTCGAAATATCTGGAAGTCGAAAGGTGCATGTGATTTCTGAACATGCAACCAAAGAGGACGCTTTGGATAAGTACATCAAGCTTGTAGAGGCAAACAAAGGTTCGCCAATTACGACTAAAGGAAAATACTCAATTCGCAAAAAGCCAGATTAGCTTCAAATTGTTATTGGCATCTTATTCGCGTTGTTAGTCGCTTCTTATCGTCAAATTTCACTTCATGCACTTATCCGAATGCTATAGACTTTTAGGGGTTCCGCGTAATGCTACTTTAGATGATATTAAGGTGGCTTATCGCCGCCTCGCGCGTAAGTATCATCCTGATGTTAATCAAAATGATCCTGCGGCAACCGATAAATTTCGACTTGTGCAAGAAGCTTACACAATGCTCAAAAATGCCAATAAAGCAGATTTGTCCAAAGAAATATTTATTAAAAATACACCAATCAAGACTACACCAACCAAGACTACAGAGCGATCGCCATCTTCATCTTCTTCAAATCCTCCTAGCAAAGTAACTCAGCCTCAATCAAAAATCAAGATTGAGGTCAAGCAAGTTAATAATCAAGTCGATCCAATCAATAGCGATCCTGAACTAAAGCTCAAATTGGATATGTTGCGGCGCGTGCAGGATTTGCTAAAACAAAAAAAATATGTTGTAGCGATCGCAGTTGTCGAAGGCATGAGTGAAAGGTTTCCTACTTCACCTGAAGTAATGCATTGGAAAGCGGTTACTTATCATCGGTGGAGTAGCGAGTTAATTTTGGCTGGGAAACTCCGCGAAGCCGAAATCTATCTCAATAAAGCCCTAAATACCGATCCCAAGAATCGCGAACTTAGTTTTGAAGTGAAGCGTGATTTGGAGAGAGTTCAAAATCTTAAAAAGGGATAATTAGAGAATCGCACTTTAAATTCTCTAACGTAGCGATCTCTTATAGCTAGTATCGATATTAGAAGAAACTTGGGATGAGCGATCGCTTTAACAACTCTAATGACTCAAACAATTGCACCACAAACATTACTGTATGATCGCGATCTTGATCTGTGGTTAGAGACTGCGATCACGCAGTTGAAAGCAGGTGACTTTCACAATCTTGATGTCGAAAATTTAATAGAGGAGTTAGAAGGTTTGTCAGGCAGTAACAAACATGAGATCGAGACTAGGCTCAAAAGATTGATCGAACATATCCTGAAACGATGCTATGTCCATAGCTCTGATTGTTATCGAGGTTGGCTGTTAACAATATTTGAGCAACGCGATGAACTAAAAACACTTCTAAGGCAATCTCCAAGCCTCAAACGTCACTTTTTAAAAATGTTTGATGATTGCTTTGAAACTTCTCTAAAGCGGATTAAGATTGAACACCCTGACTACCAATTTTCTGATAAATGGCAATTTGGGAGCGATATTGATACGATGCTAAATATTGATTTTTGGGAAGAGTCATAATAGACAAATAGCGATCGCTTATTCAAATCGCTACGATGCGATCGCTAGTTGATTGAAGTGAAACTGCGATCGCTTTAAATGATGTTAAACAAATGCTTGGTTTATGAGATTTTAGTTAAATCGCTATTTGAATCGGTGAAGTAAAGGCGATCGCTAATCTTGCAGTCTCTCTAAAAAGTCTTGATATTTTTTCTGTTGCTTTTCCTTTATTAACCATGACTTTACTTGGGAGCATCTCAGTTATGCACTGAGTATAAATACTCAGAATGATTAAGTAAGCCATTGAGATAGGCACAGCGGTGTTTCAAAACTTGAGGGACATTTACTCTGTTCCATTGAGCGCCCGAAATCTTAATGCGACGACCA
>JBBRMK010000035.1:0-43973 GCA_038230875.1 Pseudanabaenales cyanobacterium
ATCAAAAAATACCTTAATGATTCTATTCTTATTAAATAAATGATAAATTACTGTTTTATATATTAAATTATAGTGAAACTCAGTAATTAATCAGTTATGCGAACACTGGTTTTTGTTGATTCTCCGAGGTTGAGCAGTTACCTTTTTTGTTAAAGGCGGCACCCAGATTCGAACTGGGGGTGAGAGTTTTGCAGACTCCTGCCTTACCACTTGGCCATGCCGCCAGACGGGTTATTAATATAGCAAATTAAGAAGCCAGTTGCAAATAAACTCGAAAGTTTTTACATCATGCTTAGCGCGATATAAAAACTTTTGGATTTCATAACGCGCTGTTGGAGTCGCTTTGATCTTCCCAAATCTCAATATCTAGATCATTAAGATCGGCGATCGCTGTTTGGATTTGGGCAACCGTAACTTTAAGGCTGATTGGAACTCCTTTTAATTATGGTTATTTACGAGAATTAGCATTATGGGTTTTGCGTTCTAATATTTCTTTTAGTACTAGCGTAACTACTGCTAGCAAGGCAAGCAGCACGGCGGCCGAATAAGCTACTTCAGTTTCATATTGTTTATAAGATTCTTCAACAAAGAGAGGCAAGCTCTGGGTTTTATTGGCGATATTACCTGAAACTACCGATACAGCACCAAATTCACCCATAGCCCTAGCGTTGGTTAAGACCAAACCATAGAGTAATCCCCATCGGATATTTGGGACAACAACCTTCCAGAAGATTTGCCAATCGTTTGCACCAAGAGTACGAGCTGCTTCTTCTTGATCAGTTCCCATTTCGTCTAACACAGGAATTACTTCACGAGCAATAAAGGGCATACTCACAAAAATTGTGGCGATTAACATCCCTGGAAAGGCAAATATAATTTTAATATCATTTGCTTCTAACCATGAGCCAAACCAGCCTAGTCTTCCATATAGCAGGACAATCATTAAACCTGCAACTACAGGCGAAATCGAGAATGGTAGATCAATCACGCTTAGTAAGAAAGCTTTTCCAGGAAACTTGTTACGAGCGATCGCCCAAGCTGCACTCAAGCCAAAAATCGTATTTAGGGGTAAAGAAATTACTGCTAAAGAAATAGTGAGCTTGATGGCGTTTTGAAAATCAGGGCGTTTCACCGCCTCTAGAATAGGACCAAAGCCTTTGCTAAACGCAGTAACAAAAACGTTCGCCGCTGGGAGGAGCAGAATTAGACCAACATAAATGAAAGAGATAGTGATGAGAATTGCAGGAACAAAGCTCTTCTTTGCGAGAATTTTGGTTTGTTCAGATGAGCTTTGAGGAAGATCGTCAACAGAATTATTGAGAGAATTTTTCAGATTAGCCATATCGTTTACTCCATGCTTGTAATAAGTTAATTGCGAGTAAGCTGACAAAGGAAATAGCTAACATGACACTCCCAATTACAGTTGCGCCTACATAGTCATATTGTTCTAGGCGTTGGAAGATTAAAACGGGGGTAATCAAATCTTTAAAAGGAGTATTGGAGGCAATAATCACAGTTGAGCCATATTCGCCAACGGCTCTGGAAAAGCCTAAAGCCACTCCTGTTAAGATTGAAGGCGTAAGTGGTGGCAGGATAATTTGAGTAAAGGTTTGAAATTTAGTAGCACCTAAAGACCAAGCAGCTTCTTCAATTTCTCTTTCTAGTTCTGTAAGTACAGGCTGAACTGTGCGGACGATGAAAGGTAATGAGATAAACATCATAGCAAGCCAAACACCAATGCGACTGAAGGCAATTTTGATTCCTGCGGGAGCAAATAGTGAACCAATCCAGCCTTTATCGCTATAGATTGTCGCTAAAGTCAATCCTGCAACGGCGGTGGGCAAGGCAAAAGGTAAATCGACGACGGCTTCAAGGAAACGCTTGCCAAAGAAGTTGTAGCGAACTATAACCCAAGCGATCAAAGTACCAAATACACCATTAATTGCGGCGGCGGCAAAAGCAGTTACAAAGGTAATTTCATAGCTAGATAGGGCAAGTGGGCTGGTGGCAGTTTTCCAGAAACTATCAAAAGGTTCGCTAGCAGCTTTTGTCAGCATCGCCACAATTGGCAAAATCAATAAACATGCTAAATAGACAAAGGTGATTACCCATGTCCAAGGGATTTTAGCGAGCATTCTCAGAAAAGCATTAGGCTGCGATCGCTTTTTATCAGGTGGCGATGAAGGTGTTGTCGTGACCATATTGTCTTCAATTTTAATTTAATGATTTTCGGTGATTTTGGGGCACGCTAAATGCGTCTCAAATTTTTAAGTGCGTCCCAAATTTTTCTAACGCTTGATTTGAGATTGAATCTTGTCAAAAATTGCACCGTCATCAAAGAACTTTTTATTAATGTCGCTCCAGTTACCAAAGTCTTTTACAGTAGCAAGTTGTTTCACTTGAGGATAGAGTTCAGCAAACTGCTTTTCTTTGGCAACAGTTTCATCAATGGGACGGAATCCTAATTTGGCGAACTCGGTTTGAGCTTCAGGTGTATATAAGAATTTTACAAATGCTTCGGCAACTTCTTTTGTGCCATGTTTTGCGGCATTCTTGTCAACTACTGCGATCGGATTATCGATCGAGATATTTACATCAGGCACAACGTAGGTAACCTTTTGACCCTTTTGAGAAGCCAAAATAATTTCGTTTTCGTAGTTAATCAAAGCATCGCCTTGACCTTGTTTAAAGAAAGCATCAGTTGCTTCGCGCGCATCTTTGGTGAGAATCGGCACATTTTTATAGGCTTTTACAAGTGCTTCTTGAGCTTTGTCATCGTTACCAGCTTTTTTAGCCGCTGCATTCCAAAGAGCTAAGAAATTCCACTTAGCTACGCCTGAGGTTTTAGGATCAGCCGTAATCAGAGAAATGCCCTCTTTTTCTAAGTCTGACCAGTCTTTGATATTTTTGGGATTGCCTTCACGAGTGACGAGTGCAGCAACAGATTTGGAGACGATCGCATCATTAGGAGCTTCTTTTTCCCAACCTTTATCAATCAGTCCTGCTTTTTCAATTTTACTGGTATCGCCCGCAAGGGCAAGATGAACGACATCGGCTTCTAGACCATCGATGACAGCGCGGGTTTGAGAGCCTGAGCCACCATAGCTTTGGATAAAGTTAACTTTTTGATTCTGTTCTTTTTGCCATTTTTCTACAAATTTAGGAATAATGGCGGCGTGCGCTTGCTTAGTTACCGCAAAAGAAACGAGGGTTAGTTCTATATCTTTTTTAGAAGCATTGTTAACACTAGTGGATGTTTGTTGTGAAGTGCTCGCCGTGCAAGCTGCCATCGTGACGCTGATCAGTGCGCCTACGAAAAATAGAGAGAAAAATTTACGTCCTGATTTTTGACTGCATATATTGCCAAATAGGCGGGCGATCGCCTGAAGTGTAAATTTAAATTGTGAAAAGTTTAAAAAGTATGGGCGAAAACTCATTAGCTTTGATCTCCAAAAAATAATCTACGATATCTGCACGGGAATACCGTAATTAACAAGATACAATACTTTCTATAAAAAACAAAAAAAGTAGAGAAGGGCGCTTTGCGCCCTTCTCTACTTTTTTGTTTTGAAAACAAATTGCTTATAGCAAATCCCGAACAAACCCACCACTAAATTTTTTTGTAAAAGCCCCGCATCGCGGGGCTTTTACAAAAAATCTGGGTTTGGTTTGTTCTCAATCTGCTAAAAACAACTTATTTACATGATTTTACGAAGTCCGTTTAGAGCCGTTTTTGGGCTCAATATCTGTAGGTAATACTTGCGGGAGCAAATTAATTAATACTTTGTCAACGCGATTACCATCCATATCCATAACTTCAAAGCGCATTGTTTCCCAAGTAAAGTGTTCACCGACAATGGGAATATGTCGAAGATAGGTCATCATTAACCCACCAAGAGTATGGTAGTTGCGCTCTTCTTCCAAGGGTAAATCTTCGACTTCGAGGATCTCTTTAAGCCGATCGCTAGAAATCATGCCATCAATTAGCCAAGAGCCATCTTCTCTTTGCATAGCATCGGGATCACCTTGGCGATCGCTAGAGGGTAAGTCGCCAACAATCGCTTCGAGCAAGTCAGTGAGGGTCACGATTCCCTCAACGCCGCCATACTCATCAGTTACCATTGCTACGCGATCGCCCGATTGTTTAAACTGCTCTAAAACACTTAAAGCACTTGCCGTCTCGGCAACATATAAAGGTGGAGTGCTTACCTTTGCTAAATCAATCGGGTTACCATTAATACTGGCATTGAGAAATTCTCTGATATCGACAATTCCTAGACAATTATCGAGATTTTCTCGGGCAACTGGAAAGCGTGAATGTCCGCTACTGAGAACTTCATTCTGCGTTTCTTCAAAGGGTGCATCGACATCGAGCCAATCAATTTCTGTACGCGGCGTCATTAAAGATTTGATCGGGCGATCGCCTAAACGAAATACGCGCTCAACCATGTCATGTTCTGCTTCTTCAAACATTCCAGACTCAGCACCCTGAGCGATCATCACCTTAATTTCTTCTTCTGTAACTTGTGATTCTTCAGTTGCCTGAATACCTAGCAAACTAAGTATGGCTTCGGTCGAGGCGCTTAGTAGATAGACAATTGGCGTACCAACATTGGCAAGAAATCGCATCGGTGGTGCAACGAAACAGGCAATTTTTTCAGCATTGCTCATAGCAAAGCGCTTGGGTACAAGTTCTCCAATCACTAAAGATAAATATGTGATTATCCCAACCACAATTACAAAGCTGAGGGTTTCGTTATATGGTCTGAGCAAGGGGATACTATCTAACGATACTTTGAGGGTTTTTGCGACTGTCGCACCACCCAAAGCACCGCTAGAAATTCCAATTAAGGTAATGCCAATCTGAACAGTTGACAAAAAATTGTTTGGCGAGCTTATCAGTCTTAGGGCTGCTCTAGCTTTAGCATTTCCTTCCTTTGCCCATTGTTCTAGTCGAACTCTGCGAGCAGAAACAATTGCTAGCTCAGACATCGAAAACACACCATTGGCAATAATGAGCAAAATGATGAGTAAAGCTTCAAAGACGAGGGAAGACATTTTTTTGGGGCAAGACGACTTTATGGGAATCGTTTGTGAAATTTACTGATGTCTAAATATATCTTGTCATATATATATATTGTCATATCGAATTTTCTGTCAAGTTTCTAAAGACTAAAATAAAACTAAAATAAATAAAGGGCGCTTCGCGCCCCTTATTTATTTTTAACGACTATTTTTAACGACTATAAAGTTGGGTGACGCCTTTTAAGCGATCGCTAAGTTCGTGAGTGAGCAAATCGGGATCGCTATAACGCCAGCCCCAATTTCCTGTCGCTGTACTAGGAATGTTCATTCTGGCACTATTATCTAAACCAAGCACATCTTGCAGTGGCACAACTGCCATTACGGCGATCGAAGCCATTGCCATGCGGATTAGCACCCAGTTAATCGGCTCACCTGCGGCGAAACCAACTATATATTTATAAAACATTTGCTTTTCGTGATCGCTGGACTTCTGCCACCAACCAACTGCGGTGTCATTATCATGGGTTCCCGTATAAACAAGACTATTGTGTACATACCTGTGCGGTAAATGGAAATTATCAGAGTCACCACTAAAAGCAAATAGCAGTATCTGCATACCAGGAAATCCATAATCATCGCGTAATTTCACAACTTCAGGCGTGATCACACCAAGATCTTCAGCAAGAATTGGTAATATGCCCATCACTTCATTGAGCTTAGTAAACAATTCATCTCCTGGAGCAAGTTTCCATTCACCATGGATAGCATTTTCTTCACCTGCGGGAACTTGCCAAAAAGATTCAAAACCTCGGAAGTGATCGATGCGGATAATATCGACATAGCGATTTAGAAATCTAAATCGATCAATCCACCAAGTGAAGTGAGTTTCTTTGAGATATTCCCAGTTATAGACAGGATTGCCCCATAGCTGTCCTGTGGCGCTGAAATAGTCGGGCGGCACACCTGCCATCCAAGCGACCTCATAAGTTTCTGGATCGAGCGCAAAGTTTTCAGGATTTGCCCAAACATCGGCACTATTGTGAGCGACATAGATCGGAATATCACCAATAATTAGAATATTTCGCATATTGGCATATTGCTTGAGTTTAAGCCATTGATCGAAAAAAATAAATTGCACAAACCTTTGAAATTCGATTTTATCTTCCAATTGCTCACGCTTTTGTTGCAATGCTTGGGATTCACGCTTTGCGATCGCAGGTTCCCAATTATTCCATGTGATTTTAGGATCTTCCTCATGCAAAGCCATAAATAGCACATAGTCCTCAAGCCAGTCTGCTTCTTCATAGCAAAACTTTTTGAATTGCTCTTGAACTAGATAAAGACTATGATGATGTTGAGGATCTTGATCGACATATCCTTGTTTAAAGCGCCTGTAAGCAATCTCTAACAACTTGCGTTTGTATGGATTTACCGCATCAAAGTCAACGCGATCTTGATTGAAATCTGGAATATCTGCCCAATCTTCCTCTTGGAGCAAATGTTGTTTAGCTAACAGTTCGGGACTAATCAGATTGGGATTTCCTGCGATCGCGCTAAAGCACATATAAGGAGAATTTCCATATCCTGATGGTCCAAGGGGAAGCACCTGCCAAAGCTTTTGACCACTATGTGATAGAAACTCGATAAACTGATAAGCGGTCTCACCTAAATCCCCAATCCCAAATTTGCTGGGCAATGAGGATGGATGCAACAAAATTCCACTAGCACGTTGAAAAGCCATAGCCAAAAAATTTTAGATTTGCATCTACTTTAACGCTTTATGGATCGTAAAAGTAGGCAGAGAGGCTTTGCAGTTTCCTCTACGTGACTAGATAATCCCATCTACTGCCATTTCTTCGCGTGTGTAATTAATCGGAAAATCTAAAAAAGAAGCATGAAGCTCGATTTCAGCAACCGCAGGAAATAAACGTAGAGTACTAATTCCTAAATTTCTAGGATTATCAGCTAGCCAACCAAAAGCAGCCTTAGTATGGGTTTGGACGATTAAAATTTCTCCCTCAGTGGTCTGTTTAAGCGATAACTCTGCATCCCCAGATTGCAAATACATTTCACTATAAATCTGCCCCAGCATTCGCCACTGCTGCTTCCAATCAGTCATTCCTTGTCTTTCCTGACTGAGCGCATATTCTGCTAAAGAACCAAAATTATGCCATGCTATATCATTACGTTGAAAAATTAGACGTAACTCCTTAATCGCATGTTCACACTCTTCTTCAAATTTGAGTAAAGGGATAGGATTGGTTAAGCGGCGGGTTGTTTTACCTAAAGTCATTAGTGATTGAATTATAGTTGATTCAATTTGACTAGATAGCTGCTCTTTAGCCTTTTTAGTTTGCCAAATCACACCTTGTTCAGTGGTTGCATACATCGCAGGCAATCGATTAAGAACATGAGCCGATACATCATCAATCCCCACTTTGCGAGGCAAAACAGTTGCCATATGTTTTAGTTGATTTATTACTTCTTGCTCTACCAAATCTTCTAATACATTAGTTAGAAAATAAGAAGCAGAGAGAATATAGGAATTAAGTTCAGGATTTGGTAATTGGATATTAAATGACAAGTCCTGACGTTCAAGATAGTTATTGTTTTCACGCTGCAAATAACCTTTGATATCTTGCAGTCGATGACGATCATTAATACTTAACCCTGCATATTCTGGGGTGTAACTGACTAAAATGAGGGCTTCTTGAAAAGCCTGAGGGACATCCTGCCAGAGCAAAGATGGGTTACTAAAAAGCTGCTGTAGTTTAGAAAGCACATGGGCTGGTGTTTCGACTTTACTAGCTGCAAGTTTAGTAAATTTTCGGATGGGAACTTGTTTTACCCCCAAAAGTGCTTGTTTAACAGCGCTAACAATTTGCTCATGTAGCTCGTTATAAGCGCGTTTGCGTTGTTGCAGCCACCCTCGGCTTGTACTTGCATAGAGTGCTGGCAAGCGATTAAGTGCAAAGGCGGTAACGTCGCTGAGATTAATGTTTTCGCGAACTGATTGACTCAGATGCTTGAGTTGTTCTCGTACTTCTACGACAACGATTTCCTCAAGAGCATTTTTGAGGCTGGGCATATATTTTTGTTGCTAGAAATTGGATGGGATAGCCTTTATAAATGCAGTAATGAAATGTGGCAATGAAATGCGGCAATGCTAAAGATAGCTTGTTTTTAACGGGAAGTAGTGTCAAAAATTGTCATTTGTGATTCTTTAGGTAAGTTTTTATCAGTTTTTAATGATGACTTTGGAAGGCGATCGCCTGATTGATGTTTCACTTTAGCCGAACCGCCTGATCGCAGTCCAGTCGCAATATGGCTATTTTTGGCAATTTGTTCTAAAACTTGCTTAGCACGACTAATTACTGTAGCTGGCAAACCTGCTAAACGACCAACTTCAATACCATAGGAACGATCTGCACCACCTTCTTGAACTTGATGTAAAAAGATAATTTCATCTTCTAATTCTTTGACCGTAACTTGGAAATTAGCGACATTGGGAAGTAAGCTGGCAAGTTCATTTAGTTCATGATAGTGAGTTGCAAAGATGCCTCGCGCTTTGATCTTATTAGCGATATATTCGGCAACCGACCAAGCGATCGCCATGCCATCAAAAGTCGAAGTGCCGCGCCCGATTTCATCAAGCAATACCAGAGAATTTTCTTTGGCATGGTTAAGGATATTTGCAGTTTCGTTCATTTCCACCATAAACGTCGATTGACCAGTTGCCAGATCATCGACTGCACCAACGCGAGTAAAAATGCGATCGCAAATCCCTAAAGTCGCCGATTCGGCAGGGACGAAGCTGCCCACCTGAGCCATAAGTTGAATTAGTCCAATTTGACGCAAGTAGATACTTTTACCGCTCATGTTTGGGCCAGTTAAAACGATGAGATCTGGACAATCGGGGGCTTGATGATCATTGCCCAAATAAGTAGAATTGGGAACGAAGAAACCAGCAGGGAGAGATTGCTCAACTACAGGATGTCGACCATTGTCAATCGCAATCGCGCGATCGCTAGTGACTTGAGGACGACAATAGTTATAGGTAACCGCAACTTCGGCAAGGCTGCATAGCACATCAGCCGAGGCGAGAGCGATCGCAAGGGTTCGCATCGGTTCGATATGTTGAGCCGCAAGCGATCGCAACTCCACAAATAGATCATATTCCAATTGCTTTAGTTCATGATCGGCATTGAGAATCCTTATCTCTCGTTCTTTTAGCTCGGGCGTGATATAGCGTTCTTCATTAGTAAGAGTCTGCTTGCGGATGTAATCAACAGGAGCTTGTTCGCTCTTGCCACGAGAAATACTGATGTAATAGCCAAAAGCTTTATTAAAGCCAACTTTGAGTGTGCTAATGCCTGTACGTTCCTTTTCCTGCTTTTCGAAGGCAGCTAACCACTCCACATCATCGCGACTTTGTTGACGCAAACCATCCAATTGATCATTTACGCCAGAACGAATAATGTTGCCTTCAGTAATATAAATAGGTGGTTCTTCGATAAGAGTGCGTTGCAACTGATCTCCAAGTTGCAGAAGTTCTGATGGAACTGACTGTAAGGCTTTTAAATAGCGTGAATTAGACTTTGCCACTACATCAGCAACATCACGCATTCTCTCTAACGACATTGCCACAGCAATTAAATCGCGCCCATTGGCAGTACCTGCACCAATCCGACTGCATAGACGCTCAATGTCATAAATTTGACTCAAGCAACTGCGCAAATTTTTGCGGAGAGAATGTTGTTTAAATAATTCGGTAATCGTATCAAGGCGCTCATTAATTGCGGAAATATCCTTGAGAGGCTGCAATAGCCAACGGCGTAATGCTCGGCTACCCATACCTGTAGTGGTTTTGTCCAAAGCCCATAAGAGAGAACTATAGAAAGTTCCATCGCGCACAGTTTGGGTGATTTCTAAATTGCGTCTGGTCTGATTATCGAGAATTAGATAATCTGCGATCGCGTAAGTAGAAATCCCTTGAAGTGGCATCTTTACACTTTTTTGAGTGGATTCTAGATATTCTAAAATGCCACCTGCTGCTCTAATTGCCAGAGGTAGAGCCGCACAACCAAATCCTTCTAGCGATCGCACTTTGAATGTGTCAAGAATACGCTGTTTGGCTTCAGCCAAGGCAAAGGGAGCTTGCGATCGCGGCGAATAACAAAAGCTTTCAGGCAATGCAGTATATGGCGCGGGTAAGGACGATTCTTTTTTCTGAGAAATTCCTTCCCAAAAAATTTCAGTTTTCTCTGATTTTGCACCTCTGAATAATTGAGGATTAGGTATATCAATAGGAATGAGAACTTCCGCAGGTTGTAAGCGCAATAGCTCTTGAATTAGATGCTCAGTACTATTTAGCTGTGTAACCGAAAATTCACCTGTAGAGATATCGGTGTAAGCTAATCCCCAATTCTCACCACCATTAGCGATCCCTGCTAAAAAGTTGTTCTTCTTTGCCGCGAGCATTCCCTCTTCAATTACTGTGCCAGGAGTGATGACTCTAGTGACTTCGCGACGGACTAATCCTTGCGCTTCTGAGGCAGCTTCCATTTGATCACAAACAGCGATGGAGTAGCCTTTTTCGACTAGCTGATTAGCATAGCGATCAAGGGCATGGTGCGGAATCCCTGCCATCGCAATCCGTCCGACTGCTTTACCTCCATCTCTACCCGTCAGAACTAATTCCAATTCGCGTGAAATTAGTTCTGCATCCTCAAAAAACGCCTCAAAAAAATCCCCCAATCGATACAACATCACCGTATGCGGATATTGGGCTTTCATTTCAATATAGTGCTGCATCATCGGTGTGAGTGCAGCGCGATTAACTTGAGCCGACGACAGAACTAATTCAGCCATTCAAATTTTAGACATAAAACAATGTAGTAAAACCATTGTAAACGCCATGTCGTCTTTGTTGATAGCAAAATCAGTTTTGATAAAAGTCCGCCTTAGAAATACTTTCAGCGAAACCGACTTTTATAATGAGAATTAAAGCGCTATATTTAAGTTATCGAAAAAGCGATCGCTAATAAACAAATGAGTAGGATTAAGCAACAAAATCGGCTGCAAGAACAAATTGTCAAGGCAAGCCAAGCCAACATTACAGACAATCATGAATCTTGTGTTGTGGCTGCTTTTTATCATTTTACTGACTTACTAGATTATGAACTGCTGCAAGCTCCGCTTAAAGAATTTTGTGACGCTCATCAACTAAAAGGTACGGTTTTATTAGCTAAAGAAGGGCTTAATTCTACGATCGCAGGTAGCCGAGAAGCGATCAATGGTTTACTGGCTTATTTGCGAAGTGATCTGCGCTTTCAAGACTTAGAGCATAAAGAATCCTATTGCAAAGCAGTTCCATTTCTACGAATGAAAGTCCGCCTCAAAAAAGAAATTGTAACTCTCGGTGTACCAGACATCGATCCTCGACATCGAGTTGGCACTTATGTCGATCCTCAAGATTGGAATACATTAATTGCTGATCCTGATGTCGTCGTGATTGATACTCGTAATACTTATGAGGTGGAATTTGGCACATTTAAAGGAGCAATTAATCCTAATTTAGAAACTTTTGGTGAATTTCCTGACTATGTGCGATCGCAACTAAATCCTGAGAAACACCGAAAAGTAGCAATGTTCTGTACGGGTGGGATTCGTTGCGAAAAAGCTAGTGCCTATATGCTATCTCAAGGATTTAGTGAGGTATATCACCTCAAGGGAGGCATTCTTAAATATTTAGAAGAAGTCCCAACTGCAAAAAGCGCTTGGGAAGGTGAGTGCTTTGTCTTCGATGATCGCGTTAGTATTAAAAGCTAAGAATTAAAAGCTAAGAATTAAAAGCTAAGATTTGTAGTGCGATGACTGCCAATCTTAGCCCTAAGCATTATGCGAAAATTAACTTGCGATCAGGTTAACGAAATGCCAAGATAAATGTCAAGATATTAGAAATTAGAATAAATGATGCAAAGCATCGTTTAATCCTAGTCTCCTCGCTGTTGGTACTGGCTGAAATGACTATACTCGGCAAAACCCTGACTGGGCGCTATAAAATCGTCAAGCTACTTGGCGGTGGCGGCTTTAGCCAAACATTTATTGCAGAAGATGGACATTTGCCTGATCGACCTGCCTGTGTGATCAAGCAACTTAAACCTGTGTCATCTCAAGCAGAAGTGTTAAGAATTTCACGCGAGCTATTTGATAAAGAGGCTAAGGTACTTTATCGGTTGGGTAAACATGATTGTATTCCTAGTTTACTTGCCCACTTTGAAGAAGACGAAGAATTTTTCCTTGCTCAAGAGTTGATTGAAGGTAATGTTCTGACTCAAGAAATTAAACGGGGTCAATGCTTGGGAGAGCAGTATACGATTGATTTTCTTACAGATATATTACTAACCCTTGATTTTGTTCATCATCAACAGGTAATTCATCGGGACATTAAGCCTAGCAACCTGATCCGTCGATTTAGCGATCGCAAAATTGTATTGATTGATTTTGGGGCAGTTAAAGAAGTTAGTACCCAACCGATTAGTCAATTAGGACATACTTCCAGTTTGGTAATTGGTTCGCCTGGATATATGCCCAATGAGCAATATAGCGGTAAAACCATGTTTGCCAGTGATATCTATGCGATCGGCATGATTGCGATCCAAGCATTGACTGGACTATTACCAAATCAGATTCCTGAAGATTCGATAACGAGTGAATTTTGCTGGCACGATCGCGCTGAAGTAACCCCAACTTTGGCAGATATAATCGATAGGATGGTTCGATTTGATTTTCGACAACGTTATCAATCAGCATCTGAAGTATTAGAAGCGCTCCAACCTTTACTAACGCGATCGCTTGCCCAAACTGTTTTTAATGTAAACGCACCAACTCTTTTTGAGGAGTTATCCTCAACTCCCGATATTCCGCAGAGGGTTATCCAGAATATTATTAAAAGTCCTATTGAATATTTGATAGAAGAAGTCTCAGATGACCTTGAGATGAGTGAAGATCCAATCAGAGCGAAGAAGCTAGTATGTTTGGTATGTACGGGTATTTTGGAAAACGATCTTAACCGCTTAGATAATTTCACATTTGTGGAGTTGCTACAAGATTTATATCAGCAATATCCGACTATTGAATCTCTAAAGGAAAACTTAGTAAAGTCTGTTAAAACGATTGCCGTCCAAAAACAACGCCAATATTTAATAGTTGCCAAAATCGTCTTTAATGTAACTTCTAAACTTTATAAACAATCGCCAAAATCAGAAATCGCCGAACCTGCAAGTTCTCCAAAGTTTAATCCTAGTTCTCAACCATTTAGTCCACCAATTTCTTATTCAGTGGAGCATCTAGTGATTAATGCTGGCTCGGCACAGTTAGTAGCACCGCTTGATAATTCACAAAATCTTTCGGTAGAAGAATCCCTTAACGAAGCTCCAAATCAAGAAATTCCACTAGATAGTCGTTTCAACCTTACCGAAGATGTGCGCTCATTTCTTGAGCCTTATCCCACCGAGGATTCTGATATTTATGCTTGCGTTGCCGATGATATTGATACAGATGTCCAACAAATGCGCCTGAAAAAGCTTTTGTTTTATACCTATCAAGACGTTTGGGAAAGCGATCTGCGTCAATTAAATATTATTGATTGGGCAAGTCTGTTAAGAGAATTAGTTTCCTTTATGCCAACTTTTTCGCAATTGATCGCCTTGGTTCAAGAATCTGTGCAAAGAGTTTCTAAACCTGCGGAATATACAGCGATCGGAAATTTGTTGCTCACAAAACTAGAGTGCCTTTATGCGGATGTTTCTTATCCTAAAATTCATTTTGAAGCGATCGCCTCACCTGTTGTTCCATTAGTAAATCGATCTGCTAATCAACCTGTTCAGATTGATCTCAAGATCCCTTTTGACACCAAGATTACAAATGATCTTTTTGATCTTCGATTAGAGCTAATGCGCTTTACTAACTCCATGCGAGCTAAAATCTTGCTGTTTTCAACGCTTTATTATCCTTTCGATCCTGATCGCGATAACTGGCATGACTTGCGAAATCATGGACTTGATGGACTGCTAAGCCAACTATTTTATGCTTATCCATCATTCGACAAAGCCGAAAGTGCGATCTGGCAAATTGCGCGATCGCTGAATGAGTCGAGCGCATACGAGCAGTCTGCTAATTATATTCTTCAAGTAATCAAGACTCTATATGATCAACTTGAAGCTAGATCAATGCATCACCCTGCGGAAGGCGTATTACGAACATCTCAAGATCAAGATCAAGATACTGACTTTACGCAATCAGGTGCGATCTTTAGTAACAGTAATGATGAAGATACTTGCCAGTTTGCGTAATACAGACAAGTTAATCTACTTATAAAAAAAATTAAAGAGCTTTTGAAATGGATACAGCACTCACTCCTCAGGATATTTTACGTCGATACGCTGAAGGCGATCGCGACTTTAGTGGACTAAATCTCAGTAGCATCAAACTTAGTGGTGCAAATCTTAGCCGTACTGATTGGCTCGATGTCAACTTTTCCAAAGCTTATCTAAATAGTACTGTCTTTACCTTCGCCTGCCTAACTCGGGCAAATATGCGCGGAGCCGTAATGGTTGGTGCAAATCTATGCGGTGCGAATCTTAACCAAGCTAGCCTCAGTAATGTAAATCTATCTAATGCTGATTTGCATGGCGCAAGTCTCCAAGGAGCAACTCTGTTTGGAGCCAACCTTAGTCTTGCAAATTTAATGGATGCTAACTTAATTGATGTCGATATGCGAACGGTGAATTTGAGTGGAGCGAACCTTGTAGGAGCCTGTATGAAAGGGGCAAATCTTAGACAAGAGCGAGCCGTTGGCGATCAGCATGAAATTGATGCTGGCAAAAAGAAACGCAGTATGGCAAGTCTAACTGGTGCAAATCTATCTGGTGCTGACTTACGCGGTGCAAATCTAACGGGGGCAGATCTGCACAAAGCTGATTTACGTGGTGCTAATCTCCAAGAAGCAACTCTAAGTGGAGTGAATCTCAGCGAAGCGAAACTGAATAATGCCAATATGCAGGGCATATTTCTCACTGAAGCAAATCTTAGTGGTGCGACTCTCTCAGGTGCAGTTTTAAATAATGCCAAACTAGAACGCTCAATTCTAATTGATGCCAACTTTAATGGTGTTTCCTTACGCAGTGCGGTTATGGCGGACATTAAAGCAAGTCGAGTCCAGATGCAAGGAACTGATCTGACTGATGCTAAGTTCTCGCGGGCCGATCTCAGTCGCGCCGATCTTAGAGGTGCAATCATGATCCGTACTAATCTCATTGAAGCTTATTTAGCGCGTACTAACCTCGCCAATGTCGATTTAACTGATGCAATTCTCAATCGTGCCGAATTAAGCAGCGCCAATCTTGTCGGCGCAATTCTCAAAGGTGCGACACTTCCTGATGGAAAAATCCATAGATAAATTTTGAAAGCCTTGCAAATCAGCTATTTCTATAAAGCATATGGATAGTCATGATCGCTGCGGTTGCGCCATTGAATCTCATTATCTACAGCTTTATACAAACATTCTTCAACAATAAATGGAGCATTGCGCCAATTAATATCATCACGCTGTAAAATCCAGCCAACTTGCTCGATCGCTTCTTCTAATTCTGCTTCAAAACGGGCTAAAGGCAACGGAACTTTTTCTAAGTTGGGAGCCTCCACACAAACCGCGATCGCTTCTTTGAGTACGGCGACAACTTCTTTTCCATAAACCTCGCGTGCGCGCAGTCTTAACTCTTTATAACCTTTCTCTGATGTAGCGTACATTGTTGGCAGACGATTTAATACATACGCTGTTGCTTCGCCTAAATCGATTGTGTCTGCGATCGCAGGATGTAGTTTTTGAATTTGATGATAGGTAAGAGACAATACCAATTTTTCCAATACATTACTGAATTGATAATTGGCATCCATCATATATGTCTGAAAGTCTTTATTCTGCTGCTCGTCTTGAGACAAGGATGAAGTTTTAATCGGTCTTCCTTTCCAAGAGATTTCAGGGGGTTTCCGACCAAAGGCTGTTTCGTCTCCTGTTACGATCGCTTCACGTTTGTTAGCAACCATATAAGTATTACTAACTGCACTTTTGAGCTTGATTGTCTTCAAGGCATTCTCTAAAGCCGTAGGAATATCTTTCCAAGTAGCATTTTCTGCACCCAAAATTTGTTGGAGATCGACGAGCGATCTCGCAGGATTAGCAACCTCTTGCGATGGTAATGGTTTGGTGTCTCGCAATGCATCGGGTTTAACATTGATCAACGCCCGCCGAACTGCAGATTCTATTTGCGATCGCATTTCGGTTACAGCTTTTTGACGTTGTCTCGTCCATCCTGCTTTTGATGTCGCATACATAGGCGGAAGACGATTTAGCGCATAGGCAGCAATTTCGCTAAAATTAATTTGATCGCGGCGATATTGAGGCAATTGCGAAATTTGTAACTCAATTTCTGCAATTACTAGCTCTTCTATGGCATTTTTACAACTTTGCATATCAAGCTGTCCCGAATTTAATTGACTATTATAACAATATGGTACAAAAACAAGCGTTGTATGGCGTTATAAATTGATACTAACAAATATAGGACTTACGCAAATTAACCAAGAACTAAAGTTCTTGGCTCAAAGCTAAAGTCAGTTAAAACTGACTAAAAAAAGCCTCATACCAACCTGTTTCAACAGGTTTAAGCTTTTAGCCCGCAATTTATTGCAGGGCTATTGCGTAAGTCCTAAAATATAGAAAACAAATTTAATAACCTTTTGCTTACTTGCTGCGATTTTGCTTATTTGCTGCGATCTTGCTTATTTGCTGCGATCAAGGCGATATAACCATAGCATCAAAGCTAAGACGCCTATTTGCAAAGCAAAGTTTCCTAAATTTGCCTCTAGTTCACCATTTCCTGCAATTAGTCTGGCAAAAAAAATCACCGCTCCAATAAATCCTGATCCCGCAAAAGCGATGTAAATGAATATGCGTAATCCTCGATAGGGAGATTTGGATTCACGCTTGAGACGAGCATATTGCTCAGAGTTTAATTTAGACATAAGTATATTGAAACCCATAAAATCAGCGGCAGCGCTTAGTGTTGCCGCTGATTTTAATAATTTTAGGATTTTTTTTGCTTCATGGCGGTGCGATCGCATAGCCAAATAACATTTCCAGTGATCAATCGCGAAGGATATTGATTGATATCACCTTGAGGGGCGAGCACTGCACTTAAAGCTTTAGTTTTAGCTGCACCTGCGACCATAAATATAATTTCTTTAGCTTGATTAATTAGGGGAACGGTCATCGTGATGCGTGGCTGTCCATCTTTGTCGCCCACGGTTACAAGGCGATCGCTAACTTTGAGTGCTTTAGTGTGAGGAAATAATGAAGCAGTATGTCCGTCATCTCCCATTCCTAATAAAATTAGATCAAATTGGGGAATTTCTCCCGTGCCATCAGCAAAAAATTCTTGAATATGCTGTTCGTATTGAGCCGCCGCGATCGCAGGATCATCAGCATTAGTTGGGATACCATGAATATTTGACGCTGGAATTGCCACATGATCGAGCCATAGTTGACGAGTCATGCCTTCATTACTTTGGGGATCGCTAACAGGCACATAGCGTTCATCGCCCCAAAATACATGAACCTGCGTCCAGTCCCAATCTTTTGTTGCTAATAATTCATATAAAATACGAGGCGAACTACCACCTGTTGCCGCAATCGTAAATCTTTTGCCTTTAGCGATCGCCTGATCATAGGCATGTTGGCATAAAAACATTGCTCTAGAACTAATCTCAGCAAGATCATTCCAAATTTCTATTTGTCTAGCCATAAAAAACTCTCTGATATGATAGAAGCCTTGTCTATGTTTTATATTGCTACTGTGAAGTAACTAATCACACGTTTTGTATTGATATTTTATTAATAAATTTTAGTCAAAAATATCTTTTATTTCATTTTGTGTAATTTTTGACAGTAAAGATATGAAAGTGTACTAATCTATAAATGTTAGGAAAATATTAAGATTAAGGTAAATATACATGACACCTGCTATTATCCGACTTTTCTGGGATTCAGTTAGTCAAGCACAGCCTAATTTGCTCTTAAATCTTGATGATGCTGGATTAATGAGTTGGTTAGTTGATCAAGTAAAAAATCGCTCAGTTTTAGACTCTCGTCAACAAAATGATCTCAGTCATTACATCGGTGAACGTTTGCTATTGATTCGTGAAATGGCAGATCAGAACTAGTATCTTTTAAGTAATTGTTATAGCGTATGGCATCTACAAGAATTATCGACCTGTTACGTATCGGTCAAGCTAATGCTTCTTATACAGTGCGTGGTTGGGTGCGAACAAAGCGAGAAGGTAAGGGAATAGCTTTCTTAGAACTTAATGATGGTTCATCGCTACAGGGATTACAAATCGTTTTGCCTCAGACGATTGATAATTATGACAAATTGATTAAGCAAATCACTACAGGCACATCAATAGAAGTTTCGGGGAATCTAGTCGAGTCAATGGGGAAGGGGCAAAGAGTAGAAATGCAAGCGATCGCGATCGCTGTTTTTGGTACTGCCGATCCTGAAACTTATCCTTTACAGAAAAAACGACATTCGATTGAGTTTCTCCGTACGATCGCGCATTTGCGTCCACGCACCAATATGTTTGGAGCCGTGTTTCGCGTGCGAAATGCATGTGCTTATGCAATCCATAAGTTTTTTCAAGAGCGGGGCTTTTTGTGGGTACATACGCCGATTGTGACTGCAAGTGATTGTGAGGGCGCAGGTGAAATGTTTGGTGTGACCACTTTTGATTTAAATAAAGTCGCCGCCGCAGGTAAGCCTGTTGATTATTCGCAAGATTTTTTTGGTAAGCCTGCTTTTTTGACTGTGAGTGGTCAACTCGAGGCGGAAATCATGGCGAGTGCTTTCTCTAATGTCTATACTTTTGGTCCAACTTTTCGCGCTGAAAACTCAAACACTTCGCGTCACCTAGCCGAATTTTGGATGATCGAGCCAGAGGTTGCCTTTTGTGATCTTGAAGGCGATGCTGACCTCGCGGAAGAATTTCTCAAATATATTTTTAAATATGTTTTGGAAACCTGTCCTGAAGATATGGAGTTCTTTCAGGAACGGGTAAATGATCAAGTGATGGCAAATGCACGCAAAATCATTGATCAACAATTTGAGCGTGTGACCTATACGGAGGCGATCGCTATCCTCGAAAAGTGCAGTAAAACTTTTGAGTTTCCTGTGCAATGGGGATCAGATTTGCAATCCGAACATGAAAGATTTTTAGCCGAAGAGCATTTCCAGAAGCCAGTAATCGTGATGGATTATCCGCTCGGCATCAAAGCTTTTTATATGCGTGTGAATGAAGACTCTCAAGGCGATCGGCAAACGGTGCGAGCAATGGATATTCTCGCGCCTGGGATTGGTGAACTTATCGGCGGCTCTCAAAGAGAAGAACGTCTTGATGTACTGGAATCGAGAATCCGTGGCGTTGGTCTAAATCCTGAAGATTATTGGTGGTATCTCGATCTGCGGCGTTATGGAACTGTTCCTCATGCTGGCTTTGGGCTAGGTTTTGAGCGGTTAGTTCAGTTCATCACAGGCATGAGTAATATTCGCGATGTAATTCCATTTCCACGCTTCCCTCAAAGCGCTGATTTTTAAAACATCTTGTGTTAGGATTTTGACTACGCTCAGGGGAATTGTATCAGCAGATTATGCAGAACAACAAGTTACAGTTAAATAAAGCATTTGCGAAGGTTAAGCCCGATCGCGAAAGTTTTGAGTTGTTTAAAACTAATCTGCGACGGTTACTTGAGCAAACTGAAACTAATAAGGCTGAATCTGAAGAGTTTCACAAAAATCTAATTTCTGATTTTCTCAAAAATACTTACTACAGCCCCAGCTATTTCATTAATACAAAGGGTCGAAATGATCTAGTTATTCATGATGGGAAGAATACAAAAAATTCGGTTGGGGTGATTTTAGAGGTAAAAAGTCCGACTAATAAGGTGGAGATGCTAAAGGTTGAGAATCTTAATACAAAAGCTTTTCAGGAGTTAGTTTTATATTTTTTGCGGGAGAGATTTATAGGCAAAAATCTGGGAATTAGGTATTTGATAGCGACTAATATTTATGAATGGTTTATTTTTGATGCAAAGATTTTTGAGGATCAGTTTGCTCAAAACAAGGATCTGGTTAAGAAGTTCCATGATTTTGAAGCTAAGAAACTGAGTGGTGATAAGACTAACTTTTTTTACAAAGATATTGCGAAACCTGCGATCGCACACGCGATCAATGAAATTAAGTTCACTCATTTTGATATTCGTGACTACAAAGCAGCCTTGGAAAACGGGAAACAGCATGATCAAGAATTGATTGATTTGTTTAAGATGTTTTCGCCGCAGCATTTATTGAAGTTAGATTTTGCTAATGATAGCAATAGTTTAAATAAGCCTTTTTATAATGAGTTGCTGTATATCATTGGCTTAACGGAAACGAAGGAAGGGGGGAAGAAGCTGATTGGGCGTAAGAAAGATTGCGATCGCAATGTTGGCTCTTTGTTGGAAAATGCGATTAGTCGGCTAGATGGTTTAGATAAGATTCCGCAATTAAAGAATTTAACTAATCCTGAAGAGTTTGGGGAGACTCATGAAGAGAAGTTGTATAATGTGGCTTTGCGGTTATCGATTAATTGGATTAATCGAGTGCTCTTTTTGAAGTTATTGGAAGCGCAATTAATCAAATATCATCAAGGCGATCGCAATTTTGCTTTTTTGAATTTGGCTAAGGTAAAGGATTATCAAGCTTTAAATAGTCTGTTTTTTGAGGTGTTGGCGCGGGAACAGAGTAGAAGAGATGAAGATGTGAGGGAGATTTTTGCTAATGTTCCTTATTTGAATAGTTCGCTATTTGAGCAGACGGAGATAGAACAGAATACGATTACGATCGCGGCGCTTAAGGGAAAGAGTTTGCCGATTTTTGGCGCGAGTGTGTTGAAGGATCATGATGGTAAAAGGCGATCGGGGGATCTTGATGCGTTGACATATTTGTTTGAGTTTCTCGATGCCTATGACTTTAGTAGTGATGAGTTGGCGGATGGTCAGGAGGATAGTGAGAAGTTAATTAATGCGGCGGTGTTGGGGTTGATTTTTGAGAAGATTAATGGCTATAAGGATGGTTCGTTTTTTACGCCGAGTTTCATTACGATGTATATGTGTCGGGAGACGATCAGGCGGGCGATCGTGCAGAAGTTTAATGAGGTGAAGGGTTGGGATTGCGAGAATATCGATCAGTTAGATGACAAAATTTCGGATAAGAAGGAGGCGAATGCAATTATTAATAGCCTCAAAATTTGCGATCCTGCGGTGGGTTCAGGGCATTTTTTGGTTTCGGCTTTGAATGAAATTATTGCAATTAAGAGCGAGTTGAGGGTTTTATGCGATCGTCAAGGAAAATCTTTGAGAGATTATCGGGTGGAAGTTCGTCATGATAAGTTGATTGTCTATGATGATGAGGGCAAAACCTTTGATTATCGTCCGAAGAATGCAGAAAAGCAGCGTGTGCAGGAGGCGCTTTTTCATGAGAAGCAGACTATTATTGAGAGTTGTTTATTTGGGGTAGATATTAATCCCAATTCGGTGACGATTTGTCGTTTGCGGTTATGGATTGAGCTTTTGAAGAATGCTTATTATAGAACCCCCCCTAGCCCCCCCTTGCAAAGGGGGGGGACAGAAAGAGATTCCTTGCAAAGGGGGGGAACAGAAAGAGATTCCTTACAAAAGGGTGGGACGGAGAAAAAGGGGACAAATCTAATCCCCCCCCTTCCAAAGGGGGGGCTAGGGGGGGTAGATCTGGAGACTTTGCCAAATATTGACATTAATATCAAGGTTGGCAATTCTTTGATTAGTCGGTTTGCGTTGGATAGTGATGTTAGTCAGGTTTTGAAGAGGCAGAATTTTACTATTGAGCAGTATCGAAATGCGGTGCAGACTTATCGGGGTGCGGAGAGTAAGGCTCAAAAGCGTGAGATGGAAGGGCTGATTGCAAAGATTAAGGATGGTTTTAGTTCGGTTTTGTTGGCTGGTGATCCTAAGAAGGTTAAGTTGCGGCAGTTACAAGCGGAGCTTTATAGTGTTGAAAATCAATTGTTATTGATCGAGGAGACTAAGGCAGAAGTAAAGTTGCGTGAGAAGAGGGTTAATAAGTTAAATAATGAAATTGATAGGTTGACTATTGAGATTGAGGATATTGAAAGCGGTAAGATTTACAAGAATGCTTTGGAATGGCGGTTTGAGTTTCCTGAAGTTTTGAATGATCAGGGTGATTTTGTTGGGTTTGATGTGGTAATTGGGAATCCGCCTTATGGTGTGAATTTCTCTGTTCAAGACAAAGAATTTTTAAAACAATATTATTCAGAAATTCATGTCCGTACTCCAGAATCTTATAATTATTTCGTATATAGAACTCAACAAATTGCTTGTAATCAAGCTTTATGTTCCCTCATAGTTCCTTCTAGCTTCTTAAATCAAATCGAATTTCAAAAGACTAGAGAGTTAATTCTAAACAACTATGGTCTTCTATTAGATATTAATCTTGGTGATGGTGTATTTGATGATGTTACAACTCCTACCTGTATTATTAGCTTTACTAAAAACAAATTGAATAATTTGATTCTTTACGCAGATTTAACTAAATTATCAAGAAATAATTTGTCAGTTGAGTTAAATCAAGTTAAAGACTTTATTAGTCAGGTTGACCTCATTTCCAAGCAATCTTATAGTTTTATTCATAATGAAAACCAAGGTTTAATAGAAAAATGTTATTTAAACAATCTAACTCTCAAAGATTTGGCTGAGGATCTAGCGACTGGTATTAGTCCGGGTCTAGCCGACGCTTTTATAATTACATTGGATGAAGCTGAAAGTAAAAAATTAGAAAAAGATATAATCAAAAAGTTAATAATCGGAGGAGAAATAAATTCTTATTGTCTACAACCTAAATCAGGAAAAGTCATAATCTATTTCTCTTCAGATTTGGATGTTACAAGTTATCCAAATATAATGAGACATTTAAGTTTATATAAAGAAAGATTAGAAAATAGAGTAGAGACTAAGAGTGGGACAATCCCATACTATGTAATGCTAAGACCGAGACGAAAAAAATTATTTGTTGAGCCTAAGATTTTAATTCGTCAAACTGCAAATAGAATTATTGCAGCTTATGATGAAGATAATTGGTATTGTCTAAAAAGTGGGATAATAGTTCAGTTACCATATCAATCGAAAGTAAGTTATTTATACTTGCTTACACTTCTAAATTCTAAGTTAATGAACTTTTTGTATAGAGATTTAGTTAATGAAGAAGTAAGAATATTCCCAGAAGTAAAACCAATACAGTTGTTTAAACTTCCAATTGTAATCCCTACAAAAAAACAAAAATCAGAATCGGAAAAAGTTGTAAATCAAATTCTCACGGCTAAAAAATCCGATCCAAAAGCTGATACATCTGCATTAGAAACAGAATGCGATCTTCTTGTCTATCAACTTTATGGATTAACAGAAGCAGAAATTAAAATTGTCGAATGTGTACATGATGGAAAGTAGTTGAGAGGAATGTAACTTATGAAAAAACAACAAGCGATCGAGCTTCTCACACGCAGTAAACCGATACTGCAAAAACAGTTTGGCGTTACACGACTCGCCCTGTTCGGCTCCACTGCAAGAGACACCGCCCAACCAAATAGCGACATCGATATTCTCATTACCTTTGACGCTCCCGCCACCTCAAAACGTTATTTTGGCGTACTGTTTTATTTAGAAGACTTATTAGAATGCCCAGTAGACTTAATTACCGAAACCGCCCTAAGACCAGAATTACGCCCATTCATTGAAGCAGAAACAATTTATGTCTAATTCACCCATCCGCGAATGGTACTTCTATCTTGATGACATGATCCGTTTTAGCAAAAAAGTAATTCGTTATACCCAATCTCACGATCAAAAAAGTTTTATTGAAGATGAACTAAGCTATGATGCAACCTTAAGAAATATAGAACTCATCGGTGAAGCCGCCACCAATATTCCTGCAACAATAAGAACAGATAACCCAGAAATTCCTTGGCGGCAAATCATCGCCACACGCAATCGTTTTATTCATGGCTATCTAGGTATTGATGACAATATTGTTTGGAGCATTATCACCGAAGAAATTCCCGATTTATTAGTTTTGCTGCAAAAGCTTAGAGACAAGGAAACACGGTAATATTTTAAGTCTCGTCTATCAACTTTATGGATTAACAAAAGCAGAAATTAAAATTGTCGAGTGTGTAAATGATGGAAAATAGTCATGAGGAATGTAACTTATGAAAAAACAATCAGCAAGAGTACGGAGCAATTAAAAAGAATAGAGTAGACATTATGACAGAACAACTATCAGAAATCCTACAAAACCTACGTCACCAGATGGAAATACTTTATCAAGATAGATTACATAGCCTAATTCTATTTGGTTCACAAGCTAGAGGAGATGCAAACTTAGATTCAGATATTGATATTTTAATAGTGTTAAAAGATGACATCGACTCATGGACAGAAATAAAAAGAACAGGAGGAATTATTTCACAAATATGTCTAGACAACAGCATTCTAGTAAGTAGCTTGTTTGTATCGGCAAAACAGTTTATAACCCAAGATACAGCCCTATTTCGCAATATCAAAAAAGAAGGAAAATATATATGATAGACGAACAAGAACAGCTAATTGCAAAAGCTAAAAATAGTATAAAAGCTGCTCAAATATTATTCAATGAAAAAATTTATGACGTTTCGATATCTAGAGCTTACTATGCCATGTTCTATCTTGCCGAAGCATTTTTAATCAGTGAAGGATTATCATTCTCTAAACATTCAGCAGTCATCAGTAAATTTGGAGAAAGATTTGCCAAGACAAATCGTGTACCATCAGAATATCACCGATATCTAATCGAATCAGAACAGTCTCGCATCAGATCTGACTATGACGCAGCCTTTAACCCAACCAAAGTTGAAGCAAAAGAGAACGTAGAAAGAGCAATTATGTTTTTAGAATTAGCAAATCAATACTTGACATAAAAAGAGATTAAAATAGATCGAAAGTCTTGATATGAGCTAAACAAAATCAACTTACAGTAAATTAAAATTCTCACTGCTAAAAAAGGCGATCTAAAGGTTGATACATCTGCATTAGAAACAGAATGCGATCTTCTTGTCTATCAACTTTATGGATTAACAGAAGCAGAAATCAAAATTGTAGAAGGTGTAAATGATGGAAAATAGTTGAGAGGAATGGCGATAAATCTAGGCAATGAACAGCTTAACCCTTTGAATATTCAACTTTGAAAAGGAGAAAACTAATGCTAGAAACAACCAAAGATTTACTCAAGAGAGATATCGAGCTTTTTAGTGACGAGCAACTAAAACAGATTGCAGACTTTTTTGCATTTATCAAATTTCAGACAAAGCTAAGCCGACAAAAAACTGACATCAGCCAATTTGCCAGCCTCTACCAAGAATTTGAAAAAGAAGATCGAGAACTAGCTGAAACAGGAATCTCTGAATATGTAGAGCTATTAAATAGTGAGGATAGAGATGAAAGTAGAACGTGGTGAAATTTGGCTTGCTAATCTCGATCCTAGACCCAGAATCTGTACTTACTGAGCAAAAGTCCGCAGCAATTAAAATAGAATGAAACCTTTGCTAAAAGATAAAAACAACTAAAAAGAGGTAACTCTAATGTCACAAATCAACACTCAAATCGATCCAGCAACCACCGATAAACTCACATACATCCAACAACAAACCAACCAGACACTATCTGACATTTTGCGCGATGCCATAGACTCCTACTATCAAAAACTCAAACATCAACAGAAAAAAACACCCTTTGAAATTCTCGAAGAATCAGGATTTATTGGATGTTGCTCAGTTGAAAGTGACCTGTCCACAAACTATAAACAAGTCCTAGCGATCGAACTTGAGGCTAAATATGATCATCGCTGACACAGGATTTTGGTTAGCCATAGCCGATCAACAAGACACCCATCACAAAATCGCCAGCCAAAAACTAAGAGAAATTGATGAAGGGCTAATTACAACATGGTGTGTTGTCACAGAAACCTGCTATTTGCTTTTAAAAAGAAAAGGAGTACTTGCTCAATCTAAATTTATGGAATCATTAGCCAATGGAGCCTTCGAGACATTTAATCTGAAACCCTATCACGCCTAAAGAATCGCCCAACTAATGCAAAAGTACGCCAATCTGCCAATGGACTTAGCTGATGCTTCACTGGTGATTTTGGCGGAAGAACTAGGTCACGGTCGGATCTTGTCAGTTGACTATCGAGATTTTAATACCTATCGCTGGAAAAATACCCAACCATTTCAAAATCTTTTACAGTGAATAAAAATTCTAACTGCTAAAAAAGGCGATCCAAAAGCTGATACATCTGCATTAGAAACAGAATGCGATCAGCTTGTCTATCAACTTTATGGATTAACAGAAGCATAAATCAAAATTGTAGAAGGTGTAAATGATGGAAAGTAGTTGTGAGGAATGTAACTTATGAAAAAACAACAAGCGATCTGTTGTTCGATAATTTAGAGTAATATACAGATAATGAGAACGCTATTTTAAAAGAAATTAGCTGGAGTAATTCATGAAAAACAAAGCCCTGTATGATGCCATTTCCATAGACAACGAAATTCAACATGGTAAGCCAGTGCTAAAAAACACAAGACTTCCTATCGCGATTATTATTGGCTCTCTGGCAGGAGGTATGAGCTATGAAGAAGTAATTCAAGAATATGCAGTTACCCAAGACCAGATTTTGACATCACTAGCCTATTTTGCTGAGCTTTTAAATAATGAGACAGTCTATTCAATGGAACAAGCCAGTTGAAACCTCGTTTTTTAATTGATGAAGACTGTCCCCTAAGTTTAGAAACCTTACTTAATAATAGAAGTTATGACACAATTCATGTAAAAACCTCTGGATTAAGCGGCACAAAAGATCCTGAGCTATTTGTATTTGCTCAAAAAGAACAGCGCATAATCATCAGCCGCGATCTCGGATGGGCAAATATCAAAACCTATCCGCCAAGTACACATTGCGGTTTAATCATTTTACGACTTCCATTTGAATCAACCGCAATAGAAATTCGACAAGTAGTGGAAAGATTTATCGATCGCGTTGATATACAAGAAATATCTGGTGCTACAGTTGTTGTAGATAAAAATAAATTTAGAATTAGAAAATCTATTTGATAATAATGCGATGGCTCGTCTATCAACTTTATGGATTAACAGAAGCAGAAATTAAAATTGTAGAAGGTGTGAATGATGGAAAGTAGCTGTGAGGAATATAGCGTAGGCGCAAAAACTTCTACTATGAAATCAAGCCTATGATTTAGATAAAACTGAAAATCTTAAAACAAAAAACCTAATAGAGATAAACTCATGTCAGACAAAGAACAACTAATTTATGAACTCGATCGCGCACCAGATTTTTTAGTAAGAGAAGTCTTAGACTTCTTTCTGTTTATTAAAACTAGAACCAACGAACAAAATAGACAAGAATCTAGTCAAAATCCTAACTCGAAAGAAGCTGAGATTCCATCTTTTTTGAGTTTTATCGATCAAATCAACGCCGAAACAGACGTAAACACCAATATTCCCAAAGACCTTTCCAAAAATCTCGATCATTATCTATATGGCACACCCAAGGAGCAAGTATGAAAAAAATATTTGCTGACACAGGATATTGGATTACCCTACTTAACCCCGAAGATGACCTCCATCAAAAAGCTAGACAGATTGCAATTTCTTCATCGTCAACCCAGATCGTTACTAGCCAAATGATATTTATTGAACTTCTAAATGCATTTTCTGGTAAAGGTAATTCCTATCGTAAAAAAGCAGTTAGATTTATCCAACACTCACTTATTAACCCAGAAATAGAAGTAATTATCTAAACTGATGAGTTGTTTAAAAATGCCCTTGAACTATACGATAATCGTCCTGATCAAGCATGGAGTCATACCAACTGCACATCCTTTCAAATCATGCAGCAACAGAATATATTAGAAGCCCTTGCCTATGACAAACACTTTGAGCAAGCAGGATTTGTAGCATTATTGAGATAAATCAACCAGATTCGTAGAACCTTAATTTAGGAGTAACAAATCATGCAAGCACTTAAAGTAATGGCAAGTGTCAACGAAAAAGGTGAACTCACCTTAGATTATCCACTTTAGCTAAAGACAAATAGCCGAGTTGAATTAATCGTTCTTATTTCTGAGACAGAAGAAATTGAAGAACCCTCCAAACAAGAAATCATTGATGACTTTCGACAATCTTGGCATGAAGCCATGACAGGTCAAACTATCCCTATCTCTGAAGTATGGGAGCAACTAGCCAATGACTAATCAACCACCAATTAAAGTAGAAGCCTCACCCATATTTCTGAAAAACCTACGCAATCTTCGCAAAAAATATCAACGTATTCAAGAAGATATGCAGCCAGTCATTCAACAACTAGAGAAGGCGAATTACTTGGCGATCAAATATCTGGAATTGGTTATCCCGTCTTTAAACTAAGAGTTAAAAATAGCGACAATCAAAAAGGCAAAAGTGGCGTTTATCGTCTAATTTATTATGTTAAAACAGCAACAGGAATTATTTTATTAACCGTTTACTCAAAATCTGAACAAGTAGATATTGATGCAAATGAAATCAAGAGGATTATTATGGAATATCAACAATAATAATTATGTCGATATATCCACATTAGAAACAGAATGCGATCTTCTTGTCTATCAACTTTATGGATTAACCGAAGCAGAAATTAAAATTGTAGAAGGAAATTAATTAAATGAAGCCAATACTAAAATACTTAGAAACAAAATATTCTCCCCCCATTCTAAGGGGGTTGGGGGGAGAATATTATTTCCCTTATATATTTTTCTAGCTGCGTTTGAAGTTTTAGATCCCCCCACCCCCCCCTTGAGAAGGCTACGGTGTACACACAAGTCACCATTTATCCTGTTAGATTCTAACGATCCCCCCTAGCCCCCCTTAAAAAGGGGGGAGAAGATATTCTTCCCCCTTTTTAAGGGGGATTGAGGGGGATCGAAACCATAAAACGTAGACAGGTAGGACTTGTGTGTACACGGTAGCTCCTCCGGGAGAGGGGCTAGGGGTGAGGGCTTTAGAAACTTCCACATAATATTCAGTCACTTAAACTTATTTTACTTAAACATCTTTAGATTTTTAGGTAGAAGCAGTTAAGCGGCGAATAACCTCACTATTTTGAAACTGTTTAAGAAGTTCTACATTTGGTGAGCCTTGGGCAATTAGCTGAATTAGACGATATTCGGGTAAATCTTCGAGAAAGTCTTCATCTGAAGCTAAGCTAGGCGATTCGAGATTTTGAGATTCTTCGCTAGATCGCGATCGCATTGGTACTGACAGATTAATCTTGAGATGATGAGGTGGAACATTTAGCAATTTGCTTGCCCATTCAATCGCCACAATACCAAGAGGAAAATCTTCACCGCGCCAATATTCTTCCAAATGCAAACTAGGGACTTGAGATGACTCTAAGCGATAGAGATCGATATGATAGAGCGGCCACCGACCTTCGGTATATTCATCAATTAGCGTAAAAGTAGGGCTAGCGATCGTAGATCTGATACCGAGAGCATGACCAAATGCTTGCATAAAAGTAGTTTTGCCACTGCCAAGATCGCCTTCTAGCAAAATAATTGTGTCTGCGGTAACAAGTTGAGCAAGTTGGGTGGCGATGATCTGAGTCACACCAAGATTATCGGCATAAAGCTCGATCTTTACAGTCTCAGTCATAATTCAGGTAGACTTTTGTACTAAGCGAAAAGTTTGTTAGCAGTTTTCATGATGAACCCAATTTTAGAATTTTCAGCACCATAGAATCTAAAAATTCTAAAATTAGTTTTGATGAAATTTTGTCACAACCAATTTTTATAAAGAAAATTGCTAAAGGCTGGCTTTTGCTCTCTCAGTGCTTAATTTTTTATTATCGTGTTAATTTCAGTAAAGCTTTTATGGATACGGATACTCTTCAGTCACTCGCTCATCTTAACCAAAACGGTAATGCTCAAATGGTGGATGTGACTCATAAACCGCAAACGGTAAGACGGGCGATCGCCATGTGTGAAATATCTATGAAAACAACTACGTTGGATGCGATCCAAGCGGGCGATTTACCGAAAGGGGATGTTTTGGGTACGGCGAGACTAGCGGGAATCATGGCAGCGAAACAAACAGCAAACTTGATTCCTATGTGTCATCCCCTCAATTTAACCAGTGTCGATGTCAGGATTATCCTAGATGAAAATATTCCTGGTTATCAAATTGAAGCCGAGATAAAAACTAAGGCTGAGACTGGCGTCGAAATGGAAGCTATGACTGCTGCAACAATTACCGCTTTGACTATATACGATATGGCAAAGTCGCTAGAAAAGACGATGATTATCTCAAATACGCGGCTAATCCATAAGAGCGGTGGCAAGTCGGGCGACTTTAATATACCTAGAGGCGAGTATTGTGACCTTTAAAGACAAAGGTATTTAGAGCACTCCTTTATTTTTAAATTACAGCAGATTGAGAACAAACCAAACCCAGATTTTTTGTAAAAGCCCCGCGAAGCGGGGCTTTTACAAAAAATTTAGTGGTGGGTTTGTTCGGGATTTGCTGTAAGCGACTAATTAGGCGACTTTATGACCTGCGATCGCAATTAGCTCACGAATTTTGACTTCGGACAATTGACTCTCGATATCTAAAGATTTGTTTGCAGCATCGCCCGCAATAGTTGCTGTCGTATCGACAGATTGGATGGTTTTAGTAATAGTTTCAATGCAACTAGCACAACCGATTGAAGGAACTGAAAGTTTCAAAGACATAAAAGTTTAAGAAATTAAATTTTAATTAATTATAAAACTTAAAAAGGTGCAATGTTATAGCTACACCTTTTTTATCTAGGATAAAATGTGAGGATAGATTATTTGTAAGCCCTTTTATTTCAAGACTTTATGTCTTAATAAGGCGATTTCTTGAAAAGATTTTACCGTGAGTATGCTGCGCAAAGCGCGGCATACTCACATTTTAGTTTTAATAAATCGGGTACTTTTATTGTTAGATATCACCTAAAGTATTTAAACTCAATTTATTTCCTATAAAGTAAAATTAATCTATTGGCGATTTTTGGAAAGTGATTTGGCGATTATGCAAGATGTCCTTGATCATATTCAATCAGGAATCTTTGTTTTGACGGTTGAGTCAAATACGGAGTTACTAAGTATAAATGACCAAGTAAGCGACCAAAAATTTACGTTGCGATTTGCGATCGTAAATCTTGCCTTCTTGTATCTTATTGTCGGAGAACATAACATTGATCAAACTGTTAATCTAGTTGGTTTACAGCCTCATGAATGTTTACCTATAGAGTTTGTCCGATTATTAAATACACAGGTTAATCAATGCTTAGAATCTCAGCATAATGTTAAGTATGAAGCAAAACTTAATGGCGCTACAAAAACACTTTTATCAGTTTCGCTTTCACTAAAAACAGGTATAAATGACAATTTGCAACAGATTGTTGGTACTTGTCAAGACATTACAAATATACCGATATCTCAATCTCAAATTAAGCATTTTAATGACACGAAATTTAGTCATTTAGTTAGTGAAATTCCCGATGCTGTAGTGATAGTTGATCGTGAGGGAATTGTTCGCTACGCCAATCAATCCGCCGAGAACCTGTTTGGATGTAGCGCCGAAGATATTGTTGGTAAAGTTTTTGGAATACCTGTAGTTTCGGGGCAAAGTACAGATATTGACATTATCAACAAATTGAGAAAGACAACTTCTGTGGAAATGCGCGTAGCTGAGGCTATTGATCAAGATCAAATAGTTTATACGGTGGCCTCTTTGCGGGATGTCTCTGAACGTAATCGGGCGAAAGAGTCTCTGCAAATACGCGAACGAGCGATCGCGGCAAGCTCTAATGGAATTGTGATTACCGATGCTACCTTACCTGAAAATCCGATAATTTATGTGAATCCAAGCTTTGAGAAGATTACAGGTTATAGCGCGGCGGAGTCAATTGGACGAAATTGTCGATTTTTGCAAGGTAGCGATCGTCATCAAAGCGGGATTTTAGATTTACAAAATGCACTTAAAGAAGAGCGCGAGTGTCATGCTGTCTTGCTCAACTATCGCAAAGATGGCGTGCCATTTTGGAATGATTTATATATTGCCCCAGTATTTAATGAATATGGCGAACTCACCAATTATATAGGCATTCAAACTGACATTACTGAGAATGCAAAATCCACTCAAAGATTGCGTGAAAGTGAAGAACGTTTGCGTACAGTACTTACCTCCATTAAAGAAGGAATTAGCTTTAGTGACGACACGGGCTATTTCGCGATTTTTAATTCGGGAATGGAAAATCTCACAGGTTATAGTATGGCTGAAGCTAACTCCAGTCCAAACTTTATAAATTATTTATATCCTGATCGTACCGAACATGATCAAGCTTTATTGAGATTGCAGCAGCTTCAAGAAACTGGTCGGGTAACAACTGTTGAAACACATATTTGTCATCGAGATGGCACCTTTAAAGATGTTTTAGTTTCAACAAGACTAATGACATATAAAGGTAAGCGAATGTACTTGAGTAGTTACTATGACATTACCGAACGTAAGAAAGTAGAGATACAACTACGTTATCAAAATCAAAGAGAACGGTTACTAAATGCAATTTTATTAAAAATTCAATGCGAGCTAAATCTCGATCAAATTCTCGCAATTACCGTTAAAGAAGCTCAAGAATTGTTATGTATTGACCGCGTGGTTATTTATCAGTTTCAAGAAGACGGAAGTGGTAAATTTGTAGTCGAAGCAGTTAATGATTTATCATTATCAATTGTAGGCACAATAATTGATAATGATGATTATGTAAAACAATACCAAAACCGACTGATTTCTAGTATTAATGATGTCGAGGTTGCAGAGTTAACTCCTTGTCATAAAAATCTTCTGCAATGCTTTCAAGTTAAAGCAAATATTGTAGTTGCAATTTCATTTGGCGATACATTATGGGGATTATTAATTGCTCATCAATGTATAACACCTCGACAGTGGGAAGACTTTGAAATCGACCTGTTTAGGCAATTGGCTAATCACGTAGCGATCGCTATTCAGCAAGTAAAATTATTTGAACGCGTCCAAGATCTCAATAAAAATTTAGAGCGTGAAGTAGCTGAGCGCACCTATCAATTAGAGCAAAGTCTTAGCCAACTTAAAAGAGCATTGCTTAAAGAAAAAGAGCTAAACGAACTTAAATCACAATTTATCTCCAGAGCATCTCATGAATTTCGGACTCCACTTGCTACTATCCAAGCAGCAAGTGATTTATTGCGAAATTATGGACATAAAATGTCAGACATTAAAAAATTAGAGCGTATTGATAAAATCCAACGGGAAGTTAAAGGAATGACTAATTTATTGGAAGAAGTATTAGTCATTGGTAAAACTGAATCTGGAAAACTGGAGTTACAAATAGAAGAAATTAATTTGGAAGATTTTTGTTTAGATATAATCGAACAGGCTAAACTGTTAGCAAGTGATAAGCATCAAGTTTTATTTAAAAATATCAATGCACCCTCAAATATATCAATTGACAATAAGTTCTTTAAACAAATTGTTTCTAATTTATTGTCAAATGCTATTAAATATTCTCCCAATGGTGGAGAAATCACTTTGATAATCTCCCAAACTAAAGATCTCATTCCCCAACTTTTGTTAGAATTTCAAGATCAAGGAATTGGCATTCCTATAAATGATCAAGAAAAGATTTTCGAGCATTTTTATCGTGCTCCCAATGTTGGTATGATTGCAGGTAATGGGCTAGGAATGGCAATTGTCAAAAACTCAATTGATATCTTAAGCGGCACAATTAGGCTTATTAGTATTGAAAATAAGGGAACAACTATTCAAGTAAGGTTACCTCTCTAAATCAGTTGTTAAAAAGCAACCTTTAGTTGAGCCTCTATTACAGCAAATCATGAACAAACGAACCACAATATTTTTATAAAAGCCCGGCTTCGCGGGGCTTTTATAAAAAATCTGGGTTTGGTTTCATCGCAAAGCGCTGTAACTGTCTAAATGTTAAATATCTTAACCCTAAAATTCTGACAGAGGAATAAATGCGATTATGACAACGATTCTAATTATCGAAGATGTAGAAGCCTTACGAGAGGAGATCATGGAGACTCTCTCCTACGAAGGTTTTGATGTAATGGGAGCAGAGAATGGAGTCGTTGGCGTACAAATTGCCAAAACCTATTTACCAGATTTAATTATTTGCGACATTGCTATGCCAGAACTAGATGGCTATGGAACCTTAGTTGCGTTGCGACAAGAAGCTAAAACTTCAATGATTCCGTTTATTTTTTTGACGGCTATGAGTGAAAAGGCGGATATGCGACAGGCTATGCAACTAGGTGCAGATGATTATCTGACTAAACCATTTACTTCTTCGGAATTGCTGAAAGCGATCGCTTCACGTCTGCAAAAATACAACTCAGTTAAAGAGCATTACTATGACGAGATCAAAGCAGTTGGAGCTAGGTTTGAATACCTGTCTCATCATGATGAACTTACAAAATTACCAAATCGGATTCTTTTTCATACGTCATTAAGTCAAGCAATATTACATGCACAGATTAACAATCGGTCTTTAGCTTTACTCTTTTTGGATATAGATAATTTCAATATTATTAACAATACACTTGGTAATGATATTGGCGATCAATTATTTAAGGCAATTGCAGAACGTTTAACTAGATATACAGCCGCTTGCGACATGGTGGCTCGGATTCAAGGCGACGAATTCGCAATGATTATCTCTAATATTACTGATGTAATTAGCGTCAAACTTGAAGCTCAGAAAATTTTAGATCTATTGAGCCGTCCTTACAATTTGTATGGGCATGAGGTTTTTCTTACCAGTAGTATTGGCATCACCATATTTCCTGAAGATCATCAAGATGTAGATGGATTAATTAAAAATGCTGAGCTCGCAATGTACTATGCCAAAACTCATGACAGAAACACCTATAAGTTGTATAGTCCTGACCTTCATATCCAATCTTCCGAATATATGGCTTTGGCAAATAGCCTTCATCGTGCCATTGATCGTCAAGAAATTTGTGTTTTTTATCAGCCTTTAGTTGATTTAAATTCAGGACAAATTATTGGGGCTGAAGCATTAGCAAGATGGCAGCATCCAGAGCTTGGGCTAATTATGCCGAGCAAATTTATTCCTGTTGCCGAACAAACAGGACTAATTCTACGTTTGAGTGAATTAATTCTGAATGACGTTTGTAAACAGATGCGAGCGTGGCAAGCCCTAAATATTAGTTATGGGTTTATCGCTGTCAATCTATCTGGTCAACATTTTCGTCCAGATAGTAACTTAATTGAAATGCTTAGCAAAGTTTTGCAAGAAAGTGGTGTAGAAGCAGATCATTTAGAACTCGAACTCACCGAGAGTATTATCATGCAAAATGCAGAATTTACGATTCAGGTGTTGTCGCAGTTACAGACGATAGGTGTAAAGGTAGCGATCGATGATTTTGGTACAGGCTATTCGTCTTTAAGCTATCTCAAACATTTTCCAGTTAACACAATTAAAATTGATCGCTGCTTCATTGAGAACGTGCTTACAGATCGACATGATGCATCGATTTCCTTAGCAATCATCGACTTAGCACATAGTTTATCACTGCAAGTTATTGCAGAAGGTGTCGAAACTGAGGAACAGATTCAATTTTTGAAAGAGAATGGTTGTGATCAGATGCAAGGGTATTTCTTTAGTCCTCCTATACCAGCAACTGAGTTTGAAAAAATGTTGATCGATGGCAAATGTATATAGAGCCTATAAAAGCGATGCAGGATAAAATATCTCTTCTATGCTTATGAATTTTATTGGCGATCGCTATAAATTTGTAGGTATGCTAACAAAGAAATCTTAATTGAGTCTTTTCAAACGATACTTCATGAGTAAATCAAAACGCGCATTGATCACAGGGATAACAGGTCAAGATGGATCGTATTTATCAGAACTTTTACTAGCAAAAGGATACGAAGTACATGGCATCATTCGCCGCACTTCGACCATCAATACAGATCGCCTCGATCACATGTATCAAGATCCGCACTTACCAGAAACCAAATTATTTCTGCACTATGGCGATCTGACAGACGGTACAACCCTAGGACGAATTTTAGAAGCAGTTCGACCTCATGAAGTATTCAACCTTGGCGCTCAATCTCATGTGCGGGTCAGTTTTGACTCTCCAGAATATACTGTTGACACAGTGGGGATGGGAACTTTACGACTGCTAGAGGCACTACGTGATTATCAGCAGCGTAACAGCCGAGGGATTCGTTTTTATCAAGCAGGTTCATCGGAGATGTATGGACTAGTTCAAGCTGTGCCTCAGAATGAGGAAACCCCTTTTTATCCGCGTAGTCCCTATGCTTGCGCCAAAGTCTATGCTCATTGGCAAACTATTAATTACCGCGAATCCTATGGGCTATTTGCTTGCAATGGAATTTTGTTTAATCATGAGTCACCGCGTCGTGGTGAAACATTTGTCACTCGCAAGATTACGAGAGCGATCGCGCGTATAGTCGCTGGTCATCAGAAAAAACTGTATTTAGGAAATCTTGACTCAAAGCGTGACTGGGGCTATGCCAAAGACTATGTCGAAGCAATGTGGTTAATGTTGCAGCAGACTGAACCTGATGATTATGTGATCTCGACAGGGGAAACCCATTCAGTGAGAGAGTTTCTGATAGAGTCTTTTGCTTACGTTAATCTTAACTGGGAAGACTATGTGGAGATCGATCCACGTTATTTCCGACCTGCCGAAGTTGATTTGCTATTGGGCGATTCTACTAAGGCAAAACAAAAACTTGGCTGGCAACCCAAAGTTACCTTCAAAGATTTAGTTGAGCTGATGGTTGATGCTGATTTGGAGGTGTTGGGACTACCTAATCCTAAAGGCACTATCTCTCAAGATATTGCGACCCTCCGAAATGCGGCTCAGTCATCTAATTGGTAGTTTATTTTAATTTAAGAGGTTTATGTGCTAGATAATCAATCAAAACTACAGTTTAAAGATAAAAAGATCTTAGTTACTGGTGGTGCTGGCTTTTTAGGAAAACAGGTAATCGCGCAACTTATCACCGCAGGAGCTAGTCTAGATTTGATAACCGTACCTCGCTCCAAAGAGGATGATTTGCGATCGCTTGCCACCTGCGAAAAAGTTGTTCAAGGACAAGATTTAATAATTCATCTGGCGGCTCATGTGGGCGGTATTGGACTCAATCGTGAGAAACCTGCTGAACTTTTTTACGATAATTTAATCATGGGTGTGCAATTAATTCAAGCCGCTTATGAAGCTAATGTTCAAAAATTTGTTTGCGTCGGTACAATTTGCGCCTATCCCAACTTTACTCCAGTGCCTTTTAAAGAATCAGATATCTGGAATGGTTATCCTGAAGTCACTAATGCTCCTTATGGCATCGCTAAAAAAGCTTTGCTAGTGCAGTTGCAGTCCTACCGTCAACAGTATGGGTTTAATGGTATCTATTTATTACCTGTTAACTTATATGGCCCTGAAGATAATTTTGATCCGCGTAGTTCTCATGTGATCCCTGCCTTGATTCGTAAGGTTTATGAAGCGCAACAAAAAGGCGATCGCCAAATTTCTGTATGGGGTGATGGTACACCGACTAGAGAGTTTGTATATTCTGATGATGCGGCGCGTGGCATTGTCATGGCATCATCGACTTATAACGAATCTGAGCCTGTGAATATTGGTACAGGTTTGGAGATTTCGATCAAAGATTTGATCCATTTAATTTGTGAGTTAATGGGTTACGATGGCAAAATTGTTTGGGAAACCGATAAACCGAATGGACAGCCGCGTCGTTGTCTAGATGTCGAGAGGGCTAAGCAAGCTTTTGGTTTCACTGCCCAAGTAGATTTTCGCAAAGGGCTAAACAATACGATCGCTTGGTATCGCCAACACGCTGCCTAATCTCCCAAAATTTGCACTTAAAATTTGCAGTTACAAGTCTTGCATATGTACCATGCTTTGGTATGATTGTATTCCACGTGATGAAACAGGTAAATTCTGATTGAATTTTCTGTAAGTTAAGTGAGGAGAGATGGCCGAGTGGTTGAAGGCGCAGCACTGGAAATGCTGTTTAGGGGCAACTTTAACGAGGGTTCGAATCCCTCTCTCTCCGTAATCAGGTTAGATCAGAAAGTAGAGGTAGCGTTTTGCGTTGGCTCTACTTTCTTTTTACAGCAATTTGCTTTCAAACCTACCACAAACAATAGTATAAAACCCTTTGCGGGGCTTCGCCCTGCGACCCTTGTCGTGGTGGTTTTGATCAATAACTGCTGTTGCGGGGCTTCGCCCTGCGACCCTTGTCGTGGTGGTTTTGATCAATAACTGCTGTAGAACATTTTTTAGGGGCGATTGCTATAGTAAACATACAGGAACATAAATAAGGACTTCTGTTTGCATGATCTTCTATACTCCGCCTTGGCTGCTAAAAAATGGGCTGCTAATGACTCTTTATACTGCTTTACGATTGAGTCGAAAGTGGGAAAGCTTTACAGTTGAAACAGAACCTGTTTATCAAGAGCATATTTTTATAGGTGCAAATGGAGTTCCTATATTTGGCAAATATGCAATTCCAGCAAAGGCAAAAGGAACAATAGTCGGAACTTATGGAATTACGGGGGATTTAGATAATCAATGGTTCCTTAAAATTCTTGGTCGAAAGGCGATCGCCAAAGGATATGCAGTCGTTTTATTTGACTGGCGGGCGCATGGCAAAACGGCTGAGCTTTCACCAGCTTTCACCTCAGACGGGCTTTATGAAGGCGAAGATTTCATACGTATCGCTAATACTGCCAAACAATTGGGATGTCCTGCACCATTTTGGCTAACGGGATATTCTCTTGGTGGTCAGCTAGCTTTATGGGGAATTAAGGCAGGAGAAGAGATTGCTAATTGGGGTAGTGATTTAGAAATTACGTCTGCTGACATCGCAGGTGGAGCCGTGATTTGCCCTAGTTTGGACTCTAATCGATCGCTTACTTATTTAGTTAAAGATGATTTGGGTAAATTTTTAGAAAAGTCGATCGCCCGCGAACTCAAGAAGCTAGCGAGACGGATGGCAAAATATCATCCTGAAGCAATTGACAGAAATGCTGTGGAACGTGCTAACAGCATTTGGGGGTTTGATAATGAGTTGACGATTGCCAAATTAGGCTTTGCTTCCGTAGAGGAATACTACGAGGCAAGTTGTCCATTATATTTCATGTCACATCTCCAAAAGCCAACTTTAATTCTTTATGCAGATGATGATCCAATGTTCGCTCCATCGATTGTTGCGGACTTAAAAAAGATCGCTAAAGAGAACTCTGCAATTAAACTTATGCTTACAGAACATGGTGGTCATGTTGGCTATGTCAGCAGTAAAAAATGTCAGAACCAATATGGCGATCGCGATCGGTGGTGGGCTTGGAATCGCATTTTTGAATGGATTGAATCTTTAACCTAAGAATTTAGAGTTTTTGTTGTATTTTGTTGATTGGTCGGTTGACCAACCAAATCGATAAATCGCTTTGATTGCGAAAAAACGCGATAATTTTCTAAATTTATATCGGGGAAATCATTTTCAATATTCTTCATTTTAATTAAGCTATAGTCCGTATCTTCGTCAAAAATCGCTAATGTGACATTTAAAACATCAAGGAAATTAATAAAAGCTCGACATTCTATTTCATCATAAGAACTATAAAACTTAATTAATTCGGCAATATAACCTTCTAAGTGCAAGCGACTATTAGGAAAGATGAGGACAATTTTTAGTAATAGAATTACAGGATTAAGAAAGTTATTACTCTCTAAAGATAATTGTAGAAATACAGAAGGTTTACGGCGCTCATTTAATAGAAGATATTGCAAAACCCGATTGCAAGTTACATGTAATAAACTAAGGGTCATTTTTTGTGCATCTTGATGCCCTTGAAAATGATTTAATTTTTGTACTACTGTTAATCGCATGACTTCAGGAATTTCTAAATCATCTCGTGAGATCCCTAGATATCTGAGCAGATTTTCTTTAAATTCTAAAAAAGTCATATGACGAATTTGGTTAGAGAAATTTTTTGCAACATTTCTGAAATTCTCATTCCCCTGCTTATTTAAAACTCTTTTTATTAAAATAAGTACGCCATCTCCTAAAGTAGTAGGGTTTTGACGCTGTGGATTAGCACCTGATCTTGTGTCAATCCGAGATATATACATAGCTAGATCAAACTTAAATTGTTTTTTAATCTTTCGAGCTAGCGTTTCTGCGTATTGACGTTGCTCAGGTGGTTTGTTTAGATCGGTATATTCTGAAGTTAATAAATAGGAAGAAAAACGCTCGCTCCAATCATGATAATTTCTACTTACTCCTGCTCTTCCTGAGAGCGATCGCAAAGTTTTGTATTCTTCAGATTGAACAAAGTTTTGTAACCACTGCCTTAGCTTTTTTAATTTGTGAATTCGTGTGGGGATACGTATTGAATTCAACAAAAAAAGTTCCACTAACTGCTGACAAGCAGTTATGTTTCCATTGATTGCCCAATTATTATTGAGAATATAGCAACAGCGTAAAAGCGTATGTTTAAATTCGTCCTCTTTATCATGAAATATGATTTCACCTAAAGCATAATAAGCTCTAACATTATTAATCTCTTCATAACGAATAAATAACTTATTAAATTGATTTAAAATTTCTTCAGATTTATAATGTTTGCTTATTTCTAGAAAGAAGTTAAAAATATATTGTTGGGCTTGATCAATGCTGCCCGCAGTTATATCTGTAACTTGTTCAGAAAGTTGTTCGGATTGATATTGATTGGATAACTGCGCCATATTAATATTCTCCTGTGCCACAGTAAAAAACTCTTAAAGGTTGAATTTGATTACATTATACTAATCAACTTAAAAAGCTGACTCAAAAATCTACTTTATTGTTTCGGAGTAATCTCTTTAAAAATTTTCAGTAATGTCTCAGAGAAAGTCTCGGTACAGAGATCGTTATGATATTTTAAGATATAGAATCTAGAAAGTAATTGTGGGAAGAATTACCAACACTCTTAGCTTAGGCGATCTAATCTATCTTAAGCATTATAAAAAACTAACTACATTGTATAGGCTAAATGGTTTAGAGTTTAAATATTAAACTTTAATTTTAATAATTGCAAATTGATTTTCTATGGAAATAATTTAGAAAACCTAGTTAGGGCTTTGATCTACTTATGCTCTCTCTTGTGTTCTCTTTTGTGCCTTCTATGTCTTTAGTTTGAAAAAGTCTAATAAGTTTTGCCAAATAGGCTGCATAAAAGCTGTATAACTAGTGCTTGAGATAACCTAAGAATTAAGATGCCAGCTTTTAGAATTTTTGATAACGATATCGATTTTGAAACCCTTCAAGAATATCTCAGTTGTGAAGCGATCGCAGTTGATACTGAAACTATGGGTTTGATTCCTAGGCGCGATCGCTTGTGCTTAATTCAAATTAGCAATGATCAGGAAACTGTAAGTTTAGTCCGAATTGCCCAAGGAATTAAAGAAGCACCAAATCTTAAATATTTGTTTGAAGCGCCCGATGTAACCAAAGTTTTTCATTTTGCTCGGTTTGATGTAGGGATGCTCGAAGCCCATCTCAGTATCGCCACCCATCCGATTTTTTGCACCAAAATTGCTAGTAAACTCGCCAGAACATATACCGATAAGCATGGGCTAAAAGAAGTAGTACGCGAACTCGAAAAAATTGAACTTGATAAAACCTCTCAGTCTTCTGACTGGGGTAATATCCAAGTGCTATCGGAGGAGCAATTAAAATATGCTGCTAATGATGTGAAGCATTTGTTATCTGTGTATCGCAAGCTAATTGATATGCTAATTCGTGAAAATCGCTATGATCTTGCCCAAGCTTGTTTTGCGCATATTCCCACGCTTGTATATTTAGATTTGTTAGGGTATGCCGATGTCTTCGCCCATTAAAGGATTTCGAGCAAGTTTTTTAGATGTGATCGCTGATCCTTTTTATATACCCGAGTCTGATTGTATTCGATACTTTCCAGATGGTTTGTTAGTAATTGAGCATGGCAAAGTAAAGGCTTTGGGCAATTATGAACAGATACATGCTCAATATGCTGATATTCCCATTACACATTATCCCGATCGTTTAATTGTCTCAGGATTTATCGACACGCATATTCATTTTCCTCAGATGGAAATGATTGCCTCCTATGGAGAGCAGTTATTGGAGTGGCTGAGTACTTATACATTCCCTACGGAACGCAAATTTGCCGATCGCAATTATGCTCTAGAAATAGCGTCGCTATTTCTGGATGAGTTATTGCGAAATGGAACTACTACAGCCTTAGTATTTACGACGGTTTTTCCACAATCAACGGATGCTTTTTTTGAGGAAGCACAGCGCCGTAACTTGCGGATGATTGCGGGCAAAGTAATGATGGATCGTAATGCTCCAGAATTTTTGAGAGACACAGTAACATCTTCTTATTTAGAAACTAAGCAATTAATTAAGAAATGGCATAAGCGCGATCGCTTACTTTATGCGGTCACCCCACGTTTCGCAATTACATCAACTTCAGAACAGCTATCAAATGCAGGTAAACTTTTAGCGGAATTCCCTGATGTGTATTTGCATACGCATCTTTCGGAAAATGTAAAAGAGGTGGAATTTGTTGCTGAGCTTTTCCCTGAAAGTGAAGGCTATCTTGATGCTTATGATCGTGCAGGTTTAGTTGGGGAAAGATCAATCTTTGCTCATGGAGTACAACTTAGCGATCGCGAATTTGCAAGATTATCTGAAGCAAAAGCAGCGATCGCTTTTTGTCCAACTTCTAATTTGTTTTTAGGTAGTGGGTTATTTAAATTAGAAAAAGCAAAATCTTTGGAAACGCCTGTAAAAGTGGGATTGGGAACTGATGTTGGTGCGGGTACAAGTTTCTCGATTTTGCGTACTGCAAGTGCAGCTTATCAAGTAACGCAGTTGCGATCGCAAAAACTCTCAGCTTTTCAAGCATTGTTTCTTGCCACTTTAGGCGGAGCGATCGCGTTATCTCTTGATGATAAATTAGGTAATTTTGAGGTTGGGAAAGAAGCCGATTTTGTGGTTCTGAATCTGCGCTCAACGCCGATCATGGCATTACGCAATAAATTAACAGATCAGACGATTCCGCAAACATTAGTCGAAATCTCTGATCAGTTATTTGCCACGATGATCATGGGAGATGATCGGGCGATCGCTGCGACTTACATCATGGGTGAACTAGCAGATACAGTATAAGGCACTGGTCAGCAATTAATTGTATTTATATTGGTGATATTCTTGGCGGATTTGTTCGAGGGCTTCTATAGCAATCCTAAATCATTTGTAGACAAACAATGGGCTTAAGCCCCTTGTTATACGCCTTATATTTCCACGACTCATTTAGGATTGCTATAGTCGTTTTTGTAATATATTTCGTTGTCTAAGTCTTGAATAATGTCTTTTACATCTGCTTGGCGCCAGCAATTCTCATTATGAAAAAAGCTATGCAAAAAAGAGTATAAAGATAATCGTATTTTTAAGCTAAAAGCGTAAAACAGTTGAAACAGGCAAATAATTTTGACGGGATTGTAAGTTTTTTTCGGCAAGAGCTGGAAAG
>JBBRMK010000036.1:0-43942 GCA_038230875.1 Pseudanabaenales cyanobacterium
CCAACTAGCATCACTGATAGAAAGAGCAAGCTTGTGGTTCTTGACCATATTCTTCACAGACAGATCCTCGACTGCAATCACTTGGTTTTCACGAACCAATCGAGTTGTCAACTTGTGAAGAAAATCATTACGAGCATCGCTGATTTCTGCATGAACTTTAGCAGCTCTCAATCTAGCTTTGTGCCGATTGTTAGATCCTTTCTTCTTGCGGCTAAGCGCTTTTTGTGCTTTACGCAATTTACGCCGCTTAGCTTTGAAGATTTTAGGATTAGCAACTTTTTCACCATCACTCAATGCGATCAGACTACTAATACCCAAGTCCAAACCAATTTGATTAGGAGATTCGGGAAATGCTTCAATCTGGACATCAACCAACAAAGAAACAGTCCATCTACCAGAGGGCGAGAGCTTCACCGTAATAGTGGATGGCTCAGAATCTTCTGGGATATCTCGACTCCAACGGATAGCCAACGGTTCGGCACATTTAGCCAAGTAGACTTGACCATCTCGCCATTTAAAAGCAGATTTAGTAAACTCGGCATTGCCGCCATTATGCTTTTTCTTGAAGTTTGGATATTTCGCTCGACCAGCGAAAAAGTTGGTAAATGCTGTTTGCAGATGTCGCAATCCTTGTTGGACTGGTACACAGCTAACCTCATTAAGAAACTGCAAGTCTTCTTGCTTTTTCCATTCAGTCAACATCGCAGAAGTTTCAGTGTACCCGACTCGCTCTTGTCGTTCATACCAGGCAACTGTCCTTGCGACGAGGGCTTTGTTATAAACCAAACGAGCGCAACCCATCGTTCTCCTAAGCAATGTTTCTTGCTCAGGAGTTGGATAGAATCGGTACTTGAATGCTTTCTGTGCCATGTCTTACATTATAACATTTATCCTGTGAAAATGATACAATTAGAAAGATTAAATGGAATAAATTCCCTCGTTCGCTTCCCTCTCAGGGCTGAAGCGCCTGAGTTTCCCACGTATCGGGTGATCCTATGAAGATATTGCTAGTAGAAGATGATGAGGCGTTAATTACTGTCTTAGCTAAGAGTCTGACAGAGCATCACTATATTGTCGATGTGGTTAAAGATGGCGAAGTAGGTTGGACTTATGGCTCAACTTTTGAGTATGATTTAATCATCTTAGGTATTGAGCTACCTAAGTTAGATGGGATTCGCTTATGTCAGCGCTTTCGTACCGAAGGATATACTACGCCAATTCTTTTGCTTAGCACTCAAAATACTAGTGCCGCTAAAGTGAGTGGATTGGATGCAGGGGCAGATGATTATGTAGTCAAGCCTTTTGATGAACAAGAATTAATTGCGCGAATTCGGGTGCTATTGAGACGTAGCAGGGCTAGTTCTTTTCCGTTGTTAGTTTGGGGAGATTTACTGTTAAATCCTAGTAACTGCGAAGTTTCTTACAACAGTCAACTGCTTACACTCACCAATAAAGAGTACGAGTTTTTGGAGCTTTTACTGCACGATAGTCAACATTTGCTAAGTGCTGATGAAATTCTGGATCGCTTATGGTCGTCAGATGAGTTTCCGTCTGAGGCGACTGTACGATCGCATATTCGGCGATTGCGTCACAAGCTGGTGGCGGCAGGTGCTCCATCAGATTTTATCGCTACTGTTCATGGACGTGGCTATTATCTCAAAGCACCAGATAAGGCTCCTGAAATAGGAATACCAAATCAAATTAAGTCCTCTATTCCCAATTCATTTAATTTACCGCAATCAAATTCTCAAATCTCTACAAAGGTAATGATTGTGGATAATGATATCGATTTTTTGCGATCGCTTCTGAACCTACCCAAGCCTTGGCATTTTAAAATAACGACCTTAGCAGATTCACAAGAGTTTTGGTCAGTATTACAAGCAGTATCACCTGATGTACTCGTGTTAGAAGCGAATATGCAGCAAATTAATGGATTTGAACTATGTAAATCTTTAAGAAGCAATCCCGAATGGCAGCGCTTACCAGTCTTATTTCTAAGTGCAATTACAGATGCAAATACGCAAAATCTCGCTTTTAGTGTTGGTGCGGATGACTTTTTATACAAACCAGTCGCGGCGATAGATCTAGCAGATCGAATTCATAATCGACTGCAACGAATTAGGGCTTACAGTTAAAATTTACATACATTTAACATCACATGACAGAAACATAGCTGCGAGAGCAACAATATCCGCTCATTCATGATTTAGCCAACTGCATCGAATCTGTATGGCGAGAAAATCTAGATTTATCGGATTATCAAGTTCTAGAAGATCTCGGATATGTTGAGGGTGCTTTAGAGAAGATGCGACCTTTTAATGATACAAAGACAAGAGAAAAAAAGTCAAGGCAAAAGTATGACGGCAAAGTTGATCAGCGTTGAAGGGACGAAAGTAAAAATAGAAATAACAATCGAACTGAGTGAATCAATGTTAGATAGCGAGAAAAAGATCCAAGAAGGACTAAACGAAGCAGGTTGTATTGCCACGAAAGAAGCATTAAGAAAGCAAGATACAGATGGGACACCAATAACAATAGGAGACAAGATTTGGCGAACAAAAGGAGAAAAGCAAAAGCCTATCAAACAGCATATGGAGAAGTATTAGTGGAGCGTCATGTATACCAAAAAGGAGGAGGAGGAAAGACATACTGTCCGCTAAAAAGAAATGCGCGAATAGTGGTGACATCAACGCCATTATTCGCCAAACAGATCTCATCAAAAATAGCGTATGGGTCAGCCAGAGAAGTAGAAAAAGATTTACTAGACAATCATGGACGAAGGGTAGCATTGTCGTATATACAGAGACTGAGTGAAGCGGTAGGAAGTATCGTACAGGCAAAAGAAGAGAGTGAGACCTATGAAGTACCAGAAATGGATCATGCAATTACAACAGTGGCTGTGGGGTTAGACGGAACATGTATGCTGATATGTGTGAGACAGGATGGCGAGAAGCGATGGTGGGAACAGTATCGCTATACGATAGTGAAGGAGAAAGGCAACACACCATGTATGTAGGAGCAACACCAGAATATGGAAAGCAGAAATTTCTAGAGAGATTGGAGCGAGAGATCCAGCAAACAAAGACCCGTTATCCAGATGCAAGCTATGTAGGAATAGCTGATGGAGCAGAATCAAACTGGAAATTCTTGAAGAAGCATACAGAAGAATAGATCCTCGACTTTTACCATGCCTCAGGTTATTTAGGAGCAGTCGCCGCGAGCCTATATCCACAAAAACTTGCAGAACAAAAAGAATGGCTTAAACAAAGTTGTCATCAACTAAAACATGAAGAAGGTAGTGCCGAGAAACTGTATGACCAGATGCAGAAACTGATAGTAGAGAAAGAGTTAGATAAAACGGTTAAAGAAAACCTTCAAGCTTCGATAACCTATTACAAAAATCATCGTCCTCAAATGCACTATGCTCAATACAGAGAGCAAAATTATCCGATTGGGTCAGGTGTCACTGAAGCAGCTTGTAAAACCTTGATTAAGCAAAGATTATGTTCTTCTGGGATGAGATGGAAGGAAAAAGACGCGAGTGTGATTTTGAGAGCTTTAGTTCTGACAGATACTCGCTGAGAGCAATTCTGGAACAATCTCAATCATTATGGCTTTCCTGTTGCAGTTTAGCTGTATCATATAAAGGTCGCACCCCTTTGGTTTCTTTTCTAACCGCTTTTGTAATTTCTATATTTCTTCCCATAGTTCCACTATCAAGACTTCTTTGCCCTCTTCTGTTAGCTGCTTTAAATCGGCAAGTTCTTTCATCCTATCACTTTATCACTTTTTCACTTTTGTATACCCCAATTTGCCTGAGTTGAGCAATTACGAAAAAACTTTTAATCTCGACCACAATTTTTTTGCCTTGACGTTCTGCAGCGATCAGCTTTTCGGCAGCCAAATCAGCGAACAAATCAACATCCTTATATCGAATCAGATAAGGATCAGCCGTGATCAGCCATCCATCCTTGATGAGAGCATTTTTAACTGCATCATGGTAAATATCTTTAGCTGGCATAGTTTAAGAACAAGAAAAGATGGTGAAAAAGCCCAGTTTATTCTCATTGTAGATACTTGTTGTATTAATTTGTTGTAAGGTGCGATCGCCATACTCATAAACCCGTCAATAAGCAATCAAGCGATCGCTAAGCTACTGCAAACTCAGTTAACTTGCGAGTCTCAGGATCATGAAAAGCCAAAACAATATCAGACTTAGGAATATTTTCCCTTAATAACTCGTTAGTAACTCCCTCCTCAGTCCAATCCTCTTCAATATAAACTTTCTCATTTTTAATGCGAATATGAACATGAGTATTATTGATTCTTTTCTGATTAACCCAGTCTATCGACATCCATAGATAATGATCATGAACTTCATCAAAAATCAAGCAGGTTTGATATTTTTTTCTAGAAGAGCGATTAGCAAGATGATCATGCTCTGTTAATATCTTTTTAATTATTTGACGATAGTTAGTTAGCTTGTCCATTTTACTATCTCTTCCTTTTCTATGTTTACAACAAGTAAGACAAGTTGATTTAATTTGACTAGAACTTGAATTGATTTTCTTTGAAAAAAAGTGTTATATACTTCAGCCTGATGATTGCCAGTCTTGAAGTGCATAATCCGTTACGCCTAATCCTTTTGTCTGAGTTGTGATTAGTCCAATGATTATGTCAGGACGAATAGCATGATAGGTTCCTAAGGATAGAACAATAGCAGGACGGCGTTTGACACCTGTTACAGCAGTAAAGTCAACAGTAATAATATCGCCAGATTTGAGATTCACTATGCGATCGCCTCCTCTTCAAAATTATTTTGGGTGAAGTTTTGCATAGAAAAGGCAGCTATTTCTAATTGGGCTTCTTCTGTCCAAGTGTCACTATCATCAATGATATTTTTATCAAGGTTGGTCAACCCATTTAAGATGAGGGCGGCTAGTTGTAATCGCTCCGTTGGTGGTAATTTGCGGGTAATGTCGGCATAAATATCTTGGACGATTTGATTGGCTGTAAGCATTGTTTGTACTCCAATTCTTTATCTTATTCTAATTGAATGGTAAATCTCGCAAGAAGTAAAAGCGATCGCACTTTTTCCCACCTTCTTCAACTAGGACGATTCACGCGGATTAGTTTATTGTTTAAAGGTTCTATGTCAATAATTGCATGATTGATTCGCATGGCGCATCTTTGTCTATTGAGATCTTCGGTACAGACGATAATGCCTGTATGGTTAGGTTGTAGGTTGTGTAAGCGAATAAAATCACTCCGATTGATGGTTAAGACTGTTCGATTGTCACCAATCGCGAATGCTAATACTTCTTCATCAGGAATTCTTTGGTTTGCTTGTCCTGCTTCTTGGGCTGTGAGAACATCGTGACCTAGCTCTTGCAATAGTTTGACAACGATGCGGGGAAATTGTTCATCAGCGTAAAGGCGTGCCACTTTAAGCTGCCTCTTGTCTTTGAATAGCAGTTTCTATTTCGTCAGGATGTGTTTCGGCGTAGAGCCATGCATTTACTAGGTCTGCTGCGGATAGGGTGGGATAGTCTTCTAGGATATAGGCTTCGCTTGCGCCTTGAAGTTGTAGGCTGACTAGCAGCCAGATGGGGATGCGGGTTTGACGAATGCAAGCGTCTCCACCCATGACTCTAGGATTTTTTTCGATTCCTTGCCATGTGTTGCTGAGGCTCTGAGCAAGTAATTGGATTGCTTGGGATTTTTCGGTTGGGGTCAGGGCTAGCAATTGTGGTTGCAGTTCTTTGAGTGTCATCTTATGTCTCCTTTTCTACTGGTAAATCTCGTAGGTAGTAAAAGCGATCGCCTGTTCTCCCATCTCCTTTAACTCTTCCCAAATATCCCGCTAATGGCGAAGATAGCTCAATTAGTAAATCTCTTACTATCGGATCTTGAAGCACAGATTCATTGTCTTTGAAAAACATTGCATTGTATTGTGTACAAATCCTCTCAAAATTTGGCTGTGTTGTTCCCATATCAGCTAGTCTTTTTACCGCTTGAACAATACGAGATCGCAATTTAATCTCACCTTCAACCTTCTGAATATATTCATTGATTTTTTCGTCGATCTGTCCTGCTTGTAGATATTCCTTGAGTTCAAAGAGATCGATTGCGCCATCATATTTGGCTTTGAGTTCAACTAATTTTTGTAATGTCATGGCTTTGATAATACTAACTTTCCATTTATGAGAGGCTGTGATTACGTCAGGAGTAGGATTCCCAGCACCGACAATCAATTTTGTAGAGTCTCGAAATTGTTGTTCTGTCTCTAGTCTCATTCCACCAAGCTTAATCAATTCTTCAGTTGTACCACTAGGAATACTTTTTCCTGCTTTACACTCACCTATCAATGGATAAGGTTTAGAGCAAAATAAATCTAAACCTCCTGCGCCGCCTTTATGTGATTCATCAATTGTAAATCCTAAAAATTCCAAGCCTTTTTTTGCAATATTCTCAAAGTCTGTACCAGCTTGATATGTGTTTTTTTTCTCTTCTAGCTCGATGCTGCGATCGCCTAACGTCGAAATTGTTTTAATCCAAGCAAGTTTTTTACCTGAATTTACCTTTTTCTGAATTTCTGCTTCTTCTAGCATTTTTTGAATTTGATCGTCTAGTGACTCTGGTGGCTCTAGATTTTCTAGTCGTTGTTTGAGTCTAGCAAAATCGCGATCATCTAGAATTGGTTTGAGTTCATGAATATAAATTCTGTTCTCTAATGCGAGAAATACTCCCTTTACATTATTTTTGATAACAACAGGTGATGACAAGTGATAAACCCGTAAATAACTAATCCAAATAAAGCCATTTATTTCTATGGCAGTTTGTAAGCTTTCTACAGAGGCTTGTAAGTGTGATGAGAGAATGTCACATTTATCTTTTTCAAAAAATTGTAAACTTATCTCGCAACGTGCCCATAAAGATATTTTGACTTCACTAGCTTCTTGGCCATAACTACATAAAGCAAAGTCTTGTTTTGGTCTATTGCAAGATTGAGCATGAATAGCTGTAATACTTCCAGATGCAAGGGAAGACAAAACATCTGACGGCAGGCGTAATGCAGCAAAAATAGTTGCTTCACTCATGACTATTCAGTTAGTAAGCTGTCATCATCTTGCAGATTGCCTTCTTCGCTGTTATCTTGGACTAGCAAAGATTGAGGAATACTGGCAAGTTTGTTGATATCCGATGGTTTCATATTCTTAGGGGGCTTTCCTTCTGGCTTACTCAAGATTTCTTGAATCAGCGCATTACTGATTAAAAGTCTTTCTCGCTCTACATACTCAATAATTTGTTCTTGAGTCAATTCGTACTGCTCTAGCTTTTCAGTCAAAGATTGCAGTGCCAGCAGAGGAGCTATTTGATCAGCAACCATTGACACCCATTCACCGCCATCTTTTAGAAGTGTTAATGCATGATCTTGCGCTTTTGCTCCATTGATATCTTCGGAACGCACCATACAAGCTCTCGTTTGACTGAGATTGTTAAATTTAACAAGTTTAGATAGTGCATTGGTTAGTGAAACTCCAGTTTTTTGGATTACCGCAATACCAATAAAAGTAAAGGGACCATTTTGATTTACAGCTTTGCGAACTTTGACCTTGAATGGGATAATGTCGTTGTAATTTCTATCCTGTTCGTCAATGACTTCAAACAATCTGAGATCGTCAACAACCTGATTCGTTAGATAATTAAATGCAAATCTAAGAGCTTTTGTAATTTTGTCTGAGTCATCTGCAATCTGGTCAGTGCCTATGCGGTCATAGATTTCTTTCAGTTGTTCTTGAAAGCACTCAGAAACTCGGTCAATCTTTTTGGGTGGTTTGATAACAGGAGGATTATTAGGCGCAATAGGTAAATCCAGTGGCGGTGCTGGAGTCCAGTTTTCTTCACACCATCGTAAAACTTGACGTGCTGTTGCTCTTTCACTGGCGAAAGTCTTTCTTAGATTATCTTCTTGAAATGGATAAAAAGAATCGAGAGGTATCAGATTATGCTGTTCGTAGAATTGCTTTAGGCGATGTTCAATCAATGAAAGACTGGCTCGTTCATCAAGAAACTCTAGAGGGATTTTCCGATCAAAACGATCGTATGCAGCCCGAACTTGGCTACTGACAGAAGACTGAGCAGATATAATATCTTCTTCGAGGGTTTGAGGAAACACAGCAAGTAGAATAACAATTCTTTTGATGTTATTTCGCAGGTATTTCGCTAAATCAATCACAACCTGAATAAGTGTGAGCATCTGCCCATTTACTTGAGGCGTATCTAATTCATCAAAGCAAAAAACAATAGTTTTATACCTAGTGATCAAATTCAGTAAATCGCAAGTGTAAGAAAAAGAATCAACTTCTCTATCCACTGGTAAGCCTAAACTATTAGCTGAGTCTTCTGATAGCTTCTTGCCAGCAAGCCACATGGCTGCAAATGGTGCAGCTTCTGGCAAAAGTGTCCACAAAATAGCTCTAATCAAGAAAATATTTTTTACATCTGGACATTTCTTCGCTATTCCATTTGTCCAGACATTAATTAGATTCGGAGTTTTCTCCAAAATACTAGGAAATTGACGTATGAGATGTTCAACCGAGCAAGGAGTATTTCCTCTTGCCTCAAAATACATTGCCGCAGCTAGTGCTTGCCACTGGGTAACGTTAGGACGATATTCTCTCTTGAGACTATACACAAGGGCTTGCAAAAATTCTGGCTTGATCGCATCAAGATTGTCGTACTCTCCCATGCAAACAAAAAAAGCCTTGTCATTTATGTTTAGATGGTGATGCAATCGGGCGAGGAGTTGTGTTTTTCCTAACCCGCGTTCTCCAACTATCAAAGCTCCCTCCGAAACTGACTTACCCGTATCAACATCATCAATGAGTTTGAGGACACTGTTAAAAGCATTTTGGTTTATTGCGGCTACTCCAGAGTAGTCGTGACTCCAAACACTATGCTGAGCAGTTACTTTGGCAGCAAAAGGGTTATTCTGCTCAATAACTTGATTCAATACTTTTATATCAGTAGCTTGTTGTGACATCTTTAATAACTCTTATTTAGCCTTCTTTGTAGCGTAGCAACGCAACCCACTAATAGGAGTTGACACCGAATCTTGAAGTTTATCTGGTGAGCTATCTTCAACCCCACTTTCTTGAAGCAGCAAAATATCATCTGCTTGCATCTTAATTAGCCATTCGTTAAACTCTGAGCGAGTTACTAAATCACCAATTGAACGGCGAATTTTGTAAATAGGGACAAAGTGGTTGTGATTAAACTCAAAATTAATCCGATCATAAGTTTCTAAAGCCATAGTCTTAAACTCATCGTAGGACGAAATCTTAGAAGCGATCGCCTCAGCATTCTGACTAACTGCTTGACCTTGATTTTGTCTAAACCACTTCAAACCAGCATTGGCTAAACGACTGCCTACTAACTGCCCCTCAAACATAAAGTCATTAGCTAGCAAACCACTCGCCATCTTTTGCAAACCCAAATCCGTGAGTTGTGCTTTAACAACCTTCTTATCAGTCGTCAACGCGATCGCGCCACCATCAACTAATTGTTGCAAAAGCTCTAGATAAATTGCCGCTTTCTCCTTACCCTTACAAGTGCGACGCAAAAGCTCACTTTTCTTGGCAAGTCCCTGACCCGCCCCGATTTCCCACAGATTTAGAAGCAACCGAATTTCTGAATTAACTGTACTCATCTTTATATATTTTTAGGTTTACTAACCTGAACTGTATAGACATCTTCAAACTAAAACCAAACCTGAATAACTGTATCTACTACTTTTAGAATAGTGCCTTTACGCCCTGTTTACTAAGTTTTCTGCAATCAAATTCCAGAGATTAAAGGTAGAGTAATAAACTATTAAAACCTTTACGCAGCAATACACCGCAACCGTTATGGATTATCTCAAAACTTTGGGCTATGCTCAGCCTGCCGAATGGCAACCTCACAGCGCCTGTTGGCTAGCCTTCCCTAGCCATCGAGATCTGTGGTTAGATAGCCTCGATATCGTTCAAACAGAATTTGTTGCCCTTGCTAGAGCGATCGCCTCATCAGAACCGCTAGAGATATTAGTACTAGCAGAAACCGCTGAGCTAGCAAAAGAACTATTGGGCGATTTACCCGTTCGCTTCCATCAGATCCCGTTTGGCGATATCTGGATGCGCGACATCACGCCGATCTATGTCAAAAATGCTGATGGAAAACTTGGTGCTTTACACTTCCAATGGAACGGCTGGGGTGGTAAATATCTGCTAGAACATGATCATCGCGTGGCTGAAAATATTCTCCAAACACTTGATATTCCTAAATTTGAATTTGATTGGGTGCTAGAAGGCGGCGCGATCGAAGTTGATGGTGAAGGAACTTGTCTGACCACTAAACAATGTCTGCTCAATCCCAATCGAAATCCGCACATGGATCAAGCAGCGATCGAGTCTGGCTTAAAATCAGCTTTAGGAGTAGAGAAAGTCCTCTGGATTGAAGATGGGCTGCTCAATGACCATACCGACGGACATATCGACACGATCGCGCGTTTCATCGCACCGCATACCGTTATGTGTATGCAGCCAACTGACAGCAACGATCCAAATTATCGAGTTCTCAATGATATTGCTAGACAACTAGAAGCGATGACTGATGCCAAGGGACGCAAATTAAATGTAATTAAAATCCCCTCTCCAAATCTTGTTCTAGATGATGAAGGAGAAATCATGCCCGCTAGTTATCTTAATTTCTACATTTCCAACGATAGCGTGATTATTCCTACCTATGGCTCTGACAATGATACTCTTGCCATTAATGAAATTGCCAAGCATTTCCCAACCCGCAAAGCGATCGGGCTTTCCGCAAAACATATTCTTTTAGGTGGTGGCGCATTCCATTGCATCACCTGTCACCAACCCAAACAGGAAAGCATGGCATAAAGCACTACACTTTTTAAGCAGATTGCAAAAGAGAAATAATTATGTCATGGATTGAACTTAATCTCGATACTACCGATGAAGCCGTTGATTGGGTTTGGACATTACTCGCCAAAGAAATTGCTGTCGAAGACATGCAAATTAGCGAATATCAAAATCGCCAAACCAGTACAAAATGGAAATTTACAATCCAGATATATTTACTAGAAGATGCCCGAATTCATCAACGGATAGATGCGATCGCTGCCATCCTCGCGCCACTGTATCGCACATCCTTGACAACAGAAGTACAAACTTTTGTAGTAAAAGAGAAGCCACCTCAAATCGAACAGAATATAAAAAATTCTTTGATTCGGCGGATCGGCGATCGCTTTGTAATTCTATCTGCTGACTCAACTTATCAAGCTAGTAATTCTCAAGAAATAATTCTGCGTCTGCAAAATAGCCTCGCTTTTGGTACAGGACTCCATCCTGCCACGATTTTAAGCTTGCAGCTTTTAGAACGTCATGTCAAACCCGCAATGCATACGCTCGATCTTGGCTCAGGTTCAGGGATTCTCAGCGTCGCGACAGCCAAACTTGGCGGATCAGTTCTAGCGATCGATAACGATCCCATCGCCGTAACCGCCACTCAAGACGCAGTACAACTTAATCAAGTCACGCCACAGGTCACAGTCACCTGCGGTAGCCTCGGCAGCGCTAGCCATCTAGGGCATTGGTTAGGCGGTGATAGTATTGAATCTGTTCCTGAAATTAAAGCAAATGCACAATTTGATTTGATCGTGGCAAATATTTTTGCGCGCGTACATATCTCCCTCGCCGACGAATTTTACAAAGCTTTACGTTCTACTTCTATGCATTTAGGAATATTAATCACGGCAGGTTATACAAGCGATCGCGAAGAAGACGTTACGACGGCAATAAGCAAGGCAGGATTGGCGATATATGATCGCGCCCAAATTTATGAATGGATAGCGATCGCATTCTCCAAAATCCAAAAGTAGAGAATATGCTTGACCTGTTCTTTAAAAGATTGCAACAAATCTTCAAATACTCCTCAACTCTAAAGCCAGACGCACAAACGATATAGACATAACTTTGTCGAGTAGCGATCGCTACCATCTAAGCGCTTATATTGCTTAGACTTTACTAAAAGCAGCGTTTCACATCGCTCTCATTAAATTAAATAGGAGTTGGAGGATATATGGTGTATACCCCTTTAATCGGTTTCACTCTATTTGTAATCATATTTTTAGGAGCAGCATTTACTCTGAGCTATTTCTGGTGGGCTGATCGCTACAAAACCCCAGAGGTGATTGCGGCTGAAGTAATGCAGTTCTCAGAGCAATTTACCAACGCCTTATCAGTTTTCGCGGTTGGGATGCTAGCCTTTGGCATCATGCTCATATTTCTAAACTTTTCTATTAAAGTGGCAACCTAACTATAACCTTAACCAGTAAAGGCTTTAACTTACAGCAAATCCCGAACAAACCTACCACTAGATTTTTTGTAAAAGCCCTGCTTCGCAGGGCTTTTACAAAAAATCTAGGTTTGGTTTGTTCGGGATTTGCTGTAGTTGAATGATCAAGTTTTTCCTGATTCAACTATTTTAAAGCCTTACTTTTTATCTTTGTATTTACAAAACACTAAATTCTTAGTATAATTTTGATAACGATTATCATTTTTTAGCATTAGCACCTATGCTTGAAGTGCAAAACTTATCAGTTCGATATCGCGAAGTTGCCGCGCTGTCAGATATTTCCTTTAGCCTAAATACTGGTTCACTGGTTGGATTGATTGGACCAAATGGAGCAGGCAAAAGTACTTTACTCAAAGCAATGCTCGATTTGTTGCCAATTCAAACAGGTAAAATTTTTTATCAAGCAAAATCTCTCAAGCAACAACGTCAAAAAGTTGCCTATCTGCCGCAGCGATCGCAGATTGATTGGGACTATCCTGTGACCGTTTGGAATGTGGTGATGATGTCGCGGACTTTACATACTGGTTGGTTCGGCAAGATTAGCCGTCAATCAAAAGAAATTGTCAGTGAAGTATTAGAGCGAGTTGAACTTTATGAATTACGCGATCGCCCGATTAAAAATCTTTCTGGGGGACAGCAGCAGCGGGTATTTTTAGCAAGAGCGTTGGCACAACAGGCAGATGTGTTATTTCTTGATGAGCCGTTGACTGCGGTTGACAAAAAAACTGAAGCCTTAATGTGGCAAATTTATAATGAGCTAAGGCAAGAAGGTAAGACTCTGTTAATTAGTTGTCATGAATGGGGAAATATACTTGATCGTTACGATCAACTGTTACTACTTAATCGTCATTTAATCGCTAGTGGAACGCCAAAACAAGTATTGACACCTGAAAACATTCAAAGTGCTTATGGTGTTTTATTTGAGCAAAGCGATCATAGCGATTATGCTGAAGAATTATTATTTTGCTAACTTAGGCGATTTCTTGAAAAGATTTTACCGTGGGTGTGCCGCGCTTCGCGCGGCACACCCACATTTTGGTTTTAATAAATCGGGTACTTTTATTGTTAAATATCACCTTAAGACTTGGTTTAGAACATCTAACAAATCATCATATTCATTTTGCATAGAAAGCTTATTTTTGCCCATTTTAATTGCAATTTCCCAAAGACTAAATAATACTTAAATAGAAATTATCCGCAGAAAATTTAATGGTTTCTTTAGCTTTATCGGTAAGGCTTGTATTTCCTTCGACATAGCAATCCTAAATCATTTGTGGAGAAACAAGGGGCTTAAGCCCCTTGTTATAAGCCTTATACTTCCACAACTCATTTAGGATTGCTATATAATGAAATACTTCAATCTGTAAAGAATGAGGTATTTGCCCCGTCTTAACTTGCTGAAAAGCCCTCTTCAAACTAGCCTTAATCTTCTCAACCGGCGTATCATCAGGATCGATCTCTAAATTTTCTGTTGATTCAGAAAACAACACAATCACCCGAACTCGACTAGATATATCCGCATCAAAAGGCTGATCCAGCAACATATGCCCTTGACGGTCAATCGTACCCGTGACTTCCACTGCTCTCATTCTGACGACCTTATTATTTATAATCAGAAATAAACTTAACCTAGAAAATTAGTGTAGCCTACCCCTTGAAAAAACTCTTACTAGTTGAATCTCCATCTAAGTGCAAAACAATCCAAGCAATTCTCGGCAGCGAATGGCAAGTAGAAGCATCCTTTGGACACTTTACGGAACTTGCTAAAGATGGGGAAGATAGCTTGGGCTTTACCATGCACAAAGATACCAATAAAATTGAATGTCGCTACCAATTGACCGAAGGCAAAGGTCAACAGGTCGTTGCCAAACTTCGGGCTGCCGTTAAGAATGCTTCAGAAGTAGTGCTTGCCACTGACGGCGATCGCGAAGGTGAGGGGATTGCATGGCATCTGCAACAGCAACTCCATCTTCCTAATCCTAAACGGGCTGTCTATAACCAGATTACGCCCACGGCTGTTAAATCTGCGATCGCTAATGCTCATCAGTTAGATTTGAATCTGATTTCGGCTCAGAGAGCGAGACAATGCTTAGATCGGTTGATTGGGTTTAAGGTTTCGCCTCTCGTGCGACGGACTAGTGGTGGTAGTTCGGCTGGTCGGGTACAATCCGTTGCTTTGCATATTGTCTGTCAGCGCGAACGCGAGATTGCAGCCTTTGTGCCAATTAGCTACTGGTCGGTATGGACGGAATATGCAGAGGGTTTCACCGCCTATTATGCGGGTAGCAGTAAGATTGAGCCTGTCCTTGACGATAGTGAAGTTACGGACGATGCGGCGGAAACTAATAGTGAGGCGATCGCTGAATCAAAGCGAGTATTATCGGAAGCAGAAGCAGGGCGACTCGTCGAAATTGCTAGAAATAATCCCCACATCGTTCAAGAAGCTACGGGTGTGACTGCCCAGAAATCACCGTTGCCGCCTTTTATTACCAGTTCTCTACAGCAAGCTGCTTCTGTTCGTTTGGGCTTATCTCCTGAAGAGACGATGAAAATCGCTCAGGAATTATTTGAGGGTGTTGATTTGCCTCAAGGTCGCAAAGGTTTGATTACTTACCACCGCACTGATAGCACCAGTCTAGCTCCTGAGTTTTGTGCGGAGGTCAAGGAATGGCTATCAAAGCATGACCCAGACAATGTGCCAAAGAAAACTACTCGTCATCGCGAACAGGCTAACGCTCAATCTGCCCATGAAGCAATTCGCCCTACCTATTTGAGCATTACTCCCAAAACGGTCAGAGATCATCTCAGTGCCAAACAACATCAACTCTACGAATTAATCTGGCGCAGAGCCGTTGCTTCTCAATGTGCTAATGCTCTGATTCAGAAAAGTCGGGTGATTATTCAGGTAGGCTCAACGCTGTGGCAAACCAATGGCAGTATTCTCACGTTTGCAGGTTATACGCGCTATTGGAATGATTTGAGCAAGGATAAACATATTCCTGCTTTAGCGAATGGTCAGGTACTAAATCTCAAGAATGCAGGATTTACGCAGAAACAGACTCAACCTCCTGCGAGGTATAGTGAAGCGAAGCTGGTGCAGACCCTTGAACGTCAGGGGGTGGGTAGACCGAGTACTTTTGCGGCGATCGTCAAGACTCTTAAGGATAGAAACTATGTGTTACTGAAGGGGAAAGTATTAGAGCCTTCGGCTTTGGGAATGTCTACGGATGATGTGTTGCATCAGACTTTTCCCGATCTGCTTAGAGCCGATTTTACCGCAGGGATGGAAACGACTTTGGATGAAATCTCGGTTGGGAAATTGGAATGGCAAAGCTATTTGATTGGTTGGCATCAGTCTTATTTTCAACCAATGCTGGCGCGGGCTTATACAAATCTCGGTGGTGATTTACAACCAAGCGATCGCAAAAATGAGCTTTCGGATGTGGCTTGTCCTGCTTGTAACCATCCTCTCAGTAAGATTACTTCTAAGAAGGTGAGTGGTGGGCATTTTCTCAAGTGTGAGCATGGATGTGAGAATCTGGTAATGTTCTGGAGCGATCGCCGCAATCAGTGGGAGATTCCTCAACCGAAGGGTGAGAATGCAGTGACAGTAGAGTTGACGGCTTTTGCCTGTCCTGTTTGTGGTAAGCCTCTGGCTAAGATTCCTTATGCTAAGGATGGTGTGGATAAGGTGATGTTGAAGTGTTCGGATGTTCAAGCAAAGGAACGCAAGGATCATGCAGATGTGGTCTTTTTCTGGACTTCTCAGGAGAAGTGGTGGTCGAAAAAGTTTGGCGATTTGGATGAGGCGGCGAAGCCCAATTCAGGGAAAGTTTCAAGGAGTAAGGAGAAGCCTTCTTCTCAGGGGAAGCCAAAGCGATCGAGTAAAGTGGATAAACCTAGTCCGAAAAAGTTGTCTTGATAAGCATAGAGATTCAATAGGGTTATCCTGAATTCAATCAATCAAAATTTAGTGTGGTCTACGAGGCAATTGCTACGCTCAATCATCAGCTATAATGAGATTAATGAAATTCAAGAGGGTATGATTATGAGTACTCCAGTTTTAGAAACGAATCTAGCTGCTAGCTCGGTAGTAAAATCAGCAGTAAATGTGTTTGTAAAAAGTGAAGCTAATGGCAAGGTTAGTGCTATGGTCTTAGGCTTGCCAGAATATCGCGTAGAAAGTCGCGATCGCCAATCTGCTCTTGCTGATTTACAAAAACTAGTTACAGCGAAGCTTATAGGGGCTGAGGTTGTTTCGTTAGAAATTGAAATTCCTCAACCTGAAAATCCTTGGCTACGTTTTGCAGGGATTTTTAAGGACGATCCATCTTTTGATCGAATGCAAGAAGATATAGTTGAGTATCGTCGCGAAAAGGATGTTGAGTTTGAGAATTACTATCATCAAATTGAGATGGAAGAATCTAAGGAACAGATCCTATGACTTTATGGATTCTTGACACCGATCATATATCTTTGTATCAGCGAGGAGATCTGAATGTCATTAATCGCGTGAGTTCGGCTAATCCCCAAAATCTGGCGGTTACGGTTATTTCGCTTGAGGAACAAATGTATGGAAGACTCAGTGAAATTAAGAAATCTACTTCTGCTATCTCTTTGTTAACTGCTTATTCGAGATTAGAAATCACGCTCGACTATTTCAAAAGTGTTCAAGTTTTGCCATTTGACCAAAATGCTCATACGGCTTTTGAAAATTTGATACGTCAAAAGTTGCGAGTTGGAACTCAAGATTTACGTATTGCGGCGATCGCTTTGTCGGTGAATGGGATAGTCGTAACTCGCAATCAAAAAGATTTTGGTAAAGTGCCAAATCTACAGGTAGAAAGTTGGGCAGTTTGACAAATAAAAGTAGAAACGCGATCAACCAAATCCCACCAACCAGTGATCACAAATCAAATAACGATCGCCTATATCGCTCCTCAAATTAGTAGGTGTTTACAAATATGGATTATATTCCACAGGCTGCGAGTCGAGAAAATAAGAACAACTCGACTCTTCCTTCACCTCCCTCATAATCTGAGATCAAAGGAAGATGCCCAGTGGTAGACATATAATTACTCATAAAAATATTTGAATAAAATATATAATTCCCTTTGTCTTTCCACGCAACCCGATCACAAAATTTATCCCAAGTCTCTTTACTTGGTAAACCGAAATCAAGTTTGCCGCCACACTCTACATAAATCTGAATTTGTACACTAAAGCCATAAAGACCATTGCTATATTTTACCCATAGCCGATCAATCGCTAATAGATCATCACAGGGAAAATTGTGTAAGTCATGCTTATTTAGCAAATACCCATTCTGTTTACCCACCGCAGTGATTATCAAGTGATAGGTCTCCCGATCCGCCTCTTGCCAGTTCTTTGACTTTAGGTACTCTTCTAACTGCTGATAGCGAGAACTCTTAACCGATCCTATTAAACCGTCTAAAGTCTCTCTCTCAAACGATGATAAATTTTGCCTCTTATCGGATTGTTGATAGATCAGATATGCTAAATCGATCTGATGACGATTTAGCGCTTCTTGAATGAGCTTAGTTGGATTGACCAAACTTGCATAAAACAAAATCATATCTTTCCAAGCACTCAAGCCCAAATGTTCATAGAGCAAACTTTCTTGATTCAATTTCTCAATTTCCATCGCCGCCAAAAATTCCTGAAAGCTCAAGTGCGAAAATTGATAAATACCTTCATCTCTTTGAACCAATAGCTCACTCACCTGCAACATCTGCACTAAAAATTCTTTTGCATCCACATCAGAATCGATCTTTATCAAAGACTCATTTAACAGTTTCAATAACTGAGTCCCTTGAATTTGTCTAAATCTGTCCTCTTCATCAGTATCAAAACTTTTTGCAGCTTCCATCATCATTGCCAACGCCACAACTTGCAGCACCTCCTGACGTTGATTGATCGACTGCAATAACAAGGGAATCCCCCTAGCAGTGGGTCGCCGTCCTAATTGCAACTCACAAATATCTTGATAAAGCTCTACTTTGCTCTGTGGTAACTCTGCCCCCTGCTTATTCTCCCGATGGAAACGCGCCATCATGTTTAATAGCAACACATTCCCCGAAATATCATTCAACTCTGGACGCGCCTGAATTTGTTCCAATAGAGATGCTGCCCTTTGCCTTGCCTTCACTACCACATCAGGCGTATTCCTTCCACCCCTTGCATAGCGCTCTTGGCACAAATACCACTGTTCCACAAATTGCTTACGCTGTTCCTGATTAAAATCCTGAATCCAAAAACTCGCCGTTGGTTTTCGCGCCACATAGTCTTCTCGAAAAGCATTTGGGCGAGAAGTCACAATAAAAACTGCCTCACGATATTTCTGCATTTCCTCACTCAGCCACTCACTCACCTTTGACCTCTCCGCAGGTGGGACTTCATCAAATCCATCAAACATCACCAAAGCATCACCGCGCCGCAGCAAATTGAGCGCCCAATTCGGTGGAACCGTTTCTAACTCCTTAATTTTGGATAACCGCCCAATGTGAAAATTGGTCAATAATTCAGGCAAATCTGGTGGATTCTCTTTTGTGATCTCTTTCCAACATCCTGCCAAATACAACAAAAATGGCACAAACTTAGGAACCTTATATTTGCGAAAATCACCCTTGTTATATTCAACAGTGCTGTAAATATAGGTAAGATGCTTTAACAAAGTTGATTTGCCATAGCCCCCCCAAGCCCTAATAGCAATCTGTCGCAACCGATTGTCATGTTTTACTCGTCCAAGCAAGTCCCAAATCTGTATCTGTTTAAAGTTTTCATTGTGACTGCGAAACTCATAACCTGATGTAATGGAGTCTGATGATAACGCCAAAGGTACAAACACCTCGCCCAACAAAGGATTATTCACAGGCAAATCCTCATCTTCCCTCAGTCCCACCGCATAATCTTCGTGACAGTCCCATTTCTGACATTGCAAATACTTCTCTGTAAATCCAAGCGTTTTCCAATTTGACACACCGCTATTATCTATAATACCTATACGGATGGGTTGTTGTAAAAACTGATTGACCCTTTGAAACAGTGATGCTATAGGAGAAATTATGGGAGTGTTTTGGGAAAGATTTTTTTTTCGTCGTTTGTCTGGAGAGTCTATGAAAGCTACTATCGAAGAATTTTCGACAGATTTTTTTGTCTGTATAATCACTGCAAGGGTTATTGTCCTAATATTTGTTCCCCATTGATTTACAAAAAATACTGAAACAGTTCCACTTTTTTCCTCTAGAGTAGCTTCAAGTAATATTTTTGCACTTCCATAAGTTCCACCAAAGCGATGCAATACGATCGCAGGTTCACCAACAGGTGTAACTGTAAAAAGATTCCCAGCATTCACCATGCAGTAAATCAGATACTCTTCTTCCTCATACTGCCACTCAAACCCAGACTCAGGCATCTGCAAATCAATTTCCATCAGATATGTCTTGCCGACCTCCGCCTCCTTGGGGTAGCTAATCACAGGCTGAATCGATAGCGGTAAAGTATCAGTCATCGGTCTGTCCTCCTGATGGCGTAAGTCGGAGTACGGTCATTGGATTGCCGTAATAGACATACATAAAAGTGTATATGAAAGCTAATAAATTGTCTTGAGATGGGTCTTTTGCTAGATCTGCTGCAACCTTAGCGCGAATATCCCGCAACAAAGTAGCCACCGATAAACAAGAAACATCCAAACAAGCTTGCATTAAATCCTTCGCCACTCTTGCGGCATAATCATTCCCTACACCACCTAAAGTGCCGATCACTCCCTTTGCTCCTTTCCTAAAGAAAAGCTCAACAAAGCCAATCCGACAGTTTGGAATATCAGTATGCATTTGAAATTGCCCAGAATGACAAGTATTCAGAAATACAATCCCCCCAGTCTTGAGTGGATTCATATCTAAATCTATTAGCGTGAGTTGTTGCGTTTTATCGTTCAATACACCAATGGCAATATCATCATGATTTTTACTAAAGATACCGTGAGCCGCAATATAAATAAAGTTTAAGTCAGAAGTCTCACACTGCAAATGTCCGTGAAATTTCGCAATATCACCAAAAATTTTTGCTTTGATCTGTTTTAGCAACATCAGTTCCTCTCGGACATTCAGTTCTTTTTGGTTAGCATACGCAATTGCGTTGCCACAATATTCATCGCGAGAAAATTGCAAAGTTATCTCATCATCACTATTAACCTTTTGCCAGCGTACCGTTGTAACTAATGCTCCCAAATATTCATAAGGTGCTGATTCAGGAGAAGGCTGTAAAAGCTCCCAAGGAATTTCAAAATTTGTATGATCGGCAATCACTAAGTATTTTTCAGGATCTGTATTCTGTAATATTTTCTTGAGCCAATTACGAAGATTTAAGTTATGCAAAGAAAAACATTTGATTGTATGCCTGATTTTTTGCGGCTCCTGTCTCTTTTGCACCAACGTATCCAACGAAATATCTGGCTTTTCATAGGAATCCGTCAACGATAAAGTTATTTCCTTGTTTCCGCCAAGTAGTCGATACCGATCCTTCCCATCAGCTTGTACATAAAGGATTGCCACTTCTTTAGGAAGCTGTGCAGTAATGTAAACTTGGGTGAATGGAAATATTTCAACGTCAGTTTTTTGAACATCTGGAATAGAAGTGACAACAGAATTACTAATGATAGTAATCGTATTATTATCTCCCTGAATACTATTTCCTTCGATCGCGACATCAGGCTGAGACAGCTTTTCAGGTAAAGCCCCTCGACTTGGCATCAGCCTAGATACAGCACGTTGAACTAATGACTTCTTCGGTTCAGCCATCATTCCACCTCCACCAATTCCACCTCTGAAATCGGCAAGACCAAAGCCCCCAACTTCTCAGCCAACTGCAAAGGCAAATCTTTATAGATTTTTGGTTGCGGATTAAGTAGATACGCCTTCACCCCATCCAATTGCTCGATCTGCTCCGCCACCAACAAAGCATCCTCAATCCCCTTCTGCTTTACAGGCAAAAATCCCTTAATATCCCCCACCCGACTTGCCTCTAATGGCACATTACCCCTTCCATCTGTAATCACCACCAATACAGCCTGCTTCACCTTACTCCGCCCATGCTGCAACACATGACGTAAGGTTTGCAAAGCCAACTCTAAACCATGCGCCAACGGTGTAGCCTTCCCTCTCCCTGACTCCAAACCAGCATTAATACGCGGCACAAGCACACTCTGAGCCTCAATCCGCACTGCCCGTAACTCATGCTTAGCATCTGCCGCCCCTACCTGAATCAAACAAATACAAGCCCGTTCCACATAAGCCCAAGTCAAATAAGGCAGCAAAGCATCCTGCCAATTGCGATCGCGCAGACAAGTGTAATCCAACACCAACATCAACATTTGCTCAGCAACAGGAGCGCGGCGATAACTTCGTAAATCCGTTGGCAAAATCACCAAACCACTATTCTCATTAGCCCCTTTTTGACGGACACGTTTAAATTTCGCCGCCTCCAAAATCGTACTCACCCAAGCCAGATCGCGAGCATCCGTAGCTGCCTTTACCCCGATCGCCACACCTCGCCCTACATTTGCCGTCCTAAATTGCTGCATCGGCAACCGTAACGAACCCGCCTCCCGTTCCACTGGCGCATTATCTTCAGGATATGGCTCCTTAGATGAAGAAAGTGGAAAAGGCTCCGATAGCTTCTCATTCAATGTATCTGGCTGATATACAGGTTCCTTAGCTGTCGGTACGGGTTCACTTGATGAAGTGTCAGTTCTAGCAAGATCATTACTAGATTTAGATTCTGGAATTGGAGTAGATTCAGGCTCAGATGATTTGGGACTCGGCGATGGTGCATTAGAACGCGATCGCAAAGATGGCAAACCCATCACCTCAGCCGCCGTATCGACATGATTGATCGCCACTTCCGTCAATCCATCCAACCGCGCCAATGCGATCGCCAATCTTGCCAAAGCCAAATCGCGGCGATGACTATAGCGATCCGACACCTTAACGTATTCTAGAAGGCGATCGCTTGCTTCCACCGTCAGCGAAGCATTTACCAGAACCGCCGCCTGTATCTCAGCAATAATTTCAGCAGGCAATTCAATAGGAGGCTCTAAATTGCGATCGCTACTTAGCCGATCTCGCAATTGTTTAATCCTTTCAGCATCCGATTCCATTTGTGGTGTTATCCCACTCCGCAACCGCAACGCCAAGCGATCAAGCAAATGCGGCGACACCATCCCAATTTGTTCGCTAGAGCAACCAACCAACCAACACAAATTTGGTTGCCAAGCCCTCTGCTGTCCATAGCGCTCTAAATGCACTACATCCGCAGACATCAACATCACACAAGCCCTAGTCGCCGCCAAACTCAAGCGCGTCAGATCGGGAATCACAACCAAGCGCAACTCATCATCATGATCAATTAATAATCCTGATTGCCAATCAAACGGAAAACCATCTGGCTTAGCCTTGAGATTTACATTGCCCCACAATTCATCCTCAGAAGCGATCGCCCCCAAAAACACTGGGACAACTTTCTGCCTATTGGCAACCTCCAGCATCTTGGCGATCGTCTGAGCAGTAGATTTCAAGGTTTCTAGATCGGCATCAAATACTAATACACTTCGCAAACTAGGCGTTATCGCAGCACAAGCTAATCCCCGCACCAGAGGATCATCTAAAAAATCCGTTACCTTATTCTCGGAATCAGCCATCCTTTAAAACTGTTGCAACTTCTTCATTATCTGTATCAGTCCAAACTATCTCACTACCCTGCGCTGCTTCGGGGCGACGATGTTGCAGCGCCATTGCCGCCACTACCCGAACATGATCTCGCGTAACTTCATCTTTCCCTTCACGAGCAGCATAGGCACGAGCTGCCAAAGCCATCACGTAATCACCGCGATTACCTTGTATCTTAAACTCGTTAGTCAACTCCACACATCTTTCCACAACATCATCAGGCAACTTCACCCCATATAAATTCTTTTTTGCCGCCACCAATTTTTGCTTGAAAACTGCATCTTCTGCTTTAGCTTTTTCTAGCAACTCAGGCAAAGAAGCGGACGGGCGATCGCGCAATTTAGACCATACCTCATCAAATTCCAATACCGTGTTTAAAATCTTACGCCTTTGTTCGATCTCAGTTTCAGTCACTACATTAACCATCAACCCAAAGCGATCAAGCAACTGAGGACGTAAACCACCTTCTTCTGGGTTCATTGTTCCCACCAAGGTAAATGCCACAGGTAGTTCTTGGCTCTGACCTTCGCGCTGTATCACCAATACACCCGTCGATGTCACATCCAAAATAATATTGACAATGTGATCGTCTAGTAAATTCACTTCATCAACATACAGCAAGCCCTTCTTCCCAGACTCTACGATCAGACCATCTTGCCATTGCGGTTTACCTTGCATTAGTTCGTTGATTTTCCAACCACCAACTACCCGATCTTCCGTAGCATTGATCGGCAAAGTCACAGGCAACTGGTCATACATCATATTGGCAAAAGCCCTTGCCGCCGTTGACTTACCAGTACCGCGCTGACCACTAATCAACACACCACCAATGCGCGGCGAGATATAAGCTAGTTCCAGCGCTAGCTTTAAATTTTCCTGCCCCACAATCTTTGTGTAAGGCAAAACTTGAATATTTAAGGATTGACTCATTACTTCTCTTTAGACTTCCATTTCATAACTACTTCTAACTGCGCTCCTGCACTCACCTTCGCAATAACCGCTCCCATCTCAGAATCTAGCTTAATTGCTAACTTTAACTCAAACTCATCAGGACGACTTGCTTCATTGATTGACTTGATACCCGCTACCGCCTTCACAGCACAACTACGCACCAACTGCATCGCATCCCCAAACACATCGCCCACAGCTTCCACTACTTCAGCAGCATCTACTCCACGTAAATCTTTATAGACACTTTTTTCAGAAGGAAGTTTTTCTACCTCAAGATAAATAGCAATATCTTCACCATCAATAGTTTCTGTTTTTTTAATAATTGGCATAAGTAATCCTAGATTCTTATTAATTGGCTTCAATACTACCTTTGTAGCTTTATAATACCCCTAGGCAGTCGCAAAAATATTGTCTCATCAAAGTTAGCGATCGCTTCCAAAACTTCTCATGCCATTTAGATCGGTCATCCAGAAAATTGCTCAAGCACCATTAAGCATCAAAATAGGAGAAAAGCTAAAAACAGCCAAAAGCATTTCTCTATGACGCTTTGGCAAACCAATGGCAGCATTCTCACGTTTGCGGGCTATACGCGCTATTGGAATGACCTCAGTAAGGATAAACATATTCCTGCTTTAGCGAATGGTCAGGTACTAAATCTCAAGAATGCGGGATTTACTCAGAAACAGACTCAACCTCCTGCGAGGTATAGTGAAGCAAAGCTAGTGCAAACCCTTGAGCGTCAGGGTGTAGGTAGACCAAGTACTTTCGCGGACTTACAGTAATCTCAGTGGTGATTTGCAGCCAAGTAATCGCAAAAATGAGCTTTCGGATGTGGCTTGTCCTGCTTGCAACCATCCTCTCAGTAAGATTTCTTCTAAGAAAGTCAGTGGTGGTCACTTTCTCAAGTGTGAGCATGGTTGTGAGAATCTGGTGATGTTCTGGAGCGATCGCCGTAATCAGTGGGAGATTCCTCAAGCCAAAAGTGAGAATGCAGTGACAGTAGAGTTGACGATTTTTGCCTGTCCTGTTTGTAGTAAGCCTTTGGCTAAGATTCCTTATGCTAAAAATGGTGTGGATAAGGTGATGTTGAAGTGTTCGGATGTTAAGGCTAAGGAACGCAGGGATCATGCGGATGTGGTCTACTTCTGGACTTCTCAGGAGAAGTGGTGGTCGAAGAAGTTGGGCGATTTGGATGAGACGGCGAAGCCTGATTCGGGTAAACCTGTTGCTTCGGCTAAGAAAAGTTCGCCACGTAAGCCTAAACAGACCAGTAAAGTTGCTAGGTCTAGTCCTAAAAAATCGTCTCGTTAACATCCAAAATAATTTAAGTTCAGAACCAAGTCAGTTAGATAGTTGGTGAGCTAACTCTTCTCTCAATACCCTACGAAATATATTTTCGAGTGGTTCCTGAGTTTGTTGATGTATGTGCTGACGTAGAGCTTCGTTGATTGATGTTTGATAATTACCTCCACCTTTGCTATTCACTTCAGAGCGAAACCATTCTAAAATGTCGTCATCTAAGCGAATTGTAATGCGCGTTTTGCCTTGTCCTGTTGGTTCAATTGCGCCGCGCTTACCTTGGCTAAAATCATATTCTGTTTCCATCTTTTTATTTACTCCTCTTCATATTGTTTACGTTCGCTTCGTTCTGCACGACGAGCTGAGATTAAACGAATTTCATCATCGCGCCATGTGAATACGACAACCAAAATCCTATCAAATGCGTCCATGCCAATGCTAATAAATCTCTCCTCGTCAAATCTTCGATCTGGAATTGTCAGGGCTAGATCGTCTTGAAACACGGATAGAGCATCGGCAAATTCAATGCCGTGTTTTTGGAAATTGGATATTGCTTTGTTTTTGTCCCATTGATACTTCATTTAATTATAGTATGCACAAGCGTACACAGTATAACATCAGCAGGAATAACGCAATAAAAAATATATGGAAAATTATTCAAAGGCGATCGCGTTTTCTGACATATCAAGATTTTTGGGTTTGACTAAAAGCAGCTTCTAATTCTGGATTGGATATTGCTAATGCACTTTCATACCATTCATTGATAATTGCTTCTAGCTCACTCCAAGCTTGTTCTTGGCGATCGCTTATACGATAGGCTGACATCACCTCGTTAATAAATTCATTCAGTTCGTCTGTATCAAATACTGCAAGCCAACCGTAGGGATGTTCATTACCAATTGTTTGCTTTAATAACAAACGGAAGGCTGTATTGAGAAGTTCGACAATTTCTCGGCTATGTTGGGCAGTTTTCACAAATAAAGCTACGTCTTCGCGCCGTAGTAGGGCAAAAGATTGGTCATTGCGGGTAATCGTGATCGGATGTTCTAATGCTTTGTCTAAAATCCTGCCTGGTTGACGGTTTAATTCAGTGGCTGTCACTAATTCATCGGAGTAAATGGAGTTCATTGCTTCTAGATCCAGTGTTTGAGCAGTTGTGTTTAAGATTGTGGAGAAATCGTGTTAATTGTTAAAGAGTTTATCTATAGTATACGTACTATTTTACGTAGTTTTAGTTTAGAATAAAAATTATGTTGATAAATTAAACAAACAGTTACAAGGTATCTTTAACTGTAATTATGAACACTAAATAGGCAATCTAAGCAATTCTGACTTATCTCAGTTTGGTGGAAATCATAAAATTATGAGTAGACTTATTAAGAGTCTTGTTATTGAAAACCCTAAGCGAACTGATAAAGGTCGAGTTGGGCGTTCAAGTCTATATCCTTACTACGCAGGATTTTCACCCTCCTTTGTAGAATCACTTCTAGCCTCAACAAAACTTTCAAAAGAATCAAAAATAGTTGATCCTTGGAATGGTAGCGGAACTACTACTACATCAGCTACTAGTCTGGGCTATTGCACACAAGGATATGATCTTAATCCAGTCATGGTCATTGCGGCAAAGGCGTGCATGTTAAATGTACGGGAGAAGCCTAGCTTATGGTCTATCGCCGTAGACATTATGAACAAGGCTTCAAAAGATAATCTGATAGCCATTAATGATGAAGATCCCCTTTGTACATGGATAGTACCTGATAGCGTAATAATATTGCGTAAAATTGAAAAAGCCTTACAACTTCTGCTTGTTGACAGCGAAAGCTATCAACCACTAATAGTTCAAGGAAATTTTAATTCTCTGTCAGATATTGCAGCTTTTTTTTACACCGCTCTTTTTCGTTGTACTCGAGAGCTGGTGGTTGAATTTATTCCATCTAATCCAACTTGGATAAAAAAACCTAAATTTTTATCGTCTAGAGTTCAACCTAGTAAAAAAGTAATTGTCGATAAGTTTGGCGAAGAAGTTCAAAAGATGATTCAAGCAATTGATAATGAGGGAGCTAATTGCCAAAATATAATTGGAAAGGCTTTGGTTCAAGTTGCTTCCTCAGAAGCTTTGCCTATTTCAGATAAATCTGTTGATTTTATCTTGTCATCACCACCATATTGCACCCGCATTGACTATGCGGTAGCAACTATGCCAGAACTTGCTCTGTTAGGTTACAAATTAGATAGTGATTTTCAACATCTTCGTAGAAAGCTAATTGGTACGTCTACAGTGCCTTCAACATTTACTGAACCTTTACCAGCATGGGGGGAAACATGTAATCAGTTCCTTCAAAAACTAGTAAACCACGAATCGAAAGCATCAAAAACATATTATTACAAAAATCATGTACAATATTTTTCTGCAATTTATACATCGCTTTTAGAACTCCATCGAATACTAAAATCTAGAGGATTATGCATTCTTGTTGTCCAAGACTCACACTATAAAGATTTACATAATGATTTACCTCAAATATTTATCGAAATGGCTTTAAATAGTGGATTTAGATTAGAACGAAGAGTTGATTTTAATTTGGCGAGAACAATGGCAGATATTAATCCAAAATCTAGTAAATATAATAAAAGGTCTGGATTGACTGAGAGTGTTCTTTGTTTATCAAATAATTAATGGAATAAGTTGAGGTTTTAAATGACATCTTCAAATGTGCAGGGACATAAAGTAGTTGATTTAATTAACGCCGTTGAAGCCCAAATTGAGAGGGTTCACACACAAAGTCTTGATATTTCTTTTAATGAGTTATTGGACATGCACAAGAATGGTGAGTTGGATATAAATCCTGACTATCAACGTTTATTTCAATGGTCTGAAGGTGCGCGATCCCGTTTCATTGAATCACTTCTATTGGAGATGCCTGTTCCTCCAATCTACGTTATTGAGAGTAGTGATGGGAAATATATGCTCATAGATGGGCTTCAACGATTATCATCTTACTTGCATTTTCGAGGTGAGTTAGTAGCTGAACATCTCGATCCACCTGTAAATCGAGATGACAAGTTGTTTCTATCAGAATGCGATATTGTTAAAGAGTTAAATGGTAAATCGTTTAACGATTTGGGAACAGCTCTGCAAATAAGACTTAAACGTGCTTTTGTTAGAGTAGAAGTGGTAAGAAAAGCTAGCGATCCAAAATTCAAATACTACATGTTTAAACGTCTTAATACGGGAGGGATGAAACTATCCGATCAACAACTTCGCAATTGCACTATTCGACTTTTAGATCCCACATTTAATGATTTTATAATTGAACTTAGTAAAGAGGAGATTTTTTCTTTATGCTTAGAGAATTTGAATCGTGAGAAAGTATTAGAAGCCTACGATCAAGAATTAGTATTGAGATTTTTCGCCCTCAAAAACTACCGCGATAAGTTTGTGCATGATGTGAAAGATTTTTTGACTGAGTATATGGAACTTGTATCTGAGATTGATACTTCTAAACGTATTATATTTGATTATGAAAATGAAAAGAATATCTTTCTTAAAACATTTTTGATCTTCCAAAAAACTCTTGGTGAATTTGCTTTTTCTTCAACTAATAAAGCGCGAAATGATTTGATAAAAATATTTGCAGTATATCATTTTGAAGCTTTTGTTATTGGCTTGCAATCAAGCTTAGATCGTATCGATCCTGAGAACGAAGAAGTAATTGAAAAACTTAAAACAACTTTTAAATCTATAAAGCTTGATGATGAATTTATTAAACTAACAACAGGAGGAGGTAAAAACTCTAAAGGACCTCTACGAGATCGAATTGAATTTGTTAGAACTAGAGTTGAAGATGTGCTATGAGTATGACTGATATTTCAGATATCTTTGCAGAAATTGAGGCTGAGCAAACTTGGAGATATGACGAAATAAGGTTCTTTCAGAATCAATCAACTAATGCACCTGAAAATAAGCAAGATCAATTTCGCAGAGTTCTTATTTTACTTCTCTATGCTCATTTTGAGGGCTTCTGTAAATTCGCACTTATCCTATATGTGAATAATGTAAACGCTGCAAACATTAAGTGTGGAGAAGCAAACCATGCAATCGCTGCTGCATCACTAGCAGATCTATTTAAAGCTTTGCGAAATCCTGAGAAGAAGTGCATTGAATTTCAGAGAGCATTGCCTGATGATACAGAACTTCATCAATTTGCTAGACATCGAGAATTCATAGAGCAGTCTGCAAGATTTGATGATAGACCTGTAAATATTCCTGAAACTTTAGTAGATACTGAATCAAACCTTAAGCCTGTTGTTTTACGCAAAAATTTATACAGACTTGGATTTCCTCACGAACAGTTGAGACACGTAGAAGGCGATATTAATAAGCTATTAAATTATCGCAACAAAATTGCTCATGGAGCATCAACAGCAGGAATTGAGTCTCAAGAGTATTTAGATCTAAGATCTGCTGCGTTTAGAATAATGGAAGAAGTAAAACGTATGGTTTTGGAAGCAATACAAAATAGACATTATTTACGTCAACCTTAACTGAAATTAATATTTTAGAGTTCCATATTATTTTGGAATAATTGAGATCGCCCATAACCCAATTGCTACAAAAAACATTAACTGATGTCATAATGATACAAAGCGATCGCTCATGACGCATTCTCAGACTGTCGTTTAGGAGTCCCATACAAATAATGATCGTGTTCCGATGACCAATCTTCAGGAGCCTCAACCGTTCCCTTCAAATTCTCTAATAAATCCCAAACATTAGCAACCGTTGGTACTTCTTCAGGAACAATAGTGATTAAATAACGCTTATGTGGCACAAGCTTGAGAGGCTGATCTGGAGTCAATACTGAGCCATCAAAAGTAACCGACAACAATTCATTCATATCACGTCTATTCAAGCTACCTTTACAACTTTATATTTTATCAAAAAAATCGATAAATGTATTGACCTGCGATTGACAAACTACTATTCCTGATAATCGCTAAGCAAAATCGGTTCCTTATTTGGAACCCTCACAATAATCTCAATCGTGCCGCCCAAAGCATTAACAACAGAACGCAATGTATTTAACTCCAAATTCTGTCTGCGCTCCATTTTAGAAACTGCTGGCTGCTGCACCTCAAGACGTTCTGCCAACTCCGATTGTGATAAACCTAACTTTTCTCGCAAATGCCTAAGAGTCAATTCTTCAAGACGAATCTGAGAAGCTCTCGCCTCAATCAAGTCCTGACGTTCTCTAGACAAATTGCTTAACTCTTCAGATAAAGTTGTGTACTTAGTCATTAACTCTCCTCCTCAAGTGTTTCTAAATATCTTTGATATCGCTTATCCGCTATGGGAATGTTTTCCTTATACCAACGCTTGTTACCAACCTTATTTCCACCAACCAGCAAAACAGCCTGTCGCTTAGGATCGAAGGCAAATAGAATTCGCCAAGGCTCTCCTTGATATTGAATGCGAAGCTCTTTCATGTTCTTGAAAGCAGAATTTTCTAGCGTATCAACTCTCGGTCTTCCAAGTTTTGAACCAGATTCAGTCAACACAGTTAGCACAGCAAACGTCTCATCCTGAAGCCCTTGCCCTTGTTGATAAAACCAGATCCTAAAATCTGGGTCAAATACAATACGCCATTCCATAAATACAGTATATTCTATACATGGAATATTAGCATTATTTCTTTGCAACTTTCCGAATTATCAGGATCGCCTATAACCCACTTGCTACAATAAACGCAGTTCTAATCAACTGAAGTTGCCATGACCACCCAAGAAATCGAACACCAATTTCTCAACATATCACTCGCCGACCGAGCAGCGATCGTCCAACGTCTTACCAAAACCTTAAGCAAAAGCGGCAAAGGCATCACCAAAACAGCAGGCGTTTGTGGAGGAGAAGCTTGCATTGCAGGAACCCGAATAGCAGTTTGGTTACTAGTCGAAGCCCAACAACTTGGCATTACCGAAGCCCAACTACTACAAGACTATCCTCACATCACCGCCGCCGATCTCGTCAATGCATGGACTTATGCCGAAGCCTATCCCGAAGAAATTGCCGCAGTAATTCTTGCAAATAACGAGGCAGCCTAACCAATGGCACGGCTATATGCAGACGAACAATTTCCACGAGCAGTCAGCCAACTACTTCGGGAGATGGGACATGACGTTTTGACAGTCCAAGAAGCTGGCAATGCAAACCTAGGCATTCCTGACGACCAAGTATTAGCCTTTGCAATTAGTAACAATCGGGCAGTTGTCACCATCAATCGCCTCGACTTTATAAAGTTACACCGCGCCAGTTCCGAACATTTTGGAATTATTATCTGTACCAACGACAGAGATCGTTCTCGTTTCGCAACTCGTATTAACCAAGAAATTGCTACTCAGGAACCATTGAACAACAAACTGATTCGAGTCGTGCGCCCATCAAATTGAGAGAAAAATATGCTTGCCATATCCCAACCACCTCCCCAAATGTCCATCAACGAATATCTAGAATGGGAACCCCAACAAGGCATTCGCTATGAATATAATAACGGTGAAATCTATGCCATGACAGGCGGCACACTCGCCCATAACGACATTACCCTCAACCTCTACAGAACCCTATATCCCCATGTGCGATCGCGTGGCTGTCGCATCAACGTGTCCGATGTCAAAGTACAAGTTAGCACCAACAGCCCCTATTACTATCCTGATGTCGTCGTCAGTTGCGATCCGCAAGACCTCAATGCCCGCAAATTTATTCAACGACCTAAATTGATTGCAGAAGTTCTATCAGCAGGGACAAGCGCCAAAGATCGAGGAGAAAAATTTGCAAACTATCTCACGATTCCCACTCTAGAAGAGTATGTATTAATTAACTCAGACAAAATCTCCGTTGAGCGCTACAAACGCGGCGAAGGGAGAATGTGGCTTTACTATCCCTACATCGCTGGAGATGCGATCACCCTATCAAGTCTTGAATTTGAATTTGCGATCGATCTTCTCTATGAAGGCGTTCTATTTTAGTTAAGCTACCTTTACAATGCTGCAAAGCACGACCTAAAAGCTCAGCATCAACAGTAACCACCGTAATATTTGGAGTAGATCGGCAAGAATGTTTCCCATTCGACGATCTCGTTTAGCTTCAGTAGCGCATTTTTGAAACTTCCGTGCTTTTGTTCGTATTTTTCAAAATCGAAAATGTCTATTTACCTATCCTGCACTGCTTTTTACTCTCTTTTATCTCTTAATTATTATATCTTACTTCTACTTATTTTGTTTCAAACCCTCTCCCTGTCTAGACCCATTTTTAGAGATGCCCTTAAGTCAACTCAGCTTTATGTTAACAGAAAATCGAATAGACGATGAGCGATTTCCAGCTTTGAGCAGAGTGGAGTAGATAGAGTGTTGCCATTTTTGTTAATAAATGTCGCTTGGTTAGTATCTGTACCAAAGCCTGTTTGAGAACTGTTAACAGCATTAGCAGCGATCGCATCAAGTCCTTTTCGTTTTAATTTATCTTGAGCCGCTGCTAAAATTTCTTCTTCAGAGCCAGTTTGAGCAGCAAAGCCAACCAGCATTTGATCAGAACGTTTACGAGTTGCGAGGTCGGCAATGATATCAGGAACATACTCAAGTTCTAGATTTAATGGAAGTTCAGATTTTGGCAACTTACGATCGCTTTGCAATTTAGACTGTACATCGCCAACGGCAGCAGCAGCGATCGCTATATCAGCATGTGGAAATTCTTCTAGCATAGCTTTGTGCATTTCCTTAGACGTGTGAACTAGTCTCACGTCTAAGCCCACTTCGGTAGAGGCAGGAGTATTTGATGCAGTTATTAAAGAAACTTTTGCGCCGCGATGGAGGGCAGCTTTAGCGATCGCAAAGCCTTGTTTACCTGTAGATGGATTGCCGATAAAGCGCACAGGATCAATAAATTCTCGCGTTCCTCCTGCACTAACTAAAATTGTTTTCCCTTTTAAATCTTGTTTTCCTTTAGTAACCAGAAAAGACTCGAGATATTCCAAAATTATTTCTGGCTCTGCCATACGTCCAGTGCCGACAATATCACAAGCAAGAATCCCATCTGTAGGAGCGATCGCTGTATAGCGAGGATATTGGAGAAGCTTGTGCCAATTCTCTTGAACCGTTGGCTGTAACCACATAGTCGTATTCATCGCTGGTGCGAACAAAATCGGACAATTGGAAGCTAGCACTGTATTTGTGAGTAAGTTGTCTGCCATCCCATAGGCTAGTTTGGCTAAGGTATTTGCGGTAACAGGCGCTAGCAGAAATATATCCGCCCATTCTGCTAATTCAATATGCAAAGGTCTGCCATTTGTGGGTTGCCAAAAATCTGCATCAATATACGCTGGTTGTCGAGAAAGAGTAGCAAAAGTAAGCGGGGCAACAAATTCTGTGGCTGACTGCGTAAGAATGACCCGCACTTCGATTCCGCGCTTTGCTATGCTAGAAACAACTTCGCAAACTTTATAAGCAGCAATTCCTCCAGAGATTCCGATCAGTACGTGGTTCATTTTTATAGTTGATTGTTCAGTTCAGTGCTACTGATTATTTCTTGCGATCGCAAATCAACTTCATCAGTTTTAAGCTTATTTGCAGATTGATATATTAGAAAGTGATTTTTTGTTAAGCTAGGCATCTCAAATCGTCGCCTAGCCTAATCTTTAGGGAGCTACGTAACCTTGAATATTTTCAGGACGTAAAGGGCGCATGATTTGATTTGCTCGGACTACTAAATTATCTGCACCTTGGACGACGATTAGATATTTGCCTTCATTGAGACGATTTCGGATGGGAACTGAGTCACTGCTAGTTGCCACACCGACACCACCGCCTACAAACAAACTACCCATCGCGCCGCCAAATGCGCCTAGCAATCCACCGATCAGATGATTGCCAATCGAGCCAGCCCACGCAAAAGTATGTAATTCAGTAACAAGACTGAAGCCAACTCCTGCAAAGAACCCAAATGGCACAAGCCAATATGACATAAAAAAAGCTTGCTTACGTCCGATTTCTATCGGATCGATAAAGCCAAATTCTTCAGCAGTTTTATAACCTTTACCCAAAATCGAGATCGACTCCATTGGAAAATTTGCTGATTCTAATTGGGTGTAGACTTCTTCTGCCTTCATGCGATCGCTCCAAACACTAACTAAATAATTCATATATTTTTAAAACTGATTAACTTCTAAACAATATCGTAATCTTAATTTTGCGCTTATAGCGATTGCCCTGTAAATTAAGCTCAAAGAGCAAAGGCGACGCCTTTGCTTTTTAGGCTTTGACTCTAGGATTTGACCCACCAATACATGTCACGCTCTTTGAAAATCTTAGAATTATTGCAAAAACTTAACTAAGGCTTCGGCTTTTCCCCATGCTGCTCCACTTTGGAGAATATCTGAGGCAAGACGTACACCTTCTGCCCAAGTACTTACAGCCCCACCAATCCGCAAGGCTAAGCCACTATTAAGTGCTACACAATCAGCTTGAGCGCGATCGCCTTTACCTTGCAAAACAGCACGTAAAATATCGGCATTTTCTTGAACATTGCCACCCTTGAGACTTTCAACTGATGCAAAGGCAAGTCCTAATTCTTGAGGATTAATCGTCTCCTCAGTCACTTGACCATTGCTCAAAAATGAAATATCTGTCAGATCTCCCAACCCTGCTTCATCCATACCTTCGCGGCTATGTAAAACCACTGCTTGGGCGCGCTCAAGCAATCGCAAAGCCTCAGCCAAAGTATGAGTCAAGTTCTTGTTATAAACGCCCAGAACCTGAGCAGTAGGATGAAGAGGATTGACAAGCGGACCAATCAAATTAAAAACAGTTCGAATTGCTAGACTCTTGCGAATAATTCCCACAGCTTTCATGGCAGGATGCCAACTAGGTGCAAATAGAAAGGTAATCCCAATCGCTGGAAGAGCTTCGTAGATCTTTTCGATTGGTGCAGTCAGATGAACACCGATTGCTTCTAATACATCCGCTGAACCTGAGCGACTAGATACTGCCCGATTGCCGTGTTTAGCTACAGGTATTCCCGCTGCCGCAACGACAAAGGCAACAGAAGTAGAAATATTGAAAGTCGAAATACCATCTCCACCAGTACCACAAGTATCAATCAAAGGTTTAGAACGATCAACAATATGACTGAATTTATCATTAAATTTTTGACTTTCACTTTGAGATTGCAGCACATTTGCCATGGCTGCTAATTCTGAAGCTTCAACCCCTTTACATTGTAAAGCCGTCAAAATTGCCCCTGACAGCTCTGGCGCGATCGCTCCTTCTAACCAACCTTGCATCAATGATGACGCTTGTTCACTCGCTAGGGTTTGTCTGTCAATAATCTGCTTTAGCAGTTGAGACCAATTTTGTTCCATAATTCGCTTTGTTTAACACTTTTAATCAATAAAGAATACAACGCTATGCTATCTAATCTCAAAGAAATTCGAGAATTGTGTAAGTTTAAACAGCTTTATTATTCTTATCAAATAGAACTAAAACTGTTTGAACAATTAGCTTCAAGTCATACCAAACGCTCCAATTTTTACGATATTCAATATCAAAGTTGACTACTTCAGCAAAGCTTCTTACACTAGAACGTCCATTTACTTGCCACAGCCCAGTGATACCAGGTCTAACATCTAATCGATTCCATTCAGTATATCGCTCATCTTGATATTCAACTTCTAATTCATAGGAGTTAATCTCATTAAAAGTAGGTGGTCGTGTTCCCACCAAACTCATATCTCCGATCAAAACATTCCAAAATTGCGGAAATTCGTCAAGACTAGTCTTACGCAAAAACTTGCCTATTTTAGTTACTCGAGGATCATCTGCATTTTTAAAAAACTTGTCATTGGCACTATTATTTCCTTGAGTATTACCTGACTGAGAGCTTGCATTAACCTGATTTGCAACTTTCATTTTTAGCTGTTCTGCATTTTTTATCATTGATCTAAATTTCCAAATGCGAAAAGGTTTACTTAATAATCCGCAGCGAATTTGTCCAAATAAAACACCACCTTTACTTTCTAAAATAATAGCGATCGCGATCGGAATAAATAAAATAGAAGTAAAACTCAATCCAATTAAAGCACCAACTATATCAATTAATCTTTTGATAGGGTCTCGGACTGAAGGGTGAAAAGGAATACCAGGATCGATATCGACTGAAGGGAAACAGAATTTTAATATTGGATAAAAGATGTTAAGTATGGGGATTCTTTTAAGCAACTTCTGCGTACGAAACAGAAAAAATCCAAATGGAGTAATATTTCTAACTCTATTTCTCTGAATTTCACCAGAAAAACGAAACGTATTCGTGGTTGGCTCAATTACAAATATATTCTTGAGAGAAGAGATTACCATCAAAGACCTGACAGCTTCACTCACACTCCAAAGAACTAATTCAGTTTCATTTAATGTCGCTAGTTTGAGGCAACTAGTTAATGCTCCTAAGCCTGCACCATCCATAAAAGTAGTATGACTCATATCAATCACAATCTTTTTGTAACGGTCTTCACTATTACAAATAGTTTGAAAATCGCCCACAAATTCTCTTGCTGTAGAAAACTCCAATTTTTCAGGACTATATATAAAGGCAACCTCATCAAAAGTGACTATTGAAGCTTGCTTATAGTCTCTATTTTGATCTCTGCGGACTTGAGTTGTATCATCACTAATAGGAATATAAACTGATTGAGCATAAATATTGGCGATCGCTTCACTTCTGACCACAATCAGATCGAGGATATGTAATTTCATTAATACCCAAGCGGAAAAACTGACATCTTGTAAACGTGTCTTAGATTCTATATATATAATTTTGCTATGACAAAACCATTTAGCAATTAATAGATAAGCATTAGCAAAACCTGAACCCGTAGAAATAACTAATTCTGGTTTTTGCTTGGGAACTACCCTAAACGCTAATATTAGATTGCGAATCATATTTGGCAAATTATCTTTAGTAGGACCATACCCCCAGTAACGATGATTATCTTCTATTGCTCGTTCAGTCGTCATCGTCCGAATTGATATCCAAACACGATTGCTATAATTATTCCAGAATGGTTTTAAGCTTTGCATATGACGAAAGTATCCGCCTGAGCCACTAATAAGCATTAATTTTTGAGGTTCGTGAGATGGATATCTCTCATTTAGATATTCGCATAACTGAGTTTCATCAATTTTAGGTATTACTTCTGAGGTTTGTTTTAACTTGATAAATTTGACTAAATCTCCTGGCGATCGCGCGATCGGAATGCCTCGGCGTTCAAAATCATCAGCAGATTCCATTTGATGATTATCAATATACTCTCGAAATCTCTGTAAGCGTGGCACGAGAACATAGGAAGTATCTTTGTCTTCTAGTAATTGAGCAATGCCTTCGTCGCAATGGCTGATGATTAAACTTGCCCTATCAATAAGATCAAAAAACTCTTGGTCGGAAAGCCAGCGATAAGCTTTTGAACCATCAGGAACATATGTTGAAGAACCATATTGGACTACTATCTCTTCGTTGATTAGTTGGTACTTAATTAGTAGTTCTATCCAATGCATTAAAGCATTAAATTGATATTGCTCTGTCCCAACTGTGATTAGAAGCATGTCTCATAGCCTTATTACATATCAATCAAAACATATCAATCAAAGAACTTCAGAAACTTCTAGTATCTGTAACGTTCTATATGTAGAACTTTACAGCAATTCTAAGCTTATGAAAAGCTCTTCTGATTATATTTTGAGGACACTTTTCTAAAGCTTTTCTAAAGTTTTTATAGCTACTGCTATCAAAATTCAAAAAAGACAGGGGATGCAAAGCGCCGCTTCTGTTTTTTTGGTTTTAATACACTTGACGATGGCTATATACCATAATAAAAAGTGAAATAATTTTAAACCTGTTAAATTTATGCCAAAAGCTATTTGGAATGATGTTGTGCTTGCTGAGAGCGATCGCTGCGAAGTTGTGGATGGGAATCAGTATTTTCCAGCAGACTCCTTGAATATGGAATACTTCAAGCCGAGTAGTACGCATACAACTTGTGGCTGGAAAGGTGTCGCTAGTTATTACAGTGTCGAAATCAATGGTGAAACTAATCAAGATGCAGCTTGGTATTACCCTGAGCCAAAAGATGCTGCTAAGCAAATTAAAGGACATGTTGCATTTTGGCGCGGCGTAAAAGTCCAGCTTAACTAAAAAAGCTATGTTTTATACCCCGTCTAAGATCAAACCCGTAGTTCTTGTAGGGGGTCGCAGGGCGAAGCCCCGCTTCGGGTTTTTTTGTCCATGTTGAAAACTTCGTTTCAACATGGACGGAGTATATAAAGCTTTTACTTAGGTGATCTCTAACAATAAAAGTACCCGATTTATTAAAACCAAGATGTGGTTGTGCCGCGCGTCGCGCGCCACAACCACGGTAAAATCTTTCTAATAAATCGCCTTAAGCGTTTACAGCTTTGATATGAGCATGGCGTAATGCAGGCGAAACAACTCGATGCAGGGCACTACGAGGTAGGACACGCAAAATTTCTTCGGTTGTAGTTATGCCAGCGTTGAGCTTATTGATCGCTGCCATGCGGAAAGAGTTGAAGTCGATTTCGTTAAGATAACGATTCATTTGAGTAATCGTACCTTCATAAATCATTTGGCGAAAGGCATCGTCGATATCAATCAGTTCGACGATCGCTTCGCGCCCGATATATCCCGTCAATAAGCATTTTTCGCAACCTTTCCCTTTGCGCCAACGGCTGGGATCAATATCTTCGCACTCAAGTCTTAATGCTTGCAGTTCTGCCAAGGTCGGATGATGATGAACCGAACAGTGCGGACAATTTTTGCGAACGAGGCGCTGAGCGACTACACCTAATAAAGCATCACTAATCAAACTAGGCTCTGGCCCTAAATCTTTAAGACGGGGAATTGCACTAGCGGCATCGTTTGTATGCATGGTTGAGAGAACTAAGTGCCCTGTAAGCGCAGCCCTTACTACAGTTTCGGCAGTTTCGGCATCGCGAACTTCGCCTACCATCACGATGTCGGGATCTTGTCTCAAAATCGCGCGTAGTCCTGCGGCGAAGGTCATGCCTGCTGGTTCACAAACTTGGGTTTGGGTAATATTCGGTAGTATATATTCAACGGGATCTTCAACGGTGATCACGTTCACATGTTCTTGAGCGATCGCTTGCAAACTGGTATAAAGCGTACTAGTTTTACCTGAACCAGTGGGACCCGTCATAATGATTAGCCCTTGGGGTTGTCGCAACCAACCATCATAAATTTTTAGAGTGCGATCGCTAAATCCTAAACATTCCAAATGGTTGGAGAAAGGATTATCGCGAGGTAGTAAGCGAATTACCGCTTTTTCACCACAGACACAGGGCAATGTACTCACGCGCATATCGAGATTGCGATGCATACTTTCATCACTGGTATATTCTTTGCCAATGCGTCCATCTTGAGGTCGGCGACTATCGGCGATATCCATATCAGACATCACTTTCAGCGCCACAATAATTTTGCGGCTGATTTCGAGGGGTAAAGTTTTTATATCGCGCAAAATGCCATCAATGCGAAAGCGAACTCGCAAACCTTTAGGTGTTGGCTCTAAGTGAATGTCACTAGCACGATGTTGTAAAGCGATCGACATCAAAGCATTAATTCGACGGGTCTGATCAACTGCTTGAGATAGATAAAGATCCGTAACTTCCCCAATATCTACTTGTTCGATTTCGCCCGTAAGCGGATTGATCGCCTGTGCGGAATGAATCTGGTTAGGATTCGGAATGTTTTGGCGGCGAAACCAAGTGCGATAGCTATTAGTCGAAATCCCGATCACTTTGATTTGGGTTAATGTGCGATCGCTAATCAGCTTAATATGCTCATCAGTCAAAGGCTGAGGACTACCGATATAAAAACAATTGCGCCACAGTAGTAAAGGAATTACAGGCGGCAGAATACTGCGATCTTCAAATTTACGAAAAAATCGACGATTTAAATCTTGATCAAGCCAATCTAAGTGGACATTGCCATCAATATCGATCAGAAATTGCAATGCTTCTTCGCACGAACTAATGTTTCCGTCCCGTAAACGTTTCCAGACGGAGGCCCCTTTTGTTTCGCTCATTCACGCAAGCTTGATAATTGAATCTATCGCTATTTTACCTTAAGAATAGAGGCTGCATAAAGTACTGGCTTTAATCGTAGCGTCGCGCGAAACGACTTTCAGTTAGTCATATTTTTTGTTGAACATTTGTTTGGCTTGGTCATAAATCTCGATTGTGATTGGAGATAAGCTATTATCCTGAGCATATTTTTCAATCTTTTTACGGGCAAACGGACGGACAAAAAAAGGAATGTCTTTCAGCTTTGCTTCAGCTTCAGCAGTCCATGTAATCTTTTCACTCATTGATTTTTAGATTTTCTTTTTAATCGGTAATTTAATATAGCTGTCGCCAAGTGTATCAGGACATAAAACCCAAAAGAGAGTTGCGGCGCGGAGCGCCGCAACTCTCTTTTGGGTTTTGATTTTGTCCTAACATGGCTGACGACAGCTATACTTTGCAAATTTTAACTTATCTGTTTTCTTTAATTCCAATCTTGAAGAAGATCCAATGCTTCATCACACCAATTAAGCCAGCCTTGTTCAAAGTTAATCCCTCGTCTCAAAGTCAAATAAGCATAGCGAGCTTTAATTGGGCAGTTTTTGGGGAATTTAAAAAAATTATGTGCGATCGCTTGATAAATTTCGAGCTGATCCTGATGTAATTGACGATGTTCTTGAATTTTTTTAGCGATCGCGTCTTCAGGGATTAAATAGCCCGCATATATTTTAAGTAAAAACTCGTCTTTGACGGGCGCAACATCACTAGCATGCGAAATCCAAGTTTTAAGTTGTGACAAGCCTAAATCTGTTACTGAAAATATTTTTTTGTCAGGTCGTCCATCTTGGGCGATCGCTTCCGCCACGATCAAGTTTTGCTGCTCTAGTTTAGTTAACTCTCGGTAAATCTGTTGATGGGTAGCCTGCCAGAAAAATCCTACAGAACCATCAAACTGCTTGGCGAGGTCATAGCCGCTTTTAGGCTCGTGCATTAGAGAAACCAATAGAGCGTAAGCAAGAGACATATTTTTTAAAGTTAACTAAAATCAGGGTTGACATATGCACTTAGTTGAATATATATTATTGGCATATTCAACTAAGTGCATATTAACTTAACTGAATATATAGCTGTCGCCATTTGTATCAGCACATAAAACCCAAAAGACAGTTGCGGCGCGCCCCGCCGCAACTCTCTTTTGGGTTTTGATTTTGTCCTAACATGGCTGACGACAGCTATATCAAACAACATGCAATAAATCTATGGCAATCATCGATCCCGATCAGGTGCTAAGTAGTTTAGGTAGTAACTATCCAGATTGTTTTAAACCTGTAGTCGCTGGACGTGAAAAAAAGCGTTTAGGTGATGCGTTAGGGCTCAAAAACTTTGGTGTGAACTTGACCACACTTCCACCAAAATCTCGCTCTACTCTGCGTCATTGGCATACAAAACAAGATGAATTCATTTATGTTCTCTCTGGAGAATTAACACTTATTAGTGATGAAGGAGAAGCAATTTTGCAAGCAGGTCAAGTAGCAGGATTTCTTGCAGGTGTAGCGAATGGGCATTGTCTTTACAATCACACCGAGGCGATCGCTAGTTATTTGGAAATCGGCGATTGCAGTCCTGATGATCAAGTTACTTATCCTGATAACGATCTCATTGCTAAATTTTCCTCACAAGGATGGGAATTTACTCGTAAAGATGGAACAACCTATTCCGCTTAAAAAATCTTAATTACTAATCGAGAAAAACATGACGGCAACTATTCAAAAACAAGCATCTTGGGCTAAGGCGATCGCCAAACCAGCCACAGAATTTCCGCTCACGCAACTCTCTACTATTTCTGGAAAGATTCCTGAAAATCTCAAAGGTTCACTTTACCGAAATGGGCCCGCCCGATTAGAACGTGGCGGCGCACAAGTTGGGCATTGGTTTGATGGTGATGGCGCAATTTTGGCAGTGCATTTTGCGGAAGGACAAGCTCGTGCGACCTATCGGTATGTGCAAACTGAGGGATATTTAGAAGAAACAAAAGCCAACAAATTGATTTTTGGTAACTATGGCATGGTTCCCAAAGGTTTATGGTGGGAGCGTATTGGCAAGTCTTCTAAGAATGTTGCCAATACTTCTGTATTAGCTTTACCTGATAAACTTCTTGCCCTGTGGGAAGGTGGATTACCACATTCACTAGATTTGGAAACTCTGGAAACGCATGGTTTACACAATCTAGAAGGTTTAGAAAATCGCTTGCCATATTCGGCTCATCCGAAGCGCGATCCGCAAACAGGCGAGATTTTTAATTTTGGGATTTCTTATGGCAAAAACGCGACTTTAAATATTTATCGCAGCGATCGCCAAGGTAAACTGCTCAAAAAAAATCAGACTTATCTCCAAGGACTATCCATGGTGCACGACTTTGTGATGGCGGGAGATTATCTAATTTTTTGTGTGCCGCCGTTACGGATGAATCCATTCCCTGTACTACTAAACTTACAGAGCTATAGTGACTCGTTGGCATGGAAGCCTCAAGAAGGGATGGAAATCTTAGTGTTTGATCGCACTACTCTGGCACTAGTCAGTCGCAGTAATGCAGAACCTTGGTATCAATGGCATTTTGGTAATGGCTATAGCGATCGCGATGGTAATGCTTTGTTCGATTTGGTACGATATCCTGACTTCACTACCAATCAATATCTTAAAGAAATTGCATCTGGTAAAACTAAAACCAAAGCCAAAGGAACTTTTTGGCAAATGCGACTTAATCCGAAAACAGGAGAATTTCTCGAAGCTTCTCAATTAATTGATCGCGGTTGTGAATTTCCCAGCGTGGCTCCCTCACAAGTTGGACAAAATTCGCGCTATACCTATCTCTCGATCCACCGTCCTAATGCTGATCTACAAACAGAACTATTCGGCGCGATCGCTCGTTACGATTATCAAACGAATACGTTTACCGAAGCCGATCTCGGTGCTAATCGCTATCCGATGGAGCCACTCTTTGCGGCAGATCCAGCTAATCCTAATACTGGCTGGATTATCACAGTAGTATTTGATGGCGATCGCGAATGTTCAGAAGTATGGATATTTAACAGCGATCGGCTAAATGACGAACCAATTTGTCGTTTAGCATTACCCAGTATTGTGCCAATGGGTTTTCATGGCACATGGCGATCATCTTAAGCAAAGGCGGCGCTTTGCGCTGCCTCTATATTTCAAAATGTTGGCTCCTAAAGACTGCCTGACGATTTAGAAGACTTAATTAATATTTTGGTAGGAATTTTAGAATAATTCACAAAGTGCTGTGGGCAAGACAAGGCGATCGCTATAATTGGTATAGAATTATTAAGCAATATTAGATTAACTTCTTCTTTAAGAAGCTAACAAAACTTTTGATA
>JBBRMK010000037.1:0-43703 GCA_038230875.1 Pseudanabaenales cyanobacterium
CAGTGATTTTCCAGAAGAAGAACGTTTGCCACGTCGATTTGAGATTGATATTACGGAAGTAAGTGAAGATAACTCAATAAAGATGAGAGCTTTTATCAATGGGAAACAAATCGGGAATGATCTTACAGACAACTCCTACTCATGTGATGGTTATCGCTTTCATGACATTTTTCATTTTGCATGTGCTGCTGTTTTGGGTTGGTCACCAGTCACTCGGAGTAATCTAAAATGTAAACGAAAAAGCAACTCTGGTATTGACGAAGTTGAGGATGGTGGTCGCGCAATAGCCATTGAAGAAGGTATATCTGCTCTTGTTTTTAGCTATGCCAAGGATCATCATTTTTTAGAAAAAATTTCAACTCTTGACGATCAAATCCTGAAAACTGTCAAAAGTCTAACAGAACATTTAGAGGTTTCTCAATGTTCACTTGCCGATTGGGAAAAAACTATTCTAAACTGTTATGAAGTATGGAGGAAGACCGAGAAGAATGGAGGTGGGAAAGTTATTGTTGACCTTGATACACGCTCCATAACCTATCAAGTTAAATGAGAACCTTCATTTATATATTCAATAATGTCAAACTTCTGGATAAGTTAAAGATTATCCCAGAGCTATAGCGCTTGCTACTGCGAATAAATCTGTATGGCTAATACTTAATGTCCAATTTGTAACACCCAAGCCTGATGCAATCTCTTGACATTTGCCATATAGAACTACTAATGGTTGACCAGTTGATGACCTTTGAATTTCAATATCAGTTAGTGCTATTTCCTGACTCCATCCTGTACCAAGAGCTTTAATTACTGCTTCTTTCGCAGCAAAACGACCAGCTAAGTATTGTATACGGTTTATATTAGTCTCAGAAGCAATACGTTCTATCTCTGTAAAGCATCTTATTTCATAAATATTTCCTAGTTTATCTAAAATTTGCTTCATTCGGCTTATTTCAACAATATCAATTCCATGACCTATTAAATTCATATTAATCTTAGCTAACAAGACTTAATTTGAAAGAACATTAAATAATTTACTAGCTTACTAAACTTATTGGTAAATACCCAGTTTTGTGCAGCTCTCAACATATAGTGGATGCCGAGGATAACCCGTTTTGGTAATTCCTAAACAATAGGGTTGAAGATTATTTTTAGATAAAAATTTCAAAACAGCCTGATCGCGCTGCATCAACTTACCATTATTGCCCCAAGCAACAACCACCTTATCAGCTGACTTAATAGCTTTTTTTAAATAGCGATCGTTTTGTGCTCCCACAGGATCGTTCACCTGTCTAAGTTCTGATGGTTTAGCTGATCGGTATGCAAATAGGTTAATCACAAGAAGAGAACCAAAGCCCCAAGATTTTGCAAAACCGATACATCTACGAAGCGTAGGATCATCAATGTTTGCGTCTGCTTTACTGGGATTAAGCATAATAAAAACAAGTTTGGGAGTATTAATGCTCCATTCTCGCCATAGTGAGTAGCGATAGAGTCCCGTTTTATCTAAGACTGCACCTTTTTGCATTAATTACTCCAAATGGACTGTATGTTTAGCATCTGACATCTAGTGAGATTAGATTGGTATTCGGCGTTATAATTACAGCCTATTGAGACTTTAAAGGGTACAGAGAAAATTTTGAAAGTGTTGCTTCGCAACACTTTTTTCTTTTTTCTTTGGGCTTTATGAAAGCGCAAAGCGCTGTACCTTTCAGATCAATATTCGCTTTCCCATTCTTAAGCATTGTCCTAATGTGTCGCGAAGATAGGCAAAGGTACTCCTTCGCCTATCTTCGCGACTTTCAAAGTTCGGTAGAGCGATTTCCGAAGTCCTGAAGAACTCAGCATATATAGTCTATAGTGTCGAGTCCCAAGGTAAAAAGACTGATCTATCTATTCAGGAGTGAGTAAGGGGCTTGGTCTGCAAACAAGCGATCAGCGTAATCTCGCTGATTAAAACTCTAGCAAAATAAGTGCTTCAAAATTCATCTGGTTTCAACTGTCAAGTGCCAGATCTCATTAAACAACTTTAGAAGCAAGAATACGACTAATTTGGGTAGGCTGCCACTTAGATTGACGCTTAGTCGTAATACCTTGAGCATTGAGTTCGTCAGCAATATTCTGCAAAGTAGCCCCATCCGCCTTCATAGACTTAATCAAAGAAATCACCTTCCACTCATGAGCATTCATGACTAACTTTTTCCCAATCATCTCAAAACCATAGCAAGGACTACCACAATGTTGCCCTTGCCGCTTTTTATGAGCCATCGCAAAAACAGTACGTTCGGAAACCTGATCACGTTCTAATTGACTCAGAGCCGCAGTCATATTGACAAAGAACCGACCAAGAGCACTTTGCGTATCCAACTTCTCAACAATACTATGCAGGCTAGCGCCATAGCTCTCGATAGTAGAGATAAGATTAAGAGCATCTAAAACACTGCGAGACAGCCGATCGAGCTTATATACGATCAGAGCGGAAGCCTCGCCCTTGTCAAGGAAAGAGAGAGATTGCTGAAGCCCATCGCGATCGGTATTTTTCCCAGACTTACCAGCATCGCAGAAAATATCGAGAAGATCGAAATCATTTAAATCAGCATAAGCCGAAATCTTCTCAGACTGAGCATCAAGGCTAACCCCATCGATCGCCTGACCGTCAGTACTAACACGGATATACCCGATCGCCCTAGTCCTCATGAGAATTCAGTCCATAGAAACTAATCACATAATCGCACCAACTAGCAATACCTGTCGAGAGGACATAACGTAAACCAACGAATTGGATATGAGCAAGAGAACACTAATATCACTTCCTTCTCAAACGGATTCACCAAATAGAATGAGAAGATAATTCAACTTCCACTACAGCAATCTTCTCAAATACAATTTTGAAACCGAAAATATACACTCCTGAAAAATAAATAATAAATGGAGGTGTCCCTAAATATTTCAGTAACTATATGAACATGATAAATTAAAGAGCTTTGCACTTAATATAACTTTACAAATTAAATTATTTGACAACGCGAAAATCACATTTTACAAAAGCAACCCCTTTTGTAAATCGTACTATTACGAATTATTAAATCTTCTGATATAAATGATAAAAAGTTGTACTAAAAAACACTTTGTTTAACTAGGATTAAAAGATTCAGAATATCTGTTCTTAAAAGTAGATTCTAATTCCCAAAATGAGATAGAGAGAGCTTTGCTCTATCTCAACTTACATAAATAAAAATATGAAAAGAAATATTCAAGGATATATTGATCGCGGATACACATACGACGAGCTTCTGAGCGAAGGACTTGCAGATGCAGATGATTTGGAAGCTTATGAATCTTCCTATTCTCTTCCTCCGACAACAGAACAGCCGAAGAGAAGGAAAAAGGCTAAATCGACTAAACAAACCGATAGTCAAACTGACAACCAAATTGAATTTTGATTTCCTTCGCAAATTGATGGACATCAAAATTGATGACTTAATTCTGCTTCGAGTGAAAGGCGCTCGAAGCAGAATTTCTAAATGATTTTACTCCATAAAGATTTTTAGAGATGCAATTTAGACAGATAAATATAAAGACAGGAAAGGAATTACCACTACCGCCTAAAATCGTTGAGAATACCTACCTCGAACAAAAGTTTGGAGGCGAAATAGATTCTAGTAAACTAGCCATCGGTAGAATGTATGATGGCATTACCGAGCGCGATATTGAGAACTTGAAAGAGCAAGGATTGCACATCATCCTTGCGAGTGGAAGAACCGCCTACTTTGCCGATCGCGAAATTGCTGCAAAAGTCAGCCAAGAAATCTTTAGCAATCACAGCGATGCTGTCGCTTATGGCAGTCTGCCAATATCCGATGCAAAGACATCGGTATTTAAAGAGCGATCGCGCATCCTGATTATCAACGATGAAACCCTGACTCAAGACCCAGAGACAGGCAAATACGCTGCCGACTGGGGAAACGAACCGATCTCTCTAAGCAATGGCATCACCCTCAGCGACAAGGCTATGGGAGCGATCGCCAGCAAACTTGGAGACTGCTACAGTATGATTTCCACAGACTTAGCCACCCAATTAGAAGCCGAACCTAATCGCCCATTTCAGTTTCGGGCAGGAGTACCCGAATGGGAAGGAATTTTCAAAGGTACTTGTCGCAGTAGCGTCCTTTGCCAAGCCTTAAAAGTAGATGCGATCGTCGCCAAATCAAGCATCAAAGGCGATGGCAAAACTACCAATACGGGCATCCATGAAGTCAACCTATTCTGGTCGCGAAAAGAAGATGCGAGATTTACCGAACAGAAACTGGGAACCCAAGCCTCAGTATTTTTCCCAGAAGGAGTAAAAGCAGACGTACTAACAAAACTGAAAGCAAAAGCAGAAAGCCTAGCCGAAGCGCAATCTGACCCCAGAAAAATCGCTCAGTTGTACATCGAACGACACGAAAAACGTTTGCAAAAAAGCCAAGAGCCTGAAGAAGAAGATATCAAGCAGTTAATAGAACCAGAACTTGCTAAAGAACTGGGATTGGAAAATCTAGAAACCATCGTAAACGATAAGCTTCAGTCCCCCCAAACTGAAAAAGAGTACAAAGATTGGCTGTACGAAGTTCTGAAAGCCGACCTGATCGATGGTGGGCATTGTCAAATACTGGAGATGGAAGATATCACCAAACGCTTGCAGGAATTCATGCAAAGCGAATGGGTAGATGTGGCTACAGGAGGAGTCTACGTTCCCAGTGGCATCGCCCAACCTCACAACCAACTACAGGAAGGAGAAGTCAGTTTTAAAGGACTGCCCGACGGCGCAAAAGTTGGCATTTATCGTAGCCCCGTCGCCAATGCAGCTAACTTTGATGTATTTACCAACAACCTTAAAGCCCTGCGCGAAAATGACCCCGAAGCATATATGCAGAAGGGAATCTGCTATATGAATCCCAGCGATTCTAAACGACTGGTCATCGATTTTGATGGCGATCGCGTCGGCATTATCCCCAGCCAACTAACACCCGAACAGCAAGTCCAAAGCAAAAAAGAAATCGAGCAGTATCCAACGCTGATCGCAGAAATAGTTGATAAAAATCTACCAGAGAATAAACCAGTACAGGTCGAAAAGGAAAAGAAAATCCCCCGTGACAAAGAGCATGGATTCCCCAACTTAGCCAGTGCTGCTGTAAACGCCGCCGATAATCCAACGGGCAAAGTTGCCAATCTAGGCATGAGGCTAGAAGCATTGCGATGGGATATTCAAAACATTCCATCCGAGGATAAATTGAACTACTTACAAAATATTGGCAATCGCTTTCAAAGAGTACTTGCCGAAGATCGTGATGATAAAAAGAAGTTTTCAATTCCTAATGGTGACTGGCGAGAGCGTGTTCAAAAAGTACTTGCTAACACTAGGGATGGCAAACCGAAGTCTAAAATTATCAACGATGACTGGCGGGAGCGAATTACTGAAATCAGTCAAATTGCCAGCCAAGTGCCGCAGATGCCAGAGACCGATCGCCCAAGCGCCATAGATACGGGATTAGCCAAAACCGAGCGATTGCTATGGGATCTTGAAAGCCTAACGGCAGTCAACCTCCAACGAGCTGTCGATACGCCTAAAAGTGCGAGAAAAGTTGACGAACGGGAATTTGATTTTTGCCAAAAGATTGGCATATACAAAGAAGTGGAATGGATTAAAGACAAAGACAACACCTTTGCCTACATGGGCAGTCAAGGTATGAAAACCAATACCCAAGACCCAGTTGGATGGATGGTGGATCAAGCCAATCAAATCCATCACGAATACAAACTCGTTGGCGATCGCAACTACAACCGCTTCGACCATTTATTGCCCAAAGATAGCCACAGTAACGAACAGGCAAAATGGGCAAAAGACATAGCAACTGAATATGGAGATCGGATTGCCAAAGCCGTCGCTTCGCGCAATCGACTGGAACACGAAGAAGAAATTGCCATAACCGCAACTTCCCCTAAAGGAAACGTTATCGAAATCGTCAGCCCCAGCCAAGCTGACCCCGAAGGCAAATCACCAATATGGGACTTGGCAAAAAATGGAGAAACCGTCGATATTCAGATCGACCAAAACAAAGACTGGAAGACGAAAAGTTCCTATCCCTACAAAGCGGTGGCGATCGTAGACGAAGAAACCAAAGTCGATATAGGACTAATATCACCCGAAACAATGAAAGTCCACGGAACTGCATTGCAAATGGGACGAGTATTGCCCAACCTAAAACTAGACTTCAATCTTGGCATATCAAGAAATGATATCAAAGACCTATTTGCCGCCGCCGAACAGTATCTAGAAGCGCAAAGCGCCGCCATCCCCGAACCCGAGCGAGAAAGCCGAGCCGCAGCCCTATGGCATAACAACAATCGCGCGATCGCGGGGAAGATGTTTACGGAAATCGTTACCAGTCAACTGCAAGAATTACAAATTGATAAAGTCAAAGTAATCGGCTTGCAGTATGAAAGCAACGAGCTAAAAGACAAGCAATGGCAGCCTAATGAATCGATAAATTGCAGGATGGCGATCGAGTCCAACCCCGACAGTCCGATATTTGACAAACGGGTAATCCAAGTACTGGAAAGCGATCGCTGGAAAAATATGGGCGTGCTGCACAACGATGCCGCCTATATGCCTATTGGCGCACAATTTGAGGCAAATATTAGCCTTTCGGCCAGCAAGAAAGATGCAGATTTAGCGATCGCCCCCAGCACGATAAAAATGCCCGAAGTTTGGCATGGACTGTCCCCCGAACGAGTTAAAGAAGCAGTCAACCTCGATGCGATCGCGCTGAATTTAAAAGAGGCGATCTCCAAAGCCGCCGAGAATAAACCGACAATGACCGAGTTCGTGGCAAAACTTGCTGCTGAAAATGTGGGACTAAAAGCCCAAGTACAACAAGGAGGCAGGATTAACGGTATTACCTATGTCTACGAAGGGCAAGCCGTCAAGGCAAGCTTAATTGAGATGTCGTGGAAGAATATTGCCGCGATGGGAGTGAAATACGATCCAGTCAGAGATCTTGAAGCGCTTACAAACACTAAACAGCCAAGTATTAACCAATCAGAATCGCCCACAGAAAAGCAATCAGAATCAAATACTCAAGCCATTATTCAAACAGTATCTATCAGCCAAAGAGAGAATCAACAGCAATCAACTGTAAAGCAGAATGAAACCACTTTGAAAATTACTGGTAAGCCCGTCCAGATGGTTTATCCCTTAAAGATGCATGGAGAAGCAAATCCATTACCCGTCGATAGCTGTATTGAAGCAATGCGCGGCTATGGCAGATGTCATACGACACGGAGGTTTGAACCCTATGCCGCTTATAACTTTAAAGAAGGAGATATCGCGATCGCCTATGCAGGAGAAAAACAAGTCGCCTTTCAGGTAGGTAAGCAGTACCAAATCTCGCAGGAAATGCTGACCGATGCTAAGTATCAGCAACAATGGACGAGCATGGAAAAGCATGGCGCAAAGGAATTGCTGACTTTCCAAGGGCATAGCAATACTTGGGGTCTGCATTTTGAACCACTGGGAGATTATATCGATGGGAAGATTGTCCCGTTTCCATCGTGGCCCCATGAGTCAAACTTAATAGTTGCCGATATCGAGAGCCTAGAAGAATGGAGACAAACTGCCCAGTATCTGGGGAAAAGCGAGAACTATGTCAATCGTATCCAAGAAATTATTGAAGGCGAGAGCATATCCGAGAAAGCCAGCCTTGCCATGACAAGAGATTTCGAGAGGTTGGGCAAACAAGTGGCATCGCAATGGCGAGAAATATTGTCAGTCAATAGCGATTATGTAGAACAACAAGATGGGAAATTAGTGTTTGAGCGCAAAGGGAATGAGGGCAAATACAAAGCCACTTGGGAGCAGTCCACAGATACGCTGACTCTGGAAGCAAAAGAAATAAAAAACGGAACTATAAAATACTCTCCATTATTAGTTCAAAAAGGATTAGATATTACCAAGAATCTAGTCACGGTGCGAGATGCCCAAAAAGTCGATCGCGCCCTTGCTGTCATTGCTGAAAGTCAGAAGGGACAGCAGAAACAGCGATAAGGCTGAGAGAAAGTACTAGATTTTGTACATTTCACTAAGTTTGGTTATATCTTCTTGTATCTGTTGTCGTAAACTCCAAGGAGAGAGCACTTCTACCTGTTGTCCCCATGCCCTAAGTCGCATAACTGCCGTCCGATCGCCTACGTGATAATCCACGCGACAATAGATATCTTTAGGAGAACGCGATCGCAAAATTGTTAAAAGAAGATCTTTTTGTTCGCGGGTATTGATAATAGTATTGTGAAGAAAGCGTTCGGCTTCCTCAAAGGAAATTGTTTTAAAAAGAGCAGTGCGCTCGGTGCGTTCGATATAGTTAGCGTGAAAATAGGGATTGAAGCGTAATAAAATCGTCTCTTTTGGGCGAAAGAAATCAAATCCTAGCGCTCTACCCATCTCCGTATTTACATCGTGAATAGTGGGTAAAGTTCCTTTGTCGTGCTTTTGCTTGAGAGCATTTGGGATTAGGCGATCATTCCAAGATAGCTTTGTGATGGCATCAATGCGATCTAAACGATAGTCATACCAGTCCAGTGGAGCAGTATCGGATAGATTTAAATCTTCATTAGGGGCTTGCCCATAAGCGTAGAGATAGGGGGCACGTTGATGGTAACGAATGCAGACGGGATAAACAACTAGCTCCAGTTGTGTTTGGAATAAACGGGCACTAGTATAGGTAATCTGAATAGGTGGGATATCGGGTTCTCCCCAACATTCTTTGAGTTGCTGTTGGAGATCCTCAATGAGTTCGGAAAGTTGCTTCGGTACGATGTATTCTAAATCTAGAAAAAAGCGCTGGATGCCATTTATTTCTTGACCTAGTATTTCGGCAAGAGAGACAATCTCGTCTATGGGAATAAAGTTACTTGGCGCGATCGCCACATTATCTTCTACTTTTAACAAATCGGGAAAAATGGAAACCTTTTGGTATTCTTTACCTCTCTTTCCTGTGGGATTGGGAATTGTTCGCAACCAACCGCTTTTGGCTAAAGATTCAAAATCATTCTCTAAGGTTTTACCAGTGATCACAAATAAACGACCTTCAATTAGAGGATTGTTTAGGGACGATCCGTTAACCAGCAAATGCTCCAGTTCCTGACGATCTTCGACCGCATATTCTTTGATAAATTCAGTTTTCCATTGTTGCGGGTCGATGTTGTGAAATGAATCGAATAACCAATCGGCAATGGTTTTAGCGCAAGGACAATTAGGATCGTTATGAATTGGTAAAGCCTTATCGCGATCGCAATGATATTTAGTGGTATCGGTAAAGAACTGCTCTCGCCATACTTTGATAGAGAAGGATTTACCGAGATCTGCGGTTTTTTCTGATGCTGCATCTCCATAAATTGATTGCAAAATCACCCATAGACGCACTGCCTTTTGGAGATTATGGTTCAGGTAAGAGCCATGTCCGATTAGCGCTTGTAAGCAATTAACAGTGGGTGGATAATCAAACAGGCAATCATTCATAGTAGTATGCAATGCGATTAAGCTTTAAACTCCAGATAATACATCGTGCAACGTTTCTTCCTTTACCTGACTGAGGATTATATTGCTATATTAACTTATGCTTACTCCCTGCAACATTTTCTTGATTTATGAGTACTTTCTTAGCTGAAATAAAGGGCAAAGTTTTACAAGTTGGGTTTGGCGAACCTGCGGATAACGATCGCATTGTTCGAGATGCGATGGAGGAATTGGATCGGGCGATCGCTTCTGGCGAACTGGCGGGTGGTGAAATCTTATTTATTGATGGGAAAGCTTCTGTCGTCGTCAGCTTTGCGATCGCGGCTAAGGTAGGACATATTTTTGGGGCGATCGCGGTTTCCGATCCGAAGTTAGGTAAAGATACTTTTGTGGTAACGATTACCCATAGTGAGAGTTACAAGTTGGGGGCGGTTTTACGTCTGGATGCCGAACAAAATATTCATTTCTTACCTGAAGATACTTCAGTAGAATTGTCTAGTTCGACAAGCTTTTTTGTTGAGATTGATGGGAATATCTTGTTGCTCGATTTTAATCGCTTGCAAGCAGTTAGCAACGATCGCCTTGTTAAAGATGCTAATTTTCAAATTGATCGTCTTGTAGAATCGGGTGAATTAAGCGGTGGGGAATTATTGAAAATTAGTGGGCCAATTTCTCTACCTATCAGTTATGTAATTTCCCATCGAGTTTCGCATTTATACAAGGCGATCGCCATGTTCGATCCTAAGATGTCGCGCTATGTGGTGACGAGCAGCAGTGATGCTGTTTATAGATTGGGTGATACGATTTTATTCGATCAGTTGACTAGTCCTAATCGGGTGCGGGTGGTACTGTGCGGTGCTACTAATTCTGGTAAGTCTTGTTTGCGAGAGGGTTTGAAGCAGGCTTTGCGTGATTTGCAATCACAGATTTATCCCTTTGTAGTTACGGCTCAGCCCGATGGGGATGGATGTTTTACGTTTGAGACCTATAAATACGATCCGACCTATGCTGCGGAACTTAAGCAGACTCTAAAGTCTCAATCTCATGGTTTTAATCCTGAGTTCGTACATTTGGTGGCGGGATGGGTTCGCAATAGTTCGTTACCGCTAACCTTGGTGGATGTGGGTGGGAAGATTTCCCATGAGAATCGGATTGTCATGGGTGAGGCAACCCATGCGATTATTTTGTCGAGGAATTCGGAGCAGATCGATGAATGGCGAGAGTTTTGTGGATCATTAAGACCGCGAAAGTTAGAGGTTGTTGCGGAGTTAATTAGTAATTTGGAGGGTGAGTCCGATCGCTTTGAGATATTTAACAGTCTATTAAAGGGTGTGATTTGCGGTATCGATCGCGGTGTGGATTTGTCGGAACGCGAGGTTGTGAGGGAGATCGCTTTGCGTTTGGTGGCTCTAGTGCGGGATATGGAAAGGGGGATTTCGTAGGGTCTTTATGCTTGTGGCGATCGCATTCATATAAGGTTATGTTTCCCGCTCATCGCTACGGCTTTTTCTTTCGATTCACTTGCAAGGCTATGGCTTTTGTTTGCTTTTTTGCAGTAGGTCTGTTGTTTGCTTGTATGTTTTCTATGAGTTTTGGGGCGATGGCGATCGTGTTGGCGATTGGCGCGATCGCGCAGCAGTGGGTTTTGCCTATTTTGACGTTGTTGATGGCTTGGTTGTTTATTGCGGTGTCGGTTGAGGCTTTGCGATAGTTAATATCAAAGAGAAAGGGGGCGCATTGCGCCCCCTTTCTCTTTTGGCATGATCTAATTGACTAAAGCTGTACATTATTTAATATTATTAAACTAGACAAAAACTAGATTAAACAGTTATAGTTTTTGCAGTCACCTCCATAGGTGGCATGTACCTTGAAAACCGCATTATTTCGTTGACCTATGGAGGTCGCGCTCTCCGTAAGGGTTCCGCCTTTTACAATTGTTGTCTTGTTGCGAATTTAGCACTCTTATTGACTATGTAAAAGACCTATGGAGATTCGCCTCTCTGAAAGCTTTGCTAGGTGATGCCTCCTGATATGAGGGGTTTCACGACCATTACCCCGTAAGGGGACGGAAACCTGCGGAGCATGAACCAAGGATTACCAATGCAACAAGCCAGTTTCACGACCATTACCCCGTAAGGGGACGGAAACCAGTGCTTCAATCTGCGAATACGTCGCTCCTTCGTCCTTGTTTCACGACCATTACCCCGTAAGGGGACGGAAACGTAAATGAACCTTGTTGTAATTCATGTTCTTAGCAGATTCGTTTCACGACCATTACCCCGTAAGGGGACGGAAACCCTTATTAGACAGAATAATACACACCCACTTTGGATCTTGTTTGTTTCACGACCATTACCCCGTAAGGGGACGGAAACATAAATAGCCCAACAAAAGTGCCGACAATTAGGATTGGTCGATGAATGTTTCACGACCATTACCCCGTAAGGGGACGGAAACCATAGAAGTTATTAAGCTCATCTCCAGTGTAATCCTGTTGCTCAACGTTTCACGACCATTACCCCGTAAGGGGACGGAAACATTGAGGCAATTGCAGTTGTAGCAACTCCTAGAATAGCAGCCGTTTCACGACCATTACCCCGTAAGGGGACGGAAACGCTGCCATTGTCACGATCATCCCGGCAAGAGCAGGGATCGTTTCACGACCATTACCCCGTAAGGGGACGGAAACACGATCGCGACAATTGGGATTGGCTCCGAAATTTGGCTTGTTTCACGACCATTACCCCGTAAGGGGACGGAAACAAAAAGATAAAAAAGCATCAATTTCGGAAATGGGGGAAGTTTCACGACCATTACCCCGTAAGGGGACGGAAACCCGTATTTGTACACCGAAAGTGGTGTACCATTTTGTGACAGGTTTCACGACCATTACTCCGTAAGGGGACGGAAACTAAACCCGAGTCTGTCATCACATCCCCTAATCAAGGAAAGTTTCACGACCATTACCCCGTAAGGGGACGGAAACTGCAGTGCAAGCATGAGTGAAATTACGACAGAAGTCCCAAAGTTTCACGACCATTACCCCGTAAGGGGACGGAAACGACATTGTCCCGAAGGTTGATGAAAATCCAAAAATCACAGCAACGTTTCACGACCATTACCCCGTAAGGGGACGGAAACCTCGCATATTACCCCAACCACCGCCATATTCTTGGTTTCACGACCATTACCCCGTAAGGGGACGGAAACATTGCATAGCTGAATTCACTACTTGTCAAATATGAAAGTTTCACGACCATTACCCCGTAAGGGGACGGAAACTCGCTTGAGACCTTCAAGGGTTGCGCTTGCACGCAAAGTTTCACGACCATTACCCCGTAAGGGGACGGAAACAAATTTTGTCAATTTTGTGAAATGGTAGCATTTCAACAGTTTCACGACCATTACCCCGTAAGGGGACGGAAACTATGCTGCTGCCATCAAGCCCAACAGTTGTAAGGCTGAAGTTTCACGACCATTACCCCGTAAGGGGACGGAAACGTTAAAGTGTACATTCCAAGAATGTTCTGTTGAGCAAATGTTTCACGACCATTACCCCGTAAGGGGACGGAAACCCAAAGATTGGTAGGCCCCAGTCAAGATTAGCTCACTAATAGTTTCACGACCATTACCCCGTAAGGGGACGGAAACTAACGAGTAGGTTGTACTTGTAAACAACTTAAACTTTGCATCCGTTTCACGACCATTACCCCGTAAGGGGACGGAAACCATCCCGATTCGATGTAATGGTTGATCAGTTCAACAGGCCATGTTTCACGACCATTACCCCGTAAGGGGACGGAAACATTATTATAGAAAGTACAACATTATGTCCGCTGATTGTTTCACGACCATTACCCCGTAAGGGGACGGAAACTTGAACATATCATAAAGATGTTCTCCCCAGCCAAGTTTATTGAAAAGGTTTCACGACCATTACCCCGTAAGGGGACGGAAACTTATTGTGCAAGTCTAGGTGTGATCTGTACTAATATGTAACAAGTTTCACGACCATTACCCCGTAAGGGGACGGAAACAAATCTAAGATTCTGTCAGCAGCTTGTGCATCAGGGAGTCCCGTTTCACGACCATTACCCCGTAAGGGGACGGAAACGCATAGAAGGATAATTGATAGACGGTTAAGTCTTCATCCGTTTCACGACCATTACCCCGTAAGGGGACGGAAACTATCTTGACGTGCGCCCCAAACTTGCGTCAGGGCGGATGTGGTTTCACGACCATTACCCCGTAAGGGGACGGAAACCTTCCGATGGAGGGTCGCTATGAACCGTGATATCAGCGGAAAAGTTTCACGACCATTACCCCGCAAGGGGACGGAAACGTTAATTCAAACAACCCGCTTGGCATGAAGCTAATCAATTGAGTTTCACGACCATTACCCCGTAAGGGGACGGAAACTAGAGCTTCCAAAGCTGGTAGTCGTTGAAGTATGTGAGTTTTCACAGCTATTACCCCGCAAGGGGACGAAAATCGCGATTGAGGAAAAAGAAAAAAACTGCAAATGAAAAAGTGGAGACGATTTTAGTGATCGCCTTTACTAGAGACAAACAAATCAAAATCCCCCCTTTTTCTTAAATAGGCAACTCAGCGCACAGCCTCTTCATATACATTAGCGATCGCAATATATAGCAAACAAAATCGACTAGATCATAGATCTCGGTAAGAAGAACTTGGATCGCGATCGCAAAGAATAATAGTTGTAAACACAAAACAACGGAACGCCCCCTTTCCTCATACTCTGCTATACTGCCAGAAATTCCATAGAGATCGCAGATTATGCATCTTAATGATTCAGCAATATCGGTAGATCAAAGCAATATTTTCATAGCCAACCAACTCAAAGAAAATATTGGAGCAGCAAGATGAACCTAGCCTCAGTCCAAGTATTTCAGCAGGCAATCGCTGCATTACTAGGCGAGTTACTCCCCCAAGAATGTCAGTTAACTAACGAAATAGCGCAAGTAAAACTTGCCAAAGAATTATTGGAATTGACCGACGCAAAAGTTGATACCTTGTCTTTGCTATTCGATCTGATTAAACTGACTGATAGCAACGGACAAACAACCAAGCATTACATTCCAATCCAATCGATTACCAGTAGCTCAAGTGGATACCCTGATATTCCTTACCCAACTACCGAAAGACCAACCAACTTAGAGCAATACCGCACAGAAATAGCCAAAGAAATCCAACCGTCCCTGATTGACAACTGGCAAAATCTTAATTTCCTTACATTAATTCTCGAAAAATATGGCTCATGTCTTAGCTACGGTGATTCTCACGTTGCACTAGTTGATGCCGCCAGAATGACCGCAGCGATCGCCACCGCTTTAACCACAAATCAAGAAACTGAATCAGCAAGATTCCAACTAATTGCAGGTAGCTTGTCAGGGATTCAGAACTTTATCTATACCATCTCTTCAGATGGAGCGCTTAAGTCATTACGAGCGCGAAGCTTTTATTTAGAACTCGTTGCCGAAGAAGTCGTACAGCAAATTCTAGAACAATTCAAACTACCGCGCACTAACATAATTTATGCAGGTGGAGGCAATTTATTTATTCTTGCAGGAAAAAGAGATGATTTGCTCGATCATCAGTTAAAGGAACTCCAAAACAAAGTTAATGCATGGTTAGAAAAAACTTTTCAAGGCAAAATCTTCTTGTCTCTAGACTATAGTTCTTGTGGTCAGGATGATATTAAATCCGCAAAATTTCGACACTGTTGGAATGCAGCGATCGCTAAAATCGCCACACAGAAAAATCAGAAATTTCGCAATCAAATCCAGCACGGTAACTTATTAGCAATCCGAGACAGCCATCAACCCTGTAAAGTCTGTCATCGCGATGATACAACTGACTTAAAGCCTCTAAATAAGCACGAATCAGATTCGCCCCTTGCCTGTAAAACCTGTCGCGAAATGTTTAAGCTAGGCGATCAATTGCCTAATACTTTAGCAATTTTACGAACAAATCGCCCTGATATTCAGACAGAAAAAATCGAAATTTATGGAACTTTCTATTATATATTTGAAAGCAAAAAGCTAATTCTTAATATCAATCCTGAAACAGATACAATTTACTGTATTAACAATTGGGAAATTGAAAATTATAAAATTGGTTCAACCATACCAATGCTAATGGGTCGATATTACCAACCTACGGATGATGGCAAATTTATCAATGCCGAAGATCTAGCGGAATCATCGCAAGGTATTAAGCGAGTTGGCTATTTACGGATGGATGTCGATCGCTTAGGACAAATCTTTGCTAAGGGCTTAGACGATAACAACTATTCACTACCAAGAGTTGCAAGCTTATCCCGACAGATGAGTTACTTCTTTAAGGTATATCTAAATAGTTTGGCAAGCGATCGCAAAACTAACCTATTAGATCGCCAGCAAGACAATAATTTTCAAGTTTTAACTAAAAGCGATCGACAGAACCTGATGTTTATCTATGCTGGTGGTGATGATCTATTTATTAGTGGAACTTGGAATGAAACAGTAGAATTTGCTTTTGATATTTATCAATCATTTCGAGCATATACTGGTAATCATCCTGACATTACTCTGTCAGGCGGCATCAGCATCAATGATGCTAAATTCCCGTTGTATCAAGCCGCAGATACTTCTGGTGAAGCAGAAAAGAAGGCTAAAGCTAATAATCGTGATAGTTTAGGGCTATTTGGTGAAGCTTTTAAATGGGAAGTATGGCTTGGGATGGAAAATATTCAGGTCGAAAATATAGACTCTTTAAAAGAATTGAGGGAATATATTAAAACTAATGAGGAATTGAAGCTTTTTGGTGTATTGGCGATCGCTAAAGCAATCCAAGATTTATTAAAATCCGATGCTCAAGTCTCACGTAACTTCACTCGCAATCTTTTAGCTACTGCTCAAATTCAAGAGCAGAAAATCAAAGAATTTAGCGATAAGCGGACTATCAAGCAGTATGAAAATCAAGAAAAAGATATTCGCTATTTCTTGCATTTACCCAAAATTGCCTATACATTGGCGCGGTTACCCGATCGCGTTCACAGTAATCCTGAATTTACAAAAATCAGTACATCGCTCAAGAGTCCATACAATGCACCATATTTCAGGGCGATCGCTACATGGATCGAGTTACTAAATCGTGGAGGAACAAACCAATGATTGCAATTGCCACTAAGCCTAGTCTCAGTTTTGATGACTATCTCAAATACAACGATGGTACTGATAACCGCTATGAACTCTTTGATGGAGAACTAATTCTGATGAATCCGCCCACTGGTCGCCATGCTCTGATTATTCGGAACCTCTGCAACTTACTCGAAAATGAGTTTTTTAGATTGGGATTATTGTGGGTTGCACTGCAAATGTTTGGGGTGCGGACAGCTTGGCGGCGATCTCGGTTGCCCGATTTGTGTGTAACCACAATGGAAAGAGCTAAAGAACTCCTAGAAGTTTCCGCAGTCTTGGAAGATGGAGCCTTGCTAGTAGTAGAAGTAGTTAGCCCTGATTCAGTGAAAACCGACTATCGCTACAAGCGTACAGAATACGCCGCCGCAGGTGTTCCCGAATATTGGATTATCGATCCAATCTTGAATAAAGTTTCAATTTTACAACTAGTGGATGGTTTATACGAAGAAACAATATATCAAGGTGACGAAGTTCTGCGATCGCCTCTGCTTCCAGATCTATCTATCACTGCCATTCAAATTTTACAAGTTTAAACCCTACCTTTAGTTGCTATGAATCCTCCAAATAAACCAAACAAAAACCCAGAAAACTCAGGAAATCCAGAAGAAGACATAGTTGCTTATATGGTGAAAAAAATCAATGGGTTTTCTAACGGTTTGAAAGATTATAAAATTCGTGAATTAGTTGAAGACACAGAAAAACTCGGTCGAAAACTAGCTCAAGAATTCAAGCTCAAGACGACTCAAATCCGTAAGTTTTTAGATGCTATAAATCGATTGAAGGTAAAAACTTCTGGATTGACTGATTTACCCGAAGAGGTAAAGTCTGAATTGCATTTACTAAGACCGAAACTAGCGTACGCAGCAGCAAGACAAGCAAATGATCGCAATCCAGGACCAGTTGAACCGTTAAAAAAGGTTTTGGAAGCTGCTCTAAAAAAGGACATGGATATGGAAGACTTTTCTCGCCTTGTTCAGTTGATTGAATCCATCATTGCATACCACAAAGCCGCAGGAGGCAAAGACCAATAATGAAAACTAATCCATTGCTTGGTAAATTAAAACTCACCAGTAACTTAGTAGTTAAAACTGGATTACATATTGGCGGCGGCAGTATGAGCCTTGATATTGGCGGTATTGATAAAGCTGTAGTCCGAGATCCATTGACAAAACATCCTTATCTTCCTGGTTCATCGATTAAAGGGAAAATGCGTTCAATCTTAGAACGATTTCTTAACAAGCCCGTCAATCGTGATGGGGGAGTTAAAACGTTTCGCTATGAAAGTGATGATTTAGAGTCGGGCTATTCGCTTAACGATATTAGATTTGATGGAGCTAATGACTGCGAACTAAGTCGTGTATTTGGTTCAACAGGCAAAACCTGTTGGTTGCCAGCAGAGATTGTGGGATCGCAAAAATTAGAACGTGATGGTCATGAAGAGAAAATCTTTGAAGGAGTAAAGCATTACAAGTTTAAAAATGGTCGGAATTCTCCAGCAAGACTAATTGTTCGGGACAGTCATTTGACAGAAGATTCGGCAAAACTTCTTAAGTCCATTGATACAGGTCTATTCATGACTGAATGGAAATTTGAGAATGGGATAGATCGCATCACCGCCGCCGCTAATCCACGACAATTAGAGCGAGTTCCTGCGGGAGCAGTTTTTGAATTTGAGTTGGTATATACCGTTGAAAACCCTGAACAAGCGGTTAAGGACTTGCAAAATTTGGCGATCGCCTTGGCAATTCTTGAAGATGACGCGCTCGGCGGACATGGTTCACGCGGCTATGGCAAAGTTGCCTTTGAGAAATTCCAACTTTTCTATCGTGATTTAGACTATTACCGAACCATTGGTAATGTTGATCGCCCCAAACAAGCACCTCTCACAGAAGCAACCAACACAGAACAACTTCTCAATGAGTTTGCGAAGGTTACTAATGCTGTCCAAGCTCTATTACCAGCGGGGAAGGGCTAACTATGAGCAAATGGCAGTTAGTCAAGCTAGACTTCAAGAATAATCCTGCTCACTTTGGTGAATTGGGTATTGGCATGGAAGAAACTAGCGAACGAGTGCGATCGGATACACTATTTAGTGCTTGGGTAATTGCCTATGCACGGTTAGGGCAAGATCTTGATACTTTATTAGAACATTTTCAAGAAGATAAAGAACCGCCATTTCGCCTGAGTTCAACTTTTATCTATCAAGAGAATTTAGACAAAAAATCAACAACTTACTATTTACCACGCCCTAAAAATCCACCAATTAAGTATCCACTTGGCGAAGATATGGATATTGCCAAAGACTATAAAAAGCTAGAGTTTCTCCCACTAGAGCTATGGCAAAAGTGGTATCAGGGCGAAGGGTTTGCCAAAAAGGATTTGTCTTCTCTCAAAGGTCAGTACATGGATTGCTATGAGATTCAGAAACAGCCAAAAGTAGCGATTGATCGCTTGACCCGTGCTACAAATCTCTATCACACCGCTTTTGTCCGTTATCGCTCAGAAGAAAATAATAAATCAGGATTATATTTCTTGATTCAGCTTAATGATGTCACCCTAGAAAATGACCTCAAAGCCTCATTATCTCTGTTGGGTGAAGAGGGACTTGGCGGTGAAAGATCCAGTGGCGCAGGTCGATTTGAACCTTCATGGCATGATCTAAATCAGCAATGGCAAAAGCTTATTGATTTCAAGGCGAAAAACGCCCAAAGCCTCATCAGTCTGTATTGGGACAAAGAATTAGTAGATCTCGATAAATCAAGCTACGAATTACAAGAACGCGGCGGATGGATTACCTCATCTGCCAAAAATCAGAGACGGAAAAAAGTAATCATGTTTGCTGAAGGCTCTGTATTTCAAAATAAACCCACTGGCAAACTAGCTGATGTTACACCCTATGACTCCAATGGCAATAAGCTGTCTCTTCACAAGGTTTATCGCAGTGGAATCGCTCTCAGTTTGCCGATTAAAATTGACGTAAAGGAATCCTCATGACACAAATTACTACCTTGCCCGATCGCTCTGAAATCAGGGAACAGCGAAAAATAGAAGTAAAGAAATTTCAACTTTACAGTCAAATGTTTCATATTGGCTCAGAGGTATCTAAGCTGAATCCTTTTGAATATGTAGCGACATCTAATCGAGTTTATTTACCCGATCGCGATGCTTTAGCCCAAGCATTGCGAGAAGAAGGCAAGTTACAGGAATATATCAATCGTATTGAAGATCGCCAAGAAATTACGTCTCTGTTGAAAAATGCTTTTGGCGATCGCTGGTATGAAACTGAAACCGATGACGGCAAGCCAATTTTCCCAGAATATCGCTCTAGCAAACGCTTTACCCAAGAAAGAATTACCGACCTGCGCCCCATGATCCGTAATGGTATGGGACAGCTATATGTGCCAGGTAGCTCGATTAAGGGGGCAATTAGAACTGCGATCGCCTATTACTTACTTAAACACGCTGATCAGTTTAAAGTACCACAGCACAACAGAATCAGTAGCATTGAAAGTCAACTAAAAAACAGCTTAGGTGAACTCAAACACAGAGCTAAATTTGTTGACGATCGCCTATTTATGGATGAATTATTTGCCAACTATGGCTTAACCTATCAAGGTCGCGCAGCATTAGTGCAAGATCGCCCCAATCCAAATACTGACATTATGCGTGCTGTCCATGTTACAGATACCAACCCCATTGAACAATTTACAAAATTGAATACTAAAGGTCAAACCGTAATCTATAACCAAGCCTTAGTTGCCGAAGTGCTAGTAACCAGTCACTCTAATGATGACAAAGCTAAATATCGCGCTTCTATCTATGCCGAAATGGTATCCAATCTGCAAGTTCCCTTTGAAATCAGTATTGATCAAGAAATGTTGTCATGGTTCAAACATCGACAAAATATGCAGTTGCCTTTTCAGAATATTGCCGATCTAATCAAAATCTGCAAAGAATTTGCTCAAGAGCAATGGGATTTTGAACATGACTATTGGCAAGGCGTGAAGGATAATCTCAATGCTAAAGATACTAACGGGCAAACTATTAATCTCAATTACGATCGCATCCATACAATTTATGAAAAAGAAACCTGTCCCTACGCCCTCAGAATTGGCTGGAGTAGCGGTATGGTGGGAACAACTATTGGTACATTGCTAAACGATCAGTTACGCGCCCAAGTTCGTGATGCTTGCGGCATCAAAGCCCCCAATTTTGAAGCGCCTAAGTCACGGCGGACAGTGGCAAATGCTAAAAGAGAGATTCAATTTGTGTTAGGATGGTCAATGTTTAAGTCTTTAGATTAGATAATAAAATTATGACAATATACATTACTAAAGTTAAAGCAATTGGAGTTCATAATCAATTTGATTTTGATGAAGATCTTCATGAGGGCATGAACATTTTTTATGGATTAAATGGCACTGGAAAAACTACATTTCTACAAATTATTGCTAATGTTCTTAACAGTGATTTTGAAAGATTTAAACATATTATATTTAAATATATTGAAGTTACTTACAGTAATGGTGATGTACTCAAATTAGATTATCATACGCAAAAAAACACTTTTAAAATTTCTAAGAACAGTCTTCGCTCAATTCATGAGATTGATAAGGATTTTAGTAATAGAATTTTCAAAAATCCTCAAATAGTCTACATAGATGGTTTAGAACCATTGGTCAAATCATTATATATTCCTGCATTTAGACTAATAGTTGACGCATGGTTTTATGCTAGCCAAAATAATTTACGAAATGATAACGAAAGAAGCGATGAAAAAACTTTGTATGCTAGACAAGTATTTGGTGAATTTGTACCTACAATCGACTATCCATCAGTTACGGAAGTACTTGAGAAACTAACAGAAGATCTGAAGCAAGCAAGATTAAAATTAGCAAACTCCGAGCGAGATTTATTTCTAAGATATCTGAGTAGTTTTTATATTCCAAGTCTCAATCAAAACAATAAAAATATAGTTGCCGATCAATCAGTTGAGTTGAAATATGAAGACATTAAAAAAATTGTCTCAGAGTTACAGAGCAATCAATTTCAAAACGAAACAGAGTCGCTAAATCAATTTGCGACTCAAATTGACAGTTTGTTCTTGCAAGTTAATAACTCTACAGAACAAAACCATAAAAACGCGAATGTAATTTTAGAAACTTATCATAAATTCTTTAGTGATTTCCTCAAGATTCAAAAAGAATACTATAAAAATCTAGATTCTTATCTGAATGCAGTAAATAGTTTCTTAATTGATAAGAAATTAGTCTTTGAAAAAGAAAATGATGACTCTATAGAGCCTACTTTTTGTTTTAAATACATTAATGATCCCGATAACGGTGATCAAAATAGATTGTTGCTTGATGGTGTACAAAGCTTGTCATCTGGTGAGCGCCAAATTATTTCATTCATTTATGCTTGTTATTTTACTAAAAACAAAGTTGTTTTAATAGATGAACCTGAAACATCTTTACATATCGATTGGCAAAGAGAGTTATTGGATAGTATAAGTCAATATTCACATCAGTTCATTATATGTACACATTCACCATCAGTTCCAGCCGATTACAGTGATTACCTTAAAAAGTTGAACGTTAGGCAAACGGATAAATCAGTATGGGATGATAACTATATTGATTCTATTGAGAATGATGAAAATTCAAATCATAATAATGAAAGTGAAGATATGGAGGATATTAAAATTGCAATATAATCTTCAAGACTATCTCAACTTAGTTCAGATGAGTGAACGCAAGCACTTACTTGTTGAAGGGAAGTATGATAAACAATTCTTTCGTCTTTTCTTATATGAGTCTATTCCGCACATTAAAGTTGATATAGATACTGCTGAAAGTCTAAGTAGTTCAGAACTGGTTTTGGGTAATCGTCAAAAAGTTGAAAAAGTTGCTGAAACTATAAGCCTCAAAGAATATGCCGCAAGATTCGTCGGATTTGCTGATCGTGAATATCGTGAATTTGACTGTGAAAAAGTTACAGATAAGCTTGGATACCACAATCAAATATCACGGTTAATCTGGTCAAGGGGGCATTCTATCGAAAATTATTTCTTAGATAATCAAATTGTTCATGAGTCACTTTTAGGACTTTCCTCAGTAGAATGCTTTGATATAGCAATTAAGACTTTTACAAACTGTTTTGAGACTACGATTAGGATTGCTTGCGCGTTAGGACTTACAGGTTATGAAATGGGGAAACTTGAAATCATAAGAAATTCTATTCACTCTGATTTATTTGATGTTCAGAGTTCAGAAATAGTTTTACAAGTGGGAAAATGGCAGAACTCTTTAAAAACTAAAAAATGTACTGAAGAAGAAGCTTTGATGGCAGTCAACAGTTTTCAAAGTTGGTGCGAAAAATTGAAAAATGTAAGTTTTGACACTGTGCGATGGCTTTGTGACGGTCATTCTGGAATAGAAATCATTTGGGCTGTCTATCATTGCTGTGTATTTACAAATACATCTGTAAACTCTAAAAATGAGGCAGATAAGATATATAAAGTTCCCGAAGACACTAGATTCCAATCTCTTGCATATTGTTTATTTGGAAAAGCTAAAACTAGGGATAAGAAGTTTGTCTGTCCTTACGAAGTTCTAAATTTGTTTGGGGTGGATTTATGCTAATTCATTCTACTTGGCAACTTCGTGTTGCAGAACCCACTACTTTACCCCGATCGCATCATTTAGCTTTAGTCAAAGACTTACATGATCGCTTAAATATCCGTTTGGGTGACGAACAAATTTCTAGCACCACATTTTCAGGGATTTTAGGGCATAGCGATCGCAATGGTGATCTTGTTACATTTCTGCCTGAGCATTCATACACGTTAAGCTTAAGCGGCTTACAAGAATCATCATCTAAGGCGATCTCTGATCTCGATTTAGGTGAAAAGCTAGAATTTTTTGGGGCGCAATTTCAGATTTGCGATCGCCACGACGAAATCACCAGTTATGAAAATCTGTATACGGAATTGGTTGCTAATGAGCCTGAACCGATCAGAAAGTTTGAATTAAATTTCATAACTCCCACTGCTTTTGCCCAAAATCGTACCCATCTGCCATTACCTGTACCCCATCTAATGTTTCGCAGTTGGTTAGAGCGTTGGAATCACTTTGCACCTGTATATCTTGGCGGCGATGATCTGATTACATATCTTACAAATTACATCACTGTAACTCGTCATCACATCAAAACTAGTACGGTTCGGATTCATCAAGGTCAATGTACTGGCTTTGTAGGACAGGTGACAATACAAGCGATCGGCAAAGTCGATCCACTATTGGCTAATGTTGCTCATTTATTGGTTCAATATGCTAACTTTGCGGGGACTGGTATCAAAACCCGCCTCAGTATGGGGCAGACAAGTTCCATATTACCTAGCGATCGCAGTTTGCCACTAAATTCACAAACACAATTTTAAATGGAGTAATTGAAGTGGCAAGACTTGTGTGATGCGCGAATTTCCCTTTGCAATCAACTAGTGCTTACATCTAAATTAAATTGTTTAAACTCCTCTTCATTGCATGGAATAGTTAGAACATCATCACCATTACCCTCCACAACTTGATGAATCTGACGTAAAAAGTCTGGCGTACTCAAATACGATAAAGTAAAGCGCTTCCCCTTCTCTGCCATAGGAATCATGCCAATCCGTCCAAGAATCTCCGCTCTTGTTAACTCTGCACGGCAAAGCTCAATTGGTAAATCTAAGAGTTGTCTAGCACCATTTTGTAATTTCACCGAAATCTTCTGCTCTTGACGTTCCTTTAGCTTTTGAGCATTACCAAACTCTTTTTTCAATGAGCTTTGGATTGAATCGATCTTTTGCAATATTTGAGTAGAGATACTATCATCCGCATCCAACAAAAATACGCGGTTAATGAGAAAGAAAAGGATACCAACTGCCAAAAGCTCCGAAGCTAAATTGATCGTTATAGCTTTAATAGTTTCCTGAGTAATGCGATCGCCAATAAAACCAAGGATTACAGAAATGGTTATTAGCAGAACATATACAGCAAGCTCATAGCGTTTGAGTTTACGTTTATCCATCAAATTATTAGTTTGTTTACAACAAACCCCTCTTAGAACCATTTATTGACAGTAAAGTTCTGCCTAAAAGTAATATAAAGGATTTAGACTGAAATCAAAAAAATATCCTTTGATTAATACTCGCAATCTAAAATTCTTAAGAAAAGCCAGTATCAGCCAAAAGTTCCGTAGATCGAGTTCTGCAAATGCTGAAATCGTTTTATCGTTGGTTGTTACTCACGGAATATATAAGGGGCAACTCTGGAACTCTGAGTTTTGCGATCTGACGGCAGAGGAGGCGCAGTGGCGAAAGCGTGTGGATGTTGCGTTCCAAGTTGAAACTGCGAGGGCGATCGTATTTGGTAAGTTGATGAACTCTAAGCAGTTGCTTTTGCGGCTAAATCGTAAGCGACAGTTAGACGATGTGACTAAGTCAATTTCGGGTATCACTTCAGATATCGAGTCTGTGGAGAAGGCGGAAACGCTGGATAGTTTGCGAGGTCATGAGGGGATTGCGGCGAGTCGTTATTTTTCGGCGTTGGGGCTTTTGATTACAAATGAGGGCTTTACGTTAACCGAACGTAACCGTCGTCCTCCTAAAGATCCTGTCAATTCGTTGCTGAGTTTTGGCTACACTCTGCTTTATAACAATGTATTGAGTTTGATTTTGGCGGAGGGTTTGCATCCATATCTGGGAAATTTGCATCGGTCGGATCGCAAGGAGACGCATTTGGCTTTTGACCTTATGGAGGAGTTTCGGTCGCCTGTGGTCGATACGTTGGTAATGAGTCTGGTCAATAAAAAAACGTTAAAACCTACGGATTTTACTTGGTTTGATAAGGATGGCGGGGTATATTTGACCGATATGCCAAGGCGTATATTTCTAAGGGCTTTTGAAGATCGCATCAATGAGTTAGTTGCTCATCCTGATGTGCAAGAAAAGGTGTCTTACAGGAGGGCTGTGCAGTTACAAATTCGGCGGTACAAAAAATGTTTGCTTGGTGAAATCTCCTACGAGGCTTTTTTACGGGCTGTATGATTTTAAAAAACCTTATTTAGATTATTTTTATACTTGTATTTTATGCTCGTATTAGTGGTTTACGATATTGCTGATGATAAGCGTCGCCTCAAGTTGTCAAATTTCCTAGAAGGTTATGGGCGTAGGGTTCAGGAGAGCGTTTTTGAGTGCTATTTAAGTTTAGATAAAATGAAAAAGCTCTACGAGCAGGTGAAAAAACGGGTAAAGCCACTAGAGGACAACGTGCGGTTTTACTGGATTCCGTCTGATGCTTTGCCAAGGGCTTTGACGATTGGTAGTTCTTTGCCAAAACCACCACCAAATGTTTACATTATTTAAGTTGACTTTTTTGTAAATACCCTTTACTTTGTTTTGTATCGTCTCATCGATGCACCTCGCCTGTACCTTGAAAACCGCATATTTTCGTTGACATGCGTCGATAGCTTATCTAGCAAGGGTTACAAGTACTCCGTTTTTTTGATAACCTGTCAATAAAGCATATTTATTGACACTGAAATGAGGTGCGTCGATTGACCATCTTGAAAGCTTGGCTAGGTATAGCTCAAAAATCTTAGCTGTTTCACGACCATTACCCCGCAAGGGGACGGAAACTCTGGCAGTAGATAATTTCTTGTGTATCAGGATCCCAGTGTTTCACGACCATTACCCCGCAAGGGGACGGAAACCGAGTTGCGCTTTTATAAAGCGAACCGCAGTCTCAGGGTTGTTTCACGACCATTACCCCGCAAGGGGACGGAAACAGTCGACCCAGGCCCCGTACACCCATTACAATGAGTTGTTTCACGACCATTACCCCGCAAGGGGACGGAAACTGAAGCCAATAAACCGATAAAGTTTACTGCTTTAGTCTGGACAGGGCAGTTTCACGACCATTACCCCGCAAGGGGACGGAAACAAAGAAGATGCTACTACGGTTAAACCTAATCCGACGTTGTTTCACGACCATTACCCCGCAAGGGGACGGAAACTAGTAACTCACCTTTTGTGAGGTTTTACTCACAGTTACGTTTCACGACCATTACCCCGCAAGGGGACGGAAACGTTGACTTCACCTACAAAGCAGTCAGGATTTACTCCTGTTTCACGACCATTACCCCGCAAGGGGACGGAAACACAGTGACTGCGGTGTTAGAAGCAGAATTGTCGATGTGTTTCACGACCATTACCCCGCAAGGGGACGGAAACCATTGTTCAGCCAAATTAGAGCTTGTGACTCCGATTTGAGTTTCACGACCATTACCCCGCAAGGGGACGGAAACCCTTAAGTGTTAAATTTAGCTGTTGAAACCATTCTAAGTTTCACGACCATTACCCCGCAAGGGGACGGAAACAGACAATTCCATTTTCTTGCAAAGTTCTAAAGAATTTTGTTTCACGACCATTACCCCGCAAGGGGACGGAAACATTTTGTCAAAAAGTATCGTCGATTACCTTTTGGGACGTTTCACGACCATTACCCCGCAAGGGGACGGAAACGAGAATATGGGACGTAGCTTTCATCAATCTCTATCCCTAGCATGTTTCACGACCATTACCCCGCAAGGGGACGGAAACAGTGCTTGCATTCCCGATCTTGATGATGTTACCAAGTAAGTGTTTCACGACCATTACCCCGCAAGGGGACGGAAACATTTCCGAACGGTTATCACGAATATTGACATTGAGTTTCACGACCATTACCCCGCAAGGGGACGGACACCATCAACATCTTCATCGTCTTCAATCCCATGGAATAAAAGAACGGTTTCACGACCATTACCCCGCAAGGGGACGGAAACTTGGTGAGCTTTCCTCTTCATGTCTTGAACCAGTTGTTTCACGACCATTACCCCGCAAGGGGACGGAAACGCAATGCTCTGAAAAATTGAGTCAGGTGCCCATCCAAGTTTCACGACCATTACCCCGTAAGGGGACGGAAACTAACTCTGCCAAGCGTTTCTGCTCGGCGGTTGGTGTTTCACGACCATTACCCCGTAAGGGGACGGAAACACTTCAATGATAGTTTCGATATCATCATCATTAGCATCAGGTTTCACGACCATTACCCCGCAAGGGGACGGAAACAAAGCTTTGAGCAAATACCCATAAGATAATATAATCAAAGCGTTTCACGACCATTACCCCGCAAGGGGACGGAAACTCCTTTGGTAAAGGGATTTTCGCAGGATTGATTCCTGCATATCGCGGTTTCACGACCATTACCCCGTAAGGGGACGGAAACTGTATAAACCAAATTGTGTGTTTTGGTTTTTTCATAAAAATCCATGGAAGTTTCACGACCATTACCCCGTTAGGGGACGGAAACAGGATGAAATCTTCTCCAGTGCTTGTTTTGCGGACTGTTACGTTTCACGACCATTACCCCGTAAGGGGACGGAAACCCCATGATGAACCCAAGTGGCATGACCATTGAGTGCATAAGTTTCACGACCATTACCCCGTAAGGGGACAAAAATATTTTTCAGTCTTGACTGATGTTATGTGAAAGGTTCTAAGACCCTCACCCCTAGCCCCTCTCCCGCAGGAGCGGGGAACAAGATTCTGGCTCCCCCCTCTCCTGCCTACGGTGTACACACAAGTCTCAAACCGAGCCAAGTCACTGCTAATCCGCCCCCTAGCCCCCGATTCTGGGGGGACAAGAAAATTCCAATATTTCAAAGTCCCCCAGAATTGGGGGATTTAGGGGGCAGAATAGACTGAAACGTAGACAGGTAGGACTTGTGAGTACACCGTAGCTCTCCTGCGGGAGAGGAGGCTGGGGGGTGAGGGCGATCTTTGTTCCACGTAACATCATTCTTGAATAAAAATAGCTAAGAAATTAGAAGATATCGAAAACTCTTTCCCATTTTATTTAATTTGCAATCCTAAGCAAATCGCCAACTGCCACAACAAAAACAAAAATCGAAAAAAAGCGATCGCGTTAAAATATAAGCGACGAGCCACTATTTCTAAATTTCGCTCTTATGAAAATAATTTCATTTCTTGGGTTTAATGACTACAAAGAAACAACCTACATCCATCCAGACGGGTCAAAAAAATGTTCGACCCGCTTCTTTCAAGAAGCACTAGTAGAATTTTATGAACCTGAAACCCTCTATGTGATGCTAACCCCAACCGTAGAATCAAAAATCCCCAGAGGAGCAACTAAAACTAACTGGGAAGCCCTTCAAGAATGCCTAAAAGACAAGCAAACCAACTTAATTCCGATTAAAAATATTCCCGAACGCAATAGCCCCGAAGATATTTGGACGATCTTTCAGGAAGTGACGAAAAACTTCCAAAAAGACGATGTAGTTATCTTTGACATCACCCATAGCTTTAGATCAATACCAGTAGTCGCCCTCATCTCAGTCAGCTATCTGAGAGTAGTGCATCAAGTCAACATCAAAGGATTGCTCTATGGCGCATACGAAGCAAAGGACGACATAACCAATGAAACCCCCACCTTCGACCTACTGCCGATTGTTAGCCTTTTAGAATGGACAACTGCAACCGATCAATTCCTAAAAACAGGCAACGCCCAAGCCTTAGCGAATTTACTTACTAACGATGAAACTGCCACCCAAAAACTAGCAGCCAACGTTGATGCGATCGCGCAAGGACTTCAACTATTACGACCAGCCGACGTAATGAAAGAAGCATTTAAACTGCCAACGAACATCAAAGCTGCTGCCCCAAACATCTCAAAAACAATCCCACCCTTTGCCGCACTACTTCAGAGAGTAGAACGAGACTATGGAAAATTTGGCTTAGAAAATCCTGAGGACTATTTGAGAAATGCCAAAACTACATTGCTCAAACAGTTAATGATGATTGAATGGTATGCCGAAAAAGGACAAACCGTACAAGCCCTTTCCATGGCTAGAGAATGGTTGCCCTCCCTCCTTTGCTACCACTTTAAAATCGATCCACTCGATATAGCAAACCGCTCAGACATGGAATTACTACTAAATGGAGGTAAAACACATCCAGATTCGCAAGGAAACAGAAAAGAATCTCCAAAACTATCAGCATGGGGAAAAGTTCCAGTAGGTAAAAAACTTCGCGACCTATGGAAAGATCGGTTTAAGCTAGCAAACCTGAGAAATGATGCCTTACATTCGGGCTTTCGGAAAAATCCTAAAAGTGCAGGGGATATCGTTCGAGAAACCGATCGCATCATCCAAGAATTGAAAATTATTTCGCAGGATTGGCAATTAGAAGAAAATTAAGATTCGGACGGTACGACTTCTCGCACACCTTTTTCCTTAAGCGCCCTTCTCGCCAACTTTAAATAACTCTTTACAGTCTCATAGGGCATCTCCAATTCCGCCGCGATCGCCTGCAAAGAATCCCCCATCTCGCGCCTAGCCAAAATCTTTGCCCAAACAGTTGCCGTCTGACTAGCCCGATCTCCACCCCGTCGTTTCTTAGTTAACAGAAAAATCTCTGTCAGTTCCGCAGTGCGATCTCCCAGAAATATCTGCTTAGAAGAATCCAAAGGCTTATCCGCAACAGCGATCGCAGTAGGAGCGTTTGGCTTTATAACCATCGCTTCCACCTTACCCGCTCGCGTCTGTCCCAAACCAAAAGTAGTCTTATGCCCAGTACCGCAGTAAGGTGCAAGCCCGATCAGCGCGTAAAGCAAACGCTCGAAATCTGGATTGCCCGCGATCGCCTTTTTGCGATCGATCCCAAATTCCACAAAACCTGTAAAACCAGTGACGACACCGCTCTTACCCACAGTCACTTGACTCGACGCAATATCAAGAGCGTTGACATATACAACCGAATCAATCCAACCCAGAAAATCATCTTGGTCAAACGCCTCAGGTGCAAAGTCATTCCAACGGCGCAAATAACTATGAAAAAGATTGCGAGGAACGGGTAAAGGTAAATGATGTCCCTTTTGGCGAAACCCAGTTGGCGAAATAAAACTAAAGCTAAAACTGCAAGACATGGGAATATCCGCAGCAAATAATTGATTGTATGTTGTCGCAGGTAATGCGATCGAAATATTGACAATCTTCAGCACCGCAAATTTTAAATTAATCGCTTGAGGTGAAGTCTTCAGCCATTTACTAAACCATTGACAAAGCGGCTGACACAGAGATGCGATCGTCAAACGATAGATATTACCCGTCCTAAGCTGAATTTGTTTGGATATGGAAATAGATTCACCGTCCAAGCCCTCTAAGTGAGAGATCGTAAAAGGCTTTTCAGACTGTCCATCATGCAAGTAAGCCGATAGATCAGGATCGTCTACCCGCACTAGATTAAGAAACCAAGCATGGAAGTAGTAATTGTAATTGGCAGGTAAAAGAACAGGTTCCGACACCTCCAAATCTAAGGCAATACTTACTACCTCTGTTTCCGCAAGCCAAGTAATTTTTGATAAAATCCTTTTACCCATTTTCCAAACATAATCAGTTTGCTCAGCAATTTAATTTTAACGCTTCTAAGTAAGTAGACAAAAGAAACCTTAAAACCCAAAAAGCTGTAGCGCAAGCTTGCGTGCGCTACAGCTTTTTGGGTTTAATTAGGTCTGCCTACTTATCCTAGAAATTGCTTCTAGAAATCACTTTTCCTATTTGGGTTATCCCGACTTGGGCGCACATCATAAGTAATATCAACCTCCATTATTGGTAGAGAATCAGACTGAACGATATATTCCAAGTGCCGATTCGGATCTGCACAAGCAATTACCATACCCGCCGTCATCGACTTTGTTCCGCCAGTATAGTCAGCAATAATTTGTGACTCGCTTAGCCCTTTCTCAAGAGCGTCAGCATAAATACTTTGAACTAAATTCTGAATATAATTAGGATCGTCTACAAATTCCTCAGGTACGAGCAAGCTAATATCTCGCTTATTAGCTTGCTTAATTACATAATCATCAAAAAATATCTTTGTTCCCATCAAACATCCCTCTTGAGCCAGCTTCGCCACCATCTTCTCCGCAGCTGTAACTGACTTCTCCGTACAAATCAACCAGCAATACTGATAGTTTTGATTTCTACCATCATCCCAGTGAAACCGAATCGCCCGCTCTGCTGGTGATTCCTCTTTTGGACTCATAAATGCAATTAAACCAGCATAATCCCTTCTTACAGGCATAACATTGGCGATCGCTCTCTGATTGCTAAAAGTCTTACTGATATATTGTCTAAGTTTAAAAACAAAATCAGTCCCATAAATTAATCCGATCGTCGCAACAACAATGCTGGATAAAATACATATTTGAATCGTACTTTTGTCTTTAATTTTAAGAGAGTCCTTGATAAAGTCCGCTCCCGTATTCCATACCAAATCGAATATGCCATTAGCAATAAAAGGCAGAACAATCAATGCGATCGCAATAAACAAAAACAAATTGCGACTTGGATCGAAAAGAGCGCGTTTAAAAGGATTCATCTTTAAAAAACTCTCTAGAAAACAACGCCTTTAGTCTATACCATCTATGGAAACTCCCTTTCCCAACTTCTACAAACATTTATCTAAAATTACGAAACTTTTAACTATTTCCTATGTGATCGCGAAAATATAACTTGTATAGCAAACAACGTGGCGCGACAATATTAAAGTTCTTCATAGCTCGAAGGTAGATAAAAATAAAATCGCGAATAGATTGCTTGTTGTGCTTCTGTTGCTTCTAAAGAGAGGGTTGTATTCTCGCTATATGAACTATGACGATCGGGTGATGGATTTTGCTTAGGTATTGTAATAATCTTTGTAACAACATTTAGGTTCTCCTCAATCGCCTTGCTTGACATCTAAAACGCTTTCTTAAACAACAGACAAAGTGTTTAACGGGTAAATAGTTTTTAAATCGTCATTTTCAGATTGCTGAGTATGATACAAATCCCAAGATTGTTGAAGATTCATCCAGAAGTCAGCCGAAGTAGAGAAGAACCGAGCTAAACGCAAAGCAGTACTGGGCGTAATACCGCGACGACGATTGACAATTTCATTTACCCGTTGATAAGGAACATGGATGGCATCGGCTAGATCTCGTTGGGATAAACTGAGAGGAAGCAGAAACTCTTCTAACAACATTTCGCCAGGATGGGTAGGAGTTCTATGGGTTGGTATTCTTGGCATATTTATTACCTTAAAAATTAGTGATAATCGACAATTTCTACTTCAGAAGCACCAGCATCAGACCAGACAAAACAAATACGATAGCGATCGTTAATCCGTATACTATGCTGTCCGAGTCGATCGCCGAGCAAAGACTCCAAACGTTTGTTAGGAGGAGCACGGAGGTCATCAATGAAAGCAGCAGCATTGATTTGGTCGAGTTTACGCACAGCAACACGAGTAATTGAAGCAGGACAGACTTTTCTTGCTTGCTTAGTATTTTTTCCATTGAAGACATCTTCAGTGGCTTGATCTAGAAAAGAGAGGATCATCACAGCATAGTAGCACGGATATCATGCTATAAATTTATATCATCTTTAAATGCAGGAAGAGCGCTTACGCTTGAATTTCGCGACCATTGAAGTAGGAAATAAGTACTATGAAACTAGCCATAGGCGCGATGACAGGCAAGACACAAGCACAAGTATACAGATCGAGATCGAGATGTCTGAAGACCACCAAACAGCAAATTGACCTCGCCAAATCGATGCAAGCGAAAGTAACGGATTTAGGCAACGGCACAAAACTGCTAACCTTCCCAGATCACACGAAGCGGACAATCCAATGCAAAGACTTGATCCTTGATGCCATACAAGAAAGCGTTCAAGAATTGGGAGAATATCTCGCTCAACATCCAGACCAAATTTCAAAAGTAGATCAGAGCATCGTGGAAATGCTGACCTATGCCGAATACTTTGCCAAAGCCGCAAACAACGAATACACCACAGATCCGCAACACTGCCGCGAAGTAGCCACAAGACATTTGGAATCTCTATCAGAGAACTATCCCTACATCTTTGCTAAAAAAAACTAACCAAAAGATTTGAACTAAAAATCAGCCTAGCGATCGCCCTTAAATTCGATTGAATCGACAAAGATCGCTAGCAACATTCCATCGCAACTATCAAAAAGAACTAGCACCTATCAGGAAACCCATGAAAACACAAACATTCTCCGAAATTGCCATCGAAGCGATCGTCACAATTAGCCTCATCGCATTGCTGGGACTATTTACCGTCCTCATCTACGCCCTACTAACCTTGCTAAGCCCTGCAACGCCAACCCCTCAGTTTCAAGCACCTCAAACCACAGCAAAGCATCCTACTGCTACAAAGCCAACATCAGCAGCTACAACCTTTGCTCTATCCTCCGTAAAACCAGCACCAAAGTTAGAAGTAGAACCCAAAGAAGAAAACCCCAAACTGATTCCTGAAGTCGCTACAAAGCCCAGCACAGACTACAGAAAATTAACTCTCAAACAACTAAGACCATTAGCAAAAGAGCGCAACATTCCCAACTGGAAAACACTCAAAAAGAATGAGCTGATAACCGCCATCAGCGCATAGCTCACAAGCCCTAAACCTAGCAGTAAAAGCAGAATCCAGTCCCAGTATGACATCTGCTTTTACTGTTGAGAGTAAAGAAGAACGCTAGCGCGTGAAGTCCGTAAGTAATTTCCCAAAACAAATTAAAAAAGGAACCTAAAATCATGGTAAGTCAAATTAGATTCGCAGGCGCAAAAGATCTGGCAAACAAGATGATTGCCAAATTGGACAAACAGGAACTGCAAGAAACCACCAGAGAACTGATTCTGCATATCAACGCGCAAATCCCAGTCAAACAGCTTGAAAAGGCAATTGCAGCCAGCAACAGCACAGTTGCAGCAGCAAGCCCTAAACCAAAACCTCGCAAACCAGAAGCCAGCACCGAAAAGATGTGGCTGTACCGCGCCAAAAAAGGATGGGCTTTAGCAAACCTGAACATGCCCATCGATAGAGTTGTCGAACGCTTGCAACAGCATTACGAATGCAAGATTCTGGCAACTAAAGACGGCAAGATCAACTTCTTGCCATCCAAACCCACAACCATCGACGAACTGCAAAAGAAAGGAGTTGTCGTTTATCGCCAAGACCTAAACAAAGCAGCCGCCTAAGCAAACCCTATCCCAACCCATAGAGCCTAGATCCAACGATCTAGGCGCTAAATTATTTTGAGGACAAAATCAATGCTAGAAATCGTAAAAACCAACCTAGCCACAGCGAAATCGTAGACAACAGCATCCAATTCTGCAACACACTCTTAGAAGCCCTACACCCCGATATCGAGCTATGCATCGGCAACATTTCCACTTTCCTGAAAAAGATCGCCCAAGCCGAAAGCATCGCCAAATCCAGCAAATCATCAACGAAGAGAACCTCCGCCGCCCGCAGCATCCCCCAACTAAAACGGCAAGCGATCGCCGCCCTCAACAAAGGCATCGGCAAATATCAACTAGCAGGAGCATCGGGAGCCAGAAAACATGGAGACTTCTTCTTCAGCCACGAACTCGATCCCTTCACCACCTACTTCCCCAGCACCATGGGACAAATCAACTACGGCTCGATCCTGATGACCGAATGCCAGCAAATCTACGCACTCGAACGAGCAACCATCCTCATCGTCAAAGACCAAGAAAACAACACCGATGACTGTCACGGCAAAATCGGACGCGAATTATTAAATTACCTCCGACAAAGCGACGACTTTCTCATCCCCGCCAACACCCCATTCCAGTTCCGCGCAGGAATCACCAACCAATGGGTAGCCAAAGGAACATTGCAACTAGAACCGAACCTGCCATCAGGAGCAGACCTGATTCTGCCCCTATCCTGCTTCAAAGGACACAAACCAGAACTAGGAATCCATCAAGCCAGCAACCTCAAACTCGGCATCGTCAACTTCGCCCAAAAGCGCAGCGTCAAGACCTCCTATACCGTCTGGCAATGGTTCAGTCAAAAAGCGATCGCCGCCGATGTCTTACCGATAACCAAAATGAAAGCCGAGAAGCTAGTCGCCGCTCAAGCCGACATCAAACAGCTATGCGAAATGGTGCAAACCGAGCAATGGACGACCGAAGAAGACCCTGAAGAGGAACAAACAGAAGATACCACCGACGGCAAAATCCTAGCCGAAATCCTCAAACATGACCTGTACGGACAACTGCTAGAACATCCATACATCGTCCGCAAAATTGAAGATGTCGTGAGAAGGCAATGGTTAATCCTCGCCACCAGTGGCGGTATCAAATTCCACAGCTTTATGGCACAGCCATGCCCAGAACTAGGAGAACTAGAAATGTGTATCCCCCAAATGCCAGAAGGCGAATACGTCGGCTTCCGCTATCCCATCCGCGATCGCCACGACCTGCAAATCTGGAAGAACAAACACATCAAAGGACTAAACCAACGCGGAACTATGTATGTCAATCCAGACATAGCCCGAGACTACTGTGGCATGGACTTTGACGGCGACACCTTCTGCGTGAAATCGGTCAAGAAACTCCCCACCATCGCCGCCGAAATCCGCCAGCATCACGTCAAACCCACCACCTACAAACCAGACAAAGTAGCAGTTCGAGGCACATTAGCCGAAGTCGCCCTGAGATCCACCGAAAATCAAATCGGACTGATTACCTACTACATCGCCACTGCATGGGCAACAGGACATCCAGAATACATCGCAGGACTAGCCCAAGAAGTCCAAGTTGCCGTAGATCGGCTCAAATCAGACTTGAGCCACAACCAGCAATTTCTTGATGAAGTCGGTAAAAGCTTACCCAAACTAGATTGGCTAATTGATCGCAAGCAACAAGGAGTCTACAGCAGCTACTACGACAGCAAGCAAAGATGCAAAATGCAAGCCAGACCGCTAGAAGCCAGTGGTGAATATAACGACACAATCTCATCGATAATTCAAGCCGTGAATGAGATTTGGCAACCAGTGGACTTGCACGAACGCACGCTCCTCGAATTTCGCGAACTATTTGTCAAACCCAGCGATCGCCTTTACCAAAGAGCGATCGCCCGACGCGACGAATATACCAGCAAGATCAAGGAAGCAATGAAACTATCTGACGACCGTGAATCGCGCAAGAAAATCCTCCGCGCCGCCGTGCGCTGGGCGAAAGACATCGGCGAAAAGCTGAGAGCCAAAAGCGACAAAACCGTTCAAAGCTGTAGTGCCGCCATGTGGCAAGCAAGTCACAACGGCGACCACGGCACAGCTAGCATTGTCTTCAATATGTTCCTTCCTGAAATCTGCGATCGGCTCCATGAAAACCAACTCATGCGATTGCAAGTTGTTGGCGCAAAGTATGGCGACTTGCCCGATACCAAATGGACGGGAGAAGGCGACCATGCCTGCGTCCCCATCGTTGTATCCCGAAGCGAAGATGGCAGATATGCAGTGGAAGTTCTACTCCGCAAGAACAAACCACAGCTATTAGGACTAGTCGCCAAAGATTCAGCCAAAGTCATTCTCGGTCAGTACATCGCTGCATTGAGCAGTGCTAACAAGACCATCATTTGCAAGCTAATCGACGCTTAAAATATAGAAAAAGAAGATATCATCAATAAAAAGAGGAAAAAGGATGTATCAACTGCCAGTAGTAATTGAAAAAGATGAAGATGGCTACTATGCCTATTGCCCAATGCTGGAAGGTTGCCAAACACAAGGCGACACCTATGAAGAGGTTTTGGGATACATCAAGGAAGCTATCTCTCTCTACATTTCTACGCTCTCAAAATTAGAAAAAGAACAAGTTCTCACGAGAACCACAACGACTATGTTGGTGGGAGTGCAAGTTGCCTAAAGATCCAAGATTGACTGCAAAAGAAGCTGAATCATTACTTTTCGATGCTGGATTTACTCTATTGAGAAGTGAAGGAAGTCATCGAATTTATGGTAGAGGTGAAAAAAGAGTTATAATTCCATTTCATTCTGGTAAAATTCTGCATCCAAAAATTATCAAGCAGGTGCTTAGAGCAATCCAACCGTGACATACTCTTACAGGTTCAGATAGAATTCTTAAATTATAAATAAGAAAATAAGCGTCTTAATGGCGCTTGTTTTTTTGTGGCTAGCGCCCTTTCTTAAGAACAAAAACTAAGGAAGTAGCCAAAAAATGTACCAAACTATATTTGAGATTACCGAAGATATCGCCGCGCATTTTGATAATCCATTGTCCGTAAAAGCCGAAGCCACAGTCCAAGCGATCGCCATCAGCAAAACAATTTTATCGGCAACTACAGCACAATTCAGCACAACAAGCAGAACTCGCTAAAGCCTCTGGATGGGGAACCCTAACCGATATCTGGGTAAAATCCAACCACCAAGGCAACACATGGCAGCATCGGTGCTACGAAAAACTCTGTCAATTGCTCACCACCGAAGAAATCCAAGCCGCCAAATCGGCGACCGCCACAGCCTATCAGACCAGTTTTGAAACGATCGGAGCTATGTAGAACTTGCTAGCAGAAGTCGGATTTACAGGTGGCTCGATCCTCGAACCCGCTTGCAACACCCTTTCATTTCTAGGATGTCAGCCCCAAAGTATGCGAGAGCGATCGCAGTGGGTTGGTATAGAGCTAGACCCCATTTTTGCTCAAATCGCCAGATTGCTTTACCCCGAAGCACTAATCTACGCCCAAGGATTTGAAAAAGTGAGCTTAGCGGATAACAGTTTTGACCTAGCGATCGGTAATGTACCCTTTGGCAATTACAAGCTATTTGACCCTAGATATGCCCACATGAATCTGAGCATCCATAATTACTTCTTGGCTAAATGTACCGATCTAGTAAGAGAAAATGGATTGATCTGCCTGATTACCAGTTGTTTTACCCTTGACGCGCAAAGTCCGAGTTTTAGAAAATATCTAGCAGGAAAACTGGAGCTAGTGACAGCAATTCGACTGCCAGACATCGCATTCAAGCGATTCTCCAATACGGAGGTTGTGGCTGACATTCTGCTTTTTCGGAAATTAACAGAATCCGAACGGATGGCAACAACCAGTAAGAATTACAAGTATCCAAACTGGGTGAAGACATCACTATCAGGCAAATGTAATGCGAATCAAGAACCGATTGCGATCAATAAATGGTTTGTCGAGTCAGATGTAGCTTAGAGTTAGCTCAATGGCAAGCATATTAATCAATTTTCGGACTCCCAATTTTTTACAAGCCATTACCAATCAAGATAAAGGCAGACCAATAGAAAGGATGGGAGAACTGATTGCTACGAAGAGAATCAACTTGTGCCTTTTGTAGAGCCTCAGCTTTAGTTAGATTGCCTTGCTTGATATTCTCGTAAAAGGATTTCATTAAAGCCTGTGTCCCGTCATCGCTGACTTTCCATAAAGATGCGAGAGAAGCTTTTGCTCCCGCCAGTTGTACTTGATATCCAAAGCCCAAAATCTCAATTCCATTATCAAGTTTTCCCACTCCTGTCTGACAGGCGCTCAATACAATCAGGTCGATATTGCTCAATTTCCAGTCTTTAATCTCGCTCAGGCTGATCGTATCGCCATTGCCAAAAAAGATATAGGAAGTATTTGGCTTGCCATTGAAATCACCGTGGGTAGCGAGGTGCAGAATATTGTGTTTAGGTATCTCCAATTCGATCGCAGCTCGACTAAATGCAGTATTAGTCAAATTGACAGTATTTGGGAAAGTTGAGGCGATTTCCCTTACTTCAGAAATCGATGCGGGTAGGGGAGATTGTCCTGATTTTGTATTGCCATTACCATAGGCTCCTGCAAGGATACTCGGAATAGCTTTGGATTTTTGGGTGAAGTCAGTAACGTTATAGGCGATCAGGTTGCTGATACGATATTTCTCAACCAACCATTGTTTACCATCGTAAAGAGCGGCAAGGGGAATATAACGTAGTTTTCCATCTGGAGCGTACAGGATTGTATGAGCTTGGCTGAGTTCGGATTCGATGGGTTTTATCAATATATCGTATAGTTTTTGGCTAGAATTTTTAACATCAAGGGACGAATTATCTTGCAGGTCGGAGCGAAATTGGGCGATCAGATTTTCAAGTTCATTTTCTTTGATGGCGACGGAGCGATGAATTGGCGGAGTGTTCGAGGAAAAGAGTACGATTTCTACGCGATTGCTCAGAATTAGGGGATAAAGTAGCACCGTACCGCGAGATATCTGCTGGAGGTAAGCTGGAACTTTGTTCAGTTGTGAGGGAGGAATCTTCTGAATCTCGTTAGCGAGATCGCGATTGAGTTTAGAGACTTGCTCATTGCTAATTGTTAATAGATCGCGGCTAATCGCTTTTTCTGGTTCTAAAAGCTCAATACCCTGAGTGGTGCGTTCGTTGCCCTGAATATTCTTGAGGTAGTCTTCAAGTTCTTGAACTTTGAGAAGGTCTAGGACTTGTAATGCTTCGGTAACTCGACCTCGTTTGAGTAAGAGGTCGGCAAGTTGACGATAGGTATGAGAAACGGTACGAGCGAACGACTGCTGATCTTCTTTTCTAAGTCCACGAATATCCTTGCGAATAGATTCACGAACGCTGACGGATTGTTTGTAAAAGAGAATGGCGAGTTCAGGTTGCTTTTGTAATTCCATAATCAAGGCCATGCTATTGAGAGAATAGCTTTCACCTTGTCTGTTTTTAATTTCCCGTGAGATTGCTAAATATTTTTGTTGATAAGCAAAGGCTAGATTGTATTCACCGAGATCTTGATAGACAATCCCCAAATTGCCATAGGCTGAACCTTCACCCAGTTTATCTTTTAGATCTTGTGCGATCGCTAACTGGCGATTATAAAAATTGATCGCTTCGGTATATTTTTGAAGTTTGAGGTTAACGTTGCCCAGATTACCAAGGGCGATGCTTTCTGCTTGTCTATCCTTGAGTGACTGAGCGATCGCTAAATTTTGTTGATGGTACTCAATGGCTTTGGGATAGTTACCGCTCATAAAGTAAATATTCCCTAAATTGCCGAGAGCCGAGCTTTCTAGTGGTCGATCTTTTGATGCTTTGGCGATTGTTAAGGATTTTTGATAGGACTCGATAGCTTTGTCATATTTGCCGAGATTTTGATAGGTAATGCCAATGTTGCCATAGGCGGAGCCTTCAAGATGACGGTCGTTTAGCTCAAGAGCAATCTCTAAAGATTTCAAATGGGAAGCGATCGCAAGGTCGTATTTGCCCATGTAATCGTAGATAAGTCCGATATTGGTGAGTGCTTTACCCTCAGCAAGTCGATCTTTGATTTCAATGGCGATCGCTAGCCAACGCTGATAATATTCAAAGGCTTTGTCATAGTTGTTCAGGTTCTCGTAGGCTAGTCCTAAATTGCCTAACGACTTGCTCATGCCAATTTTGTCTCCGCTTGCCTGCGCGATCGCTAACCATTGTTGGTAGTAAGTGATCGCTTGGTCATATTTGCCTAAATAATCATAAGCAAGCGCAATATTGGCAAGAGATTTGCTCTGACCACTTGTGTCGTCAATCTTTTTGGCGGTGTCAAATGCTTGCTGGGCAGTAGCGATCGCTTGGTGATAGTTTTCAAGATTTAGATATGCATTTGCGAGATTTACCCTCGCTTTCCATTCAATCTTAAAATCAGCGATCGCTTTGTAAGCTTCGGCGGCTTGGTGGCAATCTTGTAATGCTGCTTGGAATTTCTCGTTTTTAAGGTCTTGACGACAAGCTTCTAAAAATCTCTCGGCATCTGTTTGGGAATGTGTCGATTGAGCAAAAGCGGAATTTAGGGAATGGAGCGTAAAAAATGGCACGATTGAGAAAACAATCGTCATACTTGCGATCGTTTTTAATGTCACGACAAAACTAACCAACTTCAGACGAATGCTCATCTTACGATCCTTGTGGGGAATATGTTTTATATTACTAGATCTACTAATCTCAGGGTATTTTTGAATGTATAGATTTATATTTGCCTGATGGCAAATATAGTGCGAATCAGGACCCGATCTCGATTGACGGTTTATCGAACCAGATTTAGCGTAGCGTTAGCTCAAATACAGTTAAGCTAATCTCAAAACAACATCTGAAGAAGAATTATTAATATCGTAAGACCTTGATTCATGTAAAATGCATAAACAAGCCTAAATTCTAGAATTGTCTCATAAACGCCTTCATAACAGCCAAAATAGCGCCCATACAAGACTTTCTCAATCAAATTCCAGAATTAAAAGCAGTTGATCCCGTAACATTAAAAGAACTGAGCGAACGAATACAGCCATTACGCTATCGAATGGGGCAAGTCATATTAAGGCGAGAAACGATGCCAGCGCAAGTTCTATTTTTAATGGAAGGACAAGCAAGATTACTGGCTCAAGTTCCCAAATCCACATCACCAATAAACCTAGAGACCCTTAAAGTTGGTGCAGTGGTGGGTTGGCTGAGCCTCATCCGCAATGTACCCTGCGAAACAGCGATCGCCTCAATAGAAAGCACCTGTTTGGCGCTCGAAGCATCAGATTTTTGGCGATTTTGCGATCGCGACCCCGCATTTAAAACCGCATTCACAACCAAACCATCCTCCATCGAAGTATTCGACCTCCTAGCATCGGAGATGGATCGGCGCGCACAAGCTCCAACCAACCTTGCACAGCTAGCGAGAGAAGCATTACCCGAAGCCATTGTCATGACTTTGGCTTCGGGAAAAACACCATTATCTAAACTTGATCCCGACTTTGTCTGGCTAGTCAGTGGTGGTGATAATTTCCCCGCACCAGTAGGCAGTCGGATTGAGCCAGTAAATGAGAGTGATGTTCTTGAAGTTCCACCAGGAGGTTATGCCCGTTTAATCGGATTGCGCGACACCTTCACCGTCAAAGCAGAAATTGTCCAAGAATCACCCTTACTAACAGCTTGGGATATTCCCTATGCCCCCGATTTACCAGCAGTAGGCGATCGCCCAAATCGTAAAGGTACAGATTATCCTCACTTTTATGGGAGAGGGCCTGTAGATGCCTCTGTTGCTTGTTTTCAAATGCTGGCTAGATATTGGCAACTTCCCTTCAATCGCCATGTAGTCAAACGAGCCATTGATGCCCAATTTGCCCGATCGCCAAAACTTTCATTACAACTGTGCGGTGCGATCGGCGAACTGATGGGATTAAACGCCCAGTTATTAGAAATCCCTTCTAGCTCAATCGCCCAAGTTCCCACCCCTGCTTTGTTGCCTTGGCAAGATACCTTTGCAGTACTGTACAAAGCAAGCGATCGCGAATTAGTTTTGGGAATACCCGAACAAGGAATTGTCACTAAAAAAACCGCTCAATTTGCGGAACTCTGGGGAGATTCGGGTCAGATCTTATTAATTCAACCGACAAAAGACACCCCCAAACAGAAGTTTGGCTTATCTTGGTTTTTGCCATCAATCAAGCGCTATCGGAGTAGTTTAATTACCGTATTAGCCGCTTCGTTCTTTGTCCAGCTATTGGGCTTAGCAAATCCCCTGATCACACAGGTAATTATTGATAAAGTCATCATTCAAAATTCTCCTTCTACCCTCAACACTTTAGGGATTCTCCTCATCACAATATCTGTATTTGAAGCAATTATCGGGGCTTTGCGAACTTATCTATTTGTGAACACCACCAACCGTATTGACTTAACCCTCGGTTCGGAAACGATCGATCATCTTGTGCGATTGCCTTTACGTTACTTTGAAAAGCGCTCGGTCGGCGAACTATCTAGTCGGATTGGGGAACTCGAAAACATTCGTCAATTTCTGACAGGGACAGCTCTTACGGTCGTATTAGATGCCGTCTTCTCGGTGATTTATATCGTCGTGATGTTAGTGTCATTAATTTTTCGCCACAGATTTACGGTCGTGTTTAGCATGATCACGCTCAAGCACCAAGAAGAACACGGTTAAACAACTAGTTTCGTGAGGGAAAGCACCAATTTCATCCGATTTAGTCCGAAACTCTCGAA
>JBBRMK010000038.1:0-41758 GCA_038230875.1 Pseudanabaenales cyanobacterium
CAGTGGGCGATCAGGTAAATGCAAGTCTTTTGAAAGATAGGTTTCACCAAATCCACCCCCACCTAAACGTGCAGTAACTTCATAATGCCCACCGACTAACTGCCCTGCTGTAAGACTCATAAATTAAATTGTTTATTGGATGGTTCAGACTCGTTAATAATTTTGACATATTGCAAAAAATTATATGACAACTTAGGAACAAGGAGATAAGCCCTTTGTCTTTATATAACTGCAATGACGACTGCTATAGTGATGCTAGATAATTCAGCTTAAGCAGTTATGACCCCGTTACCCAAGTATCGACCTAAACAATTGTCACTAGGACCTTTAGAGTCGGAACTCCTAAATATTATTTGGGATAGTAAGCGTCTAAGTGCAACAGACATTCATGATCGCATTTTGACTGATCCTGATCGCGAATTAGCCTATGGCTCAGTGATGACGGTATTGCGCCGTTTAGAGCAAAAGGGCTGGGTCAATTGCGAAAAAGAGGGACGCACTCTATATTGGCAAGCTCGGATTTCTCGGGATGAGGCTCAGTCTTTAGCCGCCTACCACCAACTCAATCGCTTTTTAGAAGTGGGTGATGCGGACATTGTGGCAGCCTTTGCCAATGACCTTGATCGTACCAGTATGGACAAGATTGAAGCGATCGCAGCCCGTCTCAAAAATCTACGTCAATCAAGAGAACAATCACAGGAAGGTTAATTCCATGCATTTTGTGATGATAATCGGATCGCTTTGTCTTGCTTGGAGCTTACGTTATGGCTGGCAAAATATCGGTGAAAGTTGGCAGATACGGTGGCAAAAAGCGCTCGTCTGCTTTGTATTACCACCGATGTTGGTAATGATGACTGCGATCGCTGTGTTTTGCATGGGAGCCGAAGGTCAAATGATTGGTTTGCGCGCAGGGCGGCTGAGTTATGCGATCGCACTGATATTTTTGATTTATAGCGTTTTTCGGAGTGGACAACTTGCCTTCCTCGGTTGGCAATCTCTCCAAAATTTACGGAAGCTGGTTGTAAAGCATAAATTTATCAAGGCATACGGTGGCGATAAATTTATGCAGGAACCTGCACGGTTGCTAAATATGCCGATGCTATTTGCTGCCCAAATTGGATTTTGGCAATCACATCTTTTTGTCAGTCAAGGCTTGCTGGACACACTCGATGCGCCGCACCTTGAAGCTGTTTTATTGCATGAACGGGCCCATGTCCACTATCGCGATACATTTTGGTTTTTCTGGCTAGGGTGTCTACGTCAAATCATGACTTGGTTGCCAAACACTCAAGCTTTATGGGAAGAATTGCTGCTACTCCGTGAACTTCGTGCCGATCGCTGGGCGGCTCAACATTTAGATGGTTTATTACTAGCTGAGTCGTTACTGGCGATGGTCAGCAGCAATATCACTCCAAGCGAAACTTTTGCCGCCGCCTTTGGCTCAACAAACACGAGTGATCGCTTAGAAGAGCGCATTAATTTTTTACTTGCTGAGCCTAAAGCATTGCCTCAATTTTCTTGGCGATCGCTATTTTGGATTGGCTTTTCATTATTGCCGCTTACTGTACTTCCATTACATTCTTAAAACCTATAAAAGAGAGGCGCTTAAGTCGCTTGTTTATTTAGAGAAGTAGTTTCATATGCTTAGTAATTGTTATCGCCAACTTTAGAACCGATTGATAATGAGAAAAAAAGTCGGATGGTTTCACCTCGCACTTCGATGGAAAGGCTCGGTAGTTCCAGAAGTATTACCGCGCTCTATATTGTGTGGATTATTTGGCGGTTTCATTTATATTCTGCATATCTCTAATATCCAAGTTTCTCTACCTATTTTAGGCAATGTTATTCCTAATATTGTGCTCGGCTTATTACTTGTATTTCGGACTAATACTGCCTATGAGCGCTTTTGGGAAGGACGCAAAGCATGGGGAACACTGGTCAATACAGTTCGGAATTTATCACGACAAATCCTAGTAGCCATTTCTGAAACAGAACTAAGCGATCGCAAACAAAAAATCGCCGCCGTAAAATTATTGCCAGCCTATGCGATCACGCTGAAATTACATTTGCGATCAGAAATAATCAACGCTGAGCTTGAAGCTAATCTCTCACCTGAGCAGTTTCAACATCTCAAAACCATGAATCATCCGCCTCTGGAAATTGCCTTTTGGATTAGTAGCTATCTTCAAACTCAATCCCAACACGCAAAACTTGACCGCTATCAACTAAGCGACATGATTCAACTCTTAAACGAAATGGTTGATGTTGCAGGTACTTGCGAACGTATTCTCAAAACTCCTATTCCTTTAGCTTATTCCATCCATCTCAAGCAATTACTAATGATCTATTGCTTATCACTTCCATTTCAAATGGTTGCAGAACTACAATGGATGACAGGAGCGATCGTGGCTTTAATTAGCTTCACTCTATTAGGCATTGAGGAAATAGGCATTCAAATCGAAGATCCATTTGGGCATGATGCCAATGACTTACCGCTAGATAATATTTGTAATGCCATGATGCAAAATATTGAAGATTTAATTGTAACTAGTGTTGATCAAACCATTGATCAAACCATTGAACAAACCATTGATCAAACAAAGCAATTGCAGACATGATTTTGTAAAAATAGCAATATTTCAATAGTTCTATTTAAATAGATTTTTTGTACTGCCAAAATCATTACTTTTCTAAAAATATTGACGTGTATAAAGTCTACTATATATGCTCTTTGAGGATATATATCCTTAGAGGTTTTGAAACTGTAAACACAATACAGGTATATTTATAAGAGGTAAAAGAGATAATAAACTTTTATTATTTTAATTTTTAACTTTAAGTTTTAATATTTTTAAATCTAGGAGTTATTTTACTCCTTTATAAAAGAGTATGAGCTTAAATCATTTTAGCCAGTCAAGTTAGTCAGTCAAGCCCTAAAAAATACTCCTATGACATATACCATTAACTCAGCCAGAAGCATTTTCCCTAACACTTTAGCAGCCGACGTAGTACCCGCTACTACTGCTCGCTTTAATCAGCTTAGCCCCGAAGATCAACTCGCATGGATTTGGTTTACTTACCTTGAGATGGGTAAAACTGTGACGATCGCAGCTCCAGGTGCTGCAAGTATGCAATTGGCTGAGTTGACCTTGAATGAAATCAAGAAAATGAACTTTCAGCAACAAACGCAGGTCATGTGTGATCTGGCTAACCGTGCTGATACAGAGATTTGTCGTACCTATGCGATTTGGTCACAAAATATCAAACTAGGTTTTTGGTATCAGCTTGGTTTATGGATGGAACAAAAAATTGTTGCGCCAATTCCTGAAGGTTATAAACTTTCGGCTAATGCTTCAGCTGTACTCGAAACCCTCAAAAGCCTAGAACCTGGACAACAAATCACAATTCTCCGCAACTCAGTCTTGGACATGGGATATGACCCTAGCAAGTTGGGTGAATATACTCGTGTTGCCGAACCAGTCTCTCCTCCACAAGAAATGTCCACGCGGACTAATGTCAGTATCGAAGGAGTTACGAATCCAACTGTGCTGTCTTACATGGACAACATGAATGCCAACGATTTTGATGCAATAATTTCGCTCTTTCTTCCAGACGGTGCTTTACAACCTCCTTTTCAAAGACCAATTGTTGGTAAAGATGCTGTTCTTCGCTTTTTTAATGAAGAATGTCAAAACCTTATGCTTGTACCTGAAAGAGGTATTTCTGAGCAAGCCGATGGTGGTTATACTCAGATCAAAATTACTGGCAAAGTTCAAACCCCATGGTTTGGATCTGGCGTTGGCATGAATATCTCTTGGCGTTTTCTACTTGATCCTGACAACAAGATTTTCTTTGTGGCGATCGATTTACTTGCCTCGCCTAAAGAGTTGTTAAACTTAGCCCGTTAGACTAATTGGGAAGGGAAGTGCTTCGCACTTCCCTTCTTTTATAGCTTTCGCTACTTGTATTAAGACAAAACCAAACCCAAGAAAGCGGAAGGCGGCGCGAAGCGCCGACTTCGGGTTTTATGTCCTGATACACTTGGCGACAGCTATAGCTTAATTTATTGCCCAAACGAGCCTTAAACTTACATTGTTACCTTTTGAGAATATGCAAACGTTTAGCTCGTTACAAGAGAAATTTAAAACTGACGATTGGATTGGATTGTTAGTCTTTGGGACTATTTTCAGCCTATGGTTTGCTAGCCTAATTGCGTTACTTACGATCTCATTGTCAGATATTTCTTGGTTATGGTTGACTGGTTTTATACTTGGGCGTACATACATACATACAGGCTTGTTTATTCTTGCTCACGATTCAATGCATGGAAATTTAATTCCTCATAGTAAGAGCCTAAATAATTTAATCGGACGTCTAGCAGTTTGGGTTTACGGTTTTTTACCCTACGATCATTGTTACGTCAATCATAGTAATCATCATCGCTATCCTTCTCAAATTGGGGATCCTGATTTTCATGGTGCTATTTCCCATCCATTGTTTTGGTATGGCAAGTTTATTCGCGAATATTTTCCAATGCGATCGCTGATTATTTGCATATTTAATATGAGTGTAATTTTTTGGGGATCAGCGCTTATATTGCATGTTTCATTTATAAACTTATTTATTTTTTGGCTCTTGCCACTTGTTCTTAGTTCTTCGCAGCTGTTCTTTTTTGGTACATATCTTCCACATCGTCAAACTTCTACAAACTCAAATTTCTCTCCGCGTTTAAAGAGTAATTACTATTCTATTTTGTGGGCATTCTTTAGCTGTTACAACTTTGGTCATTACCATTGGGAGCATCATGAATACCCGAAAACTCCTTGGTACAAACTTCATAGTATTCATGTTCAGCCAATGTCTCTAGACAATAAAAATGCTTGAATCCCCAAAGGAAAGGCGACGCTATGCGTCGCCTTTCCTTTGGGGATAAATCTCGATCATAAGGCTAAGAGGTTTGAGCTTTGAGCCAAGCCCAAGGTAAAGCTAGCATTTTATTGGGAGCAGGGACAAAGGCGCGCCGCATAAACACTTCGTAATTATTTTTTTCGATCGCCTTTAAAATATTTCGATACAAGATTAGCGATGACCAAACTGGCCATCGGGCATCACGACATAGTGCCGAAACACCGTCTTCAGCATGTTGATAAAACTGTCGCGCTCTCTGAACTTGAAATCGCATTAGCTCGACCCAGCGATCGTCAACTGTACCGTTTAATAAATCTTTTTCGGTATAGTCAAAATAATGCAAATCCTCAAGCGGCAAATAAATGCGTCCACGCTGAGCGTCTTCGCCAATGTCTCGCAAAATGTTAGTCAATTGCATAGCAATGCCTAAAGCGATCGCTGCCTCAGTCGCCGTCGCAATTACAGATGGGTCTTTGGTCTCAAATCCCATAATTGCCGCAGACATCAAGCCGACTGTGCCAGCAACACGATAGCAATATAAATGCAGATCGTCGAAAGTTTGATAGCGATCGTATTTGAGATCCATTCGCATTCCAGAGATCATGTCTTTGAAAGGCTGGAGCGACATTGGATAATGCTTAACGGTATCTGCTAAGGCTATATCTGACGCATGAATTGGATTACCTCGAAACGTTGCCTCCAACTGTTTCTCCCAGTTAAAGAGCGTTTCTGCATCTGTGCTTTCAGCTTGCATACCATCAACAAGCTCGTCAGTGCGCCGACACCAAGCATAGATCGCCCAAATAGCTCGCCTTTTTGCTTCACACATTAGCATCGTGCCAAGATAAAAGGTCTTAGCATACTTAGCGGTGATGCTACGACAAATCTCGTAGGCTTCATCCAGAGTAACTGACTGACGAATTGCCATTGGCTTAGGCAGTGACGACAGATGGATTTGACTGATTTTGGTTAGAGGTTCGACCAAGGACTTTATTTCCAGAAGATTGACTTGCTTTGTTGATTTCCTGTGCTGTAAGCTTACCAGAAAGTACAGCCCCTTCCATACTGCCTAAATACTCTTGCATAGTATAGCTACCTGATAAAAAGAAATTAGCAATTGGGGTAATTTGGCTAGGGCGATAGGCTTGACGACCAGGAATAGCTTTATAAACTGAACGTGGGGTTTTCAAAACTTTAGCTTTACGAACTTTTGCCACATGGGGAATTTGCTCTGGGAATAATCTGGCTAGTTCCTCCATAGTTGCTGTGAGGATATCTTCATCGGACTTACCGATCCATTGTTCAGCGGGGGCGATTACTAATTCCAGCATTGAACGTTCAGGATCGTAATACTCCTTGGTGGTAACACTCATGTCAGCATAGACGCTTAGGATCGGCGATCGCGAAAATAATAACTGATCGACAGATGTAAGTTTGCAATCAAACCAAATTTGGACATTAATAACAGGTACGCCTTCTAGTCCATCTAGTTTTTGGAAAAATGCTTGGGTTTTCCAAGGTTCGGGCATTAATAGCTTTAAGGCATCAACTGACATTGCCGAAACATAAGCATCGGCAGTTATTTGGCGATCGCTTGCACCATCTAAACCGCGAATAAGCAAATGTTTAACTGTGCCGTCATCATTTAGAACAATTTCTTTTAAAGGAGCAGTAGTATGCACTTCGCCGCCGTGGGCTGTGATGTAATCTGCGATCGGTTGACACAACCGTTCGGGCGGTGCACCATCAAGGAAAGCGATTTTGGAACCGTAACGCTCTCGCAAGAACTTATTAAGCGCCGTCAGGATGATTGTAGCTGAGACTTCATCAGGGTTAATAAACGTAAGAGCCTTAGAAGCAGCAATAAATATATCTGTATTTACACCGTCATCAATACCCTGCATACGTAGCCATTCAATCAGGCTATAACGATCCATATCTTCAACATATTTTTGGCCACGTACGATTGCAGGAAACAAACCGATCGCAAAGCGGATCTTCTGCTTCCATGTCAACATATCGTTATTGCGTAGGATCGAAACGATCACATTAAAGGGTGCAGGAATATCTGGAACATCAAATCGGGAGAGAGTTCCCGGCTTTTCGGGTTGGTTGAAAATGAGGGTATGTTGTTTCCATTGCAAGCGATCAAGTATTTTTAATTCGCCCATCAGTTGCAGCATATTAGGATAAGCGCCAAAAAAAGCATGAAGCCCTGTTTCTAGCCAATCGCCGTCTTCATCTTTCCAGGCCGCAACTAATCCTCCTAAAACATCACTACGTTCTAGCAAAATTGGTTGATGCCCCAAATCGACTAAATATTTGGCACAAGATAACCCAGCTAATCCTCCTCCACTGATCGCAACGCGCATATTTCTCCAGCTATCTAAACGTTAATTTTTATTTCTGTACTTAATATCCTCCATCTTACTTCGCAAAGCTTAATAATTCATCATCAAAACCCAAAAAGCAAAAAACGGAGAGAAACAATTTTTTATTACTTTCTTAAGTTATTTACTCCCTTCCCATTGAAAAATTAGACGTTGCGGCGCTTTGCGCCGCAACGCTAATCCTTGGTTTTGTATGTCTATTTCTATAGTAGGAAGGGAGTAGTTGCTAAGTTTTGATTTTGTAAACCAAAACGTGATCACTAGACCGATCGCTTTCATGATCGCGTTTTGGTTTTAGGTTAATATGGCGATCTCAACTTTTTTGATTCCGTATGGTAAAAAGCCTCGAAATTGATTCCTCTAAGCTATCTGGTCAGCCGTCTCGTAAATTATGGATGGCGGCGATTAAGCTGCCGATGTATAGTGTGGCGATCGTGCCAATTTCTACAGGTACAGCTGTTGCATATCGAAATATGGGGACGATCAATTGGAGCATTTTTTTTGCATTTTTGATTTCGGCAGTTTTGATTTTGGTATGGGAAAATCTCTGCAATGACGTATTTGACGCTGAAACAGGAATTGATGTAAATAAAGCGCATTCAGTTGTCAATTTAACTGGTAAGAAAAGTTTGATTTTAGCGATCGCCAATACTTGTCTACTTATGGGGATCAGTGGCGTCTTAGCAATTTCATGGTTCCAGCAAGATTTAGTTGTCGTTAGTGCGATCGCGCTTTGTTGTTTTCTTGGCTATATTTATCAAGGTCCCCCTTTTCGTTTGGGATATCAAGGATGGGGCGAGATTTTATGTTTTTTTGCCTTTGGTCCTTTAGGGGTTTCCGCAGCCTATTACAGTCAAACTAAATCTTGGTCAGTCGGATCCCTTGCCGCCGCAATTATTGTCGGCATTATTACCAGTTTGATTTTGTTTTGTTCACATTTCAATCAAGTTGCTGATGATCTTGCCGCAGGAAAGCGATCGCCTGTCGTGCGTTTAGGAACTAAGCGATCGGCGCAGCTTTTGCCTTGGCTTTGTGGGGTAATTTACGTAATCATGATCGCGGCGATCGCGTTTAACTTTTTCCCGATCTGGACAGCGATCGTGCTGATTAGTTTGCCGATTGCTTGGAAATTATGCACATTCATTGGTGAAAATCATGATCGCGCTGATCTTCTACTTAACTGTCGATTTATCGCGGTTGCTTTACATTTTGTAGTCGGTTCATGCCTCGGACTTAGCTTAGTTTTTTAGCAATTTAAAACTAAAAAAATGACGGCAGCCCCTCGCGCTACCGTCATTTTTTTTGATTAAGCCAGAGTTGGCTATTTCTCAGTTTTAGGAACTACTGAGACGATCAGGAGATTATCGGGTTGTAATAACTCCTTCGCAGCCCGATTGACTTGCGCTAAAGTTACCGATTGAATACGCTCAGGAAACTTGTAAAAATCACCAACTGGTAAACCATAGATTTCATCGCTGAGCAATGAGCTAGCAATGCTATCAGGGTTGGCAAACTCAGTTGAGAAGTTATTAATCAAGCTTTTTTTGGCAACATCGAACTCGGCAGCCGTGATGCCCTGATCGCGGACATCTTTGAGCAATCCGACCGTAGCGGCGATCGCTTTCTGTGTGTCCTTGCCACTGGTTTGCATTTGGATAATAAATGCGCCTTGCGGTGGTCTACCTGATTGGAAATAGCTGTAAATGCCGTAGGTCAAACCAAGGCGATCGCGAATTTCTGTACCGAGACGACTAGCTAATGTATCGCCGCCCAAGACTTGATTTAGAACGATCGAAGGATAATATTGAGGATCGGAACGGGAAATGCTGGAATGCCCCATCAAAGTTACAGATTGGGTTTTGCCAGCCAAAGTTGCTTGCTTTTCAGTAATTGCCGTAAACTTAACAAGTTTTGGGAATTGGAACTTTGGTGCTTTGCCTGTGGCTTGCCATTTACCCAACTTCTCTTCTAGCAAGCTTTTCACGAGCACGGGGTCAAAATCACCCATGAGCGTAAGAATCGTACTATCTGGTCGATAATAAGTCTTATAAAACTTGGCTAAGTCTTTTCTGGTCAGAGCTTTAAGCGTTTCTTCAGTTCGCAACGCATTAAATGGATGTCCTTTAGGATAGAGAGTTGATTGGAAAATTCTTCGTGCTAAAGCATTAGGATTATCCAGTTCAGACTTAAATGCTAAGAGATTGCGCTGAAGATTGAGTTGAAATTCTTTGTTTGGGAAAGTAGCATTTTGCAGCAAGTCGGCTAACTGGTCGATCACAATTGGTAAGTCGGCTGCCATCGAAATCCCAGAGACACCGACACTTTCACGACCTGCGGAAAATCCTAATCTCGCGCCCCGATTTTCTAGTCGAGCCGCTAGAGTTAAAGCATCTTTGGTAGTCGTACCATTAGTAAGATTTTGGGCAGTCAGTCCTGCGACACCAGCTTTTTCAATCGAGTCAAAACCTGAGCCTGCATTGATCTCGCCAACTAAAGTCACAGTTGGGGTACTGCGATCGCTTAATAGAAGAACTTTCAAGCCATTTGATAATGTGAACTTATCAGGTTGCACCGCCGTTGGTACACCAGCCTTCGCCACCAATGCGCTCTCTGGCAAATATTTTGCCACTTCCGCAGGATCGACAGGAGAGCTAGGTTTGAAGGTTTCTGACGAATGTGAATTACTTGGGGTTGTTCCCGTACTAGCCGTAATCACCGATGGCTCAAAATATCCGACCACCCGACTTTCTTTTTGCAAATATTGCTTAGCGACTCGCTTTACATCGGCGATCGCCACTTTCTCGACTGCATTCAAATAGCGATCACTATAGCGATAATCCTTGGCGACAGTTTGGTTATAGCCAATCTGACTTGCTTGAGAACTAATATCACGATTGCCAAGAATATAACTAGCACGCATATTGGTTTTCGCACGTTCTAACTCTTCTTGAGTAATCGGCTGAGTTTGCAGCTTATCGATCTCAGCGAGCACCAAGCGATCAAGTTCTTCAAGTGATTTACCTGCGGTTGGTGTAGCGCTCATAAAGTACCACCCAGTGCCAATTTGGGACGATGCACTGCCACTGACATTACTAGCCAATCCTGTCTCAATCAGGGCTTGGTAAAGGCGCGAACTTCTCCCTGCGGTGAGAATGCTATCCATCACGTCGATCGCCGCAACATCATCATCAAGAATTTTGGGCAAATTTGGATAAACGGCTTGTAAAAATGGCACGCTACCAGGCTCTTTGAGCAAGATCGGCTGTTTTGTCGATTTAGCTTGGGGAGGTTTTGGCTTGCGCTGCTGTGCTTCAGGTGTGATTAAAACTTTAGGCTTAGAGGGCGATGCGATCGCGCCGTAGATTTCACGCACTTTTTTGAGTGTGGCTTGCGTCTCGAAATTACCGACAATTACCAGTGTGGCATTGTCAGGACGATAAAAAGTACGGTAATAATTTTGAATGTCTTCCACCGTATAGTTATCGACCTCAGGACGATAGCCAATTACTGGCCATCCGTAAGAGCTATTGGGATAAGCCGCTAGCATTACCTCGCGATAAAGCCTTGTTCCAGGACTATTGTTACCGCCGTCTAGTTCTGACAAAACGACTGTGCGTTCGCTCTTGAGTTCTTTTTCGCCAGCGACAGTGTTTACCATGCGATCAGCTTCAAGTCTAAGCATTGCATCAAGCTTATCGCTACCCGTTGTCCCGAAATAGGCGGTCATGTCATTGCTGGTAAAAGCATTTGAATTACTGCCTAATGCACTAAACAAACGTCCAAACTGGATCGGACGCTCTTTGGTTCCTTTAAACATCAAATGTTCCAGTTGATGAGAAATACCTGTAATCCCAGGTTTTTCATTTTGCGAACCAACGCGATACCAGATTTGCACACTGACAACGGGAGCCGTATTTACTTCTTTAGTTAAAACCGTCAAACCATTATCTAAGACTGTTTTAACTACATTGCCTGTCAGCGAGTCAGGGGCTGTGACGTTCGATGTAACAGTTTTGGCTACGAGATCATGGTGGGCAGCAAGTGCTTGTCCTCCTGATAGTTGTAGGAATGACGATGGCAAATTAAAGGGCAAATTACCGAGCACAACTATAGCGATCGCTGCGGCAAGGCTACGACTGAAAAAAGAGAGCATAAAATTACGCTTCACCGATATCTCCACGAAATACTGCCTTTATTATAAGAAAGTAGCAGGGGTGTAAAGCGTCTCTTTTACTTAAACCCAAGAAAGCATATAATTTTGAAGTAGCCCAAAAAGCGATTTTTTAGTTGTTTTGAACTTTGACGAAGATTCATGCCATCTCCTACTTCTTCCTCTCTCCGAAATACCTTTGCTAGAACTGAAATCCGCCGTCTGCAAGACTTACTACCCCCTGAGTTACAGGCTTGGGTAAAAGTACTTAATGCTGATGGTGTTCGCCCCCCTTTAATCGCCTGTGAAGAAGCTGGCGGTGATGAGGTGGTAGTTTTAATCGACATGGTGCGCTGGGAACGTATGGCTGAGGATCAGCGCAATCTCCTTTATTGGCACGAAGTTGCCCGCATCCAAAATGATGCAGTACCAAAAGACGGCTGGGAAGTCGCTGCCCTGGCGATCGGGCTAGGTGGTGCGGTCGGTGAGCTGTGGGTGCAAAATGGTTTGCTATTTGTTCTTGCACTGGGCATCTGCGGTGTAGCGGGTTTTCAGCTATGGCGTAAGGGGACTAGCAAAAAAGATATTCGAAACTTGATCGAAGCTGATCAAGGAGCAGTTCGTATAGCTGTACGTAACGGCTATCCTCTGCCTGCCGCTTATAAGAGCTTGGGTAGTGCGCTAAAAATTATGCTAAGTGATGTATCAAAAGGGCGATCGCGTACATTAATCGAAAAGCGTCTTGATGCGCTAAGGTCTGAAGCTAATAAAGCAAGACGCACTTACGAAAACTAGAGCGATCGCAGGTATTCCCGAATTTATTCTCTATGCTGGCATAACTGCACCTGATGCTGATTGGATAATTAAGCTTTTAGATATCTATCCCGATGGTAAGCAAATGCTGGTGTCGATGGGAATGTTAAGGACATGGTTCCGTAATTCATTGACTGAGCCTGAGTAGGTAGAGCCTGATGTGGTGAATGAATATCGCATTACTTCCTTCTCAGCGAAAGATTAGACATTGCGGCGCTCCGTGCCGCAACGCCAATTCTTGGTTTTTAATGTCTATTTTTATACTGGGAAGGGAGTATGTTTAGTGATTCAATTATGAAATATAAAGAAGTTTACGACTTGTCCTATAAATTCTCTCCACCTAAAATTGATCTTAGAAAAGCAGAAATACTAGACTCCTATGGAGATAAGAGTTACGCTAAGCTATCGATCAATTATAATGAACCTGAAGATGTGAAGAGAGAAGAATTTGACTACTATGGATGGATCTATTCATTCATGGAAGTTGAAGATCTTCTATTTTACTTTTATGTAATTCTAATTGAATACGAAAGAGATAAGCACCTAGACTGTATCGACTCCTTTATATATACGATGGATTGGATAATTTCAGATCTTCAAAATAGTTTGAAACAACAGGATTTGGATGCGCTTAAACTGGGTTTTACAAGAATATGGGAAATTGGTGGGGACGATTATGCTGATTGGAGACAATGCCCAAACCTTCAAAAATTTATTGGAATTTCAGCCGATCTTATAAAATGTGTTACATTTCATCAACATACATTTTTTCATGTCTGTAATAAATTAGTGGGTTAATCTAGCGCTAACACACGCTACGGTTGTTGTTTCTAATCATCCCAAGAGCTTTGAGGAATGGCACTTCGCGCTGCCCATCACTACCCTTAACAACACATTCCCAGTGCGATCGCCTATCTCGTAGGATGTGTTAGTGCGATCGCCGATCTTGTAGGGTGCGTTAATGAAATGTAACGCACCCATAGAATGTTATCAAACGTGCGTTACGCTGACGCTAACACACGCTACGGTTGTTGTTTTTAATCATCTCAAGAGCCTTGAGGTTTTTCTTTGTGTATACCGCTTCCCCAATCTTTGGGATAGATTCCTTGAGCAATAAACCGATGGATACTGGAATATTGCCAATCTTGAGGATTTTCACAGAAACCATGTCGCGCTGGATTGTCATGAATATAATCGCAATGCATTGCAAAATCATTTTCATCACGGATTAAATGTTCCCAAAAACGACGCTGCCAAAGGTTTCTTTCCCCTCGCTTTTGTCTTGATAGAGAAACTTCGCGATCAACTCCCAATGCTTGCCCATAATGTTTTGTGACATAGGTTTTGATTAATCGTAATCTTACCGATAAATCTTGATCATCGGTCGGTAAAGTCCACAAACAATGGAAATGGTCAGGTAATAAAACAAAAGCATCAATAGAAAAAGGATACTTCACCCTCACCTTTTCAATTCCTTCCCTAAGCGCCTTTCTACCCATATCACTGCAAAGCCAAGGCTCTCTCTAATAGGTGACTTGCGTAATAAAGAAAGTCCCTCCAAATACATGAGGTCTTCGATAATTAGACATTTGAATCTGACATAGGTAATATACTCTAGAGAAAAGCGATCGCCGATCTTGTAGGGTGTGTTATCGTCAGAGTAAAGCACCCATTAGGAACAAACGTAAAAATAAAGTGCCAATCATCTGACGGTTGCACATATCTTGTAGTTACCATTTAATGGGTGCGTTAATGAAATGTAACGCACCCATTAAATGGTAACAAACGTGCGTTACGCTGACGCTAACACACGCTACGGTTGTTTTTTTTAATCATCCTAAGAGGCTTGAGGGTTTTCTTTGCAATCTCAACTTCTCCAATGCGATCGCCGATCTTGTAGGGTGTATTAATGAGATGTAATTCGCTCTTAGATTCTTCTTATTTATGCTTTATTCCACTCTAATAAACCTGATCGGGACTTCCAATATCAATAGATACAGCTTTTTCTTCATCTGTAAAATAAAATATCGCCCTATTATCGTACTCAACACTAAAACTCCACAAATCCTTTAACTTACCCGATAATTTATGCGTTTTTAAAGACGAATCAAAAGGATTATCCCTAAACCTTTCTAGTTTTATCCTAAACCTTCTTTCTAAATCCTCTCTACCTTGAACGCGTTTTCTATAAGATTTTTTAAAAGAATCGTCAAAGGTGATTTCCATGATTAATCTTGCAATGACTCCATTAACTGATCAATATCTGAAGAAAACTGTAACTTTCCTTCTTTTTCATTTTGTTTACTAACTAAATAACTTTGATAAATTTCTTCGCGGCGTTCTTCTCGCAAAAACTGCTCAAGAAGAGCCTGTATTTCTTCTTTTTCCACTAGGAATAAAGTTTTAATTGCTTCTACAACATCGCAAAAAGTCATAGTGGCTAACCGTTTTATAGATTTCAGATTTTAGTTTAGCAGTTATCTCCCAAATCATGCCCAGTTTTTCATTGTTTCAGGCTAATCTCGTAGGGTGCATTAATGTAATGTAACGTACCCTATTCTTGTTTGGACATATACAACAACTCGAACTTACTTCTTTATCGATTGCAATATCTAAAGAAGTAGCGATTTTAAAGAGAAATCACAATCATGGCAATCCGTCAGCCTCGCTATAGTAAAGAAGAATTCGCTCAACGCGGCGATCAGATCTATCAAAACGAGATACGCCAAAAAGTTGAAGCAGGTAATCATGACAAAATTGTGGCGATCAATATTGAAACAGGATACATTAACTTTAAAGTTAATGTGCGAGAAATAGCTGCTTGCGATCGCTTCGTTTAAGTTATCGGTTTTTATCCAAGATTGGGCAAGCAAAAATAGTTGGTTTTGTTGTTAAGTTGGGAATAGTTATCGGTAATCGCAAAAGTTAAAAATTGAGAAGCGATCGCGGCATAACAAATCATTGGAGCGGACAAAATTGTGATATTTTGGTTGGGAGCGAAAGTTTTTCTGCCGCTCAATTCAGCCGTTGGGTTGCTACGTATTTGTTAGGGCAGAATAATAAAGGTTACTATTATGGATAGAAGTAGAATAAAGTATGTATTGGGTTGGGTATTAGCCAAATTATTTCCCGAAAAAGTTGATGAAGTCTACAATAATTTTACGGTTCCTAGTAATTGTGATAGTTCTCAAAATGTTCATATTGTAGAAAGATTAATTCGTTCTTATCTTGCAGACAAAGCGAAAAAGCAAGAGCTGAAGATTCCAGGTGGGTTGGAAGCAGTTCACAAAAACTTTTGGAGCAAATCAGACACATATTTTTATAACACTAAGAATAGAACAGAAGAATTACATATACCAGCATACAAGGATATTGTTCAAGGGGTCATGCCTTTATTGGTGGATAAAAATATTCAAACCGTGTGTGAACTTGGCTCTGGAGATGGGAGTTGGCTGAATTATCTGTCGCAACAGTGGGGAGTCGTTAAGGAATTTATTGGGATTGATATATCCCAGAGTCAAGTTGAGAAAAATAATAGAAAGTATAGACATCTTACGTTTATACAATCAGATTTAATCGAATGGGCTGAGGCAAATGCAACACCTCATGCTTTATATCATACTTGTGGTGGAGTCCTTGAGTATTTATCTGAAAACTCAGTTAAACGTCTCATTAAGACCTTAAAAAATCAGGCAAAAGGTTCGATGATATTTTTCATTGAACCTCTTTATGGGAGTTATGATATTAACAAAGACACTGCTTCAGAAATAATCGGTCAGGAGCATTCATATACCCACAATTACGTTCACTTGTTAGAAATAGAAGGTATTGAAGTTATAAGCCATGAAGAAAGGGAAGTGATGGGGCATCGAATGTTGATTGTATTAGCATATTTACAGCAGATTGAGAATAAACTAAAACCAGATTTTTTGTAAAAGCCCCGCTTCGCGGGGCTTTTACAAAAATCTAGTGGTGGGTTTGTTCGGGATTTGCTGTGTAATGACGGGTAAACGTAAAGAAGGACGTGAAGTGGAAGTTCGGGTCAGAAGCCACCCAACTAGGCATTGCACCGAACTGCCTAATGATCGATTTTTTGGAGGATTACGCACCAGCAAAACTGTCTCTGGTAGTGGCGTTTCGCTGACTTGGCGGGTGCTGAATGCTGGCGTTATGCCGAACCCGATCGCACTGTTCAGGTTGTTTGTTTCTAATCGAGATTGGGCAATCAAAAACAGTTGACTTTGTTGAGTGCGATCGCCGCTTTTGTCGGGTACTTTAATGAAATTTAACTCATTCTAGTGTTGTTTGAACGTATGCAACAACTTGAACTTGCTTATTTGTCGATTACAATGTCTAAAGAAGTAGTGATTTAAAGAGAAATCACAATCATGGCAACACGTCAGCCTCGCTATAGTAAAGAAGAATTTGCTCAACGCGGCATCAGATCTATCAAAACGAGATCCGCATAGATGTTTAAAGTCCAATCGCACCCTTTTGCTTGCTATGATGATAATGTAAGCCCTGCCATGAAATACCCTCTCCATAATCACTCTAAGCCCGTTTCAGGCATTGCCGCTAAGAAACTTTTAGAAGCGATCGACGCTGGCGGATCAGTTGTTAACGATCAAGTGATTGCTCTTGCAAAGCGTATTGCTGTACGTCGTCCTAAAGCACAGAAAAATGGCTAGTTCTGGCAAGTTTGATGGAGTCGATTTCTCCCAAATTAATATTGAACCTCTAACCCCTAAACTTCGACAATTCGGTTAGGGATTTCGCTGTGTCAGGGGAGAATTTGTCACCTATTGGAAACATCGTACTTTCCCAGCCGTCAAGATTGAACTACTTGCTGTTGATCGCCGCACGAAAGGGCTTGAAGTAAGATTGATGAAATAGGTGATTGGAGTATAACAAATAATTAGGGCGAACAAATTTGACAATCAATCAATAAAATGCGCGATAATAAATGAAGTTAGTTTAGTCTGATGTATCCTTAATGGAATTTGACTGGGACGAAGCAAAAAATCTTGAAAATATCCGTAAACATGAGATTGATTTTGCCGATGTTCCCGCCATTTTTGATAGTGAGATGCTGATTGAGCTAGATGAGCGTTTTGATTATGGCGAAGATCGCTGGTTTGGAATCGGGTTTCTCGGCTCTTGAATAGTATTAGTCTGGACAGAACGTCAAAAAAAGCACAATTCGAATCATTTCAGCACGAAGAGCCAACCGTTATGAGCAAAAACGATTTGAAAAGTACCTCTCGTACTAACTGGGCTGCCTTAGAGTCAAGGTCAGAAGATGATTCGACTATTCAGATATTCCACCCCTGACAGACGATTTTTTTGAGCGCGCGACATTGCGTATTTCAGCAAATCAAGCCCAAAACTTGGTTCTGCTTGATCCAGATGTAAGACAGTGGTTTCAATCTCAAGGAGATCAGTACAAAATATTAGTTAACAAAGTTCTGCGCCAGTATATAGAGAGCAACTAAACTTAGCAGAACACTGCATTGGAGCCGACTTCTTAGATCTAATTAGTAGTGCGATCGCTGATTTCTTTAGAAAGCTTAATGGCGATATAATTTAAATAAAGCTCGTGTAGAAAAGGAAGCAAATAACCGTGAGCCAAGCAGAAATGACCGAATCTTTGCTAACTAGCACAGGTTTTTATAGCTTATTTCAAACCTTGCCCCTATAAATCCGACAAGGCTTTTTACAACTTTTATTCCAAAATAATTCCTCCGAATTAGAAGACCCTATACTATATTTCGCTTGTGAGAATTCTCGTAAAGAAGGATTTTTAAACGAACCTTATTATTGTTTGGGTGTATACAACTAATCGAGTGCCGTCACAGCTATTTTGCACCCAAAGCTTTTAATGTTCCGAACTCAGCTTCTGTTAAACCTGCAACATTATCAATAACCATGCCCTCATAAGGACGGATTGACCTCAGAGTTTGCCAAACTTTACCTGTGGAGACATCCCAACAGTTGATGGTTTCATCCCAACTGGCACTGAGAAGAGTTTTAGCATCTTGACTTAGGCTTAGAGCCCAGACCCAATGGAGATGATTCTCTAAGGTCGCAAGGCAAAGTCCCGTGATTACATCCCAAATTTTAATTGTGCGATCGCTACTACTACTAATCAAGCGATCGCCTTTAGGTGTGAACATCAAATCGATTACTTGGTTAGTATGACCAGAAAATTTGTGTAGGCAATCTCCTGTCGCGATGTCCCATAGTTTTACTGAGCAGTCATCACCACCTGTGACAAGATGTTGATTATTGGGACTCAGGGCAACAGTCCAAACGCGGCTAGAGTCAGCTTCCCAAGTATGCAGACATTTACCTGTTTCTAAATCCCAATGTTTAACAAGCTTCTCATAACCACTGCTAAAAAGAGTTTTGCTATCGAGACTGAAGGCAACTGCTAATATCGAACTATGATGACCTTGCAATGTCTGACAGCATTCACCAGATTCGACATTCCATACTTTGACTGTGTGGTCATAGCTTCCACTAGAGATAAACTGACCATCGGGACTGAAGGTGATCGCCCAAACCCAACTTTTATGCCCGTGCAGAGTTTTTAGGACTTTCCCTGTATAGGGATTCCAAAGTTTAATCGTTCGATCAGCACTGGCGCTCGCGAGAATTTGTTGATTAGGACTGAAAGCAACGGAAAGAATGCGATCGCTATGTCCTCGGAGAATCTGAAAAGGTTTCAGGTTAGGCTTTAGGGTTTGCGGAGTGTTGAGATTAATCTGCCAGAGTTTAATTGTCTGGTCTTCATGTCCACTAGCTAGTAAATTTTGCTGGTCACTATGGGCGATCGCGTAAATCGCATTGCTGTTTCCTTGGAGAGTTTTAATACATCTTCCTGTGTGAAGTTCCCAAACTTTTATGGCATGGTCATCGCTGCCACTGACAACCAATTTTCCTTGCGGATGAAAGGTAACTGACCAGATTCGGTTGGTATGTTTTTTCAGAGTATCCAGACATTGCCCCGTCGCTACATCCCAAATCTTCAGAGATTGATCATAACTGCCCGTGACTAGGCGATCGCCTTGAGGGCTAAAGGCTACGGAAGTCACGACTGCGCTATGTCCTAGTAAAGTCTTTACACATTTATCAGTTTGTAGATCCCATAGTTTTATAGTTTGATCAAAGCTTCCACTCGCTAATATTTTTCCATTCGGACTAAAGGCGATCGCTTTGACCCATTGTTGATGCTCCTTCAAGGTTTGCAAACATTCGCCAGTTGCCACTTTCCATAACTTAATCGTGTTATCTTCTCCAGCCGTTGCCAAGATCTGACCTGCGGGATGAAAATCGACAGACCAAACACAAGCCTCATGTCCTTCTAGAGTTTGGAGGCATTCTCCTGTGACTAAATTCCAAATTTTAACTGTGCGATCATTGCTACTACTAGCGATAAGTTGACCATCTGGGCTAAAGGCGATCGCGGTGACAATGTTGCTATGTCCATGTAGGGTTGTAAAACATTCTCCATTATTTGTATTCCAGAGTTTAACTGTATGATCCTGACCACAACTAGCTAGAATTGGCGCCTTGGGACTGAAAACGACCTGCCAAACCCAACTATTATGTTCTTTGCAATTAAAGAGTTGTTTTCCATTGCTAACATCCCAAATCTGAATTCCACCATTAGTATCACTTGTCGCAAGGGTCAGTCCATCGCTACTAAAAGTAACGCTAGTAATGCCGCCAAAGGTTGCCGCAAAAATGCAATCTCGAAAATGAGCTTGCGTAAAGTTGACATCATGTAAGCTCAGCGATCGCAAGTCACAGTCACGAATCGTCAGCCGCGAAAAGTCATAGCCAGTTAGATCAGTTCCCAAATGAGCCAGTAAATGAATCAGATTAGCTCCACCATAATTATCTGAAGCCGCTTCAGTTTGGAGTGTTGTAATCAGTCTACCGAGTTTATGCTCAACTTTTTGCTTAGAGCCAAGCGTAGTTTGCAATTGCAGAAGGATAGGCTGTACAATCAATTGAATTTGACTATCGCGAATGTAATCCTTGGCTTGGGCTTGGACTAGAGCCTGAGTCAGCAAATATTGGGGTAAATATTGGGGTGATTCGTTGATGATTTCTTGACAGATAAGTTCAATTAACCGTTCTGTTACATATTCCGTAACTACAGATTGCTGCGTAAACCCCTTTTGATCACGCTCAATTAAATTCCGCCTTAATAGAGACTCAAAAATCTCCATCAACTTCGCTTTAGACGTAGATGGAGTAAAAACATTATGCAATTCAGTTAGAGAAACACTCTCGCGATGAATAGCTAACCAGTACATTACTTGATGTTGCTCGGATGATAATCTTTGAAATTGTTGTGCTAGTAGATTACTAATACCGTTAAATAAAGTTATTCCACTTGCTAAAAAGTGGTTGATATTACCCTTATATAAATCTCGAATGGAAGTAGCCGCAATCTTTAACGCTAATGGATTACCGCTATAACAATCAACTAATTGACTAGCTTCCTGATCAGAGATGGATAGCCCTTTGAGTTTGAGAATTATTTGTCCTGCTGCGATTTCCAATCCAGACAGCAAAAGAGTTCTCACTGACAATCCCTCACCTTCGAGTGCCGTAATTTCCGCAGGCTTTTCGCGACTAGTAATCAGAACACAACTTTGATGGTTAGTTTCTCCTACTCGCCACAAAAATTCACCATAGGATTCATAATCATCAAGATAATTACCTGTGCGTTGACCATGCTGCAATAACGTCTCGAAGTTATCCAAAATCAGCAAACATCGAGATTTACGGAAGTACTCAATCAAACAAGTAATCTGCTCATGATGATTAGCAGGTAATGTCGTAATTTGTTGATGCGATAGAATTTTGATGCAATCCATCACTTTCTCACTGAAAGCAGGTGCGTGTCGTAGCGATCGCCAAATCACATAATCAAATTCTCCTTGCAACTGTTCTGCTAGCTTCACCGAAAGCGCAGTTTTGCCGATACCACCCATCCCTAAAAGTGTCACCACTCGACAGCGATCGCCCAAAATCCATTGGCTAAGAGTTTCTAATTCAGCAGTACGTCCACAAAAAAGAGAAACGTCGATCGCTTCACCCCAGTGGGTGTAGTGATTAGCAGATTGTAAGTTTAAAGTTGACGAGGCGATCGCGTCCTGTTGCATCTGTGCAAATCGATTTAAGACTCCATGGAAATTATTTTTAGTAACTTTCTCATTTAAAACTTTAGACAGCGATCGCCATAATTCTGAACCAACATCTTTGATATAGCCAAGGTCATAACCTTCTTCAATAGCCATCTCTGAGTACTTCAGCCCATCCCAAGATTGCTCAAAAACAATGGTTTGGACTGTTGTTAAAAATCCACGTTCTAATAATCGCGTGACTAATGCGATCGCCTCTTTACTTGACATTTAGAGCCTCAAACTAGCCAAATATGGCAACTGTATCGATAAGTATAAGCTCTATACGTTAAAAAAGTTTACGCAAATCTACCTAAAATATCCTACTTTCTTCCGACTTTATCTGACCTTTAAATTTTGTATCACAAGTTAATCTTAAGTTAAAGCTAAGCTCAAAAACAGCTCGTAAAGCTTTTCGGTATTGATAAAGACATTATTTTAGTCTCATTTCTCCTAATTCTGGAGATCTTCCAAATACCAGATCTCATTTGAGCATAAAGAAACAAATTATTGAACAGCCTTAGGGGTCGATCATCAACCTTAATAATTTATGTCGATGTGATCGCTCAACCATTAATCAAACTAGCAAAAAGTATTACAAAAATGGGTACATGGATTAAGTTGACATCTAAAACTCTATATTTGATGCAGGGTAGTGAATTTATTGAGAAAATAAACCTTGTACCTGAAGTAGATCGTCCAGGAGATCCTGCTGCTGTTGCCATTAATGGTAAGTTCAGCCTTGATATCCCTGCACATTGGTTTGAAGGATTAACTGCTCCAGGAGAAATGGCTATCAATCTAAAAGATTTATCTGAACCATTAGCATTTAAACCAACAGTTACCACAGTTACTACTCCCGGTACTAAGTCCATCAGGATTAAAGCTCCTTCTGGGGAAGAATTTGATCTCATTGACAGCAAAACTACTACATCAGATCCAAATTTAGCTGATTTCGCCCCCAATCAAGCATTGAATGATGGCACTTTACTACCACGTTTTTACTTCAAAATTAATGATTTCAAAGACTTTAGTAAACAGCTAACAGCAAACTTTCAGTTGATAGAATTCATTTCTAATACAGAAATTAGTAATGGAATTCAATTTCCTTATTACATCCCAGTTGCAATTATTCGTCTAGCAGATTCGATGCAAAGCCTTCGGACTAAGTTAGACAAGCCAATTCGAGTTAGCAGTGGCTATCGTTCTCCTTTTTATCCTGATTATCAACGCAATCCTCTCTTTCAAAGCGCTCATCGCTTTGGGACAGCAATTGACTTCATTGCAGTTGGTAGTAGAGTTATTGATTCACAAGAAGATTTGGACTTTGTCGATGACAACGTTTTTGATGAAGGGTTTTTTGGGGCAGGTAATCGCCCATCTGGAACAAGCAGTCTTGGTTTTAAGTTTTCTGAATCAGCCGCCCAAATGGGCTTTAGAATCGATCATGCTCACCTTGATATGGGATTTATAACCCAAGACAAAGAGTTAGATCATGTAAAGGATTTTCTAGTTTAACTGAGTTCTAAATTTTGGCGATGTATTTGTTTAGTATGTATCTGGAGAAAAATTAATGACTTGGCTTAAATTAACAGAAAAGAAACTATTCTTGATGGAAGGTGGTACAGAGCAATTTCTTGCGGAAGTTCCAGTTGTGCCAAATCCAAGTGGATCTCCTAATGAATTTCAGCTAGATTTGACTAATGTTAAGCAATGGATGACTCGTTCTAACCCACCTGCTCCTGGAGTCTTGACTATTGAGTGGGAAACTGGAGCTACTCCACCTACAAAATTTACGCCACCCACCCCCACTCTTGGTGTAGTAGCTTCTAAATTTACTGAAGATGTCGTTATGAAGATCTTCTTTGATGCGCCTCGTGGCAATGTTAGGCAGTACTTACCCAAAGTGCTTCACTATCTTGAGTCAGTTGGTTTAGGAGATCGTGATGCAATTCTTATGGCTTTAGGCACAATCAGAGCTGAAACCGCAGGATTTGAACCAATCAGTGAAGGAATTTCTCAATTTAATACCTCTCCTGGTGGTCATCCTTTCAATCTCTATGATTTTCGCGGTCCTGGAGACTTAGGTAATGGTGCGTTTGGTGATGGTGCGCGATTCAAAGGAAGAGGCTTTATTCAGTTGACAGGTAAGTTTAATTACACCAAGTTCAGTAACAGGATTTACAAGGATAACCGACTTGTCGAGGTTCCTGATCTTGCGAATGATCCCGACGTAGCAGCTAAATTGTTGGCTGAATTTCTCAAAGATAGTGTGGGTATCTGGCGACCTGCCTTAGCATCTAGTGACTTTTTGAAAGCTCGAAGAGCAGTAAATGGTGGTTCTCACGGACTAAGCGCATTTGAAACCGCTTTCAGACAGGGCAAAAGACTTGTACCTTAGAAACCCCAGAATTCATTGCTCATGATGACTTTTGCGAGGGTTTCAAAACCTAATAAAACATTTGCGGGGTAAATGTTTTATTAGGTCACGATTTACAACTTCTAGTCTTACCAAAAATAAATCATTAATAATTTCTGTATAGCAAAATGAATTTTTTGAAATTTAGACTGTTTCTACTTCTCGCCGTGACAGCATCTTTCCTATTTATATTTCAAGGTCAGGCACTAGCACAATCTAAACCATGTAAATTAGCTGCTACTTCAGAAATATCTTCTAAAGATCAAGCAAAATGCTTACTCCGTCCAGTTAGTAAATTTGGCAATCTCGGAAAAAATCTATCAACTTTGCCAGTGCCATTAGATCGACTTCTGAGTTTGCCTACTATCGATCTTGATAAAGATACTTTAAGACGATATCTCAAAGCCAATAATATTCAAGAATCAGATATTGGTGGATCATTAGACAGTTCCATCTCTCGTGGCAACAATAATAGCTCGCGTGCTGACCTTGCACGTTATTTCATTATTCATGACACTAGTACGCCCAACTTTGAGGATAGAAATTTTCCCGCCAATATTAATGACGCGCGATGGAGTGGAAATGACTTACAACAATTGACTCAAGGAGAGCCAGTAGCTCATGTCTTTGTTAACCGTGTTGGAGAATCAGCAACAACAGTAAACTTTGATACGCCTTGGCGGTCAACAGGTTTTGAAGTAGACATATGCGGAGTACCCTGTAAAGGAATGTTTTTGAGTGTTGAGATGGTTCAACCTCGACGTAGTGATCCTAGTGGAGGAAATGGCAATGATGCGATCGCGCCTAATCCTGGATTCACTGATTCTCAACTTGATCGATTAGCAATAGTCTATGTTGCTGCGAGTGTGCGAAGAGGTAAGTGGATGATTCCTGCCTTCCATGCTTCTCTTGACGCAGAAATTGAGGGAGGACATGATGACCCGCAGAACTTTAGCTTAGACAATTGGTCTGAACATCTGGATAATTTACTAAAACAGATTCGTACAACGCCTTAACCTCACAAATAATCATGAAAAATCGATTCCTATGGATATTTTCGTTGGTTTTAACACTAGTACTAGTACTCTTTCAAAGTGTAGCCTTCGCTCAATCTAGCATTTATACTCCCCCAACAAAATCAGTAGCTGTATTGAAAGATATTCAATTCAATCAAGCAGTACTTCTTGATGAAGCATATCGGAGAGAATTTGAACTTTGTGATCAAGACGAATGTAAAGACGATCCTAATAATGTTAAGGCACTTCTTAAATTCCCTGATGGAACTATTTTCTTTGAGTCTAAGTTATCACTTGATGTAGATGGTTCTTTTAAGGGTTGTAACGATCCTGGACTTTCAGATCAATGTACAACCTCTTATGCATGGGCTAACTTAGATGGAGACGAGCGTTTTGTTGATTCTGACAAATTCCCTTTTATAGTGATTCCTATCACGGACGAAGATTTTCGTGACAAAACAGGTGTAAATATAGGTGATTTAGGCGTTGTCGTTTATCGAGATAAAGTAGTTCCTGTTTTTGTTGCTGATGGCGGTCCCAGTTTTAGACTTGGCGAAGGTTCCTCAGCACTTTTTAAAGAACTTGGCGAAGATCGCTGCTCTAAGAAAGATAGGGAAGGACATTGCACTAACTACCGCAACTTTAGTATAGAAGATAAGGTTTTATTTTTTGTTTTTCCAAAATCTCAAATTAAAGATCTGAATCCCAGTAACGCACTAGAAAAAGTAAAAAATGAAGCTTTAAAACGGTTCCAAAAGCTTAAAAAGGTTAGTAGGACTGTTTTGAAAATTAACCAACCTACTGCTGGACAAGTAGTACCAGTTAATACCTCTGTAACATTTTCTGGTACAGCAGAACCTGAAGTCTCAAGATTAGTAGTAAAGATTGGTCCTGGAGGTCCCTTCACAATTGCAGATCTTAAAGATATAAAAGGAACATGGAGTTTTACTGTCACATTCCGTAATGTCGGTAATGATCGTCCTCTTACTTTTACAGCATTTGATTCATCTGATTCTATTGTGGGAGAAGTCACTTCCAATATAACCGTCAATTAGTTCACTCCCGCATACCAAAAAGTCTACTCAAGAATCGCAAATAATAATACAGAGGGAAAATAATGACTTCTTCAATCTCACTTCTAGGTACTGTCAATATTATTAATGACATCTACACAAATGCTAAACAAAATAACAGCATAAGTGCTATAGATGCGAACAATGATTTCTTTATCGTTGGTGCAGATGAGGGAAACGAGGTAAAAATCTTAAAGTTTGATGGTGACGGTTATAAGGTTGTGGGCAGGATTGAGCTAAATACAACCAAGAAAGAGATAGATATAGAAGGAATTACGTCTGAGGATAATACCGTTTATGTTATAGGTTCTCATTCATGGAAAAGAAAGAAAATTGATCCAGCAAAGTCTTACGAAGATAATCGGAACAAAATTCTCTCTCCAAGTTCAGTAGAAACAGCGCTTGATCGTGATTATCTATGTTGCTTTCATTTGGATGCTGACGGCAATATTTCAGAAGTTAAGGAAACTAGCTTACGTTCCCTAATTGATAATAATGTGGTTCTAAAAATATTCAGCCAAATTCCAAGTAAGGAAAATGGAGTTGATATAGAAGGAATTGCAGTCCGTAATGGACAATTATACATCGGTTTCCGTGGTCCAGTGCTTCGAGAAAACTGGGTGCCGATATTGAAGTGCAAGTTTTCTATTCCAATTGTTGGGGCAGATTTAGTTTTTGTGAATTTAGGAGGTCGAGGTGTTCGGGATCTCACCCGCGTTGGTGATGGCTTTTTGATTCTAGCTGGTTCAGTTGGTGATGGTTTAGACTCATACCAAATTTATTTCTGGGATGGGGAAGACTGCCTGCTGGGTACTCGCACATCGGGAAAAGTTGGGCAAATCAAGTTACTTGGTAATATCTCAGTTGATGGGGATAAGAAGCCTGAAGGACTAACCTTGTTAAAGGAAAGTGATACAAACTACGAGGTTCTAATCGTCTATGATAACGTAAGGAATGGTGAACCAACTCGCTTCAGGATCACTAAGTAATCAAAATTTATCGATTACTTCCTCTGCTTATCTTTATTTCAATGGAGAACTAAAATGTCTACAGACTATATTATATTTATTCACGGTGTTAATGTTCATAACCAATCAGCCTTTGAATTTCAGGCTAATCAAATGTTTGAGAGGATTAAAGCCAATATTAACAATCCAACACGGAATTTAAAACCTGTTTACTTATATTGGGGAAATGTTGGACAACCTTCAGCAAACAATCTGCTTAAAGGGTTAGAGTCATCCTCTAAATGGAAAGAGTTTTGGTTTAGAGATTTTCGCACTACTCAAGTTCTGCCATTTGTAGGCGATGCAGCAATGTATCTCAGCCGATTTGTTAGTTCAGCAATTGTCCAACAGCTCATTGAGCAAACTTCTCACCAAACTGGGTTATCACTCGAAGAACTCAAAAATCCACCTGAAGGCGATCGCCTCCATCTGGTCACTCATAGCTGGGGTACTGTCGTTCTATTTGACATCTTATTTGCCTCTCGTTGGGATGATGTTAAATCGGAAGAAACTCGGCAACGTGTTGAGAATATACGTCGTGGTTTTTTTGGTGTTGGGCAAACCGAAAAAGAAAAACATTACGGAATCCCCTTAGCTAGCATTCATACTATGGGTTCTCCTATAGCTTTGTTCAATTTAGTCAACGTTAATGGACCTACACCTAGTTCCTTTGACCTCACTCCAAAACTTAAAGAATTTCTAGAAAAGCTTTCAGAAAGAATGCAAAAACCTCTCTCGTGGACAAATTATGCTCACCCTGGCGACCCTATTGCATATCCATTAGAGGGAGTTATTCCACTTCTTTTAGAAGATCCAAATCAGAATCTGGTTAATGTTAAAGATATAATGAGCCCAAGTAGTTGGCTCGGTGGAATATTCGGACAGTCTATTTTACCAATCATTCACGGTGGCAAAGCCCATGGAAGTTATTGGACAGAACGTAAAGTTGCTCAAATGATTGGCAAAGTTATCCAATCAACTGAAAACTAGTCAGGCAAAAAATGAGCTACTGAGAAATATATGCCTAAGATTACCGTTGGCGATGTTGATATTAACTATCAAATCCAAGGTAGTGGTTCACCATTACTTATGATTATGGGTCTAAGCTTCAGTCTTCTCGACTGGGGAAAGAAATTCACTGAGCTACTTGCTCAACATTATCAACTTATCCTGTTCGACAACCGCGATGCAGGGCTAACTAGCCAATCTACACGCCCTTATAGCATTGTCGATATGACAGATGATGCGGCAGGACTTTTAGAAGCCCTAAAAATTCCTAGAGCTGATGTATTTGGTGTTAGCATGGGTGGTGCGATCGCCCAGCAGTTTGCTCTAAAATACCCTGTCAAACTGAACAATCTCATTCTAGGCTGCACAATGGCAGGTGGAACATGTAGTCAGTTTGGTGATATTAGTGGATTTATGAATGGTGATCTTTTGGAGTTACTATTTACACCCACTTTCATTAACAATAACCGTCAGGAACTAGAGAAATTCCTAAAACAAACAACTCCACTTCACAGTCAAGGCGAAGCTTTACAACGTCAGCTCCAAGCTTTTGCAACACATAACACCTGCGACACCTTGTCAAACATCAAAGCCCACACACTTATACTCACGGGAGATAAGGATATAGTTATTCCCCTCATAAATAGTGATGTAATGGCTAAGAAGATTCCAAATGCCAAATTGGAAGTCATTGCGGATGCCGCTCATGGACTTTCCTATAGCCATGCAGATACAACCGCCCAATTGATTCATGCCTTTTTACAGTAACCACTCAACTTGGAGAAAAAAATGATGACAGATCAACACCTAGATCCAGAGATCCTGAAAACCTTCGTTACCTATGCTAAAACCTTTAATCTACTAGATTCAACAAAAGTTGAACCATTCTTCCATACCCCTTCGATGCTGATGACTTCTGAACAAGTGGCAGTCATGCAAACGTCGGATGAGGTGCTTGGAGTATTTAAAATGCTTATGGAGGATTTAAGAGAACTAAACTTTGTCAAGAGCCAAATTGAAGGTTCCCTCAAAGTTACTCAACTCAGTGATAATCAAGGACTAGTTAGTGGGGTTGCCAAGCGCTTTGACAAAGACGGCAAGGAAATCGAACACTTTGGTTTTACCTATACCCTGCGGAAAGTTGAAAAAGGATGGAAGATTATTACAGGCGTAATACATGATCCTGAAACGCTATCCTAGTCATCAAGCGATTTTAAGCGATCGCTAAGTCGATTTTCTAAACAATAGACTTCATCGATAAATACAACTTTTCGGGCTGAGTCTTGAATCTTTGAAACCCATACTTGAGATAGAAACTAGCGGCAGATTCATCTAAAGCTTCTGCAATTACAGCCAAAGATGCGATGTAATCAGAAGCCATCAGCGATTTTTTAAGCGCATCAAATAGCATCAATTCTCCAAAACCTTTTCCTTTTTGCCGATGATCGACAGCCAGACGACCTAATAATGTCGCAGGTAATCGGGGATATTTTGGTAAAGACTTCGCTAAAGTATCCTCTAGAACTGAAGTATCAACCACATAGGAAGAGAGCGTGTAATAGGCTAATATCTCTGGGGTTGGTGCATCAATTAACACGAACACTGTAGCCACTTTCTTTTTCAAGTCTTGGGATGCTTGTCTACGAAGGTAAATATCTAGACTATCTCTACCGCAACAGAAGCTTCCGCGATCGTGCTTCTTACTATCAAGGGGTTCAATTTTGAGAACCATCAATCCCCCATGATTTGCTGATGTCTCGCTGCCGCCGCCTTGAGTGCACTGTTAGGTGCAGGTGGATTTAGCAAAGTATCCACAAAAGCTTGGCTATCCTCAAGATCGAGTTTAAGGGTTTGGTGTTTAGCAATAACCGCATTAGCAGCAACTTGGACAGCCGCAATCACGAAATCAGTGAGAGTACGCCCCTCTAAGTCAGCCGCCTTTTGCCAGAGATTTTTAATTTCAGGGTTAACTCGAGCTTCCAGCCTTGCCCTTGTTTTGGCATGATTTTGAACAGAATTTGCATTCGTCATATCTTGTCTCATTGCCAAGCAAAAAAAATTAGAGTAACTTCATTCACACTAACTTTATACGTCAATTAGCCGTATGTCAATAATCAAACTATACTCGCTTGAAAAATTTAATTTGCGGGATTAGTCGATCGCCATATTTGCTATGTTTGCCATAATTGAAGATAGCAAGTTACAGATTATGATTTGCCCAAAATTTTGTTTAAACTCAGGTGAAATACGATGACAGCCCAATTAGTTACACCAAGTTTTACCAGCAATATCCATAAATTTACGGTGCAGCAATATTACCTTATGCACGAAGCAGGTGTATTTGCAGAAGGCGATCGCTATGAATTAATCAATGGAGAAATTAGAGAAAGGTTCCCGATTGGCATCAAGCACGCGGTTTGTGTGGCAAAAACAGCAAGATTGTTTCAAATCAAATTAGGCGATCAGGCATTTGTCTGGATGCAAAATCCCATTATCCTTAGAAATAATTCAGAGCCTCAGCCTGATCTTGCCATCCTCAAATGGCGCGATGATTTTTATACTGATGCTTTGCCAACACCAAAGGACATTTTGTTGATTATCGAAGTTGCCGACAGCACGATCGCCTATGACCGCAATGTGAAAATGCCTTTATATGCTGCTAATGGCGTTCCTGAGATGTGGATATTTGATGTAAATCAACAAATTATTGAAGGATATTCGCAACCTTCATCATCGGGTTATAAGCGATCGCAGCGCTATGAACAGGGTGATGCTTTATCGATTAATGATTTTCCCGAAGTGATTTTTAATTGGGAAGATCTGTTTTAAGAATTTGATCTACGGCGATATTTAACTCAGGGAAAATTTGTGAGATTAGGCGATCGCTACAGAACAAATTGATTAAATTAAAGAGTGCCATATGACAAATACTGATATAGAGCGATCGCTGTTAGAAAGTCTTAATGCTTATGTGAAGCATTTTGAGACACCTAACACTCGTGAAGACCTTCTCGCGATCGCCAGTTCGATTTTAACGTTTCAGCAAAAACAAGGAAACTTCGCGATCGCCTCCGATATCTCTGAAGCTTTAATTCAGCAGGTAGTTAATCAGTTTAAAGTGGAAGATGTTGTAAATTCCATTGTGGACTCAACTACCGAAACATTGGTACAAGAAGTAAATCAATGGAGACAATCCTTAGAGAGTCAAGTTCTAAATACACTCAACGCCTATGTCCAGAATTTTGTTTCTGGTCAGACGCTAAATTTACCAGAGACGATTTTATCGATTATCCCTTTAGTGGAAGATGTCCAACTTCGTAAGTCACAAGCTGAATCTTTAATTCAGGGAGTAATATCAAAATTTGATTTACAAACTGTTTTAGAGCCAATAATTGACCCTAAGTTTTTAGCGATCGCGCATAAACTAGCAGAACTATTACAGTTTACAAATTTAGAAGATTTATTAAAGCAGACGATTTTAGGCAATCAGACATTACTCAATCACACTCTGGAAAATGTCACAGAATCTCTGGTAAATAATGAGCTTTCCAAGATTCTTGGAAATGAGTCACTTCAGTTTAGTGTTGACTTAGATTCTCAGCAACTCATGGTCAAACAGGTAACTCTCAAGCTTAATGTAATGCAGTCATCATCACCACCTTCAAAAAGCAATCAAGAAATTGCTAAACAAGTAGACGATGAAATTGAGAAGTTGAGAAAATTGATCCAAGAAAAACGCGAAGTTGTTGATATTTCTAAGCCAACAATACTTGGTGAATTGGAAGTAGGAATTCCCAAGCAAACAGAAAATACGAATCAAATTAAATCTATTAATTTATCATTCAATAATGAACATGTAAAATAGCGATCGCTTTCTTTTTATATACCAGAAAAGCGTTTATTCCCATGTCTCTAACTCAATCGCGACATTTCTAAATAGGGCAAGAATGCGATCGCGTCTTACTTCAAAGTTAGCAGCTACCAGAATAAAGCCAATCCCTGCGACGATGCCAAGTGCCCACATTAGGAAAGAATATCGGGTAACTAAAGTCACAGCTTGGGTGATAACTAGCAAAATAAAAGTTAGCGTTCCCATAAATAGATAGGCTCTCACTCGCAATCCTAACCCTGCCATAATAAAGATGAAGCTCAAACCCCAAGTGTAGAGAGCGATACTAATATTATTAAGAGAATAAAGAAAAGCGATTAGTCCCATTCCGCCACTTAAGAGACTTCTTAAAGAGTGTCGCGTCGGTCTGTTATTGGGCGATCGCAAAGTTGGTTCAACTTGAGCAAAGTACAGTCCAGAGAAACCGAGCACACTAACATAAATCAATAAGTCGAATCTTAAAACCTCATCTAAGCTCGAAGATACATTCTGAAAAATAGCCCAATCGCATAACAAAACAGTGATGTAAGTTATCTGAATTTGGTTCTGTAATTTGGCATAGATTGCATAAAATATACCAACACTTAATAAGCAAAGTGAAGCGATCGCATTGGCAGTAATAAACGTGAAAATCAAAGGCAATGTAAAAGCTGAGTTATGCCAAGGTCGTTCTGTCCAGCCCCATTGCTTCCAAGGTAGTAGATATAGAAATGCGGCAAAAATACAAGCGATCGCGGCGGCATATGGTTGTAACAGGTTAGTAATTAGCCACGGGTTGGGGAATCCGAAGAATAATAAATAGCCGATCGCGGCGAGGGCGTTAGTTATGCCTGCGTAAATCCAAATATCTTTTGCTCTTTTTCCTTCAGAGATCGCATAAGCAGAAAGGGCGATCGCCACGCCGCCGCCGATCACACCGCCACTAGCAGAGGGATAAAAGAAGCTTCCTAACAATAGGAATACAGCGCCAGCTATCCAATGTAAGTTAGCAGAAACACCGATTTCTTTGGCCGAGAGTCTTAAATATGGCACGATCCAGTTAGCAAAAATCTTGTAGGCATAGGCGATCGCACAACCTAATGTCGCTAAAATAACCATGCCATCGCCAAGATTATCGCCTTTGGAGTTTAGCATTTGATAGAAGAGTAACTCGTAGGCGGAGAAAGTTGTGCCTGCCATTGACAGATAGATAAGTGTTTTAAAAATAGGTTTGGATTGCGAAGCCCTGCGTCCAATGCCGATCCCAATTAGGGATGTACCAAGCAAAAATAAGCCTGATAGATTGGTAAAGATGCCGATTCTTAATAGCGAACCGATGACGCCATAAATTAGAGGAATGATGTCCCAACGGCGAGGATATTCAGTTCTGCCTTGATGATTTATCAACCAATCGCCTAATATCTGTGTCATAAATCCAAGCATAAAATTGGCGATCGCTAGCTCAATTATTGAGCCATTGCTGACAGCGATCGCGCCTGCCGCTAGGAGTTCGATGCTCCATGCCATTCCCCATTCTGTCCAGACAGGATATGCTGGTTCTGTGCTTTGGTCGAAGGATTGCCAAATCCGATAAACCAATCCTAAAGTGACGAGAATTGTACTTGGCAATAGATTGATAAATAGCTGGTTATCTTGGTTAGAAGCAAAAATAGCATTAGCTAAATAGGTTTGTAAAATTAGTAACGCAGCGGAGAGGATGGCTGACCAAATATCAAAGGCTTGGGCATAGGATTGATTTAATGCCAAATTTAGATTAGGAACATGGCGATCGCGGCGATATTTGAGCCAATGATTGAGAACATATAGCAGCATGACACTAGCGATCGCGCCATTTATACCAAAGGTTAACTGTGCGATGTATCCGTCACCAAATTTGAATTGCCACAGTAGCGCTGCAATAAAGAGCAAGCCATAACCAACTGTGTTAAAAGCCGGGAATAGTGATTGGTTGTGTAATTTACGGTGACGGGTATTCACTAACATCAGGGCAAAAGCAACACCCAATCCAATCAGCCGAGAACTATCACCATGCCATGTCAAAAACTGGGCGATCGCCAGTCCTGCGATGCTAAGTTTAATCGCCAAATCTTGATCAGCAAATGTCCGCCAAGTGCCTAAAAAAGTAAGTGAGATAGGCACTGACAACCAAGCCACACTCCAATAAATTGGATTGCCTAGCAATTCATTATTAGGATCTCTATTGAGTCCTATTATCGAAGAATTCCAGAGCAAGATATAGCTGAGAGCCGCCAAACCCGCACCAATATGCCATGCACTATCCCGCCACGCTTGCACATGGATACCCCGATCTCCTTCCGCTGAAGATAAGCTATACTTCTCAATCATTAAAACTGCACTCCATTCGAGCAGCATCGTCACTAAAAGAAATCCAATCCAAGTAAAGATAGAAGTAAACCTAGTGAAGAAAAAGAACCCTGAGCCGATCGCACTGAGGCTGATAATATGTGCAAAATAAACCAGACTAATTAAGTCTTTACTAGTCGGCGATCGCTTGGCTTGCACAATCAATAGGGTGAGCGCTGAAAAAGTTAGATTTGCAAATATGGGCGCAGGATAGCCAATGCTGAGAGTGGTGAGCAGAACGCCAAATCCTAAAGCTAGCAATTCACCTCTATTTGCTAAATCATGCTTGTGGCGATCGCGATAAACTGAGGCAATGAACAAGGTCAAAATCAAGTAAGGAAATAGTAAAACCCCAAATAAATTAGCTTGAGAATTGGTCTGGAAGAATATTAATAATTGCTGACTTGTCGAAGCTTTCCAATCTTCAGGAAGCAATCTTTGGACTAACCAAAGAATTTGTAAGCCCCAAAAGAATAGATAAGTTAAATCAGTCGGTTCTTTAAGTTTCCATAATCGCTCACATAGCAGCCAAGCAATTAATAAACTAACCGTCAAGGTTTGCCAAGGATAGTAATCGCCAACTGATATTAACCAACCTAAACCGAGCAAGATTTGCCCTAAGCCCGCCTGAAATGATGGATTGGATAAATTATTAGTAGATAAATTATTAGTAGATAGATTTTTTGTTGACGGCTCTGAAGACGTTCCTAATCGCGATCGCAATCTTTCAGTTTTGTTAGTGATTTGCACTAAGACCCAGCCACAAATTCCAAATGCTAAGCCTAATTTTAAAATCGAAACATTACCAAATAGGAGCGCTCGACTAGTTAGCAATATTGTACTATAAGCCCCAGTAATCAAGGCAAGTGGGAATGTCGAACTATCAGCCGTATTTAAACGCTGTTGTCGATTTAGAAAAGTGGAAGTTGCTATACCACTGACACCTAAGTAAACAGCAATTAATGGATAGTATGAAGATAAGAACCAGCCAAGATGCAGCCAACTTAGGAATAAAATCGCCAAAATTGAGATTTGACTGAGGTGCTTTTTAGGTTTGTTTTCTTGTAAAATTGCTTGAGTTTCTTGAAACATAAAAGATGTTTGCAGCAAAAAAATCGCAATCCCTGAAAGCAAACAACCTGCGATCGCACTTATGCCAATTCCCGCAGGATTTTTTAGTAAGCCTAAGCCGTCCATGGCCCAAAAATTGGCAGGAACTAACAGCAATGTCACTAACTGCAAAGCACGCGTGGTCAACCGTAGGCGATCGTTTTTGCTTGTCCACAAACTCACACCAAAGAAGCCTAAACTGTAGGCAAGCAACAGTAAATATTGAACTTGGGACGAAAAATTATCCCATTGACTAGCGGCTAGCAATCCTGACGACACAACTACGAGAAACACGCCCAAAAACAGCAACCACATGGTGCTAAATTCTGAAAACAGCGATCGCAAAGTTTGGGTGACTTTACTAGTTTCTGCCTTTCTAGTTTCTGGAGATGTTTTTGATTTGGAAGCTGCGGTTTGTAAAGAAGGCGATCGCGTTTGACGTGAGCCTGACAAACTTGTAGGACGTAAAACAGGTTCAGAACTTGATAAATTGTTTGGTAAGTTGTTTCGTGCAATCTCAGTCTCGGTTGACTTGGCTTTGATCAGGCAAGCAAAGCGGGTTTCGCTAATTAACCTTACTTGCTGATCACTCAATAAACCTAGAGTCAGCCAAAGATCTAGTCCTTGAAGGATTGCATCATTTTGATAGGCAACAACCGTCAAACGATTATCAAGGACTCTATTATTAAGAACTCGACTATTTCGCCATCGCAAATCCACTTCAGAAATCAATTCCCATTCAAACCAAGCATTTAAACCTTGAAAGACGACATTTGAAGGAACCGAAATTTCGAGATCAAGACGTAAATATTGCTTAGGTTCTACTTGCATGATCGCTCCACATCAGCTCCACATAAAAAGTCAACCGTCGCTTTTTATTATGCCTGATGTTGTTTAATATGCCGAACAATAAAGCCTCTTAACCCCTTTCTTAGTAACATAACTTCTTGCGGTAAACTATCATGTAATTGGATTTAGGATAAATATCGTGTCACAACGTACAGCTAGACAATGGATTATTAACGGCGTCTTAATCGTAGTTACGCTCTCATTCTTAGGTGTATCGCTCGCACCCCTGATCGGCGGCTTATTTGCTCCACCTGCTCAGCAAGCAGCTAATAACTCTGCTCAAAACGCCTCAGAGCAAGAACGGGTCAAAATTCAGATCGAGGGGTTTGAGGCAGTGCTAAAAGGCGATCCTAAAAACCAAACTGCACTAATTGGTTTGGTAAATCTCAGAAATCAACTTGGTAACGCGAAGGGGACAATCGAGCCACTGCAAACTCTTGCGGAAAGTTTTCCTGATCAGCCCGACTATCGGATGACCTTAGCACGCACTTACATTGAACTTAAAGATCCCAAGAACGCGTTGGCAGAATATCGCAAAATTTTGACCACCAAGCCTGGTTACCTACCTGCATTGCAAAGTATAGTTAGCATTGAGTTAACCGACAAGCGTCCTGAAGCAGCGATTGGGATTCTTCAAGATACGCTCAAGACGGCAGAAACGGCTAATAAAATTCAAGCAAATACTGTTGATACAGGTTCAGTCCGTTGGATTCTCGGTGAAGTCTATCGCCAACAAAATCGTGTGGAGGATTCGATCGCTACTTATGATCAAATGATCAAAGATAATGCGAAGGATTTTCGCCCTTACGTTGGCAAAGCCCAATTAAAGCAAGTTCAAGGCAAAGAAGATGAAGCGAAAAAGCTATTTGATAAGAGTATTGAGCTTGCTCCTGCCGATGTTAAAGATGAAGTAAAGCGTCTCGCCTCACTTTCTCCTCAAAAGCAACCATTCACATCTCCTGCACAACCACCTAGCGCTACTCCAGAAACCCCTAAAAAACAATAACAAAAAGCGGCGCTTCGCGCCGCTTTTTGTTAGAAAGATTCCCCGATCGCTATTCTTGCACCATTGACAAAATCCCATCCAGATTGAAGTTTCTTACCCGCAGGTTGCAGTTCAGTAATTAGCAATAAACCTTTACCAGTCTGAATCGCAAATCCTTTACCTTTGCGATTCTCGGCAACTTTCCCGATATTATCTGGATTCACATTTTCAGCAATAACTTCTGTCTTAGTAACTTTTAATCTTTGCCCCTGATATTCAGTATAGCAATTGGGATAGAAAGCGCGAATGCGATTATGCAAAGCGATCGCTTCTGTATTCCAGTCTAGTTGCCAGTCATCACGCCCAATCATTGGCGCATAGCAAGATAGTTGATCATCCTGAGGCTCAGGTGTGATCATATCTAAGCGCCGTAAAGTATCAATTAGTAAATCTGCACCCAATTCTGCAAGTTTTGCACTCAATGTATCAGTATTATCGGCTGGCAAAATCTCTAACTCAGCCTTGAGTAACATCGCACCTGTATCAATACCCGCATCCATTTTCATAGTTGTAATCCCAGTGACACTTTCGCCATTAGCGATCGCCCATTGAATAGGAGCCGCACCCCGATATTTGGGTAACAGTGAACCGTGAACGTTAATGCAGCCAAGCTTTGGCATATTCAGGATTTTTTGAGAGAGAATCTGTCCATAAGCAACAACGACAAATACATCCGCTCTAATTGCCTCTAGTTCGGCGAGGATAGCTTTATCTTTTTTAAGGCGATCGCTTTGCCAGATTTTGAGATGAGGATTTTTAGCGATCGCGGCGGCTTTTACAGGCGGCGGACTAACTTGATTACCCCTACCGCGCCTAGTGTCAGGCTGCGAGACTACACCTACGACTTCAAAATCTGGTTCTGACAATAAACGTTCTAATGTGGGAACTGCAAAATCTGGAGTTCCAAAAAACACAATACGCATAAATTAATCGGGCTCTTTTTGAATAGGTTTTGGATATAATTTCATTAAGGCTTGCACTTGCTCTGCATGATAAGAACTGCGCGTAAGCGGCGAAGACACAACTTGTAAAAAGCCCATTGCTTCTCCAGCAACCCGCCATACTTCAAACTGCTCTGGTGTGACAAACTCATGCAAAGTCAAATGTTTGGCTGAAGGTTGCAGATATTGACCAATGGTGATGATGTCGCAATCTACGGCTCTGAGATCGCGCATTACTTGCAAAACTTCTTCATGAGTTTCACTCATCCCCACCATAATTCCTGATTTGGTATAGACCCAAGGCGCAATTTCACGGGCGCGGCGCAAAAGTTCGAGGCTGCGCTGATAATCTCCCTGTGGGCGTACTTTCCGATAAAGTCTTGGCACTGTTTCTGTATTGTGATTCAGCACATGTGGACGCGCCGCCAGAATCGTTGCCAATGCTTCCCAATTCGCACAGAGATCAGGAATGAGAAGTTCAATTGTTGTCTGTGGCATCAATTTGCGAATTTCTTCAATGCATCGTACAAATTGAGAAGCTCCCCCATCAGGCAAATCATCACGATTAACGGAAGTAACAACTACATGCTTGAGATTCATTCGCTGGATTGCTTTACCCAAATTAATTGGTTCAAGCGAATCCAGAGCTTGCGGCTTTTTCTCAAAGTCAATGTCGCAGTAAGGACAAGCACGCGTGCAAGCTGGCCCCATGATCAAAAATGTCGCAGTACCTTGGTTGAAGCATTCGCCAATATTTGGGCAAGATGCTTCCTCACAAACAGTGTTTAGCCCCAAGTCGCGTAGGACTTCTGTAACATTGCCAATGCGCTCCCACTGTGGGGCTTTGACCCGCAACCAATCTGGTTTGACTGCCATAGATTTATCTAGCTTTTTGCTGTTCGGGCGATTCTTTGTAACGTTTTGTATTTTACCATTAGCTAGACAGCCTTTCATTTGCCTGAGTCATAGATGTGAGTGATGGGTGTGAGTCATGAGTGATTACGCGATCGCAAAACTTGTAAACTGCCACCCGCATAGAGTTGACAAGACTCCACCTTAAACCCAGATTTGCTTAAAAGTTGTTCTAGATCAGTTTTGAGCAATTGCCATGCTGTCTCTGTCTCAAACAGCCATAAAAAAGTCGCAATTGGTAACCAAAAGAGTGGATTAGTCGGACGATGGAAATCGATAATGATGAATTGTCCTTCGGGAGTCAAAATTCGATTTACCTCTTGGATAATTTGCTGCAATTGCGCTGACTCCATTTCGTGCATAGCCGTATTTGTAATCACCAAATCAAAAGTGCGATCGCCAAAGGGCATTTTTTCAGCGAATGATTCTACATATTCGGCTTGCGGAACATTTTGTTTAGCACGTTGAATAGCGATCGGTGAAGCATCTAAACCTGTAACATTTTGAAAATGCAGTACTAGTTCTTGAGTCGCCTGTCCCGCTCCACAACAAAGGTCGAGAACTTTTGCATCAGGGCTAATTTGTAAATCGCGCAAAAATAAGCGCCGAAACCGCTTCTCACCGCCGACACTGAGCGCGGCAAGTGCAGATACAGTGTTATAAAACCATTGATAGCGATAACTCCAGTCACGTAAGATCGTTGTCATTAAATAAATTCAATCCATTTCAAAAGTTCAGGAGAAAGATTGCACCGCTTTCTGGTGCTTGGGTCAATACAGGCATGTTTGGTTAACGCCCTAGCGATCGCTTGTTTCTGGTTAATTAATTCTTCAAAATATACTTCAAAATATAATTGATATTCAACTTGAAACTCCATAGGATTTAGCAAAGTTGACTTAATAGAAATAGCAATGCGATCGCCACAAAACATCGGTTTAAAAAAATCAATACTCGCGTGGGTAATTGGAACCGCGATCGCTTCTCCACGAAAAAATGACTTCAGACTGATTCCTGCGGCTACAAGAGAAGCTTCATAAGCTTCATGGCATAGCGACAAGCCATTGGCAAAGTAAACTACTCCTGCGGCATCAGTATCATGAAAATAAATTGTGCGATCGTAAATAAAAGCTTTAGGCATCGCGTTCCATTACTTGCGCCATCCGATTGATTTTAGTCATTAATTTATCGAAATCATCAAAGGTAAGTGACTGTGGCCCATCAGATAAAGCTCTTTTAGGATTGGGATGTACTTCGATCATCAGCGAGTCAACACCCGCCGCGATCGCCGCTAGACTCATTGATGGCACATACTCTGACCATCCTGTACCATGACTCGGATCGATCATGATCGGTAGATGAGTTAACTTCCGCAATACAGGAATTGCGGCTATGTCTAGAGTATTGCGCGTATATTCGCGATCAAATGTCCGAATCCCTCGTTCGCAAAGAATTACATTCGGGTTACCTTCTGCAAGAACATATTCAGCCGCCATCAGCCAATCGTCAATCGTGGCAGCTAATCCCCGCTTGAGTAGTACTGGTTTGTTTTGTTTACCGACCTGTTTAAGCAATGAAAAATTCTGCATGTTTCTGGCGCCAATTTGCAGCACATCGGCTACTTCAGCAATTTTGTCAATATCAGCCGTATCCATAACTTCAGTGATGATGCCTAAGCCACTAGCTTCTCGTGCGGCCGCCAATAAAGATAAAGCGCTTTCACCATGACCCTGAAATGCGTAAGGTGAAGTGCGTGGCTTGTATGCACCCCCACGCAAAAAATGTGCGCCTGCGGCTTTCACACGCAGAGCAGTTTCCACGATCATTTCTTCATTTTCAACGGAACAGGGTCCTGCGACTATCACTAAGGGATGATTTTCGCCGATCGCTACATCGCCCTTAGGGGTCGGAACAATCACAGTACTCGATTCATTTTGGCGATATTCGCGACTCGCACGTTTAAAAGGACGCTCTACTCTCAACACTGTCTCAATCCAATTACTTAATTCTTCGATACGATGGAGATCGAGATTGGCAGTCTCGCCGACTAGCCCCAGCACAACTTTGTGCTTCCCAACAATTTTTTCAGGCGACAATCCCCAAGTAGTTAGTTCGTCGCAGATCCGCTCAATTTCTTCTGCGGGTGTCCCAATCTTGGTTACTACGATCACGATTAGTCTCCTTACGGTTGTGATTTAGCAATCTATAAATTGCTATGGTTTCCTATTGCTATTTTATACCAAATCTAAAACTGGTCAGTTTTGTCATTGTTAGATTAAGGGTTGCAGTAAGGGCCCTATTAAGATTACGGTGCGATCAATTAGTGAAATCAGTTTCAATCCCTAAAAGGGTTTCAGTAGTTTTGAGACTGATGAGCTATTTACTTTCTTTGGCCAGTGCATCGTTTCAATCCCTAAAAGGGTTTCAGTAGTTTTGAGACCCCCTGCACAAATACCTCAGTTGCAGGAGACAAGGCTGGAATTGTTTCAATCCCTAAAAGGGTTTCAGTAGTTTTGAGACATCCGCCCTGCGACTGCTTTTTAACCCACATTCCGCTCGTAATGGAAGGGTAAAATAAATAGTGAAAGGCAAGCGCAAAGGCAAAAAGCAGGAGGTAAATATTAATACTATAAATACGGAGATGAGAGTAGAAAATATAGACCATCTAGG
>JBBRMK010000039.1:0-39766 GCA_038230875.1 Pseudanabaenales cyanobacterium
ACCAAAACAACATCCATCTGCCTATCCTTCTATCCATACACCATATCCCCTACCACCCACCCCCCCCCCACCCCCCCCCCCCCCGCGCCCCCCCCCCCCCCCCCCAACTCTCTTTTGGGTTTTATGTCTTAACTTGCTGGGCTATAGCTATAACTGCTAAGCTATAAATAGAAGTCTATAAAACGGTTAGCCACTATGACTTTTTGCGATGTTGTAGAAGCAATTAAAACCTTATCCCTAGTGGAAAAAGAAGAAATACAGTCTCTTCTTGAGCAGTTTTTGCGAGAAGAACGCCGTGTATCGTTACTTTGACAAGTTGGGCAAAGTATTGGTTCCAATACCATTCAATTTTCTCTCTTCAGTAACTTTACCTATTATCTCTCATTTCCACAGATCTACAACACTACCCTCAACCTCTTGTTCAAGAATATCTAAAAGCCCCATAATACTTAGCAAATCTCCTAAAATGACGTTTTCCTCTGACTCAACATGAATATGATGTGGAAAATTAGGCAGATTTGGGAAGTGCGGAACATTGTCCCAACGTTTTCGTAAGATAGCAAGATCGCTGTTCATCCACTGATAGCGATATCTAGTCGTTGTAACAACATTCTCCGTAATTTTGAAATACTCAGCAATTTCCAAAAAATCGTCATTACTAAGCGTAACCCTTGCCCGAAAATAACCGCGATCGCCTAGATCTAATTCTTCAATAATCGTAAACGCTGCGATCGCACTGCTGGCAATCAGTCTAGACTTAATATTCTCAAGATATTGACTAGCTTCCATCATGATTACCGTCTGTTTGGCTGTAAAACCTGCAAACGCTCTTGAACAGATTGCCAAAGCTCATAGAAAACACTCCATTCCAAATAATCAATACCATCACCTAAACTACCCACACTAAATCTTTGATAGAAAATATCTGAAGACATTTGATACTGAAGTTCGTATGCTTGTAACTTTGTTTGTAGTTCAGAAGCTTGCTTAAGATTATTAGCTCGTTCCAACTCAATGATCTTATTAAGAGAACGATCAATTAAATTACTTCGATAGCCATGTCGATAAAGTAAGTCTAGAATTTGCCAGGGTTCAGAAGTTTGTGAAATCATAGTTTTATACCCTTTTCTTCAAAAATGACCACAGATAACAGCTATACGATATCAAATATAACTCGTCAATTGCATAGCCAATTTTGAATGCTCATCTAGAGACAATTTGGTAATACTCGCACTATAATCAGCAATCGGTTAACCTAAGACTAGCGATCTCCAAAACTTTAAAACGAGCATCATAAGTTCAAGCGAACAAACTCACTCCACATTTCTACTCGTTGACGGACACTCTCTCGCGTTTCGCGCCTTTTATACCTTTGGCAAACATCCCGAAGGCGGCTTGCGAACCTCCACAGGAAGGAATCCCGACTAGTATTTGTTTTGGCTTTTTAAAAGCATTAATCGAAATGCTCGATCGTGAAAAGCCTACAGCCGTTGCGATCGCACTAACAAACTGGCAACTGTAAACAAGAAGGATAATCAACACCATAAGAAACTTGCTGTGTTGCTTCCACAAAGTCACTCACCGTTGCCTCTGACGGCAACTTTCGCGTATTAGAATGCCGCTCAATCATCGGAAAAGCGGAACTGGCGATCGCCACACCAATCTGATGCCCTTTGGCAAAATTCTGACAAGTCGGGCGTAATTTAATCCGATACTGATTGACTACATCAGGTTCAATCCATTTAGGTTCAGTCCATGAGTTACGGAACTTTGCCCGCAAAACACCCATTGACACTAACATCTGCTTCCCATCTGGATAAATATCTAATAGCTTTACGACCCAATCGGTATCTGGTGCTGTGGTCGCTGCATAGAGTATAAATTCGGGAATACCAGCGATCGCTAAGTCTTCATTTAATTCTTGGCTTTGATAAACAAGCACATCCCATCGTTGCTGCACAGGGCGCTGATCATAGAATCCGTAAGGTGTAGAAGGGTTAGGATTGCGCGGATCGTAGACGTAGATATCGGGGAGTTGGTTGTCATTGGTCAGGTCTTCAGAGGTCGGCTTTTCAGAGCTTAGTTTTTTTTGTGGATGCAAATAAAAGTTTTGAGTAATCAAAGTTGGTGGGAAATCTGGTAAATTTAGCCAGTGATTTTTACCCATCAAGAAAAGCTGCACAGGAGCGCGATCGCTAATGCCATTTTCGATTCCTTTTAGCCAAAAATCAAACCAATCAACTTGCAATTGATCAATTGTCGAAACTGCTGCCTCTCCAAAATCAATCTCGCCTACTTTTGGTAACCAAGGTAGATGTTGCCAAGGCGCAACAACTAAATGTTGAGGTTTTTTGGTTACAGCTTTAGCTTGGTGATAGGTATTAATCGTTGCCTCAATAAAAATATCTGCCCACCCCGCAATATGCAAAGCAGGTAAATCAAAGTGATCAAAATAACTAAGAGGGTTCAGCTCTTGCCAATATTGATCATTAGCTTGCTGATTACCAATCCAATCAAAAAAGAACTGCCCAAACTGATCATTTTTAAATAATTCTAGTTCACTCAAAGGCGCAGACTCTAACCACCTTGCTGTCTGCTTTTGAGCTTCAAAAAGTTGGGTAGCTTGCGGCTCTTGTTTCAAATACCATGCGCGATTTTGAGCCAGTTGCAAAGCCCAATTTAGATCAAAATCTAGACAAACAGCACCACCAAAATAGAACCAACCGTGATATAAATCTGCCGTTGCCATGCTGGGACAAATGGTAACCAGCCCTTGAGGACGCTCTACCGCCGCCTGAAATTGGGTGACGCCTTGGTAAGAAAAGCCGTACATTCCCACTTTACCGCTACTGCCTTCTAACTCCTTCGCGCACCATTCCACCGTATCAAATCCATCTTTGTACTCATTCCGAAATGGATAGAACTCACCCTCAGAAGTGCCGCAACCACGCACATCTTGAATGACCACAATATAGCCTTGGCTAGCATACCAACTAGGATGAGCATAGGTGCAGGTAGAGGCGATCGCGCGACCATAGGGCAAGCGCATTAATAATACTGGTAAAGCAGTATCAACACCTTTGGGGCGATAAATATCAGCTGTCAAGTTAATGCGATCGCGCATCGGGATTTTGACCTGACGCTGCACATTAACTCGAGAATGGAATGCAGTTAATTTAGGAGGCATTATCGATATTGTTTAGTAAAAAACCCAATTTTCAGGTAGGCAAAATCCACCAAAAAATTGGGCTTTTAGTTAATTTTGTTGCCAGTCTGGGAAAATTTTTCTGATTTCAATTAGCAGATCATCAAGTTCTTCTAATGCTTGCATCACATCAATGCGCAAGCTACCCAAATTATCTTTGAGAGACAATTGCACCAATAATTCACGCTTGCTAGCGATCGCCACAAATCTTTCTTTCAGAGCTTCAGGAGTTAACATATCAAATTTTTAATAAATTATTTTTGGTTACAGGTATGACACTTCGCGCCTCACCTGCTAATACTCTAGCTCAAAAGCTATGATTTAATGGTTTGCGAGAAGTTAATTGTTAAGCGAGATTTATAGCGAGATTTATGCTGCCTAGCGAACTACTCATGCACCGAATAAATGGCGAAGCGATCGTTCCTAAACAATTAAAACTTGACGATAAACATCAAGCGATCGCTGCGGAATTAATCACAATTTTTGAGAAAGCTAAAGGCGGTACACAAAGCGAACTCGATCATCAATTACAAGAACTCGAAGGCGATACTCCTGATTATCGAGTCAAGCGAGGATTAGCGCATATTCTCAAATCTGCTTTTAGTACCTTTGAAATCATCAGCCCACTCGATCCACAAGAACTCCGGCGCCGCATTTTTGAATTGTCGGTCCAAGTCATACCTAGCCATCAAGCAACCCAGCTAATCCTATCTAACCTAGCCGATACCTTAACCAAAGAACTCCAGCGCGAAGTTTTGCCTTCGCAAATTACCACTGGAATTTATGCCGATCTGATCGAAAATCGCATTCTCACTGAATTTGAAATTCCTACGCCAGAAGCTCTACTGCATCGATACAATCTCTCTCAAGTGCAAGGGGTTTTCTATCGCGCCAGTCATATAACCCTAAATGTCCACCGCAATGACCCAGGCGAATATAAACTTCTATTCCGCTATCTCAAGTTGTTTCAACTAATGTCATATATCGAAGGCGATGTTGATTATGGCTTTACGATTACTGTTGATGGTGCGACTAGCCTGTTTGGGACGAGTACACGCTATGGATTAGCGATCGCCAAATTACTTCCTGCGCTGCTACATGTGACTAAATGGAGCTTAAATGCAACTCTAGTGGAAAAAGATGCTTATTCCAAACAAAAGCGCACCAGTCTATTTACTCTCGATTCTAATTGTGGCTTAGTGAGTCATTATCCTGCTGGCAAAATGTACGATAGCGCGATCGAGGCTTCTTTTGCAGAAAGTTGGGAAAAGCTGAATACAGAATGGAAGCTAGAAAGAGAAGTTGACCTAATTCCGATTTCTGGAAGTGTAATGATTCCCGACTTTCGGCTAGTGCATCCTGATGGGCGTACCTATTTATTAGAGATCGTTGGCTACTGGCGACCTGAATATTTACGCAAAAAATTCTGGCAAGTGCAACAAGCTGATTGTAAAAATTTGATTCTGGCTATTTCTGAACGACTGAATCTCGAAAAAGCAGGCGTAAAAGTAAGCGATAGTCCCTCACTGACAGTTTGGTTTAAAGATAAGCTGTTGCCTAAAACGGTTTTGCAAGCAATTCAATAATTAGGATCAGGTGTAAATAGCAGCAAATCAAATAAAAAGCTAATCTAAACCTGTAAAAGCCATATTCAAACATAGAATATCTATTTTTAGTCATAAATGAGAGGTGACATCTTTGTATGATAAACGTACAATATTCAAAGAGTTTTTTGGTTTTCACGATGACTCATCTTTCCAATGCTTCTGATCCGATCCTGCTTTTATCTGCGTCCAAGGCTCGTTCGTTTGGGATTGCTGCTAAATGTGCAGGCGATCGCGATAACTTCTCAGAGTTTTTTACAGTTTGGCTGACACTTTGTTCGCGGCTAGATGCTTTTGGGCATAATTGGCAAGTTAGCTTTTCTGACCCTGTGGCAGTTTCGGACTACATTACAATGCGCTGTTCATTGACCATTGATGGTATTACTCGTGAGGCAACAGGCAGTGATAAAGGTTGTCTAATTCATGTTGGGGCTGCAACAATTGGCGTTCATGCGCCTGAACGCGCTATGCTGAACGCCTTTTGTAATGCTGCTGCTCACTTTGGTGTGATCTTGTCTTTAGGCAAATTGAGAGCCAAGAAACCTCCAGACAAACGCGAAGATTTGATCGAAGTTGTGAAAATGCTTCGTAAGTTGCAACGTAAACACAAAAGTTTTATCTTGTTTGGCTGGAATTTTCAACCCTTTGCTAAGTCTCAGCAAGTTCTCAAGAAGTCCTAGCTTCTGATCTAGTGATACTGATCTAGTGATACTGATCTACTAAGATTTTAGCGATCGCAATTCTACAAGCATCATCTAAAAACAAAAAAAGGGCGCAACGCGCCCTTTTTTTTGTTCATACCTAACATCAAGCTTAATCACCCGATAGTACTATAGATTGCGTAATGGAGTTTCCTGACCGTAGATAAACTTCCGCTCTAGATTATTGCAGATTAGCCATAACGCGATCGCGATCGCTGTAGGAATGGAACTGAGCAAAATTACGATTAGATTGGCGGGGGCAAAAAAGAAACTAATTAAGGGACTTATTGTCCATGCGATCGCGGCGATCGCAATACTTGCAGTTTTAATTTGTCTCACATTTCGCAAAGCTTGACTACAACTTGCACATTTAGAAGTATGAGAATGATAGCGATCTAAGAGCACTTCTTTGACTAAAGGTGCGGCTAGTTGTTGCCCTGCAAAAGGATCAGCTTTATAGCGATTTACCCATTTATGCAGTTCTGAAACATAGGTATCGGCTGGAGTTGCCAAATAAAATGACTTAGCATAATTTGCCCTGTCTTCTGTTTTAGCTAAGGCACGTTCCAGATAACGCTCTTGGTAATGCAAGAAAATCTGATCATCTTCAAGAATTCCATTTTGACCAATATGGGAATACCAACGTGGCGTAATACCAATAAAGAATCTGGGAATTGCCGAGCTAAATTGAAATGGGAATCTCGCAAACAAGCGGCATTCACCTTTGCGAGTTGGTGTGGCATATACGGCGGTAATAGTTCTACCAAATTGCTTGGAAGTTAAGTCGTGCCACATCAGCGACGGCGCAATAAATGTCGTATCTTGCCTTCCTAATTTCCCCCGTCTTGGTCCCTCTTCCCATGTGCCATTAAAGCCATTTTTGCCACTTTCAAGAAGTTCTAATACCATTGGTGCGGCATTGACGCGATTGCCAACAGACTTATGATGTGTAAATGGAAGATGACTAGCATCAAGCACATTTTCTAAAAGGGTAAGAGCGTCATAGGGTAAGTCGCGAAACGTTCCGAAGAGAGTCCATTTTTCAGTATCAGTGTCGAGTGGTTCGATAATAGGAATTTTGACTTGAGGTGCGTTCTCAGGATTGCCAGCATAAATAAATAGTAGTCCTTGTCGCTCTGCGGTTGGTAACGCTGCTACACAAGCACGTTTAGAAGTATGGGCAGTTCCGCCTTCGGGTTGTTGAGGGATGCGATCGCAACTTCCATCGCCTTTAAAAGCCCATCCGTGATAAGGACATTCTAATAAGCCATCTTCAGCAATTCTACCTTCCGATAGAGGCACTAACCGATGGGGACAGCGATCGTCAAAAGCTTTCCATGCACTCGTATTACGATCCCACCAAATGACAAGATCGCGTTCTAGCAAAGTAAATTTAGCGGGTTTTGTTTTATCTAAATCTTCTATGTAAAAGATGGGATACCAGACCTCTTGCCAATCAAAGCGATCGCTATCAAGTCCACCCGCAGGTAAAATTTGAGTTTGCGAGTTAGTCGAATTAAGATTGTCTCTAAGCAAAGTATTTGCAGTCATATCTACTAAGTTAATTGCATTGTAAAGTTATGTATAGTTTAGCTTGCGATCGCTCAGTTCAGGGTGAGTAAAACCCCGCTTTTTATTTATTGATATTTATTGATTTTGCCAAGCTTTCATTTTGTCAGGGTTCATTAAGCCATAGGGATCGACCATGCGCTTAAAGTTTAACTGATCATAATCAATTAACTTCATACCTCCATCTTCGAGAATATAAGTATGAGGGTTAGCAATAAATACGCCCTGTGATTCGTGATATTGAATGATCTCAGTTAGGCGATCGCTGTTTGTAAAACGGACGACCTGAATTGCAGCCGGAATTACTACGCCATTTACTTTAATAAACTCTAAATGCATGATTACCTCATCACCAAAATGCTCATACATCTGCTGCATAAGTTCCAATTTTGGATCGTTTAAAAATAGACTCTGTAAATAAGTGAGAGAAGCATCAGCAGCACGAGCGTGTAAAGTAGTGTGATTCCACGAAAATTCGACTAGGCTAAGGCTTTTGCTTGCTTCTTGAGCAGTTTTTTCATAGCAAATCTCACCTCTAAATTCTTGAACGAGACTATAAAACGGCTCGCGATCGCTTTCGGCAATAAGAACTAAAGCGCAATGAGAACCTGCGGAAATATAGCTTTGAAGGGCTGTGAAATAACTAGGGATTGGCGCAGCATGAACGCTGATCATCTTTTTGATAATGCCATCACTATTGCCAAGGGCTTGCCCAAATCTTGCAGCAGTCATAAAATCAGCAAAACTAACCACGCATTCCATCCATGCATAGGCAGGAGCTAGTGGAACTTCTAATTCGGTAATAATGCCATTGGTTCCATAAGCATGATTGACCTTTTGGACATCATCGCCACGCAATTCGATGATTCTTGGCACGTCTTCGAGGGTTACTACTCGCACAGCCCTCAAGTTACCGCGATCGCGTAATTGTCCATACAAAACCGAACCAATTCCTCCACTTCCACCGGCAATAAACCCACCAACAGTTGCACTTCTCACGGTCGATGGAACCATGCGCGATTCCCAACCAATTTCTTGAGCTTTTTTGTCTAGTGCTGCAAGTTTTACGCCTGTCTCCACACAAGCTAGCCCTGCTTTAATCCATTCAATTTGTTGTAGTCGCAAAGTTTCTAAAATTATGCCACCCTTGAGCGGAGTAGATTGTCCATAGTTGCCAGTGCCGCTACCGCGCACTGTAAGCGGGATTTTATATTTCACACAAACTTTGGCGATTTTTAACACTTCGCTTTCGTTGCTAGGACGGACTACGACATCACCAACTTTTCCAGCTAGTAATGGAACAAGAATGGGACTAAAGTGAGCGTAATCTTCCGAAAGTTTGGCAATTTGAGCAGGATTAGTAATTGCTTCAATTCCAGATAATTCTTCTAATAGATTTTCTAAAGATATGTGCATATGTGTCAACTTTCGTTATTTCATTATTTTAAGCTTAGCAAAGCTCAGGAGATCGCGCCAAAAGCCTGTACAAGAGGCAATATCTAGTAATTAGTATCGATTCATCAGATTTTGGTTAGTATTTAGAAATTTAGATTGAGTCGATATCTCAAAAAGCGATCGCACTTCATTCAGTTTCTATAAATTACGAGAGCAGCGATCGCGCTTGGCTTATATAGCAATCCTAAATCATTTGTGGACAAACAAGGGGCTTAAGCCCCTTGTTAGATGTTGATTCAGCATTTACTGACGGAACGGATTTTTCGGAGTGTGTTCAATAATCCTGATTTTGCTCAGCGAACTACTCGCAAGCTTCAAAAGCGACTAATAAAAATGCGGTTTCCGATATATATGTCAAAGCGATTCGTTGGGCAAGCGATCGCATTGGCGATGAAGGTGTGGTTACGTTTGTGACAAATAATAGTTTTATTGATGCGTTGGCTTTTGATGGAATGCGAGAGATGTTACTCCCTTCCCAGTGAAAAATTAGACGTTGCGGCGCAAAGCGCCGCAACGCTAATCCTTGGTTTTGTATATCTATTTCTATAGTGGGAAGGGAGTAGCGAAAGATTTTAGCCAGATCTATATTTTTGATTTGGGCGGTAATATTAGAAAGCGATCGGCTAAGCCTGCTTACAATGTGTTTAATATTCAAGTTGGAGTAAGTGTTAAATTTGAGCCAAAGAGGTCAGTATAGTGCCTCTTATTCGTCACCAGTCCCAAAGCATTGGCGACTATTACCCTGAGTATTATGAATCATCCGATTCAGCGCATCATAGCTGCGCGTATTTGTCGCATCCAGAACGCCATTAATCGCATCCGCCCGACAGCACATTCCCCACATTGTCATAGCCATAAGTCATCAGCGTCGTCGGCAGAGTATAGCTTTCAAGAATCTGATATTTTTCTAATTATGCTTGAGGCGATCGCTTTAGTTTTGTAGTTTTTCTTGCTCTAGGTTGTCTCGTGACAAGCTTTTGGAGCTTTTCGATTTGTTTGAGGGTTAGTCCTGTGAATTCTGCGATCGATTCTACGGGAATGTTGGAATGTAGCATTTTAAGGCGATCTGATTCGCTGCTTTAGTTAAACCTTTAGCCTCGCCTTTAGCTATACCTCTCGCCTCGCCTGCTGCTATGCCTTCGAGTAAGATTTCTTGATAAATTACTGATTCTTTCATGATTTCGCTCCTTAGTAATCTTTGAATGATTTCTTTGTTTAGGGCTATAACCGATATTATAGCCGTCGATGCGGCTACGTTGCTTTGTACTCGTTTATCAGCAATGTTATCAATTTGCTGGGCAACTTGCCTTAATGTTTCTTCAGGATCCGTTGTCTGAGACAGGGCGGCAAATGGTAATAAGCCTTGGTATTGCTGAAATATTGCGGTGGGTTGCTCCCAGAGGCGAATGACTTGGAAGTGGTGGGTTAATTCTCCTATGGTAAATGTGGTTTGATGGACTAGGAGCGACTGGCTGGGGGTGAGGTAGATGACGACTTGATGGATTTGTTTTTGTGGGAATTTGCGATATAGGCGTAGGCGGTAGTCTGCCATGCGGAAGGGGATGTTTTTGTTTGGCTCGGTTTGAAATTCGATGTGGAGGATTAGTTCAGAGGATTCTAGGAAGATCACTGTGTCGGCGCGGATTGGTTTGAGGAGGAGTTCCGATGGTTCAAGTTTGGTGAGGTTGATGGGTTTCCCAAGGAGCCAACTGGCGAAGTCGCTGGGGAAAGTTTCGGCGAGAAATTTGCAGGTGTTGTCTTGACAAAGATATTCGGGCTGTGGTTGCAATCACATTTGCAGTCGAATGATCTTGTAAAGTAAACTAAATAATATATGGTCGGGAGAACGCATTAACCTTAGATCATTTACCGCAGTTGTTGCTCAAACTCACCACCACAAGGGTCGCAGGGCTTTGCCCTGCAACGGGTTTTTATTGTTTGTGTTAGGTTTGAAAGCAAATTGCTGTAGTTGAAAGTAAATGAATATGTAAATGAAAGTGTAAATGAATGCATGAATTATTTTAGTTCGCGATCGCAAACTACCCCTTGTCCAGTCTGTAAACGTGGCGCGATCGCCGAGATGCCGATGATGGAGTCATTTGCTTGCAACTTTTGCAGTCATATTTTCACGCTTGAAAACGATCATGGATCACCTCAGAAAACTCTACGAATGGCAGATACGATTTCAACGTTGAGATGGGTTTGGACTGGTAAACAATGGGAAAACGCTAATGCTGTGCAAGTTTATACGAGCCGTTGGCTGAGTATTTTAGGAATTTTGTTAGTGCTAGTGCCAACAGCGATCGCGAGTCTCGCCGCCTATCTCTTCCCACCAGAACCTGATGTTCCTTTAGCTTGGTTCCCAAAATTTTGGGCGATCGCCACATTTTTTGGTCATTTATTTGTGCTGCTATCAATTACCCGTGAGTATACGCAGTTTCCGTTACAAGCTTATTGGAGATCGATTAAGCGATCGCTGACAAATAGATAGGCATAAAGTAGATAGGCATAAAGTAAAGTGAAAAAGAATTCATTCAAAAAGACTTTACGAGAGTCTTTGTCAATATTTCAATTTGGTGTTAAGGCTTTGAGATTGGTCTGGACGACCAGCCGAGTTTTGACCGTAGCGATCGCTGTTTTTACGCTTGTTAGTGGACTATTGCCTGCGGCGATCGCCTATGTTGGTAAATTGATTGTTGATGGTGTTGTGGTGTCGGCTCGGAGTGGATTGATCGGCGATCGCAATTTAGCACTGAGTTATGTGGGACTTGAGGCGATCGCGCTTATAGTTTTAGCTGCTTCTCAAAAAGGTTTATTGGTATGCCAATCACTACTGCGAGTTTTGCTGGGACAGAGAGTAAATGTCTTGATTTTAGAAAAGGCTCTCACACTCGATTTAGCTCATTTTGAGGACTCAGAATTTTATGACAAGTTGACTCAAGCGCGATCGCAAGCTTCCAGTCGTCCTCTATCGCTGATTAGTCGGATTTTTGGTTTAGGTCAATCAGCGCTGACCCTATTGACCTTTAGCGGATTGCTATTAAATTTTTCAGCTTGGGCAGTAATTGTCCTTGTATTGGCAGCGATTCCATCTTTTATTGCGGAGACTCGTTTCTCAGAACACGCATTTCGATTATTTCGCTGGCGATCGCCCGAAACCCGTCAGCAACATTATTTAGAGACTTTGCTTGCTAGAGAAGACTATGCAAAGGAAGTCCAGCTTTATCAGTTGGGCGAAATGCTCTTGCAGCGTTATCGCGATGTTTTTGATCGGCTTTACGATCAAGATCGTAATCTCACGATTCAAAAAGGATTTTGGGGCTATATATTAGGATTGCTCAGTACAGGTGCATTTTACGCCGCCTACGCATGGATGGTAATCGAAGCGATCGCTGGCAAAATCAGCTTAGGCGAGATGACCATGTATTTAGTCGTATTTCGTCAAGGTCAATCTACTTTTGCATCGGCGCTAACTTCCATTGGTGGCATGTACGAAGATAATCTCTATCTTGCCAATCTTTATGAATTTTTAGAACAGCCAATTCCTCAATCTCAAGGCAAAATCAGGGAGGGAATCGCGCCTGAAGGAATCATATTTGAGAATGTTTCTTTTTGCTATCCAGAAAATCAACAGCCAGTTTTACAAGATATCTCGCTGCATTTGCATCACGGTGAAAAACTCGCGATCGTTGGTGAAAATGGCTCTGGAAAGACGACATTAATCAAGCTATTAACGAGGCTATATACGCCTAGTAGTGGCAGAATTTTATTAGATGGAGTGGACTTAAAAGATTGGGATATTGATATATTGCGAAAAAGGATTGGGGTGATTTTTCAGAACTTTGTGCAGTATCAATTTACAGTGGGAGAGAATGTTGGGGTCGGTGATATTGAACATCTCAATGACAATCAAGAATGGGAAGTTGCCTCTGAAAAAGGCATGGCGAAACCCTTTATCAATAATATGCCGCAAGGATTTGGTACGCAGCTAGGCAAATGGTTTAAAGGTGGTCAAGAATTATCGGGAGGACAATGGCAAAAAATTGCTCTCTCACGAGCTTTTATGCGATCGCAAGCCGACATTCTTGTCCTAGATGAGCCTACAGCCGCAATGGATGCAGAAGCAGAGATGAATATTTTCAATCATTTCCGTTCTCTTACTAAAGATCAGATGGTGGTTTTAATCTCTCATCGATTTTCAACTGTACGAATGGCCGACAAAATCATTGTGATTGCCGATGGGAAAATTATCGAGCAAGGCAGTCACGAGCAATTATTAGCAGCAGATGGACGCTATGCCCATCTTTTTGCGCTCCAAGCCGCAGGTTACAAGTAAAGGATAGTTAGCGCTCGTGCCAACTATCCTTTTGAGCTAAGTAAAGCTAAGGCTAGCGGAAAAAAGACTGGCAATACAGACCATGCCGATCGCCCACATTGGCGATCGCAACCAAGGCAGATTTAAAATATAAAATGCACTGAACAAAAATCTTGCGACCAAAAATGCGATCACATAGAGCGAAGTTTTATCTGAAGCAACATTTGTAACATAGGCAACGAGGGCAGCCGCCGCAAACAGTGCAAATACTTCAAAAGAATTTTGATGCGCCCATGTTGCTCGTTTTGCATAGTCTGGCAAGCGATCAAACATCGCTCTTGGCGCATTCATGTCTATGCCAATACTTACTCGCGCATAGGCAACAACCATATACGGTAAATAGATAAGTCCCCCTGCGATCGCGATACCATAAAGCAATATTTGTGATGGAGAAAGCGTCAGATTCATAAGTCTTTAAAAAAAGTTAACAAAAATTAACTTTATCGTACATGATATGACCACTCTCAACCAGACCCAAAAACGTTTACGATCATGACCCAAGCTCTATTTACGATTCGTGCCGCGACTATTGAAGACGTTCCTGCTATTTTTTCGTTAATTCAAGCCCTTGCAGACTACGAAAAGCTTAGCGATAAAGTCACAGGCAATATTGAAGCCTTGCAAGAAGATATGTTTGGCACAAAACCTTGTATTGAAGCATTAGTAGCAGAAATAGAAATAGCAGAAATAGAACCTAATCAAATTGTAGGATTTGCCTTATTTTTTACCAGCTATTCCACTTTTTTAACCTGCAAAGGCATCTATTTAGAAGATTTATTTGTGCTATCGGAATATCGCGGTCTGGGAATCGGGAAAGCTCTAATTAGCAATCTCGCTCAAATTGCTGTCGCCAGAAAATGTGGTCGCTTTGAGTGGTCAGTTTTAGATTGGAATGAACCTGCGATCGCCTTTTATACTCGCATTGGCGCAGAGGTTCTCCCTAATTGGCGCATCTGTCGAGTTACGGGTAAATCATTGGAGCAATTAGGAAGTTAAGATATGCTTTTAACTTTTGCGCGTGACATTTCAAATCCTACAAAAGTATTGGACTTACATTAGCTTTAACAATCACGATTTGATATCAATCCATCTGACAAAACCGTTTTGCATAACTTCGCTTTGGCAAGTTGTGCTTTCGATATAGTCGCACTTGTGAGATCGGCTTCAGTTAGATCTGTTTTCTCAAAGATCGCATTAGTAAAGTTAGTCAATAACATTTTGGTGCGCTTGAGATTAACATAGCTCAGATTAGCTCCACTGAGATTGGCCCGACTGAGATTAGAGAAAGTAATACTTGCTCCTGCTAAGTTTGCTTTGCTTAGATCAGAGGCAAGTAAATAGGTATAGTCCAAGTTGCTAACTGGTAAATAGGCTCCCGTCAGATCACAAACTTGACAGCTTTTAGTGGATTGTAATTGGACAACTTGGCGGGGATTTGCTGCCCATGCGGGCTGGGGAAACAAAAGCAATATGAGTAATGCGATCGCCAAAAAGATGCGGTATTTCATAGCTAAAGTTTTCTTATTGCTGAATTGAGAAAAATAAAGTGAAGATACTTTTAAAATATCTGGATTTGATTAAAGCGTAAAATGCGGCAACTAATCGCAGCAACTAATCGCAGCAACTAATCAATTGTCACAATCACAGGAACGTGATCGCTAGGTTGAGTGAGCTTGCGGGGTTCGACATCGATCACACAGGCAGTCGCTCTTTCATAGAGTGCGTCTGTCAGGAAATGATAATCAATCCGCCAACCGCGATTGCGTTGAAAACCGCCAGAACGATAATCCCACCAGCTATAGTAACCGCCCGCAGATTCAAACTTCCTAAATGCATCTTTAAAGCCAATGTTTAAGACTTCAGCTAATGCCTCGCGCTCCATGTCAGTTGACATCACTTTCAGCTCGCGACCCTTTGGCTCGTAAATATCTAAATCAGCGATCGCCACATTAAAGTCACCGCAGATTAACACATTCGGAGTTTTAGCAACCAAAGTTTGTAAATATTCGCCTAATAATTTTAGCCAGAGCAATTTATACATATATTTCTCGCTCCCCACTTCTGACCCATTCGGCACATACATATTCACGATTTGAATGTCACCCACTTTGCATGTAATCAAGCGTTTTTGATCGTCTAAGTTAGGATTTGCAAGGCTACCCAATACTGATCCAAATCCCATTTGAATATCTTGAACAGGCGATCGCGATATGATGGCTACGCCGTTGTAAGACTTCTGCCCATAAATATAAGTTTGATAGCCTAACTCAGTAAATGGTGTGTGAGGAAAGTCTGCATCAATAACCTTTGTTTCTTGTAAACATAGCAAATCAACTTCAGGATTTGCTTGCAACCAATCACAAACATGGGCAATCCTTGTCCGAACTGAATTTACATTCCAAGTTGCAATTTGCATGAAATCTCTATTTCAAATCTGTAGGATGGATAGCTGAAAGCGCGACTTATCCTATCATTTTTTAATAAAAAACCAAAGGCAGGAGGTGTGCTTCGTATCCCCCCTACTCTCGCAATATGGCACCTCGCAATATGACACAATGTGAACAGCTATTTACATTTTGTATATTTTGAGTTTGTCCAGCATGATTTCCCACAATAATATTGCCGAATTAATTAGCTCGGCCTTACATAATGCCAAAGTTCAGGTTGATGACCCTAATAATGATGGTCAACACTTTTCTGCGATCGTTGTCGCTGAGCAATTTGAAGGCTTATCAATGATTAAGCAACACAAATTAGTATATGGCGCAATTCAAGAGCATCTTGATAGTGGAGCGATTCATGCATTGCAATTAAAAACGTATAGCCTTAGCCAGTGGAAAAGTTTTCAAGTTGAAGTTCTCTAATCCAAACCAAAAGAAGAAGGGACGATTTGCGTCCCTTCTTCTTTATCAGATCGCTAACACGAAAGGAAAGATATAGCAATCCTAAATCATTTGTGGAGAAACAAGGGGTTTAAGCCCCTTGTTATAAGGCTTATACTTTCACGACTCATTTAGGATTGCTATAGTTTTATGGTTTAACCGCCAATACAGTTGCAATTAAAACCGCGATCGCGGCGCCGATAGTTGTATTAATTCCATTAACGAGTTCATTTGTCAGCCAGTCATATTTTTCTTGCAAAGTGGCTCCAATCAGACTTTCGATATTTGTAGCAATAAAAGCAGCGATCGCGCACCACAGTAGATCCCAAGGGCTAGTTAACAAGCCAACTGCTAAACCGATCATTGCCATCACTAGCGAACCAATAATACCAGCGATCGTTCCTTCTAGACTGACGGCTCCCTCTGTACCTGCATCAACAGGTTTGAGAGTAGTTATCAAAAATGTGCTTTTACCATAAGCTTTGCCAATTTCGCTAGCAGTTGTATCTGCAAGCTTAGTGCTAAGACTAGCAACATAGGCGAGTAACCAAAGTGGATTTGGCGCGATCGCTTGGCCAATTGCACAAACTGCTCCTGTCGCGGCTGATCCCCAGAGATTTTCGGGACCTCTTGCGCCATCACGTTTTTCGGCAATGCCTTTAACTTCTTTGATGTCTTTGCCAATTCGAGTTACACCCGAACCAATGATTAGATAGCTTAGAATTACGATATAACCTTGCCAGCCTAAGCATCCCCAAACGATAATTCCCAATGCCCATGCATGACAAATACCTGCGGTGGTCAAAACTTTGCGCGGTAATAATAAAGCGATCGCACCGAGAACAGTATTCAGCGCAATCGCGACTATCCAGCCCTGTGAAATTGGGAAACTATTTATCATAGAAATTAATCCTAATTAATCTAGAGATTTGTGTATGGTGCATCGGGGCTATTTCACTAAATTAATCTTAATATGGAGAATAAATAATGACAGAAGCATTTGAGCGGGTTTTTGTAAATTTATATGATTGGATGGGCTGGAACCTTTTTCTGGCAATTATTCCATGCATACTTAGCTTTATTTTATTTGCTAAGCGATCGCCAAAGAGGTTACCTAAAAATCCTATTTGGTGGTTTGGTCTAGCAGTTTTTATTTTGTTTCTACCAAATGCACCATATACCATTACAGATATTATCCATTTTGTGTATGATGCGAGATCTCCTGAAATTTCCGATAAAGGCTTGATTTTTGTCTTGATTCCTCAATATCTTCTGTTCTTTTTGATAGGATTTCAATGCTACGTTTTGTCAATAATCAAGCTTATTCAATATTTGAGCTGGATCAAAATAATCAAAAATACAACTTGGATTGAAATAAGCATGAATTTTATTTGTGCGATCGCCGTTTATTGGGGAAGAGTAAATCGATTAAATAGTTGGGATGTAGTTACACAGCCGTTCTATCTCATTAATAATGTAATTAGTAATCTTAAAAATCCTAATTTCTACTTAGGCTCGATTATATTTTTTATTGTCTTTACAGGGCTTTATTACATTTTAAAATGGATTAATATTGCAGTCGTCTTCTACTGGCAAAATCACTCTAAGCAAGTTTCTGTATAAAAACTAAATAGATAGAACTTACGCAATAGCCCTGCAATAAATTGCGGGCTGAAAGCTTAAACCTGTTGGAACAGGTTGATTTGAGGCTTTTTTTAGTCAGTTTTAACTGACTTTAGCTTTGAGCCAAGAACTTTAGTTCTTGGTTAATTTGCGTAAGTCTTAATAGAGTCAAATAGATTTCAAAAATCCTCGTAAAGCAAAGATTTTTGAAATCTATTTGATTAGTGATTCCCCAAGGCTACGAATTGACGGTAATGTATCTGTAAACCACCCTAATCCTAATCCTACTCCAGCAATTATCGCCAGCACAAAAAAATTCCAGCCCCGATTATTCATAAAAGCACGTAATTCATTTCTAGCCACATACATTAGCCCTGCCCAAATAACACTAATACCTAGCGATAGTAAAAACTGGTCTTTTTTCAAAAAAACAAATATCACAGCCGCGATCGCCCATCCTACGGAAAAGAACCAGTCAACACCAAACGCGATCGCTCCTACAGGAATCCAAATACGCCAATCTGCTTTATGAATGGATAATAGCCATCCGTAAGCAATAAAACCTATCAATACAACAGCTAGTGACAATATCGGCAATTTCTTTAAAGTACGCATATCTGAATATTTCAAAAGCAAAAATAATAACTATTGATAATATACCCAGAAAAAAAGAAGAGTGCTTTAGGCTTCTTTTTTCTTTTACAGCAGTTGTTGATCAAACCCACCACGACAAGGGTCGCAGGGCAAAGCCCCGCAAAGGGTCTTTTATTATTGTTTGTGGTTTTTAATTCTCAAAATGGAACTTTCCCTAAGCCTTGACGCAAAATCTGGGGATGGAGATCATCTGTCAAATCGAGAATTGTGGAAACTGTATAATGGTAATCCGAGCCATCATCAACAATCAAATCGACTAATTTGGAAAAGTAATCGAATAGTTCCATTTTGGGCAAATTATGGACATCGCGTTGTTTCTTATTCTTATTGCGATCTCCAAAATCTTCATCATCGAGAACTTCCTCTGTCAAATTTGCAGATGTCGAAATAATTGGATTTCCTAAAGCCTCAATGAGAGCCTGTGATACACCATGATCAGGGAATCTAATCCCTGTGGTTTTGCGCTTGGGATTTAAGACTAGTTTCGGCACCAGTTTAGTCGCTGGCAAGATGAATGTGAAGGGGCCAGGAACAAGACTTTTCATTGTCCGATAATTGACATCGGATACATCTGCATATTCCGAAATATTGGAAAGCGATGAACATAAAAAAGTCAGGGGTTTATCGTTTGACATTTGTTTGAGTTGGCGCACACGCTGCACTGCCGACTTAGACATAAGGTCACACCCGATCGCATAAACAGTATCGGTGGGATAGAGCATAACTGCGCCACCGCGCAAAGCCGTTACAATCTGGGAAATCGTGCGTGGTTGCGGATTGTCAGGATGCAGTCGATGAATCGTTGCCATAATTGCGTCTCGCGCTAAAGAATTGTTTAGAAAAAGATCACTTTACAGCCTGTTGAGGCTTTGAGTAATACAGAAATTTTTTGAAAGTGCCGCGAAGCGGCACTTTCAAAAAATTTCTGGGTTTTATAACAGCGCAAAGCGCTGTACGAGCTTTTCTTAAAGATATTGTTTGTTCATGAGAAGTTGTAACACTTCAGGGATCAAGATGCGCCCGTCAGGTTGCTGATAGTTTTCAAGAATAGCGGTCATAGTCCTGCCGACCGCTAAACCTGAACCATTGATCGTATGCAAAAATTCTGTTCCTTTCTTACCCTTGCTCTTAAAGCGAATATTGGCGCGTCTGGCTTGAAAATCATGAAAATTTGAGCAGCTAGAGATTTCGCGATAGGTATTTGCAGCAGGTAGCCATACTTCTAGGTCATAGCACTTCGCAGCCCCAAAGCCGATATCACCTGTGCAAAGCTCAACCACACGATAGGGAAGTTTCAAAGCTTGCAAAATCGATTCGGCATCGCGGACTAGCTGTTCATGCTCCTGCGCCGATGTTTCTGGATGCACAAACTTTACTAGTTCAACTTTGTTGAACTGATGCAAACGAATTAAGCCTCTAGTATCACGTCCATAACTGCCTGCTTCACGGCGAAAACAGGGAGTGTAAGCACAATGATGAACAGGTAAATTTTCACCGTCAAAAGTTTCATCGCGATACAAATTAGTAACAGGAACTTCGGCTGTAGGAATCAGCCATAGATCATCTTCAGCGCATTTGAATAAGTCATCGGCAAATTTGGGTAATTGCCCAGTGCCTATCATGCTATTGGTATTGACTAAAAGTGGTGGTGCAACCTCGATATAATCGTTGGCAGTGTGAGTATTTAGCATGAACTGAATTAGGGCGCGTTCGAGAGCGGCCCCTGCACCGACTAGATTCACAAAGCGAGCTTGAGAAATTTTGACGGCGCGTTCAAAATTGAGAATTCCTAATTTTTCGCCAATTTCCCAATGCGGCAAAATATCGGTACGCGTAGTTTTGTATTCATCTCCCCAACGCCGTACTTCGACATTTTCTTTTTCATCTTTACCAATGGGAGTGGTGTCACTCGGTAAGTTGGGCAGAGTCATTAAAATGGAATTGCTTTCTTCTCGCAAAGCTTTTTCCTGCGGTTCGAGTTCAGCCAGCAATTGTTTAACTTCGTGCGATCGCGCTTTGAGTGTTTGAATCTCGGCTTCGGGCGCACCAGATTTCATTTTGATGCCAACTTGCTTACCAATATCGTTGCTTTCTGCTTGCAAATGCGATCGCTGAGTTTCCAGCATACGAACTTCCTGCTCTAGCTCGATCAGTTTACTAATGTCGTAACCTGTACCTCGGCTATTGAGGCGAGCTTGCACCTGTTCAGGCTGCGATCGCAAAAGCTTAATATCTAACACGAACTTTTAATTACCTAAATGAATTTAAAGAATCATAACCCACAGCGATTGATCCTACAGCGCTTTGCGATGAAACCAAACCCAGATTTTTGTAAAAGCCTCCCCAAGAAGCGACAAGTGCGGGGCTTTTACAAAAATATTGTGGTTCGTTTGTTGGCAATTTGCTGTAAAACAATTAAATTTTGGAAGATTATCGACAATGGGATTTTAAAATAGTGTTGTAATGCAAATTATAATTCACAATTACTGACGTGTCTGGAATATCTGGATAGACCCGTACACAAGGATCATAAGATGTATAGTTCTCGAGAGCTATTTGAAAATTTTGCTGAATTGCTGGCAACATTTCTTGATACAAATCAGCATTCAAATTAGCAAAAATATCTTCTAGCTCTGCAATTTCTGAAAATAAAATTATGCCATCAGAGTTAAAGAAATCGCTAACAAAATTAGCTCCCCAATAAATGGGTATTGTTCCTGTTATAAAACAATCAATCAGCTTTTCGGTCATGTAATAAGGTTCTCGACAGTTCTCTATAGCCAGTGAGAACATATATTCCTTTAATCCTGTAATTTTTTGTGAAATCGTCGTATAGCCTGAGCCAAATATTCCATCTAGTTTAGAACCAAACCGATCGGCAATTTCATGACGCAACTTATGTCCAGTTAATAAATTTTTGGGGGAAGCAATCAGTGAACATAATTTGTTCTTAGCATGAATCTGGCGATCGCTAGAAGCAACCCAACAACCACCAACCACAAAGAACAAGTATTTCTCTGGATCTTTCGCTAATAAATTCGGATCAAATGTATAGATATAGTCAAATTGAGAAGCAAAGTCGAGATCGTTAACAATTGCCATCAATTGAGGGATTGAAGGCGCTGCTTCAAGGAGAACACCAACATTTAAAATATCCTCTTGATGCTTAACCTTTAACATTTCATGACCATAGTAAATAATACAGTCTTGAGCTAAATCTTCGGAAAAAATTGTACCTATAGCTGTACCGTGCCATTGTTCTTCATTTATTTCTTTAACTACAAATGCAGAATCATTCATGAATTTATTATCTTACTTATACAGCTTATTGAGGGTTTGAGTGATCCAGATAATTTCTTGAAAGTGCCGCTTCGCGGCACTTTCAAGAAATTATCTGGGTTTTATAGCAGCGCAAGGCGCTGTAGAAACGATTAATAGATTTTTGTAAGTTGTTATTAGTAAGTTTTTAAGAGGCGTTTGTCAAGGATTCGATTTTTATAACTTCCTTAAAATTTTTATAGTTTCTTGAGAAAGACTTGATGAGATTGATGAATAACCCCCAGTTGGGGCGCAAAGCAAGTTACAAAAGCATCAATCGCAATACTAGTATTTTGTGATGGATTGTCAGGGAAAATCTTATCGTAGTCATCAAACACCATGATGCCATCGTGCTTTAATAATTCCCAACTTAATACTGCGTCAGAGAGTACATCTAGAGCTAAATGAGAACCATCGATATAAATCAGGTCATAAGCCGCCAAGGGCAAAGTTCTTAGTAAATCTTGCGATCGCCCAATATATTTTTTTACTTTGTTAGTTCCACCTGTTAAAGCAATATTCCAATCAAACCTTTCTTCGACATTTTGCAAAATATTTTGCTCTAAGTTTAAGTAGCTTTCACCTTCAAATGTATCAACGCAAGTAATTTTAGCTGATTCATGGATAAGTATTTTTTCTAAAAACCAGCAAGTTGAACGACCTTCCCAACTACCAATTTCTAAGAAATGGAGGTTAGGTAAACCACGTAAATTTTTACAATATTCCACTAGTAATGGAATATTGCGACTAAACCAATCATGCGTAAATCGGTAATTTCTTGATTGGTTTTCAATTTCGTATAATACCCGTTCTCTTTGATAATAAGCAGGCTTAAACTGCTGTTCATTGGCGATCGCGGCATCAAATTCTTTTAATGCGCTGACCAGATTTTGAGATTTTATAAATACAATTCCTCGATTGAAAAATAATTGCGATCGCATAAATGAATAGCTGGTTGGGCATAATATCAAAGCGTAGCGATAGCATTCTAAAGAAATTTCATAGTCACTAGAATTACAAGCTAAATTTCCTATTTGGTTATATCCATCACAAAGTTTAAGTAATAGTTCTTTTAGGCTAGGTAAATCCTTAAGGTTTTTTAAATCACATAAAAATATCCATTCTTGAATAGTTTCGTGAAATGGATCTAAATCAAATAATTGTGATAGAGACTTATCAAGATAACTACAATCTTTAGTAGATAGATTGTCAAGAGAGTTATTGTTAATAAACTCTTGTAATTCTTTTGGGAATTTCATATCGCTAACCTAAATTATTCTAAATCCATAAAGCTTTCTAAATCAATTAATAATTCGGCGATCGCCTGACGTAAAGGTTCAGCTCCAGATTGCGTTAAAACCTCTTGAAATAAGACATTTACAACTAATGGTTCACTGGAAATCTTTAAGCCTTCTTGAATTTGAACCAACGCCGCATCAACTTCTCCTATATCAAAATATCCTAATGCTCGCTTGAGCGCCAGTAAAGCATAATTTTTTCTAGCGATCGCTGTAATTTCATCACGTATTTCTATTGGTAAATAATCATAAGACATTTCAATGTTAGTACGCAGATCTGCCGTACGTAAACCCGCTTTTGCACCTTGACTGGTAATACTTTGAGAATGTTGACGATAGCAAGCTAATACCTCTGGCTCAAACCACCAATTATAAAAAACAGCCACCCGTTTATAAATATCCCAATCTTCACTATTAGAACTAAGAAATCCACAATAAAATCCCCCCACATGTTCATAAACTGATCGCTTAATTATCACTGATGCAGGAGACACAGGGTTATTGGTCGCCACTTTGTACAACCAATCTTGGACAATTCCTGAGTCAGCACGATGCAACTGCGATATACCTAACCAGTGCTTATTAGCATCTGCCGTAACATAACGACAACTAACTGCCCCAATCTCGTTTATCCCAGAGAACTTAGCGATCGCCTGTTGCAGTTTGGCATAAAAATTAGGTAATACCCAATCATCATCATGCAAAATATGAATCCATTCCCCCGTCGCTAAAGTAAGCCCGCTATTAAATGCCGCAGCATTACCTAAATTGTCATCATGACGATGATACTCAATCCGACCTTTACCTACTCTATCAACAATTGATTTAATATCTACTGAACTACAGTCATCGATTACCAGTATTTGCATCTGTGCTAATGGTAATGCTTGAGATAAAACACTTTCTAAACAATCAATTAAATAATCTAATCGATTGTAAGCAGGAATAATTACACTCCAATGAGGACGTTCTATGCCAATCGGTATGGGTAGAATTTTAGGGAATAAACTCTCATTAATGCTCATGATTGATGTTTATATTAACTAGATACTTGTAATCATTCATATAACTATTTGATTTCAGTAAAACTGATCACGAAAAGATTTATTAGATCACTATAAGTATAAGATTGTCGGTAGCGATTTTAATGGATACAAAATTTAGATGAGTAGTAATTATTTAAACTTTCATCGTTATCCTTAGGATAAACAAAGACTCAAAAAAGAAAAGCGGCGCAAAGTGATAACGCTGTTTTTTTAAGTCTTCCCCATAAATATTTTTGATGTTCCTGATAGGTAAATAATTTGTTACAAGATTCGCAAGATTATTTAGGTTTAGTTGATGATTTACAAAAGCGATTAGAAATTTTACAAACAGCGATCGCGCCCCAACAGCAACCCGCAACTGAGGTCGCCAAAGACTGGTTGCGATCGCATAGTGAAATCCAAATATTTTTTCAAACAAAAATGGTGAATACAAATTTAGAGGTAACGGCGCCTAACTTATCTTTGCAAGTGGAAATTGATAAACAATTAAAAATGCTCAGTATGGACTTGACCATGCTGCAAACCTCACGCAATCTGATCACTTGGCAAAAACGACATCAACAAACCTGCGATCGCTTTGTGTTACTACACCGCTATTGTAAAATGCACTATCCTCCGTAAAGAGCGCATCATGCTGACGCTGCTTTACTGGTCTTTAACATACTTGATTTAAAATATCTTATAAATATTATTATAAACATAGTAAAAACTCTATAGTAAAATCAATGATCCTAGAAACAGCTTGGCTACTGCCTTGTTATGGGTTGCTGGGCGCAGGAATTACTCTACCTTGGTCATTAAGACTAATCCGACGTACTGGTCCTCGTCCTGCGGCTTACTTAAATATGTTTATGACTGTACTTGCCTTATTCCACAGTTGTTGGCTAACATTATCGATTTGGGGCGAGCCATCTCGACAAGTTGAATTTAGTTGGTTTCAGGCTTTCGATTTAAATCTTGTTTTCTCTTTTGATATTTCTTCGATTAGCGCGGGCGCATCAGTGATGATTGCGACCATGAGCCTCATTTCGCAAGTTTATGCACTGGGGTCTTTGGAAACTGATTGGGCTTTAGCGAGATTTTGTGCCTTGATTGGTTTCTTTGAGGCAGCAATTACAGGCATTGCCTTTAGTGACTCATTATTTTTTAGCTATGCCTTGCTAGAAATGCTGACTTTATCAACCTATTTATTAGTGGGCTTTTGGTATGCTCAGCCTCTAGTCGTGACGGCAGCAAGAGATGCCTTTTGGACAAAGCGGGTTGGCGATTTATTTTTGTTAATGGCAGTAGTCACGCTTTCTAACCTTACTGATAGTCTAAATTTTTCTGATTTAAAAACATGGGCAGATGCACCGCAAACGATCGCTTATTTTTCTGAACATCAACAATTTGGCACTTTATTAGGATTAGCCTTAATTGCAGGACCATTGGGTAAATGTGCACAGTTTCCTCTACATCTATGGCTAGATGAAGCTATGGAAGGTCCTAACCCTGCCTCAATTTTGCGAAACTCAGTAGTTGTTGGCGCTGGAGCTTATGTACTAATAAAATTTCAGCCTGTCTTATCACTTTTTCCTGTAGCGGCTCAAGTTTCGGTCATACTTGGCGCAATTACAGCGATCGGAGCTTCATTAGTAGCGATCGCTCAAATCGATCTGAAACGCGCGCTATCACACTCTACAAGTGCCTATCTAGGGTTAGTTTTTATCGCCGTTGGGATGCAACAACCTGAATTAGCGCTTGGCTTACTTTTTAGTCATGGTATCAGTAAATCTTTACTATTCCTGAGTTCAGGTGCGGTGATGATGACGACAATTACTCAAGATTTAACGGAAATGGGCGGACTGAAAACAAGAATGCCTGCCACTTTAGTTGCCTTCATCGTTGGTTCCATTAGCTTAATCGCGATGGTTCCTTTTGGCGGATTTTGGACACTTTTACGTTGGGAAGAAACCTTTTGGAATAGCGATCCTTGGCTAATTGCGATCGCCTTATTAGTAAATAGCATTACTGCGTTTGGATTAATGCGAATCTTTGCTCTAGTTTTTCTAGGATCGACTCAGCCTAAAACCCGTCGCGCTCCTGAGGTTAGCTGGCAAGTAGCAATTCCATTAGTTTCACTCACGATTATTACTCTGCTAGTTCCCATTTTGCTGCCATCTTGGGATTTTGCGGATATTGATTTGGACACTGTTGATATCAGGGGAAGTGTGGTACTTGCTGCTTCAAGTTTGTTAGGCTTTGGTGTAGGTGCATATATATATATCAAACCTTATAATTCAGGTAGTTCCGTGTCAATGCCGCCGATGATTACTCGCAATACTTGGAAAGCCTTACAAGACTTACTTGCCTATGACTTATATGTACAAGCAATTTATAAATATACAGTTGTCTTGATTGTTGGTGGTGGCTCAAGGATTTTTACTTGGGTTGATCGATATTTAGTTGATGGTTCTGTCAATTTTTTGGGTTTTGCCTCAATTTTTAGTGGAGAAAGCCTCAAATATACGGTGACAGGTAGACTGCAACAGTATGTCCTAACAATTATGATTGGTTTAATTCTGATCGGGTTTACAGCTTTTTACGGCTTGAATTAATCTACATGTATAAGCCGTTCCATAGCAAAAGACTTACAGCAATTTACTTTCAAACCTACCACAAACAATAATCCAAAATCCTTTGCGGGGCTTCGCCCTGCGACCCTTGTCGTGGTGAGTTTGATCAATAACTGCTGTATATCAAATTTTTAGCAATTTTTTATCAAACTTTTAATATTCTTTAATCAAATATGCTTAGCACATTAGTTTGGCTGCCGATCGCAGGCGCGCTTCTTATTGTTTTATTGGGAGGATTACTCGACTCCAAACAGTTACGCCGAATATCTTTGGGAATTGCGATCGCCACATTTGGTTGGTCATTATTTTTGCTGACCAAATTTGACATTAATTTTGCATCAATGCAGATGCGTGAGTCTTTAGTTTGGCTAGATGCGATCGGGCTCAGCTATCGATTAGGCATAGATGGCTTATCCCTCCCACTAATTTTACTTAATGCCTTCCTCTCAATCATTGCCATATATATAAGCACCGATATTCAACGTCCTAGACTCTACTTCCCATTACTATTAATTCTTAGCGGCAGCGTAAATGGAGCTTTTCTTGCCGAAAATTTACTTCTCTTCTTTCTCTTCTTTGAAGTCGAATTAATTCCTCTTTACCTATTGATTGCGATTTGGGGCGGCGAAAACCGTATCTATGCAGCGACAAAATTCTTGATTTATACCGCCATATCGGGCGTTCTGATTTTAGCAGCATTCTTTGGTATGGCTGCCTTAGGCAGCGGCGATGCAACCGCCTTTAGTTTGACATTTAACTATCAAGATTTAAATCTTGACGGGGTCTCAAAAACTACTAAAGAAATTTTACTAATTCTGCTCTTATTAGGATTTGGCATCAAAATTCCTATAGTTCCATTGCATACATGGTTGCCCGATGCTCACGTTGAAGCATCGACGCCAGTTTCCACATTACTCGCAGGAGTTCTACTTAAACTTGGAACCTATGGACTGTTACGTTTTGGTTTGGGTTTACTTCCCGATGCGTGGCAAGCGATCGCCCCATTCTTAGCAGGTTGGGCGGTAGTTAGCGTCATATATGGATGTCTTACAGCAATCTCTCAGACTGACATGAAAAAGATGGTTGCCTATAGCTCCGTTGGTCACATGGGCTATATTCTGCTCGCTCTAGCAGCGGCAACCCCACTTTCAATCTTGGGCGCAACTTTCCAGATGGTAAGTCACGGTTTAATTTCAGCGTTGTTATTTATTCTGGTCGGCATTGTTTACAAAAAAGCAGGAACCCGCAATATCAACTCTCTCAATGGGTTACTTAATCCCGAACGAGGATTACCAGTTACGGGTTCGCTGATGATTTTGGCAGCAATGGCAAGCGCAGGTATTCCAGGGATGATTGGATTCATCGCTGAGTTTGTGATCTTCCGTAGCAGTTTTGCAGTTTTCCCTATCCAAACACTTTTTTGCATGATCGGTACTGGCTTAACGGCAGTATATTTTTTGATCATGATTGATCGGGTATTTTTTGGGCGCTTCTCAGTTCTCAAAGATGGTAGCGATAAGCCAATCGATAATATTCCCCTAGTAAAATGGCAAGAAAGATATCCTGCGATCGCCCTTGCGCTAATCATCATTTTTTTTGGAATCCTTCCTAACTTTGCCACTAAAGTAATGGAGAGTTCAGCAAATGCGATCGCGCCAAATCGAACTCAGCCAAATCAAATCGCGATGACACAATCTAGATAATTCTCAATTAATTTATATTTCCTACAGGCATATATTCTTGAATAAGTTTGCGCTGACTTACCCGATCTCCTTCTGCTAGCAAGCGATCGCCTGCCTCTTTAAGGATTTTTAGATCGAAGCTAGGCGGACGAAATTCAGGCAATGAATGGGTGCTATTAACAAGGCGCATCGATAAGTGATCTAAGCCAATCTCATAGATAAACTTACGAACTTGTTCATCATATAAACTTGATCGTAACGAGCTAAAAAAGTCAATGGAGCGATCAGGATACATATCCACAAGACGCTCAATTTCCCACTGCGGAATGCCATCAGGTGCGAAAATACCACCGACAATCCCAATGCGATCGCTGCGATCGGGATGCCAAAAAAACTTTTCCATTCGTCCATCACGGACTAACGGTGCATATAAAGTCGAAAAATCATTCCCCGTCACAATAATCGGCACACGCCTAATCGGATTGCTATCATAACTACCTGGAAGCTGCACATTAGTCGGATTATCGGCAATATTCATCAAAGTCGCATTGACTAACTGCGTATTGACTGTATATTGCGTGGTGCTATCAACTCGTCCCGCCCCTGCATCGAGATCGTTAATCAAGAGAACACACATTTTGCCCCGTACCTTGACTAACTCGGCAGCCTCACGGTAACGCATTCTAATTAATCTCGCAGGATCACCTGCATCTGGACTTTCCAATTCACCACCCGACATTCTGATCGGTTCAATACCTAAGCGCTCAAATGCCATCTCACATTGAAACGACTTGCCCTCACCTTTGCCTCCATGAATGCCCAAAATTAGCGGTACATTCACATTAGGCAGTTTCATAAAATTTTTGGCAAGATGAACAGCAAATTTGTCCAAAAAGCGCGGTGAGATGTAATAAGACATACAGATTAACTTTGACAACTATTAGCAATTTACCTTATTGCAAGCCCCTATTTGCCTTTTGTTTTTAGGTTTGAATTGCTTTTTTGACATTCCCAAATTGCGATCGCCTAAATCCATCCTCAGAAGCAGGTGTTAAGGCGATCGCAATATCAATCAAAAAGATATCTTCTGAAATAGTTCTGATAATGGCATTGTGAAACCAGAAATAACATCTTCACCATCTAAAGAATCGGATTGTTTGAGTAGGCGATCAGGTTCTTGAGCAGAGCGATAGACTAGGACGTAATGTAATTTGAGATTAACCACCCAAACTAAGTGTGAGCCATTCTCAAAATATTCCACGATTTTTTGATCGATTTCGGCGATCGTGTTATTAGGAGAGAGAACCTCGATCGCTAAATCAGGTGAGCCATCTAAAAAGCCATCAGGCAATTCAGTAAGTCCTTGTAACTTTTCTTTGCATACAAAAGAAATGTCAGGTGATCGCTTGTTGCCATTTTTCATTGTGAAGGCTGTACTGGAGTCAAGAATAATGCCAAGTTGTCTGGGCAAAATATAATTCATTAAAGCCATGACTAGAAGGCTGCAAGTATATCCATGCAAAGCACCTGAGTTTCCCATATTTATTAGTTCTCCATTTACAAGCTCATAGCAATTTTCATCGGTTAATGCCATTAGTTCTGCGTCTGTCCAAATTTTTTTGTCTGTTGTTGGAGTCGGGATTGTCAGTGTTTGCATTTCCAATTCCTACTAAATCTAGCTTTTGAGTAATTGTAAGATTAAAAACATCTTAACGCGATCGCCTCACATCTCAAAATAGCGATCGCCTAAATTCATCATCAGAAACGAGGTTTAAGATGATCGCCAAATTACATTGCAGCCATAGTTTTTAAAAACTGAGTCTTGACTAACCAATGCTGCATTTTCAGCTTTCGATTGAGCGATCAGCAGCCGATCAAAGGGATCTTTATGGTGTAAAGGTAAATTTCTTAGCTCCAAAATATGCGGGAATATTACGGGTAAGAGACTGATATTGTTTTGCTCTTGTTGAATCTTGACCATAATTTCTAAATCATCTCTAAGAGTAAGCTTCTCCAACTGAACCTTTATTTGCATTTCCCATAGACTAACTACACTGAGAATTAATTCGTGATCAGGATTTTGAAGGAGTGTCAAAGTTTCTTTAGGAATACGTTTGGGTTCGCTATGCCACCACATAAAGGTGTGGGTATCCATTAAAAGCTTCATGATTCGCCAAGCCAAAACTCATCGGGAAGTGGATCGTCAAAATTATCTTCAAATATACATGAGCCTAATCCAATTCCTGCTTGCCGAAGCTTTTTAGATGATATTTTTTGAGGTGTTCGATTAATCTTGACTTCTACCCATTGCAATAGCTGTGTAGCTAGTTGAAGCTGCTCTTGCAGGTCTAAGTCTTTGGCTTCAGTTAGAAGGTCTTTTAATGTCATAACAATTAGCTCCTTAACTAAGATGTTATGTTGCTTGTCTTTATTTTAGCGCGATCGTCTCACATCTCAAAATAGCGATCGCCTAAATCCATCATCAGAATGAGGTATTAATGCGATCACTCATCGCCATTTTCTTTGTAATTCTTTAAATCTTTTGACAATATATTGATCACACAAAGGATGTTCTATAAATCCATTTAGATCTTTGTGATCAGAGTATCTATGATAAATAATAGAAATAATTTCAGAATCAGCTTTGTCTTTGTTTGATTGCATAGCAGAAGATAAAATAGAACTAATACTCGTCTTCTTAGCTTGCAAATTCAAATCATTAAGAATTATTTCTAAAATTTCTCGCCAAGGTCTTCTATCAGTCTCATCAGGAACTTGTATATCTTTTTCAAAAGTCCATATAATATAATTTTTATTGTTTAAGCTAAAAGTCTTTTTGTCCTTATATATTGAATAAATTTCAGAACCATAATATTTTGTTCCAATTTTAGGCTTATATACTATTGTATTTTCCGACATAAAACCATTGACAACGATACCATTATCATCAATCTCTGCACATGTGTAGCCTGATGGCAAAGCTTTAAACAGCTTTATCAAGACGGCTTGCTTTGATGTTCCACTATCATTAGCAATTTTATTTAGAATATTTTCTATATTAGATATGTCTAAATTTAAGACCTTGTTAGATAACCAGAAAGTCGGAATTAATAACTCAGCAGCAAACCTATTAGCTTCGCTCTCTATTAGTCTATATTCATAATCATCGCTGTTGTCAGAATTAGAAGATGAGTTATCTTCTGTATCTTTAATATCAGTATGAGATACTATATTACCGATATGCCAAGGTATTATTACATGTCCTAATTCATGAGCTAATGTGAAATTCTGCCTAGATGTTGGGCGTGAAGAATTTATATATATCTTAGGCTTAGATAATTGCTTGAGTCCCAAGGATATTCCATCCGCATTAATATTTTCTGGGAATGGTAAAAATTCTACTTCTGCATACAAAGAAGCTAATTCTTTAAGATTATATGGAGGTGTAAGTCTATGTCTTTCTAGAAACTTAACAGCAAGTTTTTCTTCTGGAGTCATTTAGATTTTACCTATGTCTTTTAACCATTTGATTGCTTCTAAAGATTCTTTCTGATTATTTGATCTTGCAGCTAATCTCTGACTTGTTTGCATGAAATTTTTTTCATTTAATTGGATACCTTTTCTTCTGGCATTAATAATCCGTGCCAAACGTTTAGGTTTGACAGCCCATAAAGAATATTCCTTCCAAGTCATTCCTAAATATTCATGTAATTCGAGTTCCGTATCTGAATCACTATCATGCCATGCATCAATATAATCATCTATTTCATCTAGAGACGCATCACCATTAATACACTTCTCAATAAACGACTTATTCATATATTTCCTTAATTTTGCTTGCTAATTTTACGCCCCTTCACCGCAGGCTTGATTAAATTGCCCGTAATTGGACATACAACGCCAAGATGTCTACCACGTTTATTAAATACCTCCAGTTCACCATGCAGCGAATCCCATGTGTAGTAACGATCTTCTTGAGCATCGTAATATACCTTTCTCTGTCCCTCTACTCCCACAACTCGACATCTATCTAAAATCGAGGGATTAGGTATTGGTTTACCCGCCATTTTTCGGTATTTTACTACTCAAATATTCACAACTATTTTAACAGGATATTATCAGTACTTAACCGTCTAACTAAATGGCGATCGCAATATCAATCCAAAACAATCAGCGATCGCTACTTTATAACCATATTATCCATTAGCCTTCTATAGATTTCCCCTGATATTTAGAGACTTGTTATAATCCATTTACAATTCAAAAAATTTTGAGCCTGCAAAAAGTCATGGCAGCTATCACAGTTCAAGTTAACCCAGAAGTTGCAAAAGCCTATCAGGAAATAAATCCCTCTAGGCGAAAGAAGCTAGAAATGTTGTTCAGTATCATGTTGCAACAGGAATTAGATAAACGTTCTTTGATGCAAATCATGGATGATATAGGCTCCAAAGCTCAAGAGCGTGGCTTAACTCCTGAAATTCTTGAATCAATTCTTGCTGATGAAAACTGATCGTTTTGTCTTTGATACCAACGTAACTATCAGCGCTTTGATGTTTCCCCAGTCGATACCCAGAAGAGCCTTTGACTTAGCGTACTCAACAGGAAATCTGCTAACATCCACAGCCATTATTCTTGAATTAGACGGAGTCCTAGGGCGCAAGAAATTTGAGAAATACTTTTCTTTATTAAGACCGTCTTCAGTTTATTTCAAAATTTTTTGTCGATGCAGAGATAGTAGAAATTCAAGAAACTATTCAATCTTGTCGCGATCGCAAAGATGATAAATTCCTAGAGCTTGCTGTAAATGGCAACGCCGACTTGATCATTACTGGCGATCAAGATTTATTAGTCCTTAATCCTTTTAGAAACATTAAAATTATTACCCCCAGTGATTTCCTGCCAAATATCTAAATAATTTATTTGTTCTCTAATAGCCACAAATTTTTCGTTTTGTTTTTAGCGATCACAATATCAATCAGAGATTTTATCAAGAGTAGTTTCTAAATAAAAAAGTCCGCCTAGGCGGACTTTTTTATTTACTTCTTAGTAGGCTTAGAGCTAGAGGGAAGTCTAGGAGCTTCACGGAAGAAGATTGCGAAAAAGAACAAACCAATCAAACAAGCGAAAATCAAAACGTAAGTAATAGCTTCCATTGGATGTTAGGCCTCAACAGGACGAGAAGTTTTGTCGCCAACTTTTTGGAATGCGCCCCATTCAACTTGTTCTTCGCTGAGTTCTGGATCAACACCAGCAAACACATCGCGGAACAAGGTACGAGCGCCATGCCAAATGTGACCGAAGAAGAAGAACAAAGCAAATACAGCATGTCCAAAAGTAAACCAACCACGAGGGCTAGTACGGAATACACCGTCAGAGTTATTCTTTTCTTGATCAAATTCAAAGATTTCGCCTAGCTGAGCTTGACGAGCATATTTTTTAACGGTCGGAGCATCAGTAAAAGCTTGACCATTTAATTGACCGCCAACAAAGGAGACAGTTACGCCAGTTTGCTCAACGCTATATTTAGATTCGGCACGACGGAAAGGGATATCCGCACGAACTATACCATCTTGATCTTGAAGAACTACAGGAAAAGTTTCAAAGAAGTTAGGGAGGCGACGAACGCTAAGGTCACGCCCTTCTCCATCTTTAAAAATTGGATGACCTTGCCAGCCTTGAGCAATCCCATCACCATTGTTCATTGGACCAACGCGGAACAAACCACCTTTAGCAGGGCTATTACCAACGTAGTCATAGAAAGCGAGTTTGTCGGGAATTTTTGACCAAGCATCTTCGGCACTCAAACCAGCATTTAGCCCAGTTTGGACACGACGATCAATCTCTTGTTGGAAAGAATTACTGTCCCACTGATAGCGGGTAGGACCAAACAATTCGATAGGGGTAGCAGCTGATCCGTACCACATGGTTCCTGCGACAATAAATGCTGCAAAAAATACGGCGGCAATACTGCTAGATAGTACAGTTTCGATATTACCCATGCGGAGTGCTTTGTATAAACGCTCTGGTGGACGCACGGTTAAGTGGAACAAGCCTGCAACAATACCAACAATACCAGCCGCAATGTGGTGAGCCACAATACCGCCTGCATCAAATGGATTAAATCCGTTTGGTCCCCATTCGGGTGCGACAGGTGCAACATGCCCTGTTAACCCATAGGCATCAGATACCCACATACCTGGTCCAAAAAGTCCTGTTAGATGGAATGCTCCGAAACCGAAGCACAGTAACCCAGACAAAAATAAATGAATACCGAACATTTTAGGCAAATCTAAAGCAGGCTCACCAGTGCGAGGGTCTCTAAATAGCTCTAGATCCCAGTTAACCCAATGCCAAATAGCGGCAAGAAAGAGTAAGCCAGAGAGGACAATGTGGGCAATAGCTACGCCTTCAAAAGACCAGAAACCAGGATCGGTTACGGGTTCGCCAGTGATCGTCCAGCCACCCCAAGAGTTAGTAATACCAAGACGGGTCATAAAAGGCATGACAAACATACCTTGACGCCACATGGGATTGAGGACTGGGTCACTGGGGTCAAAAATTGCTAGCTCATAAAGCGCCATTGAGCCTGCCCACCCTGCTACGAGAGCAGTGTGCATCAGGTGCGTGGCAATAAGTCTTCCTGGGTCGTTTAGGAGGACTGTATGCACTCGATACCAGGGTAATCCCATTGCAAATGTTCCTTAAATTTATGTAGTGATTAAAATCTTAACGATTTTTATTTTAATTTAGGATAATTGATTCTGAATTAGTTAGCTGCTCAAGAAGGGTGAGCAGACACGTGACTCAGAAACGTCAAACTAGTTTAATTATTTTATTCTTAACATAATAATAAACTATTCCTTCCGATTGATTGCCTGATCGCAACATTAAAAAATTAGTAAAATTTAAAATTTACCTCAAGTAATGTCCTTGGTTTCTGGTTTTAAGGTCGATAAATCCTTGTTGGTAAGTGCGATCGCGATATTTCGATAACCAAATCAACCGATGCGCGATCACTGATTATGCGGGGCATAAATAGTTCAGGATGAAGTGCTTTCCAAAAATATTCGACAAATTGCATGATTTCCTGATCGCTCATACCAGTTTGGCCCGCAGCAATTAACTTGTGTTCAGCTTCGATCCGCCATTGATAGCTGTAGTTATAATCTTCAGGCTTGATTACGATCAAACTATCAAGATATTCCCAAAGAGGTAAGTAGTTGTAAAGATTAGCGTTACATTCAAGAGCAAATTCGCGATCGCTTTCTGACAAAATTGGTGCTACAAAATTTTGAAAAGCAGTAATTGGTAGAGGACGCATACCCACAAACCAACCTTCAAACAAAATAATATCGGCACCATCGGAAAGTTCAGGTGCGATGCGATCGCCTGCGCCATTATGTAGAGACTTATCAAAACGCGGGATAGCGATCGTTTTAGGATTGTCAGGAGAGTGATCGCGCAATTGTTGTAAGACCTGAATACCTAAATCAATATCGTGCGTATTCGGTGGTCCTCGCCAAATTAAAACAGGACTGTGATCGCGCAGTTTTTGGCGCTCTGCATAGGGCTTGTAAAAGTCATCAAGTGAAATACTCAGTAAAGTCTTGCCAAGAGCCCTCAACAAAATATTTAAAACAAATCCTAATGTTGTCTTGCCTGTACCCTGTCCACCTAATAAGCCCTGAATTAAAGAGCGTCCTATTTGTTGCTGCTGGTTGGCTAGGCGTTGCGCGAGGGGAAGCCAGTAGTGCCACAGCAGGGGAAATAGAGATGGCGGCTCAATTTGAATGTTTGCAATAACTAGGCTTTGTGAAATTTCTTGATAAGCCAATCTCAGTAAATGCGATCGCTGCTCAATAACCTCTTCTGCACTTAAATTTTTAAAATCTAGCACCTGTAAGCGATCGCGAGTTTCTAATAAATCTTGCTTTAGAAGAGCGTAGTCAAACTTAGATAAGTGCTTGTCGTGAACGATCAGTTTAAGAATACTTATTAGTACTTTCTCAGTCATTTCTTGCTAAATCAGGCTTTGCCATGATTTTACTGCCTTCCCAGTATAAAAATAGACATTAAAAACCAAGAATTAGCGTTGCGGTGCTCCGCGCCGCCACGTCTAATCTTTCGCTGGGAAGGGAGTAGACCATCAGGAAATTATATAAATTACAGATTTACCAAAACTAAGTTATGTAATCGATAATTTTTTAGCATAGAATTATTTGGTAAGTAATATATGCAAGCTCCTCCACACAAAACTACTTGTAGTTACTTACATGTAAATTAGTTAGTCCATTACTACACAGAAAAAATTACAACTATGAACTTAAAAGCTCTCCTTATTGTTGCAAGCCTTGGCTTATTTACATCTGCTGGTCTAGTTTCTTGTGCTTCGGAAACTCCTACACCACCTGCAGCTACATCGGCAGCCACACCTGCGGCAAAACCTGACGCAATGGCTAAGCCTGATGCCATGGCAAAACCTGATGCAATGGCTAAAGATAAGATGGCTAAGCCTGATGCAATGGCTAAGCCTGATGCAATGGCTAAGCCTGATGCGATGGCTAAGCCTGATGCAATGGCTAAGCCTGATGCAATGGCTAAGCCTGATGCAATGGCTAAGCCTGATGCGATGGCTAAGCCTGATGCGATGGCTAAGCCTGAAACTAAAAAGCCTCAGTAGTTAATCATTAGAAAGTAGAGAGAAGGGTGTAAATACTCTTTTCTCTTAAATGATCCTAAAAGAAGAAAGGGCGCAACGCGCCCTTTCTTCTTTTAATTTTTTGATGATGATTGCCATAAGAGCAAAGCAAAATTTTATAAAAATGACTATGCGATCGCCGACTCAAAAGATGACTCAACCTCTAGCCGTTAAAATTTTTCATTGGGTAAGTCTAGTCAGTTTGTTTTTGATGATAACTAGTGGCTTACAGATTTATAACGCTAATCCAGTGTTTGGGGGGCGTGAAGGTATTCACATTCCGCCAATTTTGGGGCTAGGTGGTTGGTTGGCAGGTGGAAGACATTGGCACTTTGCCATGATGTGGATATTTGCGCTAAATCTTTTGTGGTACGGAGTTTATGTTTTACTGACGAGACGTTGGCGACATCGGTATATGAGTAGCAAAGATGTAAAAGCATTGCTAGTTAGTCAAAATGAAAAGCGCAAGAATTATGCTTGGCATCGATTGGTTTATACATTGCTGATTCCGATTTTGTTGTTATCAATTTTTTCAGGGCTAGGTATGTATAAGCCTGCTCAGTTTTACTGGATAGTCGATAGCTTGGGTGGGTGGGAAGCTTTGCGGATTACTCACTTTATGGCAGTGCCAATTACCCTAATATTAGGTGGGATTCATTCACAGTTGGGGCGCAAGGTGGGCAGCGATCGCTTGCTTGATTCAATGTTTTGGAGCAAGTAGCAAAGAGCAAGTAAAGATTTCTCTTTGTTATATTTAAGTTATGTCACAAGAATCTAAACAAAATCAATCAGATACTGAACTTGACGATGATGACTTTGTACCACGCCGCCGTTTTTTGACTTTGGCTGGTGCAGGTTTGCTAACGATTGGCTTTGGTAGTGTAGCTGAAAGTTTGGTGGGTGGTTTATCAGAACCGTTCAATCAACAAGTTGAGTCATTAATTTTTAGACCGCAGCAACCAGTGCCAGAGTTTGCAGTTAATGAGATCGAGCCAAATAAGTTAATTGTCAATACTTTTAGATTCACGCCTGCGATTAATCCTGAGACTTATCGTCTGACCATTGATGGTGAAGTTAACAATCCGCTGAGCCTCAGTATGGGTGATTTGCAAAAAATACCATTTAAATCAATGGTAATTCGTCATGTATGTGTTGAGGGATGGGCCGCGATCGTGCAATGGGGCGGTGTGAGGTTGCGAGATTTAATTGCGATCGCCCAGCCTTTAGATCAAGTTAAGTATGTATATTTTTATTCGGCAGATGGCTATTACGAAAGCTGGGATATTGATTCGGTGATGCATCCACAGACTTTGATGGCATATCAAAAAAATGGACAGCCTCTCGAAACAGAATTTGGTGCTCCCTTACGTTTAGCCTCGCCTATTAAACTTGGTTACAAGCTCAGCAAATGGGTAACTAGGATTCAGTTGACGAGTAAGCTAGGTAAAAAACGTGGCTACTGGGAGGATTTAGGTTACGAATGGTATGCAGGACTATAGCGATTTTTAAGCAATTTTCATATGCAAGGCTCTCTTAACGTCGCTTTGACCAATTTAGTTTCATTAATTTTTGTGTTATGTTCAACTTACGCTGAGCCCCAAACTTTAAGCAAATTAAGTTTAGGCGATTTCTTGAAAAGATTTTACCGTGGGTGTGCCGCGCGAAGCGCGGCACACCCACATTTTGATTTTAATAAATCGGGTACTTTTATTGTTAGATATCACCTTATGCCTTTAATTTTTACATCTAGATTTAATCGCTTTCAATCAATTAACTCGACACAAGCATGGTCACTATTTTTAACTGTTTGCAAGAAAGATGATTCACTTGGAAACAATCCCATGATTGGTAAATATGTAACGGTCACAATCTTAGGCGCAATCATTGCTCAGATAGTTGAAGCTTTGGTTTAATGTTTAGTAAATCATTAGACTTGTTGAGAAACAAAAGCGATGCTTAGAGAAGATTTTACTGTTTCTGTTCGTTTTTAAGAAGCATCTAAATAGAAGTTCTATAAAGCAGATACATTCAACATAAGACGGTCATCAAAATCAGTTATACCATTGCGATAAAATGCGGTTACAGAGTTATATCGTTTCATACCTGCATGAGCTCATGAAATAATTGGTTTGTTATCTTCATGCCTCAAAAAACTCCTCATGTCTCAAAAAACTCCTTTGGATTTCGCTGTGTAGCAATGGGCTTTAATTGGTGCTGGCTCAACATTAATCCTAGCTCTTGCTGGTTATGGGGCATTTAGCTTGATTAGTGGCACAAGTGTAATATGCAGCAATAGCAGTGCTTCAGTTAGCGATTGTATTACGATCGCGTCTAGTCCTCCTAAAGAAAATTTGAATCAAACATCCAGTAATGCTTCTCCTCAGCAAGATCTAAGCTTTAGCCCACTTAATCCTTGATGCAGTGATAAGCAAAGTTTGTCTATGCAGTTGAGATCCCCGACTTTTTCTTCAACTAATACAAGTAGAATCTGATTTCAAAGAAAAAGTCGGTGATTTTTATGTCTGCATATTTCAAAGCACTTCAATGCGTAAATTAAAGCTGATTGGATCAAAAGCTGAGACTTCAACTGTGTAGTCGCCAGATCTTGGTAGTCTTACACTCAGGCTACTGCTGCCATTAGCGACAGTCGCACCATTCGGATCGATTAGTCGCAGATTTGCTTGTCCTTGTAGTAATGCTGCATTAAATTGCTGCCCACTTCCACAGTTCAGGACATATTGGCGTTTTTGGCTAGATGAGACAGTGCCACTTACAATTGTGTTATTAGAACCACTGAGAAAGTCAAGGCGATCGCTACTCACAACCACCGACTCACTGCTACTACTAGTTCGTGAACTAGACATAATAGTTGGCTCACCCACTTCGACACCCTTAAAGCGAAAGCTATGCAAAAAAGAGTATAAAGATAATCGTATTTTTAAGCTAAAAGCGTAAAACAGTTGAAACAGGCAAATAATTTTGACGGGATTGTAAGTTTTTTTCGGCAAGAGCTGGAAAGATTGCCAGAGAAACGGACAGGC